>NZ_JBHTDF010000025.1:625784-630589 GCF_042666375.1 Nocardioides sp. GCM10030259 | reverse complement strand
CCGAGGGCGGGCTGCCGTGGCGCTACGACGGCCTGGGCAATGAGGAGGGCAACGTCGTGGTGTCCTCGCCGGCGAAGCAGACCCAGGTCTTCGAAACGGCCGAGGGCGACCGGGTGGTGGAGAGGGAGTTCGTGCTCGAGCACGCGATCGTCGCCGACTTCGGGCTGGTGCGGGCCTGGAAGGGCGACCGGCACGGCAACCTCGTGTACAACGACTCCGCGCGGAACTTCAACCCGCTCGCGGCGATGTGCGGGCGGGTCACGATCGCGGAGGTCGAGGAGCTGGTCGAGCCCGGCGAGCTGGACCCCAACCAGATCCACACCCCGGGGGTGTTCGTGCAGCGCGTGGTGCCCCTGACGCCCGAGCAGGCCGCCGACAAGCGGATCGAGAAGAGGACCGTCCGATGAGCTGGAGCCGTGAGGAGATGGCCGCCCGGGCGGCCGCGGAGCTGTCCGACGGGTCGTACGTCAACCTCGGTATCGGGCTGCCGACGCTGGTGCCCAACTACGTCGCCGACGACGTGGAGCTGGTGCTGCAGTCGGAGAACGGCATCCTCGGGGTCGGCGCCTACCCGCTCGACGGGGAGGAGGACCCGGACCTGATCAACGCCGGCAAGGAGACGGTCACGCTGCGCCGGGGTGCGTCGTTCTTCGACTCGGCCACCTCGTTCGGGATGATCCGCGGCGGCAAGATCGACGCCGCGATCCTCGGCGCGATGCAGGTCTCGGCGACCGGCGACATCGCGAACTGGATGATCCCCGGCAAGATGGTCAAGGGCATGGGCGGCGCGATGGACCTGGTCCACGGCGCCAAGAAGGTCATCGTGCTCATGGAGCACGTCGCCAAGGACGGCTCCTACAAGATC
The DNA here is from genome assembly GCF_042666375.1 of Nocardioides sp. GCM10030259. Lineage (NCBI taxonomy): Bacteria > Bacillati > Actinomycetota > Actinomycetes > Propionibacteriales > Nocardioidaceae > Nocardioides > Nocardioides sp. GCM10030259. The sequence goes on along the minus strand of NZ_JBHTDF010000025.1, from coordinate 629,724 downwards.
GTCAACGAGTGCTCCCTGCCCTACACCGGCCGCGGCGTCGTGCAGCGGATCATCACCGACCTGTGCGTCCTCGACGTCACCCCTGACGGCCTGCAGCTGGTCGAGCTGGCCCCCGGCGTCACCGAGGACGAGGTGCGCGAGAAGACGGAGCCGGAACTCATCTGACCCGAGAGGGTCCGGACAGACCGGCGACGACGTGTCGACACTTTTCAGCTCGGGAGGCTGTCGAGGACGATCTGGTGGAGGTAGGCGATCCCTGCGGAGAGGATGTCGTCGTCGACGGTGAGCGCGAACTCATGGGTGTAGCTGACGTCCTGCGGAATTTCCTTCGGTGCTGAGGAGGACGACGACGGAGTCGTCGCGCAGGTCGAGGGCGGCTCGGCGTCCGGGGTCGCTCAGAGCGGCGCGCACGCCAGCCAGGGTGGCGGCGCCGCTGGGGCCGGAGGAGACCCCGAGCCGGCCGAGGTCGGTCACCGCGAGCCGTGCCGCTTCGTCGTCCACCGCGACGGCGGCATCGCAGCCGTCGCGCAGCACCGGCCAGGCAGTGTGGGACACGGTGCCGCAGTTGAGGCCGGCCATCACGGTGGCCGCGGTGGGAACCGACGTCGGCGCGCCGGCGGCCAGGCTGGCCAGGACGCACGCAGCGGTGTCCGGCTCGACCGAGAGCACGACGGGGTGCGGTGCGTCTGGTCGCCGGTGATGGCGGACGACGGCCTCGGCCAACGATCCGACGCCGACCGGCACCGCGACCAGGCCCGCGGGCCGTCCGAGCTGGTCGTCGATCTCCTGGAGCAGGGTCTGGTAGCCCTCGACGATCCAGCGGGGCACCTCGGTGTACCCGTCCCACGCGGTGTCCTGGACGAGCGCGCGATCCGGTGACTCCGCGGCGTACGCCGCGGCGGTGCGGACTGCGTCGTCGTACCCGACCTCCAGCCGGATCACCTCGGCCCCCTCGGCTGCGATCCGGGCGGCCTGCTCCGGCTGCATCACGTCCGGGACGAACACTGTCACCGTCACCCCGAGGTGAGCGGCCGTGCGGGCGACCGCCCGGCCGTGGTTGCCGTCGGTCGCGGTCACCAGCTCCGCTCCCGGCTGGCGTTGGAGCACCTGGTGGCAGGCCCAGGAGGCTCCCAGCACCTTGAACGCCGGAAGCCCCAGCCGCGAGGACTCGTCCTTCACCAGGACGCTGCCCACCGCGAGCTCGGCGGCCAGGCTGGGCAGCTCCACCAGCGGAGTCGGCCGGTAACCGGGGAGCGAGCGGTGAAAGTCCCGCGCCGCGGCGGACCATCCGGAGGTCGTCCAGGCGCGGGCAGGCGGGTTGCTGTACCAGGAAGTCACCGCTTCATGGTCGAACCCCTCGACTCATCAGGTCCAGCGGGAGAGAACGGCGCTGATCGTGACACCGGCGTCCGACCTCGCGCTGCCGGGAACAGGGCTCTCGCCTGACGCCCTGCGCGCCGGAGGCTAGGACCCGTCCGGGGCCTCGAGCTTCCGGATCGCCTGGTCGAAGGCGCGGCCCGCCGCCTGCCACGGCTCGGACGGGCCGCCCGCCTCGGCCAGCCCGAGCAGGTGCGGGGTCAGGTCAGCGCTGAACCCCTCGCTGGCCTCGCGTGGGAGCAACGAGGGCAGGTTGTCGATGGCGATCACGTCCATCGGCGCGGTGCCGTGCTCCGGGGAGCCGCCGTCCAGTCGTCGAACCGGTTCCTGCCACGTGGTGATCTCGGTGTTCACCGGGAGCATGTTGGTGGGGCCGGTGACGTCGCAGGTCACGTCCGCGAGCACACGCAGCCGGCGCTCGTGGTCCAGGTCCGCCCGCTCCACGAACGGCGTCGTCGGGGTGTGCGTGACCACGCAGTTCACCAGCAGGTCATGGCCGAGGAGCGCCTGCTTGTGCAGGTCCCGCGTCTCTTGCCGGTCCCACCGGGTCACGGGGATCCGGGCGGTCATGAGCGCCCCTTGGGCACCGCGACCGGATCGCCCGCGCGCCCCGGTGACGAGCGCCAGCAGTTGGTCGGCCCCGGCCTTCCCGGCCTGCTCCAGCTCCGCGTCGAGCTCGTGCTTGGCCATCGGGGCGAGCGGCGTGGCCAGGTTCCCGGCCAGGAGCAGCACGCCGAGAGCGGCGCCCACGTAGCCGGCCCAGTAGCCGAACGCGACCACCCGCTGGCCGTCCTTGTCGGTGAGGTACTCGATGTCGAGGAGCCGACCTCCGCCGCGGCGGAATCGCTCCAGGGTGCGGCGGGCGTCCGCCTGGCCCTTGAACGCGTGCGCGAAGTAGATGTGCCGGTGGTGCAGCGACGCCGGCTGGTCGGGGAGCTCCTTGATTCCCAGGACGTAGGCGTCGTGGGGTGCGTCGGTCCAGGTTCCCTCACCCACGATGGTCGCCCCGGCCGCGTCGTACTCCTCGATGGCGAAGATGCGCTGGAGCGACTCCTCGACGGTCACCTCGATTCCGGCGTCCAGCAATGTCGGGACGTCGGCGGGTACGACGGGCGTCCGCCGCTCGGTGCCGCGGGACTCGGACCGGATCCACACCTGGACGGGCTGCATGCGGTCAGGATGCCACTGCCGCCGGAGACCGCGAGTGCGCCGTACGTCTCCGGGCTAGGGTCACGAGCGTGGCCACCTCCTCGTCCGTCGGTTTCGCAGCCTGTGCCGGGGGGATCGCCGGAGCTTCGCTGGCCGCGCATCGCGGGATCAAGGCCGCGGCCGGGGGCGCCTTGGTGGGTGCGGTCGGCCTGGGAGCTTCCGAGGCCGTCTCCCGGGCTCGCCAACAGGAAGGCGAGATCCCGGCACTGTGGCAGCGGATCGCGGTGAGCGTCGCGCTGGCCGCCCCGCTGGGATGGGTCTCGGAGAAGGTGGGCGGCGCACGTCCCGGGACGGTCGGGCTCGGCACGGGCGCCGTCGTCGGTGCGATGGGGATACGACCACAGAAGGTGGCGATGGGCCCGGCCGTCGGCCTCGCCGTCGGACGGCTGCTCGCGCGGCGACAGGCTCCGGGAGCGGTGGTTGCCAGCAGCACCGTGCTCGCCTACCGCAGCCTGTCCGCACTGGTCTTCCGCGACGCCCAGGTCAGTCTGCTCGCTGAACGCGTGCGCGCCGCCGACCTGCCGTTCGTCGTACCGCGGCCCGCGCGGTCGAGGTACGTCGGCACCGACTACGTCCAGGGCCTCGCCGAGGAGCTGGGTGCCCGCTACACCGCCGACGCGCCGGACACCGGGATCGTCGCTTCGCTCGACGCTCTTGCCGGCCCGGACCTCGATCCGGGCCAGGTCGACCCGTTGGTGCGGGAGTTCTACGAGCACACCACTCGCTTCGCCCTCGACATCGTGCCGAAGTGGCGGCTGTGGGTCCGGCCCGGCTACCTGCTCTACCGCACCCTCGTCGCGCGCCCGCTCGGACAGGCCAGCATGCCCATGAACCAGCGCGAGGCCCAGCGTGGCATCCGCAGCCGAATCGACACCGTCACCGGGGTCGACGGGGTCGTGTCCGTGCGTGGCTGGGTCCGCTCGTTCGCCGACGACGACGAGCCGATCATGCTGGGTATCTACACCACCTACACCCACGGCGGCCGCGGCTACGTGAGCGTCGGGTTCCCCGTCCCCGAGGGCAGCTTCACCGCCACGTTGCGGCCGCAGCCACGACCCGGCGGAGGCCTGCGGCTGACGAGCCGGGTGGAGGACGGGCAGGCGGGGCACTACATCACCTACGTCGACACGGCGGCAGACGAGTTGACGGCCCTGGCCGTGCCCGGCTTCGAGGAGCAGCTCGACGTGTACGTCGACGACGGCGCGCTCCGCGCCGAGCACGCGTTCTGGGTCTTCGGCTTCCCGTTCCTGACCCTGCACTACCGGATCACCCGCAAACCCTGAGCGTGATACCGGACGGCCTCGGCCGAGGGTGGCCGATCCTGCCGAACGCTCGCAGGTTGATCGGGCCGTCG
>NZ_JBHTDF010000025.1:492906-625774 GCF_042666375.1 Nocardioides sp. GCM10030259 | reverse complement strand
TTGATCGGGCCGTGTTGATCGGGCCGTGTTGATCGGGCCGTGTTGATCGGGCCGTGTTGATCGGGCCGTGTTGATCGGGCCGCAACGGGTACGGCAAACCCGGGAGGCGCCGCGATGACTACAAGCGCGATCAGAACAACCGACGCATCGACGGACCAGATCGCCCGAACCAGTCCCGGCCCGGCACAAGCATTCGGCCTTGTCCTCGACGCTGCCGTCGGGACAGCCGCAGCGAAGCTGGAGCGCAAGGTCACCGGCTGGCTCGACAGGCTCGACGCCGTCGCCGAGTCCGGAGGTGTGCTGCAGGCCGCCGGGGTCGAGGGCATCAAGGCGCGTGCGCATGGAAGGAGCCCGGCGTGGGCCGCGGTCCGAGCCGTCTGGCAGACAGGGGCGCCTGCAGTGAAAGCGGCGGTCGTCACCTCGGTGGTGGCTGCCGTGTTGCTCCTGCTGGTGTCACCGGCGCTCTTGGTCGTCTACCTCCTGAGCTGGCTCGTGATCGCTGCCGTCTGCCGAGCCCGGGCAGCCCGCCAGCGCCGCCGTACCCCAGCGTGAGCCGGCTCGACGATGTTCTCGGACACAGGATCAAGGCTCGCCCACGAGCGGTGATGGCGCGGCGTACCGGCGCTGACGTGTGCCCTACGTCCATCGTCCAACCGTCTGCGCACCCGCGCAGTTGGGTTCGCCTCGGCAACGCGGAGCACCTGCCGAGCGGGAACCTCAGTCGATCGCTTCGCGGTGCACCCAGTCGATGAGGTCGTGGGAAGCAAGAGTTCGCACACGGGCTGCGTACCGCTCGAGGTCGGCGTGGCCGAGGAGGTCGTGCCACTGGCCACTGGTGCCGCGGTGGAAGAAGGCGGCGGGGTCGATCCAATGCTCACGCCCACCGCCGGGGACGGTCGTCTCGGCTCTGCTGCGCATCGACTCGAACGTTGCCGCTCGGACCAGGCCCGGCCATCGATGCTCGGCCACGTCGATGCCGAGGCGGGCGGCGAGCTGCCGCATCTGTCCCTCCAGGTCCGCTTTCAAGTCGTCGTAGTGCAGGAGCACGATGTCGAGCCGGTCTGCGGCGTCGCGGAACGTCTGCAGGTGCTCGACGGTACGCCGCAGCGACGACCCGACCTGCGTGGACGGCGTCTCGTCGTCGACCCACTGCCAGAAGCGGTCGCGCTCGCCGTCCGGGCGCGGCGGTCTTGGTCGCAACGGTTCGAGCTCGATGCCGTCGATCGCTGCCGCCTGTTCGCGGGCTGCCAGGAAGGCGCCGACGTCCGTGTTGTCGATGTGGTGGTCGATCGACAGTGCGACGTCGCGGGGGTCACGCCCGACGCAGATGTAGCTGACCGTCGGATCGTTGGGTATCCCGTCGAGAGGCGTGTGGGTCTTGAGGAACCGGCGATGCGTCTGGGCCTGCAGATCCGCGAACACCTCGGAGCGGGCCCGGGTCACCATGTCGATCCACGGCGAGAGCCTGTCCAACGGGAGCGGGAGCTCCGGTTCCTGCAGGACGAGCAGAGCGCAGATCATCTGCGTCCACGTCGTCCCGCACTTCGGCGGCGGAGCGATGACGATGTCACCGGGGCGAAGCTCGAAGCCGTCCCAGCGGTCGCTGTCGTAGACAGTCCCCTCATAGCGGCGCACGGTCGCCATTCTCGCAGCGGTTCAGATCCCGTCAGTCCAGAAGTTCCACCGCGCAAGGGCGACCGATGAAGTCGCTCTCGTGGTCTCAGCCTGGTACGCGGGCATGTCGGCGGCTGCCACAACGGTTCGGCTGTGCCCCCGCGGACCAAGCAGGACCGTCTGGTCAGCGGATGACGATGGCGTCTCCGACGGGCCGTTCTCCGGTCGCATCGGAGGGGTGCGAGACGACGCTGTCGTCGACAACCGCCGCCGTCGATCCGCCACCGTCGAGGTTCACGGCGTCGACGAGGCCGAGCGCCCTGGCGACGTCGGCCGTCTCGGGGATCGAGAGGCCGTTCTGGTCGAGCTGGCGGCCGTCGACGGTGACGAGGACAGTCCGGCCCTGGCGGTCGACGCCGGCGAACGTGCGCGGGTTGCGCTGCAGCACCCATCCATAGGCAAACGACGGATCACCCGGGCGCACCATCCCGTCCGCGGCCTGGGTGATCCGCTCGCGGCCATGGGCAAGCAGCAGCGGCCCGCCGTTGACAACGGAGACGCCCGGTCGGTCGAGCCGCTGTCCCTTCCCCGAGTACAGGTGCGTGCGCAGGTCGAGCCGGTCGCCGACGACGAGGCCGGCGAGCTCGGGGACCCGGTCGCCGGTGGCCTGGAGCGATTGCTGACCGGGCTTCAGCGCGGTGCCGCGCACGTCAGCGATCGCCATCACGCGCCCGTGCCGGTCCGTCACGACCTCACGTCCGGGGCCGCCGGGCGTGCGCGCGCCGAACTGCGTGTCGAACGCGACGAGCTCGCCGGCATCCGTGCAGGTGATGTCGTGCAGCGGGTGGTCGGTCGGGGAGTCGCCGACGCCGCCGCAGTTGCGGATCAAGCCGGGCACGCGGTTGAGGCCGTCGAGCAGGGCCGTGCCCCTCGCCAGACGCACCGTGCCGCGCCACACCGGGCGGGTGATCTGCGTCGAGCGGGCGTCCTCGCGCAGCACCAGCACGGGTCGGCGTCCGACCGGCTCGGAGGCCAGACTGCCGTCGTAGACCCCGGCGCCGGCGGGGTCGCCCTCTGCGCCGGCGGCAGGGTCGAGCACGAAGAATCCCGCGTTCACGGCCGCCGCCGCGTGCTCGTACGCCGCCAGGGCGGACGTCGTCTCCCGCTTCTCGATGTCGGGGCCGTAGGTGGAGCGCAGGTCGCCGCGGAAGCGGTGCGGGTCGATCGTGAGGACCTCCAGCGACCAGTGGCCGGCCGCTTGGTTGCCGCCGTCCCAGCCGGCGTACCAGCTGCGCGACGTGAATCCCTGGCCGCGAAGCGTGGCGACCTGGGCGTCCGCCTCGGCCTTGCTGGCGTAGGTCGCGGCCAGGCGGACGCGGTAGCCGATCACGCCCGCGGGCACGTCGGCGGTCGCGGGCTGCTCAACGGGTTGGGCCTGGGACGACACGCCGGCGGCGGCCAGCTGGGCCACCAAGGCGTCGGCCGCCGTCCGGTCCTGAACCGCGCGCGGGGGAGCGTCCGGGTCGGGGCTGGACTCGGACGAGGGGATGCTGAGCTCCACGACCCACCGCACGTCGGGACTGGTCGCTCCCCGCTCGATGTGGGTCCACGTGACACCGCGCTCGAGCGTCGTGGTCGTGCGCGTCTCGGGCAGGCCGGGAGGTCCGAGCGGCAGCGGCGAGACGCCGTGGTGGGTGGTCGTGCTGACGAACGATGCCGTGCCGCTGGCGGGCGGCGAGCCCCCGGGGCCGAGACTGAGGGAGGCGACGAGGCCGACGGCGGCCAGTCCGACCGCGGCGGCCCGCGCAGAGCGGTGGTGGGACACGTACCCGAGAAGGTCCATGTCGTCAGGCTCGCCCACGCAGGCCCCGTCGACAAGGGTGCGCGGTGCTCCATCTGCCGGCACAGTTGTTGGACGCTGGATCAAGTCTCTCATTTGAAGTACGCGATCCCGGACGTCCGCGAGTGGCTGGCGGACCAGCGCGAGAGCGTGCCAGGACGTGCCGCGGCCGGGACCTCGCGGCCTGGTCCTCCTAGACCTGTGTTCCATTCCGTCAACGCGTCGAGCTGCTCACCCCGCGCCCGCCCCCGTCGGGGACTTCGAGCGCCCGGGGCGACGATGGAATCTCCCGCTGTGAAGAGCCGGGCTCGTCGTCGAGCAGTTCGAGGTAGCCGCAGTGGTTGTTGTCGCATGCGCGCGCTCTCCGGGCAAGATTGGCCAGATGACGGTCGAGCGACGCGCCACCAAGCACAGCGAGTTGGGCGAGCGACTGCGCGAGCTCGTGGCGCAGCTGCCCCCGGGTGGCCCGTTGCCTCCCGAGCGGCAGCTGGCCGAGGAGTGGGGTGTGGCCCGGATGACGGTGCGTCAGGCGATCGCATCGCTGGCTCAGGAAGGACTGGTGCGCACGGTCCACGGTCGGGGCAACCTGCGGGCACCCGAGCCGATCTCGCTGCGGGTCCGCCTGGGTTCGTTCGCTGCGGAGCTGCGCGAGCATGACCTGGAGCCGACCACCAAGATTCTTGCGAGCGGAGTCGACGAGAACCCGCCGGAAACAGTCGTCGAGTTCCTCGGCGCCGAAACGAGGCTGTTCAAGATTCGGCGGCTACGTCTTGGGGACGCCGTTCCCCTTGCCCTGGAGCAGACCTGGCTACGGGCTGACATGGTGCCGGACCTGATGGAGGAGTTGCTCGAGGGCAGCCTCTACGAGTACCTCGAACGCCGCGGGAAGCGCCCCGACTCGGGCGAGGAGTCCGTGCGTGCCGGGCTTCCCAACGTCGAGGAGGTGCGACTTCTCGAGACTGCGTCCAGCCGCCCGGTCTTCCGTCTGACACGCCGGTCACTCCTGCGCGGGCGTCCGATCGAGATCGGCGATGCGGTCTTCCCCGCCGACCGCTGTGAGCTCTGGTTCCCGCTCAGCGAGGTCTGACACCCGAGTGACATCGGTCTTGACAGGTCCGGCGGGGGGCCACTTGAATGCCGAGAGGTCTAGACCAATTCCACCTCTCGGGAGCGCGGCATGGATCAGGTCACCAGGGTCGGAGCATGTCGGGTCGCTGCGTCTGTGGCGTGTCTCGGCGTGGTGCTTGCAGGGACGGCAGGGGTGGCTGCCACACCGCCCGCCGCGACGACCGGGCAGTCCGGCATGCTCGCGCCGACCGGCCCGCCGGCGACCTCGTCGGCCGATCCGGTCACGGTGCCGGCCATGCAGACGTGGGAGCGAGGCGGCGCGGACTTCGTCCTGCCCGCCGGCCTGGTGTGGATCGAGATCGACGGACGCTATGCCGCGGAGCTGCGCGACGACGCCGAGACGTTCCAGTCTGACCTGCGCACACTGACAGGCCGGCGAGTGATGGTGCGGGTCTCTCGCGACGGTCGGCCCGGCGGCGACGGTGGGGTCGGAACGGCGTCGATCCGGATGACGCTGGATCCCGGTGACGACACGCGCGGCCCGGAGCAGTACACGATGACGGTCGACCGGGCGATCACCCTGTCCGGCGCGACACCGGACGGGGTGTTCGCGGCGACCCGCAGCGTGCTCCAACTGCTGCGCCAGTCCGATCGGATCCCCGGCGGATCGGCGACCGACTGGCCGGCGTACCCGGAGCGCAGCCTGATGGTCGATGTCGGCCGCAAGTACTTCACCACGCAGTGGATGCGCCGGCAGATCCGCGAGCTCTCCTACCTCAAGTTCAACCAGGTCCGGTGGCACATCACCGACAACCAGGGCTTCCGGATCGAGAGCCGTACGCACCCCGAGGTCGTCTCGCCCGAGCACTGGACCCGGCAGCAGGTCCGCGATCTCGTCGCCTATGCCGCGAAGTACCACGTCGAGGTGATCCCCGAGTTCGAGATGCCGGGGCACATGCAGTTCGCGCTGCGTGAGCATCCCGAGCTGCAGGTGGTCGATCGCAACGGCAATCGCAATCCCAACAACCTGGATCCGACCAACCCTGCTGCACGCGCATTCGTCAAGGACCTGCTCGATGAGCTCGTACCGCTGTTCGACGGTCGTTACATCCACACGGGAGGCGATGAGTTCACCAGCGACTGGGCCGCCTACCCAGTCCTGACCGACTGGGCCAGGGCGCACTACGGCCCGGAGGCGAACGCACATGATTCCGTCCTCGACTTCACCAACTTCCTCGACGACATCGTCCGGTCGCACGGGAAGACGATGCGTATCTGGAACGACGGAGCCCAAGGCGGCGCCGTCGTGGAGGCCAACCGCGACATCGTCCTCGAGTACTGGTCCATCCAGCACGGGTCGGTGCGTGCCCAGGAGTTCCTCGACGCCGGCTATCAGCTCGTCAACGCCAATCGGGGAGTCCTGTACGACGTCCCAGGAGTGACGCCCGACTACAACAACCTCGACCCTCGGGTGATCTATGACCAGTGGGACATGTCCCAGTGGCCCGACGCGCTCGGGCCGAACCTCACCGACCCTCACGCGCCGGGCATCCTCGGTGGCCAGCTCCACGTCTGGAACGACCTGCCCGGGGCGATGACGGAGGACCAGCAGGCGGGCCGCCTTGCGATGCCGTTGCGTGCGATGACCGAGCACTTGTGGGACTCGAACCGGGCAGCGGCGAGCTGGGACGCGCTGGCCGCGCACGCGTTCGCGGTCGGGCACGAGCCCCACTGGGATCACGAGCTCGCCAGCGCTACCGGCAACCTCGCCCTCGGGCGGCTTGCGTGGTCGTCATCGCGAGAGCTGAGGCACTGCCACGAGGCCGCGCTGGTCGACGGAGATCCCGCCACCCGTTGGTGTGGACCGAAGACCGCCCCTCAGTCGGTGGTGGTGGATCTGGGTCGCTCCGTCGACCTCTCCACGGTGGTGCTGCGCTGGGAGACCGCGTACGCGAAGGGCTACTCGATCGAGGTCAGCGACGACCGCCGGGCCTGGCGCATATTCGCGACCACGTCAACATCCGATGGAGGACTCGACGTCCTCCGCGCCAGGGGGCATGGACGCTACCTGCGGCTCTCGATGACCGAGCGCGGGACGACTTACGGCTACTCGCTCTACGAGATGGAGGTCTACGGTCCGGATTCGCTCGTCCCGGTTGAGTTCACCGTTGACGCCGGTCCGCCCGCCGTCATCGTCGGACAGGACCGCGCTCCGGCCCGAGCCACGCTGAGCGTCAGGAACGATTCACCCGAACCGGCCACCCTCGTCTGGTCGGCCGACCCGCCGCCGGGCATCGCGGTCGAGCCGTCGAGCGGCGTTCTCCAGGTCGGCGCCGGCCAGACCGTCGTCGCGGATCTTGCCCTGAGCGGCCAGGTCTCCGATCCGGGGTCCGTCCAGATCAACGTAGCCGGCCGAGAGCAGGGTGATCTGGTGCCGCTCGCCAAGGACACGATCGGCGTGTCCGTGCCGCTGGAAACGCTCGCGGAGGCATTCACCAACATCGGCATCACGTCCGACGACAACATCAACCCGCCCGGGCTCGGAGCCGGGTTCGGTGGTGCCGGGACGTCGTACTCCTTCCAGGCGCTTGCGGCGGCCGGTCTCACTCCCGGGGAAGTTGTCACCGTGTCCGGCGTCGACCTGACCTGGCCGGACGTCGCTCCGGGCGAGCGCGGCAACGTTCTCGCGAACGGGCAGAGCTTCTCACTGCGAGGTCAGGGCTCGACGGTGGGCGTGCTCGCGGCGTCGACGTACGGCCCGGTCACCAACGACTGGGTCGTGCACTACGCCGACGGGACCTCACAGGTGGTGCGGGCCAGAACCCCTGACTGGGCGGCCACCCCGCCTGCCGGCTCGGTTCGGGTCGCAGAGATGCCCTACCAGAACATCGTGCCGACCGGGCAGCGAGCTCGCCGCACCTACGTGTTCTTCGTCGGCCTACCCGTCGACCCGAAGAAGCAGGTCGAGGCGGTGTCCCTGCCCCGGGTCAGCGCCGTCGTGCAGCAAGGCGTCCCCGCACTGCACGTGTTCGCTCTCGGCATCGCGTGATCGGCCGATCGCCGTGTCGAGGCAGTCCTCGACCGTGAACAGGTCCTCGACGACGCACCCCGGCCCCCGACATGCCGCAAGTGCTGGACATCGGATGGGCCTGCGGGATCGACGGCGCGTGCCCCAACTGCGGCCGCTGCCGGCCCGGCGCTTCCCTCATACGGACTGGCCGGTCGACCTCATTGCTGAGGTCGGCGACCCACACGCCTCCCTGCAGTGGATCGAACTCACCTGACACCCAAAACAACGATTGAGTCGGAGGACACGTGAACAGACATCAGGCGAAGCGAGCGGCGTGGTTATCCGGGTTGCTCTCGGTTGCGTTGACGGCGTCGATGACGCTCGGTACGCAGCCGTCGGGGGCAGCGGAGCAGAGCGCTGCGCCGACCTTCATCACGCCGGCCCCACCTGGCGCCGGGGCGTACGACCCCCCCGAGCCATCGACGTGGCCGATCGACAGTGAACACTCGCAGAACCTGTCGCGCCTGCCCGGCACGGTGGCGACCGCCACCTCGCAAGCAATGGTTCCGCCATTGGAGAGATGGCAACCGTCGAACGCGATCGACGGGGACATGTCCACCCGGTGGTCCTCGGACAATGCTCTCGACTGCCTGCCCAAGCCGTGTTCGTACGACCCTACGAACGACTATCTGCAGGTCGAGTTCGCCGAGCCGCACCCCATCCATCACATCGACATCTATTGGGAGACGGCGCGGCCGTCGCGCTACGTCATTCAGGTCTCCCAGGACGGGACCAACTGGATCGACGTCGTCCGTGTCGTTGGAGCACCGGAGCCGACCGATTCGCACATCGTGGCTGTTGAGGACCCGGTCAAGTTCGTCCGGGTGCAAGGTCTTGAGCGAGCGACCCAGTGGGGCTACTCGATTTGGGAAATTGACGTCTGGGACGGCCCAGAACGCACGTACTTCGGCGAGGCGGGTCGAGTGCTCCCGGTCCCTGTCACACAGGTCGACGGCGCCGGAAGCCCGTTCGAGTTGACCGGGCAGACACGGCTTGCGGTCTCCGACGACTCATTGAAACCGCTGGCCGACCTGCTCGCCCGCTACTTGCGCCCGTCGACCGGATTCGTCCTGCCCGTGACCGCGGATCCACCCGCATCAGGCGACATCGCTCTGGTGCAAGCCGACGTACCCGGCCTGCCGGACGGCGATGCTCTGGCCTCTGCTGAAGGCTACAAGCTCGAGGCCAGCTCCACTGGCGTGACTCTCACCGCTCCCGCGGAGCACGGACTCTTCAACGCGTTCCAGACGCTGCGCCAACTGTTGCCGGAGCAGGCATACTCGAACACTCCACGCACTGGACCTTGGCAGGTCGCCGACACGACGATCGTCGACTACCCGCGATTCGGTTACCGCGGCCTGATGATCGACCCGGCGCGGAACTTTCTGACCGTGCCCGAGGTCAAGGCGATCATCGACGGCTTGGCTGCCATGAAGGGCTCCCAGTTGCATGTCCATCTCACCGACAGCCAGTCCTGGAGGCTTGAGATCGAGGGCCCCCCCGGGGATCCCGACAAGTATGCAAGGCTGACCGGCTCCGGCGGGTGCCACGGCAACCCGTGCCGATCCGGTTCGTACACCCAGCAGGACTTCAGGAACATCGTGTCCTACGCCAATGCTCGATTCGTGGAAGTCATCCCCGAGGTGGAGGGGCCGGCCCATGCCGCCAAGGCGGTGGCTGAAGTGCCCGACATCTCCTGCCTCGACGACAACCACTTCTGCACGGACAAGTCGCGTCCGAACAACGCGAACGCCCTCGCGTTCATGGAAGAGGTGCTCACCCAACTGGCGGCGATCTCGTCCAGTCCCTTGATCAGCGTTGGTCTGGACGAAGCTGATGCGGTCGGTCAGGCCCAGTACTCGCAGTGGGCCAAGGACATGGAGAACATCCTTGAGCCCTTGGGCAAGACCGCGGTCGGTTGGACCCCCAGTCCGTCCGGTTTCGCCGATCCCGATTCGGTGCACCAGTACTGGCGCGACCAGACGTCGGACGCCAACTCGACCATGAGCTGTGACTGGTTCGACGATCAACGCCGCGTGATTCTGTCTCCGCCCGGGCAGGCGTACCTGGACGGCCAAGGCCCCGCGGACGCCCTCGGCAACTACGACTGGGACCCCAGTTCCGTCCGGGACGACTATCGGAACGCCGTTCTGCAAGACGAGTACTGCCTGCAAAACCTGGACATCATCGGTATCGAGGGTGCGAGCTGGGCCGAGTCGACACCGGGCCTGGAGGCGAACACCGTCCGCGAGCTGACGTCCATGGCGGCATTGATCGAGAAGGCCTGGTCGCCGCAAGAGAAGACCGGTGACGGGAACGTATTTGCTGCCCGCCTGGCGTACTGGGCAGCTCGCTGGAACTTCGCGGGAGCACGATTCCGCCAGGAGAGTCGAGTCCCCTGGGTGACCCGCGTGGCCGGTTCCGTGCTGAGGGCGGGGATGGACGGTCGGGTGGGCAGCGCCGAACTGGCCGGGCTGAGTGCCGCCAAGGGCGCGCGAGAGGGCTTCACCGCTACCGTCGACTGGGGGGACGGCAGTGAACCCGAACCGGTAGTCATCTCCGGAAGCAATCCCAGTAGTGGCGTTCCCGCCAGGGACTCCAAGGCTGCGACACTCTTCACGGTCTCTGGTTCGCACACCTATGCCCCCGGCCAGAGCCATACCGGGACAGTGACGTTCACCGACGGCCGGAGGGCCTGGTCTGCAACGTTCGAGGTCGTGGCACCCTGGCGCCTGGACGGGTTCGAACCCCCGGTGCGCATGGGATCAGACGTAGTCAACACCGTCAGCGCAGGCTCCACCGTGCCGTTGAGATTCAAGGTCTACCGGGGTGCGGAGGCGATGACATCCGGCATCGGCGCGGTCCTCACCACCCAGAAGGTGGGGTGTGACGGCAGCGATCTGCAGGAGCCTCTGGAGGAGCTGCCGACGACCGGTTCCACGCAACTTCGATACGACGGTAGCGATGGGCACTGGATCCAGAACTGGGCCACACCCATCGACGCCGCAGGTTCCTGTTACCGGGTCTCGCTGACCACTGCCGATGGTTCGAGCATCGGGGCGGACTTCCGGCTCAAGTGAGGTGGACGAGGAGGGCCCGGTAGGTCCGGGCCCTCCTCCCCACCAGCACGGCGGCGCCTCGCGACAGATCGACCGGACGGAAACTCAGGGCCGCGGTCAGGAGTGTTCCCGCTGGCGTGCACCGATGCGACCGGCGGGCTTGGCCCGGTTCCACGGCTGCGAGACGATCGCGACGGGCCGCAAACCCCGGGGTCAGCAGTAGGTGACAGACATGCCGTCAAGCCCGCAGCTCATGGGGCAACTGCCAACGGCGGCGGGGTGACGTGGCCCCCGTAGATAGCCCGCCACGGATCTCAGACCGGTCGTGGTCGTTCAACGAAACGGGCCTCAGGGACCCGCTTGCAGCTGCTTGGGTATCGGTGCTCGGCAGGCGCCTCCGCGGCAGTTGCGGAGTTGGTCGAGGGTGGTAGCCAGCGCTGCCTGGTCCTCGGCGTACGGCTCGTCGCCGGCCACGTTGTCGAGCTGGTTGGGGTCGTGGTGGAGGTCGTAGAGCTCCACGTCGCCGCTGGCGTGCTCGACGTAGAGGTAGCGCTTGGTGCGCACGCCTTGGGAGTAGCGGAGCGCGGTGGGGCCGGGGTCGCGGGGATGTAGTTGTGGCCCTGACTCGTCGAGGGTGGCGATGGTGCCGCGCGGTCCGGTCTCGGTGAGCACCGCTCGCTTCCAGCCGGTGTCTCCTCCGCGGGCGACGGGCAACAGGTTCGCGCCGTTGAGCGGCCAGTCCACGCTGGTTTCGGCCGCGGCCAGGATCGTGGGTGCGAAGTCGATCGAGGTGAACGGGTCGTGCCGTACCTCGCCGGCCGGGATGCCCGGGCCGCGGATCAGGAGGGGTACCCGTAACGCGGGGTCGTAGGGGAGGATCTTGCCCTGCCGGATCCGGTGCTCGCCGAGAAAGTAGCCGTTGTCGGAGGTGAAGGCGAGGATGGTGTTCTCGAGCTGGCCGGTGCGCTTGAGGGCGGCAACGGTGCGCGCGACCTCGTCGTCGACCAGCGAGATCGCCTCGGCGCGTTGACGCGCGGTCTCCAGCAGGCCCGCCTGCTCGGCGGCGTTGAGGGGCGGCAGGTCGCGGATGAACACCGGCTTGTCACTGACGTCGTCCTCGCCCGCCGCGCCCGGTGCCTTGGTGAGTACGTCGTCGAAGCGGCCGCGCACGCTCGCCGGTCGGGCGGTGGTGGAGAACTGGGTCACCTTCCCGTCGTCGCGGGTGATCGGTCCCGGGTCGTCGGGCTCGCGGGGGTTGCCGTGGTGGGGCGCGACGTAGTTGACCCAGGCGAAGAACGGCCGGGCGTCGCCAGCCTCCTCGGTGATGATGTCCTCGGTCAGGCCGCCGAAGACGTCGGTCTGATAGACGCCGGGCTCGAGGTAGAACTCGCCGTTGTCGTTGAGCGTGGTGTTGAAGAAGCGGTAGGTGCCACCATCCTTCGGATGGCCGGCACCGAGGCCGCCATCGATGGCGCCGCGCCAGTCCGACCAGCCGGGCGGAATGTAGGTCCTGGAGTTGTCGGAGGATCCGTCCGGGGCAGGCTGGGCGCCGTACCCGTTGAGGTACTTGCCGAGAAAGTGGGTGCGGTAGCCGGCCCGCTGCAGCCACACCGGCAGCGTCTCGTCGTCGCGCAGGACCTTGAATCCCCACGGTTCCTCATGGCTCCATACCCGGTGGTTGTGGGTGTAGAGGCCGGTGAGGAACGACGAACGCGCCGGACAGCACAGCGGGTAGGGGGAGAACGAGTTGACGAACTGCACGCCCTCGTCACCGAGCAGCGCGCGAGTCTGCGGCATGTAGGCGAGCTCGTCCTCGCGCATGTCGTCGACTGTGACCACGAGGATGTTGGGTCTGTCTTCCGCTGCCGCGACTATCGCGGGCCGGGCCGAGGAGACGGGCGAGCTGATGCCCGTCATGACACCCAGCGACACGACCGCCATGGCAGCGGCGATCAGGGCGTAGTGGCGGCGACGGATGCCGTGCATGCGGACCTCCCGAGGTTGGTAAGCGGGGCTGGATGCTCAGGGCACGTACTCGGTGAAGAGCCCGGTTCGGTTGGTCAGCGTCGGACGGGGCCCGATCTTGTTGATGGTCATGGTGCCGACCGAAACGGCTCCCGGAGTCATGGCGATCCTTGCCGGGGCGTTCCGATCGGTCTGCCACAGTGTGATGCCGGGCTCGAGGTTGACGGCGTCGGCCATCCGCTTCAGCTCGAGCTCGATCCGCGTGGGGAAGGTCTTGATGATCAGGTAGTTCACCGCCCGCGCCGACATGATGTTGCCGCCGTGCACGATCTGGAACGGCGTGGCCTGCGTGACGGGGTCGTGGTGCGCGGTGATGTCGTGGAACTCTGCGCACAGCAGCAGGTCCACCCGATGCTTCTGCAGCACCTGCCAGAACGCGGAGGACGATCCGCCTTCCATCGTGATCTGCGAGGTGTTGCGGGCCCGGTTGGGCCCGAACGCCGGGCTCTCGGACTGCACCAGGATGTGCTTGATCCCGTCATCACGCTGGCTGGTGAGTACGTCGTCGAGCCAGTCCAGCTGCTCGCCCTCAACCGATGCCTTGACGACATCCGGCCGCTTCACGAACGGATCAACGGTGACCAGCAACGTGAGGGGGTCGAGGCGAACCGCATACGCCGTGTCCTCCCAGGGCGTCCCCACCGGTCGCAGCCGATACTTGCTGGCGCCGGCCGAGTCCTTGGTGAAGAACCGCGCCCATTCGGCCTTGAAGGTCTCCATCGCGTCGTACTTGAACCCGAGCGGGATCCCGTTCCTACCCGAATCGCCGATCTCGTGATCGCCCACCCCGAAGTGCCAATTGGTGGTCACCCCGGACGCGTCACGGATCCGGAACCATTCCGAGTAGTAGCACTCCGCCGCCGCCCGCACCGCAGCGATCCGCTCCTCGTCGGTGCCGACCGGACCGAAGATCCCCGTGGAGGCGGGATCCCCGGCGTCGAGGCCCCACCGCCCCTCGACCATGTCGCCGGTGTGAAGCACGGCCTCCGGCTTCTCGGAGGCGATCTGCGCATACACCGCCTGAAGCGCGTCGTACCACTCCTGGGTGATGCCGTTCGGGTCCCCGGGATCCCAGCCCAGGCCCGCCCGCAGAGTGGCCACGTCCCCGATGTCCGCATGCGGGATACCCGAGGTCGACAGGTAGGTGTGCGGTGGCGCCTGGCCCGCGCTGGCGCCCGCGGGTGACCCCACGCCCAGAGCCACCGCACCGGCGGTCCCACCTGCTAGTACCGTCCTTCTACTGACCACGCGATCGCTCATCAGAACCTTCCCGAGAAGTGGAACTGGCCGAGCGACGCTACGACGAGATACTACAGTAAGTCAATGCGGTTACTTAGATGTGGAATACGTGGGTTGCCTTGAGCTTTCGCGGTCGCATCGGTAGCCGCGTCGCTCAGTACGCCGCCGATGGGATGAATCCGCATGATTGACGGCGTCATTCTGGGCTACTAGAGACTCCCGGCAGGATCGGTGTCTGGCCAGACTCGGTCTAGGTGCTCGGCGGGGCTCGCTCGCTATTGGGCTGCCCGCCCGCCTCGGGCGTGGCTCGCTATCGGTTTGCAGCCCGCCGAGCGCCGCTGACGAGGCGTGGCTCAAGAAGGGACTGCCCTGCTCGTAGTAGTAATGCCCACCTCGCCGTCCACATCGGATCGAGCACAGGCGGGAGCAGCACATGGGACAGGTCATCGTCGGGGTCGATCCCCACAAGCTGTCGGCCACCATCGAGGTCGTCGACGACCACGAGCAGATGCTGGGGTCAGGTCGCTTCAGCACCGACAAGTCCGGCTACGCCGCGATGCGCACCTACGCGAAAGCCTGGCCTGACCGTGTCTGGGCAGTCGAGGGCGCCAACGGGGTCGGACGACCGCTGGCCCAGCGACTGCTCCAGTCCGGCGAGCAAGTCCTCGATGTCCCGGCCAAACTCGCCGCCCGCGTCCGGCTGTTCGACACCGGCCACAACCGCAAGACCGACGCCCGCGACGCGCACTCGATCGCGATCGTCGCGGTTCGCACCAAGACCCTGCGAGTGATGAAGGTCGACGGCGAGCTCGAGGCACTGCGGATGCTCACCCGACCGGCGGGAAGCCCTGACCCGGCGTCGGGTCCAGACCGTCGACCGACTCCAGGCCCTGCTCGCCGAACTCCTCCCAGGGCAGGTGAAACGCGACATCACCACCGGCCAGGCCAAGGCCATGCTCGCGTCTGTCCGCCCGCGTGACATCGCCGGAAAGACCCGCCGGCGCACCGCCGCCGAGGAACTCGCCGAGCTCATCGCGGTCGAGGCCAAGATCAAGAAGGCCACCGCCGAGCTGAAGGCGATCGTGCTTGCCCGTGGCTCGACCCTGATGGACATCCACGGCGTCGGACCGGTCGTGGCCGCACGCATCCTCGCAGACGTCGGCGACGTCGAGCGGTTCGCCGACCGCAACCGGTTCGCGTCCTGGACCGGCACCGCACCACTCGACGCATCCTCCGGCGAGCAGAACCGCCACCGGCTCTCGCGAGCCGGCAACCGTCGGATGAACCACATGATCCACATCGCCGCGGTCACGCAACTGCGCCTCGACACCGAAGGTCGTGCCTACTACCGGCGCAAGCGAGCCGAGGGCAAGAAGCCGCTCGAAGCAGTCAGGTGCCTCAAGCGCAGGATCTCGGATGCGATCTACCGCCAGCTCCTCGCCGACGCCCAACTCGCCGCCGACCACCAACCTGGGGCGAGTCCGGGAGGGCACTGCGGGGCGTCTCAAGAATCCAGCGCGGTCGACCTGCCCCCGCACATCGACACTTCGGATCAGCCACTTCCCGGACCCGCGACGACGACGCTACGCCCGACCGGTTGACAACAGAAGGGAGCCGCGGTGCAGCACCGTCGCGCACGTCAGGCAGGGGCGCCGACCTTCCTAGAGTCCGAGGTCTTTGCTGGAGGTGACGTCGAGGGCTTGGGCGGGGCGGATGTAGCGGTCGATGAGGGTGGCGATGCGCCGGTGGCGGGTCTGCAGGGCGATCCGGTCGAGGGGGACGCCGGCGGCGGCCGCGGCGGTGGCGTGTCCGGCTCGCAGGGAGTGCCCGGTGATGCGTTCGGGGCTGAGGCCGGCGCCGCGGGCGCGGCTGCGGAGCATCCGGGCGATGGCCTCCCCGGAAATCGGGTCGTGGGTGAGGTCTCCGTGGCGGAGGCTGACGAACACGGGTCCGGGGGTGGTGCCGCGCAGCTGGAGCCAGGCGTCGAGGGCGGCGACGGGGTCGGTGCCGGGGTGGCGGCCGTGGGCGACGGGGACGAGATGGCCGTGGCCCTCGGGGTCGGTCTTGGAGCGGCGGACGTGCAGCAGCAGCCCGGCGGGCTGGCGCTCGAGGTCGGCGAGGGTGAGGCCGGTGAGCTCGGAGCGGCGCAGCGCGGAGGCGTAGCCGAGCAGGATGATCGCGGCGTCGCGGGCGCCCTTGAGGCTGCCGCGGTCGATGGCGCCGACGATCTGGCGGATGTCGCCGGTGGTCAGCGGGCGGGCGAGTCGTCGGGGTGCGGTGCCCAGGGTGCGGCGCAGGCCGCGACGGACCTGCCGCAGGGCCTCGTTCTGGATGGGGTCGGGGTGGCCGTGGCTGCGGTGGACATAGGAGATCGCCGAGCAGGCGCCGTCGATGGCCGAGGCGGAGACGTCCTCGGTGGCGCGGTGGGCCAGGTAGGCGCAGACCGCGGCCGGCGCCGCGGGCAGCGGCGCGATGCCCCGGTCGGTGCACCAGCGCTCCCAGCCGCGCCAGTGGTGGGCGTAGACGGTGCGGGTGGACTCGGTGACCGCGGCGGTCAGCGCAGCGGCGATCCGCTGCGCGTCGGTCTCGGTGAGCCCGGCGAACGGGTCGAGCACCGGCTGCATCAATGCGGCGCTTGAGGGCCGGTCGGGATCAGAGCTGGTGGCTCCGGTCGGGTGAGCCGGCCAGGTGAGGGGCGAGCTGAGATTCGTGCTGGCGGTGGGGGTCGTCATCGGCCGGTTGTACCGGCGTTCCGCGCCGCGCCAGCGCAGAAGGCGCGGCCACTCCCCCGGCTCGGCCAGCCTCGCAGGCGGGGCGGTGAACAGGCTGGTGGGCGGGTTGGTGGGTGGTAAAGGCGTAGAAAATGACCATCGCTCGATCGCCTGACCCGGGACCTCGCGGTCAGCGCCTCGAGGACAGGCTCGCGAAGAAGTTCGTACTGCTCGCGATGACAACGGGGGGTGTCCGGCGGACGGGCGATCACCTTGCCACGGACGACCTTCTCCTCCGGCCGGAACTGTCTCCGGTGAGGTCGACCTCCGAGCCGTCGGATAGTCGGTTCCGGTAGTGGTGGTGGCCGATCGGAGCCAGCGCGTACGCGACCACTTTCTGGGCCAACTAGATGCACGACGAATCACCCTCGTGTCCGAAGGTAAGAACCTCCGTCTCCGCCTTCGCGCAAAGGACTCGCCGTCATGAGAAGGCATCGGATACCTATCCAGGGCTAGCGTGAGTCGCCGGAACAGAGCGAGCGACCGACGAGAGGTCCGCCCCACTTCGCTCAGCAAATGAAACTTCGGTACAGCCAAGCAGCACGTGCATCGCCTTCTCGCTCCAGGGCGTCGGCGATCCGCCGCCGAGATTCTCCGGCGACACACCGACAGCAGGTGCAGTCGTTCTCGTGGACGTGACGGAACTCCGTCCACTGGGGCAGTGGATCGTCTGTAGCCTCACTCATCGGGCACGGTCCAAGAGCCTTACTCATCGTCCGATCCCGTCGCCACGGCCAGCCAGGCGTCGTACTCCAACCGCTCGGCAAGTCCTGCGGCACGGTCGGCGCGCAGCGCACGCCGAAGGGCCGATGTGGTCGCCGGGATCGATCCGAGCCGCGCCACCAGTTCCTCCGCCCGATCGAGGTCGCCGACCTCGCTGACGAGGCCTCGTGCGGTTGCTTCGCCTGCGTTGAGCGTGCGCCCGGTCCAGAGGAGGTCTTCGGCCGGCAGGCATAGGTGCCGGATGACGGCGGGCAGTCCGGCGACGAACAGGCTGTGCGGAACCGACGCGTCGAAGGCGAGCGTCGCGTCGCGGTCGAGGATGCGCACGTCCGCGGCGAGGAACAATGCGAGACCTAGCTCCGAGATCTTTCCACGCGCGTGCACGACGACGGAGAACGTCGCGGTTTCGACAGCCCGGATCAGGGCGTGGGGTCCAGCGCTGATCGCGGCGGCGTCGACCGCGTCGTCGCGGAGAGTGCGGTGCGCCCAGGCGTCGCCGTCCACGCGAAGCAGCACGGCTGATGCGTGGTCGCGAGCCGCCTGCTTGAGCGCGGACGTCAGCTGCGTCCGGTCCTCGGCGTCGAGCCGCATGCCCTTGCCTCGATCCGTGACCATCATCGTCGGGCACGCGATCGATCGCGATGCTGTCTCGGTCATCTGCTTCTCACTCTCCGTGGAACTCGGCGGGCCGCTTCTCGAGGAAGGCCGAGATGCCCTCGACTTTGTCCGCCGTCGACAGCAGCACCGCCAACTGGGAGCGCTCGAAGTCGAGGCCTGCGGAGATTCCGACCTCCTCGGCCTGCCGCAACGCGGCCTTGCCCAGTCGCTGCGCGATCGGGCTCGCCTGGGCCAACCTGGCGGCGAGGGCGACCCCCGCTTCGACCACGCACTCCGACGGCACGACCTGGTGGACCATCCCGAAGCGGTGCGCGGTCCACGCATCGAGGGTGCGGCCGGTCATCACGAGGTCGGCGGCCCGGAACCGACCACACACTCGCGACCACCGCTGGGTTCCGCCGGCGCCGGGGATGATCCCGAGGTTGATCTCGGGCTGGCCGAGCACGGCGCTGTCACCGGCGACGATGAAGTCGCAACTCATCGCGATCTCGCAACCGCCGCCGAGCACGTAGCCGGCGACCGCAGCGACCAGCGGCTTGGGGAATCGCGAAATCAACGGCCAGACCTGTTGCCGCTCGGAGAGCAGGTACCTCGAAGGCGTGTTGTCACGCAGCTCCCGAAGGTCCGCGCCAGAGGCGAAGATCCGGGAGCCACCGGTCAGCACGACCGCGCGGACCTGGTCGTCATGTGCGGCGGCGTCGAGCCCCTCCGCCAGTCCCCGCAGCACCTCGGTGCTGAGCGCGTTGCGCGTCTTCGGGCGGTTGATCGTCAACACCTCGACGTGGCCGACGCGCTCGTTGCGCACGGCCCGGCCGACAGCGGTGTCGTCCGTGGTGGTCATCGTCCTGCTCCTTCTTGCAGCCGCACGGTGCGCCTCACTTGCGGAACTTCGACACGAACTCCTGGATCGCCGGCTTGGTCGCCGACGACGCCTGCGCCCAGGCCTCGAACTCCAGGCTGGAGCCCAGGTCGGCGTCGTCCGCGATCTGCACGGAGCGCTTGATGTCGGCGGCGAGCTGCCGGTCCAGACGGGCGTACCGGTGGGCCATCTCGGTCGCAGCCGTCAGCGGGTCGTCCGCCAACGTTGCCGCGAGTCCTCGCGCGACGGCCTCGGCGCCGGACATGGCGCCGCCGTCCAGCAAAAGCTGGAGCGCACGTTCCTTCCCGAGCGCCTGCACGAGGAACCACGTACACCCACCGCCGGGGTGGAGACCGATGCGGGAGAACGTCGCGGCGAACGACGCGTCGGGACCCGCGACGCGGAGGTCGCAGCTCATCGCGAGATTCAGACCGGCGCCGACAGCGGGGCCCTGGACCGCCGCGATCGTCGGCATCGAGAGGTCCCGCAGGGCAAGGAAGCAGGCGTAGACCTCGAGCAGGTCGTCGCGCAGCTGCGCGACGCTCCGGCCCGTGTCGCCGAACACCGCCGGCAGGTCGGCGCCGCCGCAGAAGGCGCTGCCGGCGCCGGTGACCACGACGGCGGTCGTGGCCGCGTCGGCCCGCACCCGTCGTACGGCGGCATGCAGGTCCGTCTGCAGCTCGGGGCCGATGATATTGCGACGGTCGGGGTCGTCCAGCGTGATGACGCGGACGCCATCCTCGTGCTCGTCGACTTGCACCAGGCTCATGCCGCTCCCTCGTTCTCGTGTCGGTTCGGTGTCGTGGCGGCCGTCGGTCGCTCGGTGACCCATCTCCAACGGGCCTCCTCGTCCAGTCCGGCGATCCATGTCCCCAGGCGCTCGGCCCAGGCCCGTTCGGTCCCCACCTCGTCGCGCCACGACCACAGCCGTCGGGTCGAGAGGTGCAGCGGGTGCTCGCGCGTGACGCCCATGGCGGCGTGGACCTGGTGTGCGATCCGGGCGACCTCCGTGGCTGCAGACCCCACCACGACTCGCGCTGCGGCCGTGGCCGCCCACGCGTCCACGGAGCCCCGTGCGGCGACGGCGCGCGCGACGGCGAGCCGGGCCAGCGCGTGCAGCGAGGCCGCGGAGGCCACGAGGCCGGCGATTGCCTGGAACTTCATCAACGGCCGCCCGAACTGCTCCCGGGTCTGCGCATGCTCGACCGTCCGCGCGAGAGCCGTCTCGAGCGCGCCGATCATCGCGACCGCACGCAGCAGCGCCAGGTCCACGACGACGTCATCGGGGGCCACGCCGGTGAGCACCTCGGAGGAGGGTAGGCGGACCCGGTCGAAAGTGACGCGGTCGCGCGGCTCCCCGGCGAGGTTCGTCGCATCGTCGACGCCGACACCCGGCGCCGTACGGCCGACCCTGACGAGCCGCGAGCGCCCGTCGAGCTCGACGGCCACGAGGATGTCGTCGGCCCACCGGCCCCACGGCACTCGTACCGCCACCCCGTCGAGCACGACGTCTGCGCCGTCGGAGGACGCCGTCACCTCCGTGCCTGACCCGACGGCGACGGACAGCACGCCCTTGGAGGGGACCCCGGCGCGGGCGAGAGCCCTGCCCGCTACCGCCGTCTCGGCAATCGGCGCGGAGACCGCATGGCGGCCCAACCCCTCGACAACCGCGGAGAGATCAGCAAGGTCGCCTCCCGAGCCACCGGCTTCCTCCGGTACGCCGACCCCGGGCCAGCCGAGCCTCTCCAGGAGCTCCCACGTGCCGCGGTCGTCGACGTCGGGGTCGCCGCCACGGTCGTCGAGCACGTCGTCGACCACGCCACGGAGCTCGTGCTCGTCGGCGACGGACGACCCGCGGCCGGCGCCGCGCGCGATGAGCGTGCGCAGCACTTCCGAAGTCCCGCCACGGATCGTGAAGCCCGGCGCGGCCAGGGTGCCCTGAGCGAGCAGGCGTGCCGCGTGGCCATCGTCGAGGCTCGCCTCGACGTCCATCCAGCCACGCGCGAACTCGTTCACGTCGCACTCGAAGGCGGTGCCGAGATCCTTGAGCACAGCGGCCTCGAAGACCGGCGATGCACCGGCGTCGATCCGTGCGGCGACCTCCACCGCCATCCGACGGAGTGTCGCGAGGCGAGCGTGCATCCGCCCGACGGCCGCGGCACCCTCGTGTCCGGCGTCGGTCGCAGCGGCGAGCAGAGGGTAGGTGCTCAGCACCCGTTCGATCCCGCCTCGCTCCAGCGACAGCTGCGCCGTGACCTGGCGCCAGCCCTCACCGATGACGCCGAGCACGTCGCCGTCCGGCACCCGCACGCCGTCGAACGTGATCTCGTTGAAGTGGTGCTCACCGCTGAGATCGTGGATCGGCCGGACCTCCACGCCGGGAGCGGACATGTTCACCACGAACTCCGACAGGCCCTCGTGCTTGGCGTCGCTCGTCTCGGTACGGGCCAGCACGTAGGCGTGCGTCGAGCGGTGCCCCTGGCTGGTCCAGATCTTCCGCCCCGTGATCGACCAGCCGCCGTCAGTCCGGGTTGCGGTGGTGCGCACCGACGCGAGATCCGAACCGGCCTCCGTCTCGCTCATGCCCAAGCAGAACGTGATCTCTGCCGATGCGATGCCGGGCAGGTAGCGCTGCTTGGCCTCCTCGGTGCCATGCCGCAGGATCGAAGGCCCGATCTGTCGGTCGGCGATCCAGTGCGCGGCAACGGGAGCCCCGGATCGCAGTAGCTCCTCGGTGACCACGAGCCGGGCGAGGGCGGTGTGCGCACCCCCGCCGTACTCCCGCGGCCAGGACAGCCCGATGAGCCCGCGGCTTCCCATGGCCCGGCTGAACTCGATGCTGTACCGCCGCAGCCAGGAGTCGCAGGCCGGGGTGAACCGGCCGGCGTCGAGCCACTCGTCCAGCAACCCGCGGACCACGCCGCGGATCTCCTCGAGGTCCTTGGTCGGTGCCATCTCAACTCCTCACGGCAGCCCGGCGAGCCACCTGGTAGCCCCGCTTGCGACCCTCGTCCAGCACCGCGACAGCCGCGGCGCGCTCTCGCTCATCGGCCCGCGGCCGGGACGTGGGGCTGCCCGATGCCACGCCGATCCCCTCGACGTGCCGGGCGAAGTCGTCGACGCCGGCGACGTCGGCCAGCTCCTCGATCTCCGGTTCGCCCCCGAGCCGGACCACTCCCCACCGGGTGTGGAGCCTGACCAGCGTCTGCGGGCCGGGCGCGGCGGTCACGTGCTCGACCTCCGACTGCAGCCGGTCGAGCCCGGGCCCGCCGTTCAGCCACACCAGCTCTCGGGCCTGCGCCGCGACGTCGGGTGCACCCCCACCACCGGGAAGGCGCACCTTCGGTCGGCGTCGCGGTCCGATCAGCGACGAGTTCACGCGACCTCGGACGTCGACATTGCTGGCGTCGAGGACCACCCGGTCGAACCTGCGGCCGAGGCTGAGCAGCATCGCGGCGGTGTCACCTTCGAACCCGAGGGCGTTCGCGTAGGCGGGGTAGTCCGTCGTGCTCGTCGGCAGCAGACGGCCTGCCGCGAGAGTAGTGGCGCCGGCCTCGAAGACCTGGGCGAACGGCTGGGTGCCGGCTCCGCTCGGAAGCTGGTGGGCGAGCTGCCCGGCGAGGACCGGCCAGTGGAAGCCCGTGAACACCCAGCCTCCCCGGGTGAACTCACGTGCGGCCCGGACCAGGAAATCGAGAACCGTCTCGTCGTACCGCGTCACGGCTGCGCGCCCTCTGCGAGGTGCTCGACGGGCCGGCCGTGAGGGTCGGGACCGGACCGGATCCCTGCAAGCCACTCCTCGAAGCCCTGCACGGACGAGCTGTCTGCCGCATAGTCCTCGTACGCCGTAACGTCCCGGTCGTAGCGCCCGACGGCGCCGTCGGGCGCGACCGCCCCGGGCCGAGGTACGACGGCATCCACCATCAGGCCCGGCAGCGTCGCGGTGCCCTGCAGCCGCTCGCCGGTCGGCAGCACCTCCTCCGCAACCACGACGACCGTGTGCGCACCCTGTGCGGCGGCGACCGCCTCACCGACGGGACCACGGATGATGGCGTTGCCGTGGCGGTCGGCGACGTCGACGTGCACGAACGCCACATCGGCGGCGAGGGCGCGGACGACGGTGCTGTCTCCGAATGGTGTCGAGACGGTCGTGAGCATGCCGTCCGTCCAGTCCTCGTCGGCGAAGCCGGTGCCGGCGAGTCCCGCGACGGGGAGGAACGGGACGTGCCACGCCCCGGCGTGCAGAGCTGCCGTCAGCAGTCCCAGGCTCATCTCGTGCATCCGGACGGACTCGTCGCCGCTCTCGGCGAGGCGCCGGAAGTTCCATGCCGGGTGCGGACCGACCGGTCCCCAGCAGTGTCCGAACGTCGCCGACGCCACGAGGCCGGCACCGAGGAGCTGGTCGAGCAGCAGGCCCCCCGAGGCGACGATCAGGTCGAGGTTGCGGCGGTTCTGGCGGATCAGCTCGTGACCGACGCAGAAGAGCTGGGCCCCGAAGTTGCCCAGGTAGACCGTCGTGCCGTCGGGGACGTAGGTCGACACCGCGTCGACCAGGCCGAGCACGGGCCGCGCCAGCCCGATCTCAGCCATCTGGGCGCTCACTCGTACACCTCGGGCAGCATGTGGAGCCCGCGTCCGAGGTGGGCACCTCCGTCGATCTGGAGCAGCTGACCGGTCATCATGCTGGCGGCAGGGCTGGCCAGGAAGGCGACCAGCTCGGCGACGTCCTCCACCGAGGTGGCCGCGCGCATCGGGGTCGCCTTCTCGACGAGGTTGCCGAGCACGTGGTCGTTCGTCTCCTCGGTGAGCGCTGCCGTGACGACGGTGCCCGGCCCGATGCAGTTCAGGCGGATGCCGTCCTCGGCCCACTCCAGCGCGAGGGTCCGGGTCAGCCCGAGCACTCCGGAGCGTGCGGCTATCGAGTGCGCCATCCCCATCCCACCGCGCTCGACCCCGGACAGAGACATGCTCACGACCACTCCCCCGCGCGCCGCCAGGTACGGGTACGCCGCGCGGGTCGCCGTGAAGACCGCCGTCAGGTTGAGATCGACGACGGCTGCCCAGCCGCGGTCGCTGATCTCGGTCGCCGGGGCGAAGAACTGCCCGCCGGCGTTGTTGACGAGGACGTCGATGCCGTACCGGTCGCCGGCCTCCGTGACGACTGCGGACATCGCCTCGGCGTCGCGGACGTCGACCACGGCGACGTCGAACCGCTTCGGGGCGGCGGCCAGGGAACGGGTCCCGCTCAGTGTCTCCTCGTGGCGCCCGACACCGGTCACCCGGGCACCGAGCTCGACCAGTCGCAGCGCGCAGGCGCGTCCGATGCCGCTGCCGGCGCCGGAGACGATGGCCGACATGCCGCTGAGGCACTTGGGAGCCAGCACCTGGGGCGCCGCTCGGCGCCCGCGGTCGCGAGCGCTCATCGAGTCGCCAGCGCGGCCCGCTGGGCGGCCGACGCGTGGCGGCGCATCAGCTGCGACGGCCGGTAGCGCGGGTCGCCGAACGCGTCCAGCATCGAGCGGAGGCCGTCGTGCACCGTGGCGACGCCGACCCGGTCGACGTACTCCAAAGGCCCCTGGGGATGGTTCATCGCCAGCCTCAGCGCCGTGTCCACGTCGGCGGGCTCCGCAGTCCCCTCCTCGACGACGGCGTACGCCTCGTTGGCCAGGCACGTCGCGAGGCGGTCGGCGACCAAGCCGGGGAGGGCGAGTACGCGGACCGAGTCCGCCCCCTGCGCGTCGAGCACGTCATCGACCCATGCAGGGGCCCGCAGCCCGGCCTCCTGGTCGTCGACGACCTCGGCGAACGGCCGGTCTTGCCAGGTGTGCAGCCTGATCCACGCCGCACCCTCGGGGAGGTGGGTGGACCATCCGACGTCGGAGCTGTCGACCACCACCCGTCCCGTCGCTGTCAGGGCGCGCACGTTGTCGACGTCTTCGGGCCGCGGGGGCCGGTGGCAGGCGTAGAGCACCGCCTCCGAGCCACCCGGGGAGGAGTCGCTCCCGCCGTGGAGGATGACGGCCGAGGCGTCCGGGCCCTCCACACGCACCGAGCCACCGGGTCGGTCGACGGCCACGCGGGTGACCCGGTTGATGGCGTCGCGGGCGGACTCGACCTCGTGCTCGTAGAAGCCGCGACCCACGGCACGGCCGGTCATGCCGTTGCGGACCAGCTGCCGGACTCGCGGGATGGGCCGGTAGCGCGGGTCGCCGAACTCTCGGTACGCCGTCTCGGACGACGCGAGGTGGGTGTGCAGGCCGGTGAAGTCCAGCAGCTGGAGCGGACCCATCCGGTGGCCGAGTGCGCCGCGCGCCGCGGCGTCGACCACGGCCGGCTCGAGTCCCTCGGCGACCAGCAGCTGGGCCTCGTAGTAGAGCGGACGGCAGACCCGGTTGACCACGAAGTTGGGCGAGTCACCGCAGGTCACCGGCGTCTTGCCGAGCTGCTCGACGACCTGTACCGCCAGGGCGTGCACGTCGTCGGACGTCGCCGCGCCGCGGATCACCTCGACGAGGCGCATCTTGGTCGGCGGGTTGAAGAAGTGCAGGCCGACGACGCGACCGGGGTCGCCGAACGCCCGGCCCATCTGTCCGATTGAGAGGGACGAGGTGTTGGAGGCGACGACGAGGTCCGGACCGCCGTGATCGCGGGCGACCGCGAGCAGCTCCTCCTTGGCCGCCATGTTCTCCACGATCGCCTCGACGAGCAGGTCGGCGCGGGCAGCGGCGTCCTCCAGCGTCGCAGCCTGCACCTCGACGGTCTCGCCGTCCTTGTCGGCCTCGGCGCGGATCCGGTCCAGACCCTGCGCGGTGGCCTCCGGCGAGACGTCGACCACCAGCACCGAGGCGCCGGCGCGGTCGAAGACACGCGCGATGCCGCGGCCCATCGGGCCGAGCCCGACCACGGAGACCGTCCAGGATCCCAGGTCCATCACTGCACCCGCTCGATGACGGCCGCGATGCCCTGTCCGCCACCGACGCACAGGCTCGCCACGCCGTAGCGGCCGCCGGTGCGCGCCAGCTCGTGCACCAGGCTGACGACGACCCGGTTGCCGCTCTGCCCGGTGGGGTGCCCGAGCGCGATGCCGCCGCCGTTGACGTTGACCTTCTCCTCGGGGAGCCCCAGGACGCGGACGTTCTGGACGATCTGCGCACCGAAGGCCTCGTTGATCTCGAAAAGGTCGGCGTCGTCGGCCGACAAGCCGGCTCGTTCGAGGGCGAGGGGGATCGCCTTCGTCGGACCGACGCCCATCACGGTCGGGTCCACTCCGACCGCGGCGAACGAGACCAGCCTGCCCAGCGGCGTCAGGCCGTGCTCCTCCACGGCCGCCGCGCCGGCCAGCACCACCGCCGCGGCGCCGTCGGCCATCTGGCTGGAGTTGCCGGCGGTCACGGTGCCACCGTCCTCGAACGACGGTCGCAGCCTGGCCAATCGGTCGAGCGTGGTGTCCGCGCGGTGCGTCTCGTCCATCGCGAGCGTGCCGTTCTCCGACTCCACGGGCACGACCTGGGCGTCGAAGACGCCGTTCTTCCACGCCTCGCCGAGCCGGGTGTGGCTCCGCAGCGCCCACGCGTCCTGGGCCTCGCGGTCGACGCCGTACTCGCGCGAGATCTTCTCGGCCGTCTCCCCCATGCTCATGCCGCAGGAAGGATCGGTGCCCCCGTCGCGCCAGCCGTCCGAGAGGGTCACGTCGCCACGTCGAACGCCTTCCCACCGGAGCGTGTACGGCGCGATGTACGGCATCGTCGACATGCTCTCGGCCGCGATGGCGAGCGTGACGTCGGCGTCGCCGAGGACGATCGACTGGGCGGCGAGCTGGATCGCCTTGAGACCGGACGCGCAGGCCATGTTGACGGTCTGCGCCGGGACGGCTTGGCCGACACCGGCGGCGAGGGAGATCTGGCGTCCGGGGTTGGGCCCGTTCCCCGCCTGACGACAGTTGCTGACCACGGTCTCGCCGATCACGTCAGCACCGACTCCTGCGCGCTCGAGCGCAGCCGCACCCGCGATGCCACCGAGCTCGACCACCCGGACGTCGTGGAGCGAGCCACCGTAGCGGCCGTGCGGCGTGCGGACCGCGCTGACGATGTAGACCTCCGTGCCGCCGACTGAGGAGGCTGAACGGGCCGCAGTTGTGGACATCTGGTTCTCCGATCGTGGGGTTGGCGGGCTTTCGGCGTCGGTCAGGTCGACCGCAGCACCCGCTTCGACTTGTGCGTGCTGCGCTCGAGCGACCCGACGGGCACGGGCTCGACGATCGCGCGGACCGTGAGCTCCGCCCGGATCTGCCGCGCCAGCCCGTCGGCCGTGGCGGTCTCGCGACCTGCTTCGACCTCGACCCGGACCTTGATGCCAGTGAGGTAGCCCGTGCCGGGGTCGGTGACGTCCTCGTCGAGGACGATCAGGTGCTCCCCTGTCGTGCCCGGGGTCGCGCGCACGATGTTCTCGACCGAACTGGGGAAGAGGTTCACGCCCCGCACGACGAGCATGTCGTCGGCGCGGCCGATCACACCTCCGGGCAGTCGGGCGAGCGTGCGACCGCAGCTGCACGGCTCGACGCTCCTGACCACCACGTCCCCGGTCCACCAGCGGACGAACGGCATCGCCTGCTTGTCCAGATGGGTGAGCACGAGGACCCCGGGAGATCCGTCGGGCACCGACTCGCCGGTCTCGGCATCGACCACCTCGGCGATCGCGAAGTCCTCCGCGAGGTGGCCTCCCACCTGGTGCTCGCACTCCCACGCGATCGGCTGGAACTCCAGTGAGCCGTACCCGTCGAAGACCTTCGCCCCCCAGCGCTCCTCGATGGCTGCGCGGGTCTGCGGCAGCGCGCCACCCGGCTCGCCGCCGACCTGGATCCGGCGGACGTCGTTGCCCGTGAGCGGCCTGCCGAGCTTCTCGGCCGTCTCCGCGAGATGGAGCATGAACGACGGCGTACCGCTGACCGCAGTGGTGCCGTAGGTCGCCATCACGTCGATCTGCCGCTCCGTCTCGCTGGAGCCGCCCGGGATGACCGTGCAGCCGATCTTCGCGTAGGCGTTCGTGACACCGAGACCGCCGACGAACCACGCGAATCCGAAGAGGCTCTGGTAGATGTCGTGACGGCGCACACCCTGGCTGTACGCCGCGCGGGCGTACAGGTCGGCCCAGCGCTCGAGGTCCGCAGCGGTCCAGCAGACCGGGGTCGGCGACGACGTCGTCCCGGAGGAGAAGTGCACCCGGTTCACGTCGTCCATCGACGCCGCGAGCAGGTCGCTCCACGGCGGAGCCTGCTGCAGACTCTCCACGAAGTCGGCCTTGCGCAGCGTCGGCAGCTTCTGGAGGTCCTGCATCTCCTGCAGGTCTCCGGGCTCGAAGCCGATGTCGCGCCAGGTCCGCCGGTAGAACGCGCTCTGCGCACCGACATACGCGAGCTGCCGCCGCAGAGCGTCGAGCTGGAAGGCCTCGAGTCGGTCGCGTGACCACGTCTCGACCTCACTCCAGCAGTCCACCGAGTGCGGGCTGGGCATGGTCTAGCTCCTCTTCCTGAGGCCGTTGACGATGAACGTGGCGAATGCCGCGGCGACGCGGGGTACGTCGTCGGTCTCGGAGCGATCGGGCGAGTACCAGATCGGGATCCAGTTCAACGAGCCGAGCGCCGACTTCACGGCGAGCCCGGCGTCCAGCACGTCGAAGTCGCCGGTCTCGATCCCCTGCTCGACCGTGGCGACGAAGAGCCGCTCGTAGCGGCGACGCAACTCCAGGACCTCGTCGAGCAGATCGCTGTGCACCCTGATCTCCGGCACGGTCCGCATCTCGACGGCCTGGACACTCACCCGCTGCGGGCCGTGATGGATCATCATCAGCTCGGCATGGCGATGCGCCATCGCGTACATCCGCTCCGGCGGCGTACCGGATCCACTCGCCAGGGGTGCGATCTCCTCGATCAGCTCGATCATGCCGCTGACCACCACGTCGAGGAAGATCTCGGCCTTGCCGCGGTAGTAGTGGTAGACGCGACCCTTGGTCGCGCCGAGCTCGTCGGCGATCGCGTCGATGCTGGTCGCCAGGTATCCGCGGCTCGCGAAGGCCCGCCCGGCGGCCTCGAGGATCGCCAACCGACCGTCCTCGGCGGGCCCCGGGCGACCGATCGTCCGCCGCGGGGTCGAGGTGTCGTTCGCGGACATGTCAGGTTCGCTCTGGAAGGGCCGCCTGCTCCGCCTTGATCTGGCGGCCCAGCACCAGGCGCTGGATCTCGGAGGTGCCCTCGTAGATCTGGAGGATCCGCTGGTCACGGTACAGACGCTCGGCGGGGCAGGGCTTGCAGTATCCGTCGCCGCCGAAGACCTGGACGGCCACGTCGACCGCCCGGTGGCTCACCTCGCTGGCATAGAGCTTCGCCATCGCGCCGATCGTCGACACGTCGTCGCCGCGGTCGTAGGCGCGGGCCGCCTCGCTGGTCATCATGCGAGCGGCGGTGATCTCGGTCGCCACGTCGGCCAGCGGGAATGAGATCCCCTGGTTGTCGATGATGGGCTGCCCGAAGGTCTGTCGCCGCGTGGCCTCGGCGGCGCCGACGTCGTAGCCCGCGAGGGCGACGCCGACCGACTGCGCCGCCACCGAGATGCGGCCCGCGCTGAGGGTCTTCATGGCCAGGCGCATGCCTCGGTTGAGCTCGCCGAGGATCGATTCGTCGTCGACGACCGTGTCGAGCTTCAGGTTGCTCGTCAGCGTTCCGCGGATGCCCATCTTGTCCTCGTACCGGTCGATGACCACCCCGTCGGCCTCCTTGTCGACCATGAACGCGGTGATCCCGCGCGCGCCGGATGCTGGATCGGTGATCGCGAACACGACGTAGTACCGCGACGCGCCGCCGTTGCCGATGTAGATCTTCTCGCCGCGGATCCGCCATCCGTCGCCCTCGCGCTCGGCCACGGTCCGGATGCTTGCCGCGTCGGAGCCGGCTCCGACCTCGGTGAGCGCGAAGCTCACCGCCCGACCCTCGGCGAGCCCGCCGAGGTAGGTGCGCTGCTGCTCGGCGGTGCCTTCCAGCACCAACGGGGTGCCGCCGAGTGCGTACGCTGCGAGGATCGCACCGGTCGAGGCGCAGCCCCGCGACACCCGTTCGATGACGGCGCAGGTCGTCTCGAACGACGCCCCGTGGCCGCCGTGCTCGGACGGTACGAAGAGTGCCGCGAGGCCGGTCTCGACAAGCCGCTCGACGCTCTCCCAGGGGTACCGCTGGTCGCGGTCCAGCTCCTCGGCCAGCGGTTCGAAGTGGTTACGGCTGACGTCGTCGGCGATCGCGAGCCACTTCTCGGTCTCCGGGTCGCGCTGCGGGCTCCAGATGACGGACATCTCTCTCCTCTTCGACCACTGGTCCGCGGGCACATTCTACCGAGTAGGTTGCCCGCCTCGGCTGGCGACAGTACCGGCGCCACGGAGTGCTGTCAACGCTCGCGCTGACGGAATGACCCAGCTTCTAGCGAGGGTGTGACGCCGCCGCATCCGCCGGCATGCGCTCGACGCCGAAGGGAGACAGAGCGCCGGCGAGCGGCCCACCGAAGGCCGCGGCGATGGAGTCGGTCGTCCACGAATCCGCACTGAGACCCGGGAGGTCGGCAACCGCCTGTTGGCTGAACACGGCGAGCCGGTTCCCGTCGAACCGGATGAGCTGGCCGGTGACGCCCCGTGCCGCGTCACTGAGCAGGTAGGTCACCAGCGGAGCTACACGCTCCGGGGCTCGCTGCTCGACGCCGGCCAGCAGCGCCTGGCCGGCGCCGACCGGCACGACCCGGCGGCCGACGGCACCGCGGGTCATCCGGGTGATGGCCACGGGTGCGATCGCGTTCACCCGTACGCCGTGCTCGGCAAGATCGAGCGCACTGGCGAAGGCGAGGGACGCGACGGCTCCCTTCGTCGCGGCGTACGTCATGATCCGGCGCGATCCGAGGAGCCCGGCGGAGGAGGCGACGACGATCGACCCCCGACCGGCCTCGACCATGACCGCCGACGCGGCCGTGAGGCAATTGATGGCGCCGAGGACGTTCACGCGCACGTCGCGATCGGCGAGGTCGACGTCCTCCTGCCATGGGAGAGCCTCGTGGTAGAGACCCGCATTGAGGACGAGACCGTCCAGCCCGCCGAGCTCCGCGACGGCCAGGTCGACGAGCCCCCGCGCTTCTCCGGGCTGGTCGACCGCGTGCCGGGAGGCGACGGCGACCCCGCCGGCTCGCACGATCTCAGCGGCCACGGCCCGAGCCTCGGCGACATCCCGGTCGTTGACGACGACCTTGCCACCGGCTCCCGCCGCGGCGAGCGCGTAGGCCCGCCCGAGCCCACGCCCTGCCCCGGTGATGATCACGCGGTCACCGTTGAGATCGACCATGTCCCAATCCTCGTCAACGCTAATGTAGACGCACTGGAGAAGGGAGGCTCGATTGCGAGTCGATGACATCACGTTCGGCACCGGCCCGATCGGCAGCTACGCCGCCGACGGCGACCCGACGAGCGGGAGCGAGACGCTCACGGCGGCGCTGGCGGCAGGTCTTCGCCGATTCGACAGCGCACCGAGCTACGGCGACGGGACTGCCGAGTCCCTGCTCGGGGCTGCCCTCGCATCGACGCACGCTTCCCACGCGGCCACGGTCGCCACCAAGGTGGGACGAACCCGGATGACGACCCCGAACCCTTACGCCAGGCCGCTCACGCCGGACGCTCCACGGGGCGGCGGAGGCTTCGACTTCACCGGCGCCGGGGTCCGGGCCTCGCTCGCCGCCAGCCTGCGTCGGCTCCGGCGGGAGCACGTCGACATCGCCTTCCTCCACGATCCGGAGCTGGCTGCGGACGTGGTCGCCGGGCAGGCGATCCCCGCCCTCGTCGCGGCCAGGGAGGAAGGTCAGATCGCGAGCATCGGCGCGGCCTCCACGAGTCCCGACGCGATGCTCCGTCTCGCGGAGCACCCCGAGATCGAGCACGTGATGATCGCGGCGGCCTGGACCCTGACCCGACGCGACGCCCTGCCTCTGCTGGGTCGCTGCGCCGACCTCGGGGTGCGCGTCCATGCCGCCGCACCCTTCGACTCCGGCCTGCTGGCCCAGCACTCCCCGGATCCCGCCGCGCCGTACGGCTATCGCGCGGCAGGAGCGGCGGACATCGAGCGGGCGCGCGCTCTCGCCGTCATCTGCGAGCGACACGGGGTCACGTTGCCGCAGGCGGCCCTGTGCTTCCCGCTGCGACACCCTGCCGTCAGCACCGTCGTCGTCGGCATGCGCTCTCCGCAGGAGGTGGCCGACAACGTCGCCCTTCTGGCCGGCCCCGTCCCCGACGACGTATTCGAGGAGATCGACCACCACCTCGCGACCGAGGATCACCGGTAGGCCTCGATCAGCCGCTCGAAGACCTCCGGCTGGACCGCACCGGCGGGCCAGACGGCCTGCGGAGGGTAGTAGAGCACGAATTCGTCGATGCCCATCGCGCTGTAGCTGTCGATGAGGCGCCGGGCCGAGTCCAGCGACTGCCACATCGGCGTCGGCGTCGTCGCCGCGCTGCCGATCAGCAACGCGCGGCGGATCGTGGCGGGATCCCGCCCGATCCGGCCACAGGCCTCCTCGAGCCCTGCCAGGCGCGCGGCGGTGACCCGACGATGCTCCTCCGCCGACAGGCCGAACCCGCCGTAGGAGATCCAGCGGTCGCCGTACCGTGCCGCCAGCGCGAGCGAGCCGGCGCTGTGCGCGGCGATGGTCAGGGGCGGACGTGGCGTCCGAGTCGGCCGCGGGGCCAGCACGGGAAGCTCACTCGCATCGGCAGACCTCGCCGAGTCACCTCGCAGCACAGCGTCGACGGTGACGACACAGCTCGCGAACCGTGCCGCGCGCTCGGTGGCCGACCACGACGGGACGCCCGCAGCGTCATGGTCGGATGCGGCGTACCCGGCGCCGAGGCCGAGCTCGAGCCGACCACCGCTGATGTGCTCCACCGACAACGCCTGTCGAGCCAGCACGGCGGGCGAGCGCAGCACCGGATTGGAGACGAGCGTGCCGAGCCCGATCCGTTCGGTGGTCGCCGCCCAGCCCGCGAGCGCGCTCCAGGCGTCCAGCCAGGATCGCCGGGGGTCGACCGGATGCGCGAAGTGATCGTCGACCCACACCGTCGGCACGCCGATCTGCTCCAGCCACCGGACCTCGGACAGCAGGGTCGAGAAGTCGCGGTCGGGTATCAGCAGCGCATGGATCGACGGGTTCACAGGCCCGCGACCCGTGCGCTCAGCCCACCGTCCACGGCAAGCACCGACCCCGTGACGAACGACGAGGCGTTGGAGAGCAGCCAGCACACTGCTGCCGCGACCTCGTCGGGACGCGCGGCCCTACCGATCGGATGCGCCTGCGCGAACCGGTTCTGGTCGACCTCGCCGACGAAACCCGAGTCCACGAGGCCCGGCGCGACCGCGTTCACCCGGATCCCGTCGATGGCGTGGTCCAGGGCGGCGGACTTCGTCAGTCCGACGATGGCGTGCTTGCTCGCGGCGTACGCCGAGGACCCGGCGACTCCTCCGGAGACGGCAGCGGACGCGGCGTTGACGATGGCGCCGCCGCCACGCTGGCGCATGGCCGCGATCTCGGCCTGCATGCAGGTCAGCACTCCCCCGAGATTGACCTGCAGCACCCGCCAGAAGGTCGCCGGCGGATAGTCGCAGACCGAGGCGATGACGCCCGGGACCGCTGCGTTGTTGAACGCGTAGTCCAGTCCGCCTCGCCAGCGCAGCGCGGCGTTCACGCATGAGCTCGCGGTCTCCTCCGACGACACGTCACCGGTGGCGGCGATCGCGGCTCCCCCGTCGGCGGCGATGGCATGGACGGTCCGGTCGGCGAGGTCGTCCTGGCGGTCGTTGACCACCACCGCGACACCGTCGGCAGCCAGACGCCTGGCCACCGACGCACCGATGCCCTGGCCGGCTCCGGTGACCAGTGCGATCGTCATCGCACTCGCAGCTCCCGCTTGAGCACCTTGCCGCTGGCGTTGCGCGGCAGGCTCCGGTCGATGGAGAAGGTCGCGGGCATCTTGTAGGCCGCGAGCCGTTCGCGCGCGAACTCGCGGACCTGTTCCTCGTCGAACTCGGCACCCTGCTCGAGCACGATGTGGGCGCGGACGACCTCTCCCCAGTGCTCGTCCGGCACCCCGACGACGGCGATCTCGCGGATCGCGGGATGTCCCCCGAGGGCGTCCTCGATCTCGACCGGATAGATGTTCTCCCCGCCCCGGATGATCATGTCGCGCTTGCGACCGCTCAGGTAGTAGTAGCCGTCCTTGTCCCGGTAGGCCATGTCCCCGCTGCGGAACCAACCGTCCACGAAGACCTTGGCGGTCTCCTCGGGCTGGTCGAGGTAGCCCGTCATGCAGGCGTCCGACCGAGTGACGATCTCGCCGACCTCGCCGTCGGGTACGTCGTTGAGTTCGTCGTCGCACAGGCGCATCAGCACGCCCGTGACGGGCTTGCCGATGGAGCCGAGCAGGTGCTCGTACCCGTTCTGCGCCAGGCGGTGGTCCTCGGGTGTGAGGGAGGTCTGCAGACCGGCCTCGGTGCCGGCGCCGAAGACGTTGAGGAAGTCGCAGTCGAAGGCGTCCAGCGCCCGGCGCAGCAGCGCAGGCGACATCGGGGCCGCGCCGTACGCGATCGACTTCAGCGTCCCGACCTTGGCACCGGCCTCGGGCTGGAGGGCGGGCTCGTCGAGCAGCGTGTCGAGCATCGTCGGAACCACGAAGATGCCGTCCAGGCCACCGTGCAGGATCCAGTCCGCGACGGTGGGGGCGTCGAACCCGGGGAGCACCAGCGAGCTGTGCATGTGGGCGACGCCGGCCAACGTGTAGATCAGGCCGCCGACGTGGAAGAGAGGTGCTGCGGTGTAGTGGAAGGTCAGGTCGGTCATCCGGCGTTCGACGAGACACTGCGCGGTCAGGTGCTTGACCATCCGTTGCGAGTGCATGACGCCCTTGGGCAAGCCGGTTGTTCCACTCGTGAACGCCACGCACACCAGGTCGCTGTCGTCCACGGCGACGTCGATCTCCTCGTCCGGGTGACCGGCGAGCAGCTCGTCATAGCTCTTGTCACCCGAGTTCGAGTCGTAGCTGACGTACATCGTGATGCCCGACGTGTCCGCGGCACGGACCATGTCGGTGTAGCGGTCGGAGAAGAACAGCGCCTTCGGTTCGGCGGCGTCGAGCAGCGTCTGCAGCTCGGGCTGTGCGAGCCGGAAGTTGAGCGGCACGTAGACGGCCCCGACCTTCATGCTGGCCAGCACGGTCTCGAGGTAGCCGATCGTGTCGGTGGCGAACAGGGCGACCCGGTCGCCCCGTCCGATGCCGGCCTGCCGCATCGCGTTTGCGACCGCGTTCACCCGACTGTTGACCTGGGCGAAGGTGAAGACCTCCTGCTCGGTGGCGAAACACGTGCGTTCGGGGCGGGCGTCGGCCGCGATCCTGATCCAGTCAGCGATCCGGGTGCCTTGGTGTCGTGACAACGCGAAGCCTCTCGATGAATCAGGTGCCACCAGCCGTTCCGGGAGGTCCACCAGCCGACATTTGTCATCGTTCGTGTTGACGCAGACGCTAAGACGCGACACCCTTCATCGTCAACGGCTGTGCTGACGCACGGCCCGATCCCACGGAATGATCGGATCCCGCATGAGGACGACCAGCGCCGGGGTGGCCACCGAGCTGCCGTCGGAGTTCGCAGGAGAATCCGGGCGTGAGCTCGCCCTGGAGATGCTGCGGCGGATGTACGCCGTACGGCTCTTCGAAGAGGCCACCATCGCGCTCTTCCACGCCGGCGACCTGCCGGCGATGGTGCATCTCTCGATCGGTCAGGAAGCCGCTGTCGTCGGGGCCTGCATGGCGACGACCGGCGATGACTACATGACCGGCAACCATCGCTCGCACGGCCACCCCATCGCGAAAGGTGCTCGCCTCGACGCGCTGATGGCCGAGCTGCTCGGCAAGGCGACGGGCGTCTGTGGGGGCAAGGGCGGCAGCATGCACCTCGCCGACTTCTCGATCGGCAGCCTGGGCGAGTCCGGCATCGTCGGGTCCGCGATCCCCGTGGCCACCGGCGCTGCGCTGGCGGCGCAGGTCAGGAAGTCCGGTCAGGTCGCGCTCTGCTTCTTCGGGGACGGCGCGGCCAACGAAGGCGTGTTCCACGAGTC
This sequence comes from Nocardioides sp. GCM10030259, assembly GCF_042666375.1. Taxonomy (NCBI): domain Bacteria; kingdom Bacillati; phylum Actinomycetota; class Actinomycetes; order Propionibacteriales; family Nocardioidaceae; genus Nocardioides; species Nocardioides sp. GCM10030259. Next base: position 589,711 of record NZ_JBHTDF010000025.1, on the reverse strand, counting down.
CGCGAACATGGCCGGTGCCTGGCGGCTGCCGGTGATCTACTTCTGCGAGAACAACGGCCTGGCGGTCAGCGCGACGATGTCCGACACGACGGCGGTGACCGACATCGCCCTGCGCGCGGCCGGGTACGCGATGCCGGGCGTGGTGGTCGACGGCCAGGACGTGCTGGCCGTCTACCGCGCCACCCGTGATGCCGTGGCGCGGGCCCGCGCGAACGAGGGGCCCTCGCTGATCGAGGCGAAGACCTACCGGTTCGGTGAGCACGCCTACGGGTTGAGCGTGCCCGCGCCGTACCGGGACCAGTCGGACGTGGACCGGTGGCCGTCGGTCGACCCCATCCCCCTGTTCGTCGACCGGCTCGCCATCTGGGGCCTGGCCGACGACGAGACGGTGGCCGCGGTGCGCGCCAGCGTGGAGGCCGAGGTCGCCCAGGCGGTGCAGTTCGCCAAGGACAGCCCCTATCCGCCACCTGAGGCGGCGTACGCCGACGTCTACGCGGATTCACCCCATCGTGAGGATTCTTCGCATGACCACGACTGAGACCCGCGGGCGCGTGGGCCGAGAGGCTCAGCTCGGCTATCTGCAGGCGATCAACCAGGCGCAGACCGAGGAGATGGAACGCGACGAGCGGGTCATCCTGATGGGGCAGGACCTTCGCGCCAACGTCTTCGGCGCGTCCGACGGCGTGCTGGCGAGGTTCGGGCCTGACCGGGTGCGCGACCTGCCGCTCTCCGAGGCCGGCTCGATCGGGCTCGCTGCCGGAGCCGCGCTGGCCGGGCTCCGACCCGTCGTCGACCTGACGGTCGCGAGCTTCGTCTTCGGGGCGATGGACCAGTTCGTCTCACAGCTCGCGAAGGTGCGCTACATGTTCGGCGGGCAGGCGCGGGTGCCGGTCGTCGTGCGCGCGGCGCTGTACTACCACGGCGGGACCGCCGGTCACCACGCCGACCGGCCCTATCCGATGTTCATGAACGTGCCGGGGCTGAAGATCGTCGTCCCCTCCAACGCCGCTGATCTCAAGGGCCTGTTGAAGTCCGCGATCCGCGACGACAACGCAGTGCTGTGCTTCGAGGACGCCAACCTGTGGGGCCGCAAGGGCCGCGCGACCAAGCCGGACCACGGTGCCGATCATCTCGTGCCGTTGGGCGTCGCGGCCACGCCGCGGTCCGGTACGGACGTGACGATCGTCGGCATCGGGCAGGGCGTCTATCTCGGCCTGCAGGTCGCGAACACGCTGGCGAGCGAGGGGATCAGCTGCGAGGTGGTGGACCCACGCACTCTCGTGCCGATGGACTGGCCGACGATCGAGGAGTCGGTCAGCCGCACCGGGCGATGCGTCGTCGTCGACCCGGCCAACCGGACCTGCAGCGCCGCCAGCGAGATCGCGGCACATCTGGTGGAGACGTGCTTCTCGTCCCTGCGTGCCCCGATCGCGCGGGTGACCACCGATGACACCCACGTCCCGTTCAGCCCGGCGCTCGAGAAGCTGATCTATCCGAACGAGGACAAGGTACTCGCCGCCGTGCGGCAGGTGCTCGCCGTCTGATTCCCAAGCCACCAGGAGAGGACCGATCCCGATGCGTACCGAAGTGCGGTTGCCGCAGCTGTCGATGGGAATGAGCGACGCCGAGATCATCGACTGGTATGTCGAGGAGGGCGGACGGGTCGAGGAGGGGGCGGACCTCGTCGAGATCGAGGCGGAGAAGGCGACGCAGATCCTCCCCGCACCGGTCTCCGGCGTCGTCCGCGACATCACCGTCCACACTGGGGACGTCGTCGAGGTGCGCGCCCCCCTGTGCGTCATCGAGACCGACAACTGAGGGCTGGAGCGGGACAAGGAAGAGCATGGGCGAGTTCGATCCCGACCGCGTCGACCTGGACGACGTCCGCAGCCGGTACGCCGAGGAGCGGGCCAGGCGAGTGGGCGTTGCGCGGGCGACCACGCTCGACCTCACCGGAGAGCTCGCGGGCTACCGCCAGGATCCCTACGGGCCCGTCGAGCCGCGCGAGCCGCTCCACGACGTGGTGGACGCGATCGTCGTCGGCGCGGGCTTCGGCGGCCTGCTGACCGCGAGAGCGCTGCAGCAGCAGACGCCGCTGCGGAAGATCCGCGTGGTCGACCGCGCCGGGGACTTCGGCGGCGTCTGGTACTGGAACCGCTATCCGGGCGCACAGTGCGACGTCGAGTCGTACATCTACCTGCCCTTGCTCGAAGAGGTCGGCACGATGCCGACCGAGCGGTACGCCTCGGCTCCGGAGATCTTCGCCCACGCCCAGGCCATCGGCCGGAGGTTCGACCTCTACGACTCGGCGCTGTTCCACACCGGCGTCACCGGCGCCACCTGGCTCGAGAGCGAAGACCAGTGGGAGGTGGTGACCGATCGGGGTGACCGGATGCGGACGACGTACCTCGTGCTGGCCATCGGCTCCCTGGACAAGGTGAAGCTGCCTGCCATCCCGGGCATCGAGAGCTTCGCCGGCCGCTCCTTCCACACCAGCCGCTGGGACTTCGACTACACCGGTGGTGCCGACGACGGCGAGCTCCACGGCCTCGCCGACAAGGCAGTCGGCGTCGTCGGCACCGGCGCGACCGCACTCCAGGCCGTGCCCCACGTGGGTCGTTGGGCCAGGACCCTCCACGTGTTCCAGCGGACGCCGTCCACCGTGGATGCGCGACACAACGGTCCCACCGACCCCGAGTGGGTGGCCGGCCTCGAGCCCGGGTGGCAGGCCGAGCGGATGCGGAACTTCACCGAGGTCACCGCCGGCGCGAAGGTCGATCGTGACCTCGTCGACGACGACCTCAGCCGCCTCTTCACCGCCCTCCTGCGCCCCGATCCGGGACGGTTCCCCCGAGCCACCAACCGGGCCCATGCCGCCGAGCTGGCCGACCTGGAGCAGATGGAGCGCATCCATGCCCGGATCGACTCGACCGTGGCCGATCCGCGGAAGGCAGCCCTGCTCAAGCCCTACTACCGCTACCTGTGCAAGCGACCGGGCTTCCACGACGACTACCTGCCGACGTTCAACCGTCCGAACGTGCACGTGGTCGACACCGCCGGTGTCGGCCTCGAGTGCGTCGTCGCCGACGGGGTGGTGGTCAACGGCGAGCACTATCCGCTGGACTGCCTGATCTGGGCCACGGGATTCGAGACCGAGACGCCGTACGTCGAGCGGATCGGCTTCGACCTGCACGGCGTCGGTGGCCTGACCCTCGCCGAGAAGTGGCGAGACGGGATGCGCACCCTGCACGGGATCACCACCCACGGATTCCCGAACCTGCTCATCATCCCCGGACCCAACTCCCAGGGCACGGTGACCACCAACTTCACCCACAACCTGTCCGAGTGCGCCGCACACATCGGCCACATCGTCGGTGCCGTGGCGGAACGTGGTGCCACGGGCTTCTCGCTGACGGCCGAGGCCGAGAACGCGTGGGTCGACACCCTCCTGGACCGATCCCGCAACATGCTCGCGTTCTGGCGCTCCTGCACACCGGGCCGCTTCAACCATGAGGGTGACCCAGACGGCAAGTCTCCGGCCGATGTCGACTTCGGCGACGGTCCGCTCGCCTACTTCGACCTGCTTGCCCGATGGCGCGCCGACGGCGGCCTGCCTGGCATGGATCTCATCCGACCACCCATCCGCAACCTCTCCGGGAGGACTCCATGACCGATGTGACCGTCAGCAAGCTGACCATCTCGTCCGCCGCGGCGGCTCGACTGATCGACCAGGCCGTCCAGGCCTCGACCGCGCAGGGCAAGTCCATGGTGATCGCCGTCGTCGACGCCGGCGGCGAGCTGAAGGCGTTCACCCGGATGGACGAGGCGCCCCTGCTCTCCGTCGACATCGCGATCGACAAGGCGTGGACGTCGGTCGCTTACGGCATTCCGACCCACGCATGGCGCGAGTTCCTCGACGCCGACGCCGGTGTCGCCCAGATCGCACATCGGCCGCGCCTGACCGCCGTCGGCGGTGGATATCCGCTGCGGGTCGACGGCGTGCTCGTCGGCGGGCTCGGCCTGTCCGGGGGCCACTACAGCGAGGACCAGGCCGTGGCCGAGGCGGCCCTGACCGCCGCCGGGTTCGCCCTCTAGATGCCGGCAGCCGTACGGGAGGAAGCGTCGCTCACCATGATGCCGCTGCCCCTGTCCCCCACTGTCCGCTGCGGCGACTGGCCGCGGCTGAGCGCACGGCGTTGTCCCGACCGAATCGCGCTGATCGCCGACGGGCGCGAGCTCACCTTCGCCGAGTTCAACAGCAGGGTCAACCGCGCCGCGACGTCGCTGCGAGACGCCGGGATCTCCCGGGGCGACCGGGTCGCGATCTTCGCCAACGACACCCACCGCTACCTCGAGGTCGTCTTCGCCTGCATGAAGCTCGGCGCCGTCTACGTGCCGCTGAATCCGCGCCTGACCGGTGCCGAGCTCCAGAGACTGCTGGACGTCTGCGAGCCCGCTTCCCTCTTCTACGGGCGTCGCTACGCGGACCTGGTCTCCGGCGTACGCGCCACGTCGATCAAGGAGACCGTCTGCTTGGACAGCACAGACAGCCTGGGAAGCGACTACGAGGCGTGGGCGGCGCGCGGGGTCGACGAGGAGATCGACACGGAGGTCGACGACAACGACCTCGCCTGCCTGGCCTTCACCAGCGGCACGACCGGGACGCCGAAGGCGGTCATGCACAGCCAGGCATTCACCAAGTACGGCACGATGCAGAGCATCGTGGAGCGGCGCCTGCCCGAGGGGGCCGTGCACTACTCGGCGTCGTCGCTCTTCCACATCTCCGGGCGGCTGTACGCGCTGGCGGGAGTCATGCGTGGATCGACCTCTCTGCTCCTGCCACAGTTCGAGGCCGCGACCGTCCTGGAGCATCTCGGCAGTGGTCGGGTCCATGGCGCGTTCCTCGTGCCCACGATGATCGGTGCCCTGCTGGACCTGCCCGCGGTCGCTGACGCCGACTTCTCCGCGCTGCAGTCGATCGTGTACGGCGGCGCGCCCATGTCGGTGCCGTTGCTGCGGCGTGCCATGGAGACCTTCGACTGCGACTTCATCCAGATGTTCGGCGCCGGCACCGAGGCGGGCCTCCAGACGGTCCTCACTCCCGAGGACCATCGCCGGGCGCTGGACGGCGAAGAGCACCTGCTCGGCTCGATCGGCAGGCCGGGGTTCGGCGTCGACCTGCGTCTGGTGGACGAGAAGTTCCGGGACGTCCCCGCCGGCGCGGTGGGCGAGATCGCCACCAGGGCGGACGCGTGCATGTCCGGATATCTCGATCACCCCGAGGAGACGGCGCGGGCGCAGCGCGACGGCTGGGTCCGCTCGGGGGACCTGGCTCGTGCCGACGAGGAGAGCTTCCTGTACCTGCAGGGACGGCGCGACGACATGATCCTGCGCGGCGGGGAGAACATCTACCCGAAGGAGATCGAGGAGGTCCTCAGCCGCTGTCCCGGCGTCCGGGAGGTGGCCGTCGTCGGGGTCCCGGACCAGCGCTGGGGCCAGATCGTCCGGGCGCACGTCGTCCTCACCCAGGACGCCGCGCAGGCCGGCTTCGATGCCGAACTCGCTCGGTCGTTCTGCCGCGTCAGGCTCGCGGCGTACAAGGTTCCCGCCGAGTTCCGGATCGAGGCCCGGCTGCCGAGGAACGCGACCGGCAAGTTGCTCAAGACCGAGCTGCTCCAGGAAGGACGACCGACGGCATGAAACGGGTCGAGGGCAAGGTGGCGCTCATCACCGGCGGGGCACGCGGACAGGGACGTTCGCACGCCGTGCGGCTCGCCGCCGAGGGCGCGGACATCGTCCTGGTGGATGCCTGCGAGGACCTCGAGACGACCGCTCCGCACTACCCGCTCGCAAGCGACGACGACCTGGCCCGGACAGTCGAGATGGTCGAGGAGACCGGCCAGCGCGTGGTCGCCTGCAAGGCCGACGTCCGTTCGCTGGCCGACATGGAGGACGCCGTCGCCCAGGCCATGGACCGGTTCGGGCGACTGGACATCGTGTGCGCGAACGCCGGGATCGCGGTCTACGGCCTCACGTGGAAGATCACCGAAGCGGAGTGGCACGACACCCTGGACGTCAACCTCACCGGCGTCTGGCACACCGTCCGCGCGTCGATCCCGGCCATCATGGAAGGCGGCCGCGGCGGCTCCGTGATCCTGACCTCCTCCGCAGGCGGGCTGAAGGGGGTCTTCAACACCGCGCACTACACCGCCAGCAAGCACGGGGTCGTCGGCATCATGCGCACGCTGGCCAACGAGGTCGCGCGGCACAGCATCCGGGTCAACACCATTCACCCGACCTCGGTCGACACCCCCATGCTGAAGGCCGCCTACCACCTGTTCATGCCGGGCGTCGACGACCCGACCCGCGAGCAGGCGGCGGCGGCGTACCAGACGATCAACGCGATGCCGGTCCCCTGGGTCGAAGCGGTCGACGTCAGCAACGCGGTCCTGTGGCTGGCCTCGGACGAGGCGCGCTACGTCACCGGAGCGACCCTGCCGATCGACGCCGGGTTCCTGGTGAAGTGAGCTGACATGATCCCCACCACCCTCCCGAGGACTCGCCCGCTGCGCACGGGCGACTGGCTGCGACTGGCCGGACGCAACTACCCGGACAGGATCGCCGTGCTGGGACCGCACCAACCGGTCACTTTCACCGAGCTGAACGCGCGGGTCAACCGGCTGACGACCGCGATCAACGACTGTGGGGTCCAGCCGGGTGACCGGGTGGCGCTCTTCTCCTCGGACTCCCAGCAGTATTTGGAGGCACTGCTCGCCTGCATGAAGCTCGGCGCCGTCTTCATGCCGATGAACTTCAGGCTGAACGCCGCTGAGTTGCAGGTGCTGATGGACGCCTCGCAGCCTCGGCTGCTCTTCCACGCGAGCCGCAACCAGCCAGTCACCGACCGCGCCGACGCCGGGTCACTGATCGGCCGCGTCGTCCTGGACGACCCGGGCTACGAGGAGCTGCTGTCCCGTGGACGGGACGAGGAGCTCGACGTCGTCGTCCACGACTCCGACCTGGCCTGCATCGCCTACACCAGCGGCACGACGGGGAAGCCGAAGGGCGTCCTGCACTCCCAGGCCGTGGTCAAGCAGAACATGCGATCGACGCTGCTCATGCGGGGGTTGCGCGAGGACAGCACGCACTACTCAGCGGCGCCGATGTTCCACATCTCCGGGATGTACTTCGTGCTCACGCAGGTGGCCCGCGGTGCGACATCCCTGCTGCTGCCGGACTTCGAGGCCGGCGAAGTGCTGTCCTGGCTGGGATCGGGGCAGGTCACCGACGCGTTCCTCGTACCGACGATGATCAACACGCTGCTCAGGGATCCACGGGTCCGCGACACCGACTTCTCCCAACTGCGCTCCATCGCGTACGGCGGCGCGCCGATGCCGCTGCCGTTGCTACGCGAGGCGATGGACGTCTTCGGCTGCGACTTCCTGCAGCCGTTCGGGGCCGGCACCGAGGCCGGCACCCAGACTGCGCTCACCGTGGAAGACCACCGGCGGGCTGTCAACGGCAGCACACACCTGCTCGCCTCGATCGGCAAGCCGATCGTCGGCATGGACCTGCGACTGTGCGAGCCTGGCGAGGGCGAACCCCGGGACGTCGCACCGGGAGATGTCGGCGAGATCGTGACCCGCGGGCAGGCGGTGATGAACGGCTACCTCGACCAGCCGGAGGCGACCGCGCGCGTCCTCCACGACGGGTGGTACCGCGGTGGCGACATGGCCAGGGCCGACGAGGAGGGCTACCTCTACCTCGTCGGCCGCAAGGACGACATGATCATCCGTGGCGGGGAGAACGTCTATCCGGCAGAGATCGAATCGGTCTTGCACTCCCTGCCGGAGATCGAGGACGCCGCCGTCGCCGGCGTACCCGACGAGCACTGGGGCGAGGAGGTGCACGCCTGGGTCACGCTCAAGCCCGGTTCGACCTTCGACGAGCATGCTGCGCGGGAGTCGTGCCGCTCCCGGCTGGCCGGCTACAAGGTTCCGGTCGCCTTCCACGTCGCGACCGAGCTCCCCAGGACGGCGACCGGCAAGATCGTCAAGCACCGACTGGTCAGCTCGCTGCACCCGTGACTCCTACACCTCGGGGGTGCTCTCCTGATCGAGCTGGCGCAGGACCTGGTCCCTGCCCTGCATGATGTGCTCGTACATCAGGGAGGCGGCGCGTCTGGGCTCTCCGGCCGCGATCTGGTCACGGATGTAGCGGTGGAAGTTGTTGGACCGCTCGAGCTCGGCCCGGTTGAAGAAGCGGAACGCGCTGAACACCATCGGCACGTCCACGGTGTTGGCGAGCATCTGGCCGAGCCGGCCGTGTCCGCTCGCCTGGACGACGGCGTTGTGGACGCGCTTGTTGGCCTGGTTCACCAACCTCGTCCGGTCCAGGTCGCTGAGGTCGCCGCGGTGGAGCGCAACGTCGAACTCGGCGATGCCCGCGTCGAGCTCCTCCACGTCGTCGGCGGTCGCGCGCGACGAGGCGAGCTCGGCAGCGTACGCCTCCAGACGAGCGCGCAACCCGTAGAGATCTCGCACCTCCGAGCGGTCGAGGGTGCGTACCGTCGCACCTCGGTGCCGGCTGGCGACCACCAGTCCGTCGGCGGCAAGCATCCGCACCGCCTCGCGGACCGGGGTGCGTGACACGTTCAGCTCGGCGGCGACGCGCTGCTCGACGATCCGCTCACCCGGCCCGAGCTGGCCCTCGATGATGGCGGTCCGGAGCGCCTCGTAGGCGACCTCGGAGCTGACCGGACCTGGAACGACAGGCGTACGCCGGCCCGCCTTCGACCCGTGGCTGCCGTTGAGTCCTGCCGGCCGACCAGCCATGGATCCCCCTTCACACAACGCGATCACCGTATCGGATGCCCGTGGGTCTGGGCCCGTCATCAGGCAGGCCCAGACCCACGTCGTGTCGGCTACGTGCTGACGACTACTCGCCGGACGAGATCTTGCTGAAGTTGCCGAGCTCGCCCTCGTTGGTGACGAGGTCGCCCACGGGTTCGAAGCGACCCGTCGACCCATTGCCCGCGCCGGTGTACTCGTAGACCCGACCGGACTCGAACGGGAAGGCGTCGTCCACGCCGCTCACCGCAGCGCTGACCTCGCCGATGTGCATCGGCCACCGGCTGTTGTACGAGTGGGCCGCGATGTTGATGTTCGCCCGGTTCAGCCCGCCCTTCATCACGCTGGCGTCCTTGAGGACGGCGACGGTGTACCAGCCCCAGAACCAACCGTTGGCGACCTGGCCGTCCTGCGGGTCCAGGCCCTGCGATGTCAGCGTGTCGGTCATGAACTTCGCGAACTCCTTGTCCTGCTCCTCGACGTCGGGGTCGCTCGGCGCGTAGTAGTAGCGCACGGTCTGCACACCGTTGCCGGTCGCTCCCTGCTCCAGCATCGGAGCGAACGTGGTCGAGATCTGCGCGCACTGGTTGCCGGTGACGATCGTCGGGTCCCAGCTGCTCTTCTCGATCGCGGCAAACGCCTGGGAGCACAACACGCCGGCCTCGATCACGAGCGTCGCGTCCGCGTCCGAGGCGGCGGCCGAGGTCACCTGGTCGTTCACGTTCGGGGCGTCGTCGGCGTTGCGCTGGGTATCGACGAGCTCGATGTTGCTTCCCTCGATCGCCCGCTCGAACCCGTCGAGGTAGGCGTCACCGAGCGCGTTGTCGATCACGATCGCGGCGACGTCCGCGCCGTCGGGGAACTGTTGCTTCAGAGCGTCCGCGAGCAGCGCGGCCTCGTTGTAGTAGTTGAGCCCGAAGCCGGTCAACCACGGGTAGTTCTCCGGGTCGAAAAACTCGTCCGTGGCGCCGACCATGTACTCGCCCATGCAGGCCGCGTCCATGGTGTCCCGGACGGCGAGGTTGTTGGCCGTGCCGATGATGCTGAAGCTGGCGGCGTACTTGTCGGCCTGGATCGCCGCGTCCACGTTCTTGCGCGTCAGGTCGGGCTGGTACTGGTCGTCGTTGACGTCCAGCGTGACCTCGCGACCGTAGATGCCGCCGTTGTCGTTGACGTAGTTGAGGTAGCTCTTGAGACCGTCTCCGATGCCACCGACGGCCGCGAGGGCTCCGGACTTGGGGACGGAGCTGAACAGCGAGATGCTGTCATCGGTGATGCCGGTGTTGTTGTCCCAGCTCGAAGGACAGTCCGTCAGGTCCAATGAGAAGTTGCCCGGACCGTTGTAGATGCACGGGTCGCTCTCGTCCTGGCCCCACTCGGCGATGCCCTTCTGGGTGGCAGGGATGGTGTCGCCGGCGGTCTCGTCCGTCCCGGTGGCGGGCTGTGCGTCGGCCTGGCAGCGCGAGTCGTTGGTGCCCGCACCGCTGCCGGCATTCGGGTCGGTGTTCGTGCATGCTGTGGTCACTGCAGCGATGGACGTGATGACCGCCAACGCTGAAATTGTCTTCCGTCGTGCCGACATCGTCAGCCCTTTCTGAGAGGAATCACTTCTACCTGGGTGATGCGGACGTCACTGACCGCTGCGGTGACGTCCTGGGTGTTCCCGAGCCCGATGAACGATCGACGAGTTGGTACTGCTCCCAGCCGGCCGGTTGCTTCGGGACGACGACGACGACCTTGCGGAGCACGCGTTTGATGCCGTCGGCGACACCGCCCGGCAGCAGGAAGATGAAGATCAGCAGCAGGACGCCGGAGACGATTCCGGGCACCTGGGTGGCCTTGGGCCCGTTGAGCCAGCTCTGCCCGTCGGCCCAGTCGGCGATGTAGACCCGCAGGGTGATGAAGATGATGGCGCCGGGGATCGCTCCCAGCACGCTGGTGCTGCCGCCGGCGATCATCGCCACCAGCAGGAAGATCGCGAGGAACAGGTCGAACCGGGTGTCGGACACGGACGGTGTCTGGATCACCAGCAAGGATCCGGCAACACCGCCGAACGCAGCACTCATGGCGAAGGCGAAGATCTTGACGCGGGCGACCTGGACCCCGGCTGCCGAAGCTCCGAGCGGCGCGTCCCGGACCGCTCGCATCGCCCGGCCGACCCGCCCGCTCACGATGCTCCAGCCGATCAGGAACATGAGGACCGCAACTCCGAGGATCACGTAGTACCTGATGGTGACCGGCCCGTTCTCGGTGTACGGGTTGACCGGAAGCCAGTTCGGGACCTCCATCTCCGGTGCGAAGAGGCCCGTCGTGCCGCCGGTCAGGTCGGGGAACTTGCCCACCAGCACGGGGAAGAGCGCCGCGATCGACAACGTGACGGCCGCGAGGTACAGGCCCCGGATGCGCAGCGCAGGGATCCCGATCAAGGCCCCGGCGAGCGCGCAGAGGGCGAATGAGACCGGGATCGTCGCCAGGTAGGGCCACCCCTGTTTGACGACCAGGATCATCGACAGGTATCCGCCCAGTCCGACGAAGGCGCTGTGGCCCAGCGAGATCTGGCCGGTGTAGCCGATCACGAGGCTCAGGCCGAGGATCGCCACGGCGTAGGCCACCAGCTGCGACAGGGTCCCGATGCCGGCGATCGTGCCGATCATGTAGGGCAGGGCGATCAGCACCGTTGCGGCGGCTGCGGTGATGGCAACCAGCACCACGACGTAGCGGCGGCTGCCCTTGACCAGTGTCAGTGCCATCAGACGCGCTCCATGCTGCGAGCGCCGAACAGGCCGGCTGGCCGGAACTGCAGGACGGCGATGATCACGAGGAAGGCGCAGCCGAGTCCGAACTGGCCACCGAAGGCAGGGACGTACCCAGTGAGGAAGGTGATCGTGAGTCCGACCACGATGCCGCCCACCAGCGCACCGGTGATGCTGTCGAGCCCGCCGAGGGTGGCGGCCGCGAAGGAGTAGATGAGGACTTTGTCCATCATCAGCGGGTCGAGGACCGTGCCCGGCGCGATGAGACAACCGGCCAGGGTTCCCACCGCGGCGGCCGCAGCCCAGGCACCCTGGATCGTCCTGTTGATGTTGACTCCCACGAGCTTTGCCGAGTCCACGCTGCTGGCCATGCTGCGGAACCGCAGCCCCAGCCGCGTCTTGCTCATCAGCAGCTGCAGGAGGACCACGACGGCGACGGCCAGGAGGAACGTGCCGAGCGCGGAGTAGTAGAGCCTCGCTCCGCCGATGGCGATGTAGGCGTCTGCCCCCTTGGGGAACAGGGTCGGGAAGCCTTTGGGCTGGAATCCCCAGATGAGTGCGACGAGAGCGTTGAGGATGAGGAACAGCGCCAACGTCACGATCGTGATCGCCAGGTGGTTGTTCGGGTCGAACGGACGAATGAGGGTCCGCTGGAGAGCACCTGCGCCCGCGGCGCTGACGATCATCGCCAGCACGATCCCGAGTGCCAGCGGCATTCCCCAGCTCTCCACGAAGGTGTAGGCGAGGTACGTGCCCATCAGGGCCATCGCGCCCTGGGAGAAGTTGATGACCTTCGTCGCCTTGAAGACGAGCACCAGGGCCAGGGCCGCGAGGCCGTACTGGGTTCCGTTGGTGACGCCGTCGATGAGTCGTTGCAGGTACAGGGACGCGCCGTGCGTCGTCACCGCCCAGACCGAGAAGGCGGCCAGCAGGACCACGACCACCCCCGTCGACCTCACCGCGGACCTGCGGCGCGCCATTCTCAGGACGTCGACTCCCTCGTCGACGCCCCGGTTCGGCATCGTCATCACCGCCATTGCACTTCCCTCACTGGGTCGGTGGACCGGTCCGGCCGGTCCGGCGAACACTCACTACTTCGCTAATAGCCGAGATAGGCCATCCGGATCGCGTCGTTGTCGCGCAGCTCCTCGGCCGAGCCGCCTGCGACGAACGACCCGGCCTCCAGGACGTGCCCCCGGTGCGCGATGTCCAGCGCCAGCTCGGCGTTCTGCTCGACGATGACCAGCGCCGTACCGTGCTGGACGTTCGTCTCGGCGAGGACCTCGAACAGCCGTGCCGTGACGACCGGGGCCAGCCCGAGGGACGGTTCGTCGAGCAGCAGGAGCCGGGGATGGCTCATCATCGCGCGGGCGATGGCGAGCATCTGCTGCTCGCCACCCGACAGGCTTCCGGCCAGGGTGTGCCGCCATCGGGCGAGCCGGGGAAAGACCTCGAACCAGTGCGCGATGTCCTTCTCTACGGTGCCGCGCGGCCTCGTCAGGGCCCCGGCGCGCAGGTTGTCCTCGACGTCGAGCTCGACGAAGGTGCCGCGCCCCTGCGGCACCATCGCCACGCCGTGGCCGACCAGCTGGTCGGTCCGCACCCGGCGCACGTCCCGCCCGTCGAGGACGATCTCGCCCGTGGTGCGCACCATCCTGCAGATGGACCGCAGGAGCGTCGTCTTGCCGGCGCCGTTGGGGCCGAGGACGACCACCACCTCGCCCGCCCCGACCGTCAGGTCGACGCCGTGCAGGCACTCGACGCTGTCGTAGAAGGCGTGGAGGCCGGCGAGCTGCAGCAGAGGCGTTCCGGTGCTCATGCGGGCCGTCCCAGGTACGCCTCGGCGAGCTTCGGGTCTTCGCGGACTTCCTCGGGCCGTCCGGAGACGAGGTTGCGGCCGAAGTCCAGTGCGACGACGTAGTCCGACAGGTCCATGACGAGAGCCATGTGGTGCTCGACCAGGAGCAGGGTCAGACCCAGCTCGGCGCGAAGCTGCCGCAGCGTGGATCCCAGCTCCCGGACATCTCCGTGGGTGAGGCCGCTCGCCGGTTCGTCGAGCAGCAGCAGCTTCGGCCTCGACACCAGCGCCCGCGCGAGCTCGACCCTCTTCAGGGTTCCGAACGGCAGACCTTCGCACGCGTGGTTGGCCACGTCGGCGATCTGCATGTAGTCCAGGGCCGCGAACGCCCGAGCACGCAGCTTGCGGTCCTCGAGCACCGAGGGCACGCCGAGCAGGGAACGGCCGAACCCGACCCGGCCGCGGGCGTGGAGCCCGACCATGACGTTCTCGAGCACCGTCATCCCCGGCCACAGCGCCAGGTTCTGGAAGGTGCGGGCGATTCCGAGACCGGCCAGATCGGCAGCCCGGCGATCGAGCAGGCTCTTCCCCTCGAACCGGATCGCGCCGCCCCGCGGTCGGATGAGTCTGCTGATGGCGTTGAACGCCGTGGTCTTGCCGGCACCGTTCGGCCCGATCAGGGCGCAGATCTGCTGGCTGTGGACCGAGAAGCTGACGCCGCTCAGAGCGGCGACGCCGCCGAACTGCACCGTCAGGTCCTCGACCTCGAGCAGCGGAGTCGAGACCGGGCCGTTCACACCACACCTGCTTCGTGCAGCCGGGCGAGTTCCTCGTCGGCGACGTCCGCCAGTTCGGTCAGCACCTCGGCGGTGTGGGCACCGAGCCGCGGACCCGTCTCGCCGATCTCTCCGGGCGTCCGGGAGAACTTGGGCACCACCCCGTTCATCGGGAGGTTGCGATCACGCACCTGGCGCCAGACGATCATGTCGCGAGCGGCGAAGTGCTCGTCTCGCAGGATCGTCGCTGCCGTGTTGATCAGCCCCGCAGGCACTCCGGCCTCGGAGAGCTGCGCCAGCAGCTCCGAGCTCTTGCGGCCGCCGGTCCACGCGGCGATCAGCTCGTCGAGCTCCGCGGCGTTCTCCCCGCGAGCAAGATGGGTGGCGTAGCGAGAGTCACTCGCGAGCTCGGGCTGTCCCATCATGACGGCCAGCCGCTGGAAGACGCTGTCGGCGTTGCCGGCGACCACCAGGTCTTCGCCGTCAGCGGTCGGATACACGTTCGACGGAGCGACACCGGGCAACGACGACCCGCTGCGCTCTCGCTGCACGCCCCCGACCGCGTAGTCAGCGAGGAGCGACTCCATGAGCGCGAACACGGCCTCGTAGATCGCGACGTCGACCTCCTGTCCACGACCGCTGCGGGTCCGCTCGTGGAGCGCGGAGACCGCGCCGATCACCCCGAACAGGCTGGCCAGCGCGTCGCCCAGGCTGATCCCGGCGCGCGCCGGCGGCCGGTCCGGTGAGCCGGTGGTGAACCGAATGCCCCCGACGGCTTCGGCGACGCTCCCGAATCCCGCCTCTCCGGCACGCGGCCCGGTCTGCCCGAAACCCGAGACGTGCACGTAGATCACGCCGGGCGCGACGGCACTGACCGACTCGTAGTCCAGGCCCCAGCGGCGCAGCGTGCCGGGCCGGAAGTTCTCCAGGACGACGTCGCACTGCTCGGCGATGCGCCGGACGATCTGCTGTCCGCGCTCGAAGCGCAGGTCCACCGTGACGGACTTCTTGTTCCGGGCGATGGCGGGCCACCACAGCGACTCCCCGTCCTCGGTGACTCCCCAGACCCGCATCGGGTCGCCGACCCCTGGCTGCTCGATCTTGACGACCTCGGCGCCGTAGTCGGAGAGGAGTTGGCCGGCAAAGGGACCCGCGATGAAGCTGCCCAGCTCGAGTACCCGGATGCCCTCCAGCGGCCCGCCCATGTTGTCACCCTTCTGGCAGATTGCACACAATTTCGCTGCTGGATGAAGATTGCACACAATCCGGCCCCGCTGACAAGGGGGATCAACAAATTCGTTGACGAATTCCGGTCGAGCGGGGGTCGACGCCTACGCGGAGCCCACGCCCGACGCGAATGCCCCCGCGTAGCCGCCGTCCACCCACACGTTGGTGCCGGTGACGTAGCTCGCGGCGGAGCTGTTCAGGAAGAGCAGGACGTCGGCCTGCTCCTCGGGGGCCGCCATACGATCCATCGGAGTCTCATGGTCGAAGACCCGACCGGCGCCCAGCGAAGCGGAGGCGACGGCCAGCATCGGAGTGTCGGTGACCCCCGGCGAAGCGCTGTTGACGCGTACGCCGTGGCCCGCCGCCTCGGCGGCGAACCGCATCGTCCAGTAGACGACCGCACGCTTGGCGAGCCGGTAGCCCCCCTGGGTCAGCAGATCGGGGTGTGCTCGGCACCAATGTTCGGCCGATTCGAACTCGCCGCAGGCGAGGAGCGCGGTCAGGGTCTCGACGTGACGCTCCCAGCCCATAGCCGCGATGGACGCGACCGACACGACGGCGCCGCCGGGTCGCATCCGTTCGCGCACGAGTCGCTCGCTCAGGTACCGCAGGCCGAGGAAGTTCACCTTCATCACCTGGACCGGCTCCGCTGCGCCCGTCGACAGGCCGGCGCAGTTGAACACGGCGTCGTACGGTCCGTCGTCCGCCTCGACGAACGCGGCCAGCGCCGAGCGATCAGACAGGTCCACGAGCACGCCCTCGACTCCGTCGTCGTCCGCCGGCACCACATCTGCGCCGGTGACGCGCGCTCCCTGCTCGACCAACGCGCGTGCCGTGGCCCGCCCGATCCCGGACGCGCCACCGGTGACCAGCACGCGCTGACCGACATACGAGGCGTACCGGGCGCGGAGCGCGGTCACCAGGCCACTCCGTGCTCGCTCGCGCGGAGCCTGCGCGCGGTCCCTCCCCGGCCGAACTCCATCACGAGCTCGAGAATCGCCGGGGTGATGGCCTCAGGGGACACGGCGCCTCGGAGCACGGGCTCGGCGAGACCGAGGCGCTCGATGCCGCCGGTCCGCACCATGGCCCCCGGGCACAGGGTGACGACGGTGATGTGGCGGTCGCGCAGCTCCTCGGCGACGCCGAGAGCCCACCGGTCGAGGGCGGCCTTCGAGGCGCCATACAGCGAGAAGCCCCGCTGGAACGGGTGGGCGGCCGCCTCCAGGTCGCCCGCGCCCGACGTCAACAACACGATGCTCCCGCCGTCGCGCATCAGGGGCACGGCTGCCAGGACGCACAGCACGGATCCGCGGAAGTTGACGTCCATGACGCGATCGAGGACGTCGGCGGTGGTCGCGTCGAACGGCACGCGCGGGAAGATCCCAGCCCCGCAGACCAACGCGTCGAGGCGGCCGGCGCGCCGGGCGACCTGGTCGAAGCAGCGGGCCACGCTCTCGGTGTCGCGGACGTCGAGGCCGACGGCCTCCATCCGTCCGCCCCGCCGGGAGACGTCATCGGCAACCACGTCCAGCGCCGGGGCGTCGATGTCGGCGGCAAAGACCGACAACCCCTCCGCGGCCAGGTCTCGCGCGGCGGCCGCGCCGATCCCGCCAGCTGCGCCGGTCACCAGCACCACGCGGTCGGTCACGGGAGGCGCCTAAGCTCGCGCTTGAGAATCTTGCCGGACGGGTTCTTCGGCAACGAGGTCATCTCGCGGAACTCCGCGGGCACCTTGTACGCCGCCAGCCGCGAACGGCACAGCTCCACCGCGGCAGCGTCGTCGAACGGCGAGCCTTCCGCCATGACCACGACGGCACGCACGATCTCGCCCCAGTGCGCGTCGGGCACCCCGATCACGGCGACCTCCACGACGCCGGGAAGGTCGGCCAGCACGGACTCGATCTCGTTGGGATAGACGTTCTCGCCGCCGCGAATGATCATGTCGCTGCGGCGACCGCCGAGGTAGAGGTAGCCCTCGCTGTCGCGCCAGGCCATGTCGCCGCCGCGGTACCAGCCATTGACGACCTTGCCAGCGCTCTCGGCCGCTTGATCGAGATAGCCGGCCATGATCACGTCCGAGCGGGTGACGATCTCCCCCACCTCGCCGTCCGGGACGTCGTTGAACTCCTCGTCCACCAACCGCAATGTCACGCCGGCAGCGGGCCTCCCGATCGAGTTCAGCAGGTGCTCCTCCCCGTTCAGCGCGCGGCGGTGCTCCTCGGGCCCCAGCAACGTCTGGAGACCCGCCTCGGTGCCGGCGCCGAACATGTTGATGAAGTCACAGTCGAAGACATCCATGGCCCGGCGCAGCAGGGCGGGCGACATGGGCGCGCCGCCGTACGAGATGCACTGCAGGTTGTCGTAGTCGAAGTCGGCTGCTCCGGGCAGCTCGAGCAGGCTGCTGATCATGGTGGGGACCAGGAAGCACCTGCTCAGCTCGCCACCCTGCAGCAGCCCGAGGACCCGGCCTGCCTCGAACTCGGGTGAGATGAGCGAGGTGAAGCCCCGGGCGATGCCGGCGAACACGTACAGCAGCCCGGCGTTGTGGTAGAGCGGCGAGGGCGAGTAGTTGACGACGCCGGGCGGGATGCGTGCCTCCACGAAGGTCTGCCAGGTGAAGTGCTTGACCACGCGCTGGTGGTGCAGCACCCCCTTCGGCGTCCCGGTCGTGCCGCTGGTGAAGGCGATCCCCAGCAGGTCGTCGTCGTCCACGTCCACATCCGGCTCGAGGTCGCGGCCCCGGGCGATCAGGTCCTCGTAGACAACGTCGATCGCAGGGCCCGGTCCGTCGAAGGAGACCACCGTCCTGAGATCGGGGACCCCGGAGCGGACCGCCTCGATCATCGGTCCGTAGCGGCCGCCAACGAAGAGATGGCGAGCGCCGCTGGTGCGCAGCAGCAGCAACAGCTCGGGTTCCGAGAGCCGGTAGTTCAGCGGCACGTACGTCGCGCCGAGCTTGATGCAGGCGAAGATCACCTCGACGTACTCGATCGAGTCGGTGGCGAACAGCGCGACGCGGTCGCCCTTGACGACCCCCGCTGTAGCCAGCGCGTCCGCGAGCTGGTTGACGCGCGCGTTGAGCTCTGAGTAGGTCGGCCGCCGTTCCCCCTCGATGAGGGCCTCGCGGTCGCCCTGGAACCCGGCGGCGGCCGTGAGCCAGTCACCCACACGGACAGGGGTCATGCCCATCGATCACTCACTCTCCCCTCGAAGTCCGTACCACCGGAGCCCCCTGAATGGACGCCTGGCAGACAAATGTGCCATCACCGTCCATACTGGTTTGTATACAACCTAGCATTGGACCTTGTCGGCCGGGAGGGCCTCCATGAACCACGCGACGGCGTATCCGGGCTATCAGGCCACCGAGGTGACGGTCGATCGACGAATCGCGACCATCCGGCTGAACCGCCCTGAGCACGGCAACAGCATCGACGACACCATGCACAGCGAGCTGACCCGGATCTTCCGTGACATCCAGGCCCACGAGGGCACCCGCGCAGCCGTTCTCACTGGCGCGGGCAGCAGCTTCTGCATGGGCGGCGACTCCAGCCCGACGCGTACCTTCACCACGCTGACCGGAGTAACGCCCATCGAAGAGGCCCGGATGATCGTGGAGAGCCTGCTGGACCTGGACAAGCCGCTGGTGTGCGCCGTCAACGGCGACGCACTCGGCCTCGGAGCCATCCTGGCCTCGCTCGCCGATGTCGCGTTCATCGAGCGGTCCGCCCACATCGGAGATCGGCACGTGGCAGGAGGAGTGACCGCGGGCAACGGGAGTGCCGCACTGTGGCCGGCGATCATCGGGCTGAATCGAGCCAAGTTCCTGTTGATGAACGCCGAGCTGTTGACCGCGGAGGAAGCTTGTCGGCTCGGTCTGGTCCACGAGGTGGTGGACGACGGAACCTCGCTGCAAGCGGCTCTCGCGCTGGCCACCCGCTGGGCGGAGCTCCCCCAGTTCGCCCTCCGCTCGACGAAGTCCGTGCTCAACGCTCACCTGCGGACCGCGGCCGCCGTGGCACTGCGCTACGGCCTGGCCCTGGAGGAGCAGGCGATGGCCGGTCCCGAGTTCCAGTCGGCACTCGCCGCACGGCGAGCCGAGCAACTGACGCCGACCCGCCAGAACGACGCCGACGAAAGGAACTAGCTGGCCATGAGCCTCGACTTCACCGGAACGGTGGCACTCGTCACGGGCGCGGGCAACGGTTTGGGCAAGGTCTACGCCCAGCACCTGGCCGAGCGCGGCGCCCGCGTCGTGGTGAACGACATCGCGGTCGATGAGCACGGTCGGGAGCGCAGCGACGCCCCCGCGGAACGGGTCGTCGCCGAGATTCGGGCGGCCGGCGGAGTCGCGGTCGCCTGTGCAGAGTCGGTCGCCACCCCCGGGGGCGGGGCGGCCATGGTGGCCCGCGCGATCGAGGAGTTCGGCGATCTCGACATCGTCGTCAACAACGCCGGCATCGCCCGGACCAACTTCTTCACCGACGTCTCCTACCCCGACGTGATCGCGTCGCTCTCGGTGCACCTGCTCGGCGCGTACCACGTGCTGCTGCCGGCGTGGAAGCACCTCGTTGAGCGGGGCGGCGGACGTGTCGTCAACACCACCTCGGCCGTGGGCATCTTCGGCCAGCGCCGCTCGGCGGTGTACGCCTCCGGGAAGATGGGCATCGTCGGTCTCACGCGAGTCCTGGCGCAGGAGGGCGCGGCACATGGCATCCGCGTCAATGCGATCGCCCCGGTGGCTTCGTCGCGGATGGCTGGGAGCGTGTACGGCGAGTTGGACCGGAAGGTTCCGCCGGAGCTGGTCTCAGCGGTGGTGCTCGCCCTGACGCACCCGAGCTGCGAGGTGACGGGAGAAGTCATCTCGGCGGGCGGCGGCCGCATGTCCCGGTTGGTCATCGGTGCCACCGAGGGCTACTTCTCCCCTCATCTGGACGACGAAGAAGCTGCCCATCAGCTTGCCGGCGTGTGCACCCAGGACGTCGCCGTCGACCTTCCCGACAGCGCGATGTCGGAGATCGACCTGATCCGCCAGTGCTTCCCCGACCTCGAGGCATTCCCGATGCAGCCGCGCTGACGTCCGGAGGAACGACGGCGGCGTCACGCCCGGACGTCGAGGACGGCTCCGGTCAGGACGGTGGCCGCCGGCCCGGCCAGGAACTCGAGCATCGGCCGCGGATCGGCCTGCCCGGTGGCGGACACCACCGCATTGACACGCACTCCATCGGTGCCCGATTCGCGGGCCAGGCCACGCACCAGGGCGCGAACGGCGTTGGCCACGACGTTCGCGGGAGGCGCTTCGTCGGTCCTCACGAGGACCAGCACCCCTCCGCCCCGGCCAGCGGCCGCGAGGGCCGTGACCACCTCGCGCACGTCGAGGAACAGCGTGCCGAGGTCGTCCGCCAGATGTCCTGACGTCACGGCGGCCAGACCGCCTCGAGCCGACCCGACGACCAGGGTCGCGGTCAGGGGATCTGACCCCGGCAGCGCGACGCCCATGTCGCCGCTCACTCGTCCGGGCCCCCGGCGGCGAACCCGCCGGCGCTGGCGACCCGACCGGTGATCGCGACTCCCAGCGCATCCGTCAGCCACCGGGCATGGTCGATTGCCTGGTCGAGCTCCAGGCCGGTGCGGTATCCCATCCGGTCGAACAGGTAGATGAGGTCCTCGGTTGCCACATTGCCGGTCGCCGCCGGCGCGAACGGGCAGCCGCCGATGCCCCCGAGGCTGGCATCGAGCACCGTGACGCCGGACCGCACCGCCGCGACGGCGTTGGCCACCGCCGTGTTGCGGGTGTCGTGCAGGTGGACGCGCATCGGCAGGCTCGGCGCGAGCTCACGCAGGATGCCGAAGCGCCGCTCCATCTCCGCGGGCACCGCCACCCCGATGGTGTCGGCAAGGGCGATCTCGTCGGGCTCCAGGTCCACCAGCTTGGCCAGGATCTCGCGCAGCGCCTGCTCCGACACCTCGCCCTCGAACGGGCAGCCGAACGCCGCCGACAGGGTCACCGTGAGCGCCACACCGTCACGCTTGGCCTGCTCACGCATCTTCGCCACGCCGGCGATCGCCTGCGCGACGCTCATGCCCTGATTGCGCTGGCTGAAGGACTCGGTCGCGAGCACCACGGTGTTCACGTCGCCGATGCCGGCTTCAACCGATCGTTCGTAGCCACGCAGGTTCAGCGCCAGCGCACTGGTCACGATGTCCGCCTCGCGGACGGCCGCGGCCACCTCGGCAGCGTCGGCCAGCTGGGGGACCCGGTCCGGGCGGACGAACGAGGTGATCTCCACGCGCCGTACGCCGAGCTCCGCCGCACGCCGGATCAGCTCCACCTTGTCCTCGGTGGGCAGCAGCTTCTTCTCGTTCTGCAGCCCGTCCCGCGGCGACACCTCGACGATCTCCACCGCCGGCAGCTCAGCCATGCCGATCAACTCCTTCCGTTCCGACGAGCACCGATGACGCATCCACCAGTGCAGCGCCCGCGTCGATCTCGATCACCGTTCCCGAGACCGCGTCGAAGAGCCCGCTGCCCAGGGCAGCCACCCACTCGGCGACCTCCGCCGCAGACGTGTCACGCCCGAGGATGCTGGCATCGACAGCGGCCTGGAGGGTCGAGCCTGCCAGCTCGTCGCCGACTCCGGCGGTGAGCACCGTGCCCGGTGCGAGGCAGAAGAGCCTGACACCGTCGGCGGCCCAGCGTTCGCCGAGGTCGGCGACCAGCGCCGCCATCGCCGCACGTGCGGCCGCCGAGTGCACCATGCCTGCGATGCCACGCTCGGCCGCGGAGATCGACAGCGTGACGACCCGGCCGCCGACTGCGGCCAGGCCGGCGTGCGCGGCTTCGGTGACGGCGGCTGTCGCGGTGAGGTTCAGGTCCAGTACCGCGCCGAAGCCGCGGGGCGACAAGTCCGCTGCCGGCGCGATGAACTGACCGCCGGCGTTGTTTACCACTAGGTCGAGCGTGCCCAGTCCCCGGACCAGCTCCGAGGTTGCCGCGCGATCGCGGATGTCCTGCGGAACGATCCGAAGCCGCTCGGGATTGGCGGCCATCGCCCGGGTCTCACGCAGCAGCTCGACCCGCCGACCGACGCCGATGACCGAGGCGCCCAGCTCGACCAGGCGAAGCGCCGACGCGCGGCCGATCCCGGTGCCGGCGCCAGTCACGAGCGCGGTCCGGCCGGCGAACGTGCCGTCCGGGAGCACCTTGACCTCCTCCGCCGAGGGCCGAGGAGAGGGAACGCGACGACCCGCAGGCGCGCTCGTCCGACGACTCATCGGACGCGTCCTCGGCACCGGACCGTCAACTGGGTTGCAGGCCACCCAGCGCCAGGGCGACGAAGTCCTCGCCGATCTCGGTCAGCGATCGCGGCCCCGACGGGTCGAACCACCGGTGCATCCAGTTGAACATGCCCAGGATCCCCAAGACCGCGACGGACGGCTCGATGTCGGAGCGGAACTCCCCGGTTCTCGCTCCCTTCGCGATGATCCCCGCCAGCACCCGTCCGTAGCGGTCGGCGTTGTCGCGAATCCGGTCGGCCTCCGGGCCCTTCATCGCCCGGTGGACGTTCTCGGCCACGAACACGGTCAGCTCCGGCTCCTCGGCCAGTCCGGTGGTGTACTCCCGCAATGCTCGGGCCAGCTGTTGGGAGGGAGGTTCGGCGCCCTCCGCGATCTCCTCCAGTCGTGTCCGGAGCTGCTCGATGGGCCGATCGAGCATCGAGACCAGCAGCTCTTCCTTCGTGCCGACGTAGTAGTAGAGCGTGGCGCGGTTGATGCCGACCTCCTGGGCGACGTCCTCCAGCGTCGCCTGGGCGTAGCCGAGTCGACGGAAGACCTGCGCGGCCCCCGCGATGATCTCGCTCCACCGCTCGTCCGACCGCCGCCTGCCGGCTTCGCGGCGCTCCATCCGTCGGCGCGCGATGTCGCTGCGGGGAGCAGCCCGGGCCTTGGGCGAGACCATCTGCCATACCTTCCCAGCCGGGGCCGCTGTCTACCTCGGTGCCGTTCATGCGATGAACCCGAGGCCCCGATCCTAGGGGACGGCCCGGGCGATTCAACCGATCACGCCGCGGTAGACCGCCGCCGGCTTCACACCGAGGTCGTGGGCGACGAGCTGGCCGGTCAGCGCGAGCGTGAGGTACAGGCTGCCGTCGTCGCCGATGCAACAGTTCGTCGGCTGGGTGCCGTCCCCTGTCGAGATGGTCTCCCTGAGCTCGCCGTCCGGTCCGTAGACGAACACAGCATGGGCGACGCTGCCGCAGACGTACGCCGTACCGTCCTCGGCGAAGCAGAACCCGTCCGGGACGCCGTTCGGCAGCTTTGCGAACACCTCCGGCTCGCCGACGATCTCCCCGTCGGCCAAGTCGAAGGCGAGGACCTTCCTGGTCATCGACTGGGTGATGAACAGCCGGCCGTCCGGAGAGACCGCGATGCCGTTGGGCATGGCGGGAACCTCGACTGACTGACGCTGGCTTCCGTCCGGCGCCAGCGCGACGATGTGGCCGGGGTTGAGGTTGCGCAGGTCCTCCCAGTTGGCCGAGTCAGTGACGTAAAGCGTGCCGTCCGGACCGAAGCACAGATCGTTGGGACGATGCGGAGCAGGCCCGGGCAGGGCACCGCCCACCGTGGCCACCGTGCCGTCCGCCGAGACCCGCTGCACGACCCCGTCGAACTGCCGTGGCGCATGCCAGTAACCCATCCCCTCGGCGGAGAGGCCGCCGTTGTTGGCGACGTAGTAGTCACCGTTCGTTCCGGCGGCACTGCCGTTCGGTCCGCCGCCGCAGTCGCCCAGCACCGTCAGCGTGCCGTCGGCGTCGACCCGGGTGATCGCCTCACCCTTCATCTCGGCCACCATCACTGCGCCGTCGGCGAGGTAGGAGGGTCCCTCCGGGAACCGCAGTCCGTCGGTGATCACCCGGGACGTGCTCGTCACGCTGGGCCCCCTAGTCGATCTTCGAGAAGTCGAAGTCCGGGACGTCCTTCAGCCGGGGCATGACCTCCGAGGCGAACAGCCGCATCTGCTGCTCGGCGAACTCGTAGGGCAGGCTCCCGAAGAATGGCACGACATTGAAGCCGTCGTTGCCGACGTGGTCGCGGATCGCCATGATCCGGTCGAAGCACTCGTCGGGGGTGCCGTAGATCTGCAGCTCGATGAAGTTCTCGATGATCTTGGAGGTGCCCTTGTTGTCGATGTACGACGACAGGTCGCGGTAGTACTCGTACCCTGAGGTGTCGCCGAAGTGCCGGCCACCGAGCTCGTAGTGCTGCAGGGTCATCTCGTAGTACTGGCTGATGTACTGCTGGGCCATGTCTTTGGCCTTCTTGCCGTCCTTGTCACAGATCATCCATCCGGTGACGATCGGCGCGGGGGCCTCCTCGCCCCGCATCTCCCGGTACTGCTTGCGGTATGTCCGCATGTCGTCGGCGGTGTCGCTCCAGTCCTTCTGCGGATTGATCAGGATGCCCGCACCGATCTCGGCCTGGAGCTTGATCGAGTCGGGTGATACCGCTGCGGTGTAGACCTTGCCTTGGAAGGAGGTCGTGTTGCGCGGTCGCAGGTCCCGCTTCGGGACGGTGAAGTATTCGCCGTCATGCTCCAGGACGCCGGTCTCCAGTGCCTTCAGCACGATCTTGGCGGACTCCAGGAAACGGCCCCGCGCCTCGTCCATCGGCACGCCGAACCCTTCGAACTCGATCCGGCCCAGACCTCGACCGATGCCGAAGATGAACCGGCCGCCGCTGATCAGGTCGAGCATGGCGACCTGCCCCGCCACGCGCACGGGATCGTGCCACGGCATGATCACCACGCCCGAGCCCAGGTCGATGTGCTGGGTGCGAGCAGCCATGTAGCTCAAGAACTGCAGGGGATCCGGACACATCGTGTACTCGGTGAAGTGGTGCTCCGTGCACCAGAGCGAATCGAAGCCGAGCGGCTCGACCAGGTCACACAGCTTCAGGTTGTCGGCGTAGACCTGCCGATCCTCCTCGGGATTGCCATTGCCCTGGAAGAGCGTGGTGTATCCAACGCGCATGTGGATGGACCCCTTCTGTCGCGATTCAGCCGTTGCCCGGATGGCATCGGAGCAGCCCCGGACAAGTGGCCCTGTGGAGTGGAACTAATGGGCGCTCAGCTGCTGCCGAGACGCTGATAGGTCCCGTGGCAGAAGATCAGCGGGCGCCCCTGCGAGCGCACCCACATGTCGCTGACCCTGCCCAGGACGAACTTGTGGTCGCCCGCACCCTCGACGCCCTCGAGGGTGCAGTCGAACCAGGCCAGCGAGTCGTCGAGGATCGGCTGACCGAGCTCGGAGCGATGCCAGTCGACTCCGGCGAACTTGTCGCCGCCGGAGACCGAGAAGGCCCGCGAGATCTCGATCTGGTCCTCCCCGAGCACGCTGACCGCGAACCGCCCGGCCGGCTCCAGCCGGGGCCACGTGGTCGACGTCTCCGCGACCAGGAAGCCGACCAGGGGCGGATCCAGTGATACCGACATGAAGGTACCGACCACCAGACCCGCGGGGCCCGCGTCGGTCTGGGCAGCGACTACCGCGACACCAGTCGGCACGTGGCCGAGGACCTGCCGGAACAGTTCTGGCGCGATGGAAGCGTCGTCATTCCGAGCCTTGACCGTTGTCACTGTCACAGCCACCTCCGTCATCACTGGTGTTGACGGAGAGTTTAGGACGATTGTCGTACTGCGTCAACACTCATGTAGACAGCGTCTGGGACCTCGTGGGTCGGGGGTCGAGCTTGGGCGAGGATCCGCGCAGCTGGGTTACGGGCAGGGCTCGCGCTTGGCGGCCCGGCTGGGGCGGCGCAGGCGCCCCACAGCCTGGCGCGGACCTGGCGGGTAGCCTTGTGGCCGGCCGAGTCCGGCAGGGCCTGGCGCTCCACCCCGGGAGCCGCAGGATGACCGGTTCGGTGAGATGGGCGCACAATGCGACCGGGGCGGCTAGGGCCGCGTGCGCGGAGGGCGGCCGCCAATGCGATGTGAGGTGCAGCCTGTCATCCGCGGTCGGGCCGGGCGGGAAGGTCGACCGCCGGACCGATCGGCGGTGGCCACGGGCCGGTTCGCCTGTTAGGTATGGAGTGCATGCCGGTCTTGTGTCGCCCGCCGCGCGGAGCAGACTCGACTTCAATGTCCGGTTGTCGCCACGAAGGCATGGCCGATCATCGTCTGGAGTCGACCCGCGCCGTCAGGTAAGGCCGGCAGTTGCCCGTCATCCCCCCGGAACCCGGATTTGAACCCATATCCACGCGCCTCAAACCGACTCAGCCAGTGCGCCGCGCACCCCGCTGACCTGCGCAAACACAGCGCGCTCGATGACCAACGGACCCGGTTTCTCCCGGTTCCCGACCAGTTTGTGGCAATCGGTTCAAATCTTCGCGCAAATTGAATCAGGCCCTGATCTGCGTTTCCGCAGGTCAGGGCCTGTTCATTTGTAGCGGGGGCAGGATTTGAACCTGCGACCTCTGGGTTATGAGCCCAGCGAGCTACCGAGCTGCTCCACCCCGCGTCGGTGAACCCAACCTTACAGACCGGGGTCGAGCGCGCCAAATCAGGGGTCAGCCGGCCGGGCTGGCCGTCTCGCCCTCCGTCTCCGACGGGGACTCCGACGGTGTCTCCTCGGGGGTCTCCGAAGGGGTCGCTGCGCCGCGGTTGTCGGCGAGCTCGAGCGCCTGCTCGATGAACGCTTGGGCCCGGTCGACCTGGCGCTGGTACGTCGCGAGGTCGCCCGCGGTGAGGGCCGTCTGGGCGGCGTCGTACGCCGCGTCGGCGTTGCGCAGCAGCTCGTCGATCTGCTGGCTGACCGTGCCCTGGCCGCCGCCGGTGCTCCCGCCACCTCCGGTGTCGCCGCCCGTGTCGCCACCGGTATCGCCTCCGGTGTCCGTGCTGGCGGTCTCCCCCAGCACGTCCTCGAGGGCCTTGAGCAGCGTGGCGCCGTGGCCGATCTCGTTGCCGTACTTGACCAGCACGTAGCGCAGGATCGGGAAGCTGGACTCCGACCCGGCCCGGCTGGCGTACACGGGTTGCACGTACATCAGGCCCTTGTCGATCGGCAGCGTGAGCAGGTTGCCGTAGCTGACGGTGCCGCCACTGCGGTTGAACTGGGCGATGAGGTCGGCGATGTCCGGGTCGGCGGCGAACTGGTTCGCGACCTGGCCGGGGCCGGGGGTCTGCTCGGAGCGCAGCTGGAGCACCCGCATGGTGCCGTAGTCCTCGCTCGTCGCGTCGGAGTCGACGGAGACGAACGACGCGAGGTTGCTCTTCTGGTACGGCACGAAGACCGAGGTGACCGAGAACCGGCCG
Source organism: Nocardioides sp. GCM10030259 (assembly GCF_042666375.1). NCBI lineage: Bacteria > Bacillati > Actinomycetota > Actinomycetes > Propionibacteriales > Nocardioidaceae > Nocardioides > Nocardioides sp. GCM10030259. The sequence goes on along the minus strand of NZ_JBHTDF010000025.1, from coordinate 562,001 downwards.
TTGGCCGCGGCGTCGCCGACGAAGAGGCGGTACGGCGGCTGGAACTGGCCGGCGGCGTACGGGTCCTCCGGCACCTCCCACCGGTTGTTGCCCTGGTAGAAGTCGCTCGGGTCGGTGACGTGGTAGCGGGCGAGCTGGTAGCGCTGCACCTGGAAGAGGTCCTCGGGGTAGCGCAGGTGCTCCATGAGCTCCTCGGAGATCTCCGACTTCGGCTGGACCGTGCCCGGGAAGGCCTTCTGCCAGGCCTGGAGCAGCGGGTCCTCCTCGTCCCAGGCGTAGAGCGTGACGTCGCCGGTGTAGGCGTCGACGGTCGCCTTGACCGCGTTGCGCATGTAGTTGATCTCATCGGTCGGCAGCGTCTGCAGCCCGGTGTCGGCCTGCAGCGAGTCGTCGGTCATCTCCTCGAACGACTCCCGCTCCGAGCCCGGGTAGCGGTCCGTGGTCGTGTAGCCGTCGAGGATCCACACGATCTTGCCGTCCACGATCGCCGGGTAGGGGTCGCTGTCGACGGTCAGCCACGGGGCGACCTTCTTCACGCGCTCGCGCGGCGTCCGGTTGTAGAGCAGCTGGCTGTTGTCGTTGACGCGCCCGGAGAGCAGGAAGTTGGGCTCGCCGAACTTGACGCCGAACATGAGCTGGTTGAAGAAGCCGCCCACGCTGGCGTCGCCCGGGCCGTCGAACGTCGTGGTCGTGCCGGCCTCCGAGCCGGGCGCCGGCAGGTTGAGCTCGACGTCGGTCGCGCCCTCGCTCGACTTGCCCACGATGGAGTACTCCGGGCTCTGCTCGCCGTAGTAGATGCGGTCCTCGAACTCGCCCACCGCGTTGGTCAGACCGTCCTCGCCGGAGCCGCTGCCCTGCGCCCAGACCAGGCCACTCTGGTCGCCGCCCAGCTGGTTGCTGGCGTCGATCTGTGCGGAGTTGTCCTCGGGGCGCTGGTTGGCGTACGCCGCGATGACCCCGTTGCCGTGGGTGTAGACCGTGTGCAGGTTGGACCAGTTGCGGTCGCTCGCGGGGATGCCGGACTGGTCGAGCTCACGGACGCCGAGCACCAGGGCGCGGTCGTTGCCGGCGATCTCGTAGCGGTCGACGTCGAGCACGTCGGCGACGGAGTAGTAGGCGCGGACCTGCTGGTTCTGCTCGAACGCCTGCCGCACCAGCTGGGGGTCGACCAGCGGCGTGGAGGAGGTCCGCGCGTCGAGGTCGTCGACGGAGGCGTCCGGCGTCGCCGCCGGCGCGAAGTCCTCGTCGACCTCGACGTCGCCGATGTCGTACGCCGCGCGCGTGGCCTCGATGTTGGCCTGGATGTACGGCGACTCCTTGTCGGCCTCCGACGGCTTCACCTGGAACTGCTGGACGATGCCGGGCCAGATCAGGCCGAGCAGGATCGCCGACACCGCGAGCAGCGCCAGGCCGACCGAGGGCAGCAGCCAGGTGCGCCGCCACACGTTGACGAAGAAGAGCACGGCGCAGATGACAGCGATGCCGAGCAGGATGTTCTTCGAGGGCAGGATCGCGTTGTCGCCGGTGTAGTTCATGCCGGTGAAGAGCGTGCCGGAGCGGGTGACGAGGTCGTAGCGGTCGAGCCAGTAGTCCGCGGCCTTGACGAGCACGAAGAGCCCGAGCAGCACCGAGATCTGCACCTGCGCCGCGCCGGAGAGCCGGTCGCGCGAAGTCTGCAGCCGGATGCCGCCGTACAGGTAGTGGACGACGACGGCGGCGATAAGGGCGACCACGAGCACCGCCATCGCGTAGTCGACGAGGTAGTGCAGCCACGGCAGGTCGAAGACGTAGAACCCGATGTCCTTGTCGAACCACTTGTCGCGCTCGCCGAAGGAGCCGCCGTTGCGCCAGAGCAGGTAGTTGCGCCACTCCCCGATCGCCGAGCTGCCGGCGAAGGCGCCCAGCACGATCGAGATGCCGACGAGCAGCCAGGTGCGGATCGGCGTCACCGCGTCGCGGTAGCGGTCCAGCCCCGTCTGCTCGGGCGAGCTGGGCCGGAAGAACGGGCGGAAGCGGTAGGCGAGGTAGATGTTGACCCCGACGACGAGGCCCATGACCGCGCCGAAGACGAGGAAGAGCCCCGCGCGGGTCCAGAACATCGTCGAGAAGACCTCGGCGTAGCCGCCGGCGTCGTACCAGAGCCGGTCGGTGTAGATCGAGGCGAAGGTCGACAGCCCGAGGAATGCCAGCACCAGCACGACCGCGGTGATGATCAGCGCCCGCGAGCGCCCCGAACCGCGCGGTGCCCGGGTGCTCCCCCGTGACTCCTCGTCGAACAGCTCACTCATGCCGTGCCTTTCCTTCTTTCCTCACGCCTCATTCTCCGGCTCGTCCTCAAGCGTGACACCCAGCAGTTCGAGAAGCCCCGGCACCAGGTCGGCGCCGCCCACCACGGACTGGTCGTCGTCGTGGGCGCGCAGGCGCATGGCGCAGTACGTCGCACCGGCCCGCGTCACGCCGGCCACGATCCGGACCTCCTGGCGGTCGGGGTGCTCCCGCGCGAACTGCTCCGCGAGCGTCCGGTCGTCGGGGATCTGCTCGTCGGCGTCCGGGGGCAGCACCAGCCGCTCCACGACGGCGGCGCAGCCCGTCACGCTGGGCGGCCACGAGATCGACCGCAGGGTCTCCTCGAACGGCTGGTCCGCGGCCAGCTGCTCCTGCTCGATCGGGGTGAGCGACCCCTCGGCCGACGCGGCGTCCAGGCCCATCGCCGAGGCGAGCGCCGGCTCGTGGGCGACCAGCGAGCCGGTGTCGACCAGGGCGTAGAGGCGCGCGGGCTGGTCCCAGCCCTCGGCCGCGATGTGGCTCTCGATCTCCAGCACGGCGGCGGCGAGCGCCGGGTCGACGTTCTCGAAGCCGGGCAGCGCGGAGTCGTAGTCGTCGGTCATGCGGCGTCTCCACAGGAGGGAAGGTCGGCGTCGGAGTCCTCGACCCACTTCTCGATCGACTGCAGCGCGCTGTGCGTCGACTCGGCCTCCACCAGGCGCATGTCGCCGTGGGCGGAGTGGACGGCCTCGTCGCAGTTGTCGGGCGGCACCAGGAACAGCTCCGCGCCGGCCTGCTCGGCGCCGGCGATCTTCTGCTGGATGCCGCCGATCGGGCCGACGCTGCCCGCCGCGTCGACCGTGCCCGTGCCCGCGATGGTCCGGCCGTCGGTCATCGAGCCCTCGGTGAGGAGGTCGTAGATGCCGAGGCTGAACATCAGCCCGGCGCTCGGGCCGCCGATGGCCGGGTCGATCGCGATCTTCACGTCGACCGGGAAGTCCGTGGTCTGGGTGCCGACCTGGATGCCGACCTGCGGCCGACCGTCGGTCTCCCGCGGCGTCACCCGGACCGTGCGGCGCTCCCCGTCACGGCGTACGACGAACGCCACGGGCTGCCCCGCCTCGACGCGGCCGACCGCGTCGACGACGTCGTCGGAGTCGGCGACCTGCTCGCCGTCGACCCGGAGGATCACGTCGCCCTGCTGCAGCCGGCCCTCGGCCGGGCTGCCCTCGTCGACGCCGGCGACCACGGCCTCGGTGACGTCGTACCCGAGCTCGGTCAGCGCGGCGGCGGTCGCGGCGTCCTTGGAGGAGGTCATCTCCTGCTGCCCCTCCTCCCGGTCCTGCTCGACGGTGCCACCCTCCGGGTAGATCGCGTCGAACGGGTAGACCGCGCTGGAGGCGCTGATCCAGTCCTGCATCAGCTCGAAGATGCTGTTGTGGGCGTCGCGCTGGGACACGAAGACGGTGGTCATCCGCAGCTCGCCGTCGTCGGCCCAGGTCTCGTGGCCGCTGACCTGGATGATCGGGTCGCCGTCCCCGTTGTCGCCGAGGACGTCGACGGTGAGGCCGGGCTCGTAGGTGACGTAGGGCAGCGACTCGAAGGCGGCCGCGACCCACAGCGCGATCACCAACGGCACGGCCATCAGGCCGGCGAGGGTGCGCTGTGTCATGGCGCCAAGAGTGTCAGACAGCGCCAACGCGCGCGCGGCGCGGTCAGGACGCTCGACGCGAGGGCCGTACGGCGACGCCGGTGCTCCGGTCGCGCTCCGGCTGCGGCGCGGCGTACCCCGGCGCCGGACGGCGACGCTTCCGGTCGGGCTCGAGCGCTGCCGCGATCCGGCGCACAGCGACGTCGCGGTCGACCTCGCCGCGGCCCTCGCGGCCGACCCAGCCGACCCACAGCATGGCGACGACGGTCGCCACCGCCGACGGCACGAGCCAGAGCAGGATCTCCACGCGTCCGAGGGTAGGCCGGCGCGCAGCGGCCGCCGGGGAGGCTCGCCTAGGGCGTGCCGACCCACTCCTCGGTGCCGTCGCCGAAGCGCTGGTGCTTCCAGATCGGCACCTCGGCCTTGAGGGTGTCGATCAGCGCGCGGGAGGCCGCGAAGGCGTCGCCACGGTGGCTGGCGGTCGTCGCGACGACGACCGCGATGTCGCCGATGTCGAGGCTGCCGACCCGGTGCACCGCGGCGACGCCGTGCACGTCGTACTCAGTCGCGACGCGCTCGCAGACGTCGCGGAGCCGGTCGACGGCGGTGGGGTGGGCGCTGTAGTCGAGGCCGAGGACTCCCTTGCCGTGGTCGTGGTCCCGGACCCGGCCGACGAAGAGGGTCAGCCCGCCGGAGGCGTCGTCGTCGAGCGCGGCGACGACCTCGGCGACGTCGAGGGGGGTCTCGCGCAGCTCGGCGAGGCGTACGGCGGTCACGGAGCAGACAGTAGCCGCGTACGGTTGGGGGCATGAACGACAAGCCGGGCGACACCCCCGAGGACCGGCCGGACGACGGTGGCCAGAACCCCTTCAAGGGCACGCCCTTCGAGCAGTTCTTCGCCGGCGGGATGCCGGGCGGTGCCGGCATGCCCGGCGGGATGCCCGACCTCAACCAGCTCTTCAGCCAGATCCAGTTCCTGATGCAGCCCCACGAGGGCCCGGTGAACTGGGACTTCGCGATCGACCTGGCACGCAAGACCGTGGCCCAGTCACCCGACCCGAGCCCGACCCAGCGTCAGCGCGACGCCGTCGCCGACGCCTTCCAGCTCGCCGACCACTGGCTCGACGAGGCCACGGCGTTCCCCTCCGGCGTGACGACGCCGGCCGCGTGGAGCCGCGCCGAGTGGGTCGTCGGCACGACCGACGTGTGGAAGGTGCTCGTCGAGCCGATCGCCGAGTCGTCGGTGCAGGCGCTCGGCAACGTGATGCCCGCCGAGACCCGCGACATGTCCGGTCCGCTCCTCGGCATCCTCGGCAAGGCCGTCGGCGGCATGCTCGCCGGCCAGATCGGCTCCGGGCTCGGCGCGCTCGCCTCGGAGGTGCTCAGCGTCTCCGACATCGGACTGCCGCTCGCCGCGCCGGGCAAGGCCGCGGTCGTCAGCGCCAACCTCGACACCTTCGCCGCCGATCTCGACGTCGCCGCCGAGGACGTCCTCCTGTACGTCGCGCTGCGCGAGGCCGCCCACCAGCGCCTGTTCGCACACGTGCCGTGGCTGCGCGACCACCTCATCGGCGCGGTGGCCGACTACGCCCGAGGCATCGAGATCAACGCCGAGGCCATCCAGTCCCGCATCGAGGAGCAGATGCGCGGGATCGACCCGACCAACCTCGAGTCGATGCAGCAACTGCTCGAGGGCGGGATGTTCGACCTGCCCCGCTCCCCCGCCCAGGACGCCGCCCTGCAGCGGCTCGAGGTCACCCTCGCGCTCGTCGAGGGCTGGGTGGACGAGGTCGTCGGCCAGGCGACCGCCGAGCGGATGCCGACCGCGGGCAGGCTCCAGGAGATCTTCCGTCGGCGCCGCGCCGCGGGCGGACCCGCGGAGCAGACGTTCGCGACGCTCGTCGGCCTCGAGCTGCGGCCGCGCCGGCTGCGCGACGCCTCGACGCTGTGGGGCTCGCTGCGCACCCGCCAGGGCACCGAGGCCCGAGACGGCGTCTGGATGCACCCCGACCTGCTCCCCACCGCGGCCGACCTCGACGACCCGCTGGGCTTCCGCGAGGACGCCACGGCGCCGCCGCAGCTGAGCGACGAGGACTTCGACGCCGAGCTCAAGAAGCTGCTCGGCGACGACCAGTCCGGTCCCGCCTCCGAGGAGTGAGCCTCCACGCCGACGCGCTGCGGGTGCTGCGCGGCTGGGCCGCGCCCAGCGACGCGCAGGAGGCACTGCGGCAGCGGTACGTCGCTCACCTCGAGGCCCGGCGGGACGGCATGCAGCGGTCCTGCTCGCCCGAGCACGTCACCGCCAGCGTGCTGGTGCTCGACGAGGCGCGGACCCGCCTGCTGCTGACCCACCACGCCAAGTCGGGCCGCTGGTTCCAGCTCGGCGGCCACACCGAGGCCGGGGACGCCACGCTGGCCGGGGCCGCGCTCCGTGAGGCGGTCGAGGAGTCCGGGCTGCCCGCCGCGGACCTGGACCTCGACCCCGAGCCCGTGCTGCTCGACGCCCACCACGTGCCGTTCTGCGGCGACGTGCCCACGTGGCACCTCGACGTGATGTTCCGGGCGACGGCGCGCGACGGCGTGCTCCCGGCCGTCAGCACGGAGTCGCTGGACGTGCGCTGGTGGCCGCTGGACGACCTGCCCGACCCGGAGCTGGGCACGTTCGCGGCCCTGGCCCTCGCCCGGCCGTAGGGCGACCGCCGGGCGCGCGCGGATCCGCTGCCGCGTCTCCGCTAATCGACCTCCGCGTCCGGCTCCTCGCCGGGCGGCAGGTCCAGGCGGGCGGCCGTCGACCAGCCGATCAGGTATCCCTTCGCCCGCTCCGACTGCGGGTAGCGGTCCACCCACGACCAGAAGCGGTCGTTGTGGCTGGACTCGAAGAGGTGCGCGAGCTCGTGGATGAGCACGTAGTCGATGACCCACGACGGCATCCCCTGCAGCCGGGCCGACAGCCGGATCGTGCGGTCGCCCGGGGTGCACGAGCCCCAGCGGGACGCCTGGTTGTCGACCCACCGCACCGACTCCGGCAGCGCCAGGCCGCCGAGGTAGCGGTCGCTGAGCGACTTCGCCCGCCTCATCAGGTCCTCGTCGCTGGGCTTGCGCCGGCGCTCGGACTTCTCGAGCCGCGCGAGCATGGTCTCGACCCACTCCGCCTCCTCCTTGCGCGACAGCGAGGCGGGGATGAGCACCACGACGCGGTCGCCGTCGCGGTACGCCGACACGGTGCGGCGCCGCCGCTTCGAGCGGCGTACCTCCACCTCGGGCCGGTCCATGACGTGAACCTAGCCGTTCGCCCAGGCCAGGAGGCGTTCCTTCGGCCAGGTGTTGACGATCCGGTCGGCGTCGATGCCGGCCTCCTCGGCCCGCTCGCACCCGTAGACCTGGAAGTCGAGCTGCCCCGGCGCGTGCGCATCGCTGTCGATCGAGAAGAGGCAGCCGATGTCGCGGGCGAGCTCGAGCAGCTTCGTCGGCGGGTCGCGTCGCTCGGGCCGGCTGTTGATCTCGACCGCCGTGTTGCTCGCCGCGCAGGCCTCGAACACCGCCTTCGCGTCGAACTGGGACGGCGGCCGCGTGCCGCGGTTGCCCATGACCATGCGGCCGGTGCAGTGGCCGAGCACGTTCGTGAACGGGTTCTGCACGGCGGCGACCATCCGCTTCGTCATGTCCGCCGCGTCCATCCGCAGCTTCGAGTGGACGCTCGCGACCCGGAGGTCGAGCCGGGCGAGCAGGCGCTCCTCCTGGTCGAGCGCGCCGTCGTCGAGGATGTCGACCTCGATGCCCTTGAGCAGTGTGAAGCCACCGTCTCCCATCGACGACAGGTGCGTGTTGACCGCATCGACGACGTCGAGCTGGCGGGACAGCCGCTCCGGGCTCAACCCCCGCGCCACGGTCAGCCGCGGCGAGTGGTCGGTCAGCACCAGGTAGTCGTGCCCGAGCTCGATGGCGGTGAACGCCATCTCCTCGATCGGCGAACCGCCGTCGGACCAGTCGGAGTGGGAGTGCAGGTCGCCGCGCAGCGCGGCGCGCAGGTCGAGGCCGCCGCCGGTCAGCGCGCCGCCGTGCTGCTCCTCGAGGGCGGCGAGCCGCTCGGGCATCTCGCCGCGCACGACCTGCTCGATCACCTTCGCCGAGCTCGCCCCGACGCCGGGGAGCTTGGTGAGCGTGCCCTGCTCGACGGCGGCCACCACCTCCTCGGGCGGCAGCGGCAGGATCGCCGCCGCGGCGCCGCGGAACGCCTTGACCTTGTAGGTGTCCTCGCGCCCACGCTCGAGCAGGAACGCGATCCGTCGCAGCGCGGCGACCGGACCACCGTCGTACGACACGCCGACACCTCCCGATCTCGGTCCAGGGTTTCTTTCGTCCACAACCGGTGGACAGCCATTGTGGCTGGTCAGCGCGGCGGAGCGAGCGGTACGCCGCGCGCCGTCCACAGTCGAATCCCGCGTCCGACCCCCGTCCTCCACCGCGGATCCGCCTCGTCCACAGCATTGTCCACAGGGTTTTCCACAGGGTAGGGGTCGCGCGCGTTGACCCTCGCGCGGCTCGCCTCCTAGCGTCTTCCCAGACGAGGCCCCCGGGCCGCCGAACGACACTCGCAAGGGGAAGGCGAGTGTCGGGCTGGCGGGGCGGGGGCCTCTTCTACATCTCGCCCTACCGGCCGGTGAAGACCGGCGCGCGCTTCTCCTGGGCCGCGCGGATGCCCTCCTGGAGGTCCGCCGTCGCGAGCGTGATCGGCTGGGCCATCGCCTCCCACTGCAGGCATGCCTCGACGTCGGCGTGGCCCCCGTCGCGCAGCGCGAGCTTCGTCAGCCTGCTCGCGATCGGCGCGGTCGCGGCGATCCCCTCGGCGGTGTCGAGCACCTCGTCGAGGAACGCCGCCGGCTCGATCACCCGCGAGACCAGCGCGAGCCGCTGCGCCTCGGCGGCGTCCACGACCCGCCCGGTCAGCAGCAGGTCCCGCGCGTGCGCCTCGCCCACCACGTTCGGGAGGAGGTACGTCGCCGCCATGCCGGGGTGCATGCCCAGCTTCACGAACGGCGCGCCGAGGCGGGCGCCCTCCGCGGCGTACCGGATGTCGCAGGCCAGCGCCAGGCACAGGCCTGCCCCGATGGCGGCGCCATTGACGGCGGCGATCGTGGGGACCTCCAGGCGCCGGATCGACAGCCAGGCCCGGTAGAAGGCGATCATCCGGGTGCGCAGGTGGTCGACCGAGGCGTCCGGCTCGCTGGCGATCCACGACGTGTTGCCCCCCGAGCAGAAGGCCGTGCCCTCCCCGGTCACCACGACCGCGCGCACCGACCGGTCGGCCGCGATCTCGTCGACGGCGGCGACCCAGGACGAGGTCATCTCGTCCGACATCGCGTTGCGCTGGTCGGGGTTGTCGAGGGTCAGCAGCGCGACGCCGTCGCGGGGGCGCTCGAGGCGCAGGTGGCTCAGTCCGGGCATGCGGACAACGTACTCACGCCGCTGGCGGCGCGCCGTGACCGAAATCGCCTCCACGGTGTGCCTGCAGCACGCTCAGCCCCGCGTGTCGTAGGGTCGGACACGGCCCAGCGGCACCCCGCAGGGCTCCGACGGGTCTTCCCCCTCGCCCCGTCGCGACGACCGAAGAGATGAACTAGGCAAGGAGGCCGTCATGGCGGAGACCTGGAGCGGCGAGTTCTACTGCGTGAAGTGCAAGGAGAAGCGCGAGGCGAGCGGCGAGGTCAAGGTCAACGACAAGGGCACCAAGATGGCCAAGGCCGTCTGCCCCGTCTGCGGCACGAACCTCAACCGGATCCTCGGCAAGGCCTGACGCGCACGCGCACAGCCCCACGAGTTCCACGGCGGCGTCACCCCGGGTCCACCCCGGGGCGGCGCCGCCGTCGCATTTTCGCCTGTGGACGACCGCCCGGAGCCCTGAATCGCGGGTAGACGTCCCGGCATGAGCCTCCTGCGCGACGGTCTCCACGTCGTACGCCGCGACGACCGGCACCTCCAGATCGGCGTCGACCCGCCGTGGCGGGTGATCGCACCCGACGACCCCGACGTGCACCGCGTGCTCGCCGACCTCGCCGCCGACCGGTGGCCGCGGCCGGCGTCGACCAGCGGCCATCGCCTGCTGCGCGACCTGACCACCGCCGGCATGCTCCGGCCCGACCCGCCCGCGGGCGGCCGGGTGGCGCTCGCCGGAGCCGCCGCGCCCTGCGCCGAGGCGGCCCGGCTGCTCACCGCCCCGGGGACCAGGCTCGTCGACGACCCCGACGAGTCCGACGTCGTCCTCGTGCTGGCCGCGGGCGAGCCGCCGCGCGACCTCCTCGACGACCACCTGCGCGAGGGCCGCGCCCACCTCGTGGTCGGCGCCGGGGCGACCGGCCACCGGGTCGGGCCGTTCGTGGTGCCCGGGGCGACCGCCTGCCAGCGCTGCGTCGACGCCCACCTCGGCGAGGGCGACCCGCGCCGGGCCGTCGTCGTGGAGCAGCTCGGCGGCGTGCCCGCCACGCCCGGCGACGCCGCGCTGGCGGCCCTGGCCGTCGCCTGGGCGGTCCGCGACGTGCAGGCGTACGTCGCCGGCAGCCGCCCCACGACCTGGTCGGCCACCGTCGACCTCGGCCTCGAGCTCTCCCCGCGTCCGCGCACGTGGCAGCGGCACCCCTACTGCGGGTGCGCGTGGGACGCTCTCGCAGGCTGACTGGGTCTCGACACGCCGGTCGCGGCTTCGTTCCGCTGGCGCGTCCTGCTCACCACCACTCGCTGTCGAGCTTGCTCTCCATCGCCCGCAGGTGCGTGCGGGAGCACTCGTCGCAGTAGGTGCGCCGGCGACCGTTCTCGACGGCCGTGGTCCAGGTCAGCGTCTTCGCGTCGTCGGTCTCGACGCGACCGCAGAAGTCGCACGTCGTGGACATGGGTCCAACCTACGCCGGGCACGCCGAGAGCCGGCCCCGACGACCTACGTCAGGACCGGCTCCCGGTCTCAGTCACCCGCGATCAGGTGTGGTGCGGACATGTCCTACAGCGTGCGGGCGAGGGCCAGACGCGCCTGCTGTGCCGCCCGCTCGGCCTTGCGGCTGAGTCGACGGGCACGGGCCAGCCGGTATCCCAGCTGGAGCTGCTGCGCCTCTCCCAGGCGCTCGGACATTTGAGCGCGGGCCAGGTTTTCGTGGAGAAGATTCATGATCGTGAGTCCGTTCGGGTTGGTCTGCTGGTGAGTGTTCATCGGAGTCGTTTCGACTTTCTGTGCTGCGGTGGCGCTCAGAGCGACCGGGCGATGGCGAGGCGGGCCTGCTGAGCGAGCCGGTCAGCCTTGCGACCGGAGCTGAGCACGCGGGCCAGACGCCGGCCCTGTCGGCACTGCTGTGCCTCACCCAGCCGAGCGGCTACGTGCGCCCGGGCCAGGTCCTGGTTGCTGAAGTTCATCTCGGTGTCCTCTGACGTCGTTGTCGGAAGTGGAGCGATGACGGATGGATGGATGGATGGAGCTGCTTACGCGGCGACCTCGTTCTTGCGGGGCCGGCCGCGAGGCCGCTTGCGCGGGATCACGACGCCCTGGAGGAAGAGCTGGCCGCCCCAGACGCCCCAGGGCTCACGCCGCTCGAGCGCCCCGTCGAGGCACAGCGTCCGGACCGGGCAGTCCAGGCACAGGGCCTTGGCGGCCTCGACGTCGCTGGGCGACTCCGCGAACCAGAGCTCGGGGTTGTTCACCCGGCAGGGAAGCAGCTCGTCGTCGACGCGCTCGGCCTCGTCGTGGAGCAGCCCCAGGCTGACCTCGGCAGTCCCATCGGTGCGGACGAGTTCACTGATGGTCATGTTTCACCTCCTTCGGTACCTGATCGCTGTGGGTGTTGCGTTCGGTTCGAAAAAACAGAAAGGCCGCGGATCCCGGGTTCGGGTTCCGCGGCCTGGAGGCTGCCGATGTCTGTTGGGTGTCAACAGGTCGGTGGTCTCCAGGCACTGGTCCCCGGGAAGTAGGACTGGGCAAGGCCCATGTCTCCCTTGACGCCGCCCTTGGTGGCCGCGATCACCGCGCGCTCGCGCACGACAGCAGCCGTGGTGCGGGCATCGATCGCCGGCGTGAAGCCGCCGAAGGCGTGGCCGGAAATGGGCGCGCAGAAGCGAGACGGGGTCTGAGCCGTCATCCAGATCTGATTGCTGTTCACAAGGGCCACCTCCTTCGGTGAATCGTGCGCCGGTCGTGCCAGGACCGTGGTGCGCGGCGGTTGGTGAGAGGAAACTATCGGGTGCCGGGTGTAATGGGCAAACGATTTAGTGCCCATTTCCCGAAAAGTTCCTGCCATTCGCCTCTTGCGCCGTCCGAACGCTCTCGAAAGGCGCCGCTGGTCTGGACCAGTTGTCGTTTCAACAGCGCGCTCAACCGACCAGCTCGAGGACCTCGTCGCCGTACTTCTCGACCTTCGACCGGCCGATCCCGTTGATGCGCAGCAGCGCGTCGGCCGTGCGCGGCTTGTGCTCGGCGATCAGCTGCAGCGTGGCGTCGGTGAACACGACGAACGCCGGCTTGCCCTCCTCGCCCGCGCGCTCCTTGCGCCACGCGCGCAGCCGCTCGAAGAGCTCCTCGTCGTACGACGCCGGGCAGTCGGCGCACCGGCCGGTCTTCTTCTCCGCCCCGGTCGAGAGTGGCCGGCCGCACTCGCGGCAGCGGGCCACCTTGCGGCTGCGGGGCTGCGCCGCCTCGGCGCGGGCCGACTCGGGCAGCAGCGGGTCGAGGAAGCGCGACGGCTTGCGGGAGGCGCGACCGCCGGGGTTGCGGGCCAGCGACCAGGACAGCGCGAGGTCGACCCGGGCGCGGGTCATGCCGACGTAGAGCAGCCGGCGCTCCTCCTCGACGGCGGCCGGGCTCTCGGCGTAGGTGATCGGCAGGGTGCCGTCCTGGAGGCCGCACAGGAAGACCGAGTCCCACTCGAGGCCCTTGGCGGCGTGGAAGGTCGCGAGCGTGACCCCGTCGGCGACCGGGGCGTGCTGCTCGGCCGCGCGGCGGTCGAGCTCGTCGACGAACGCGTTGAGGTCGGCACCCTCGGCCTTCGCGAACTCGGTGGCCTGGTCGACCAGCGCCTGCCACGACTCCCACCGGTCGCGGGTCTGGCCGCGGGTGGTCGGGGCCTCGGGGCTCCAGCCCATGCCGGCGAGGATCGCGGCCACGGCCTCGACGACGCCGTCGCCCCCGGCCTCGCCCGAGCGGGCTGCTCCGCGCAGCCGGGTGACCGCCTCGCGGACCTCGGGGCGGTCGAAGAAGCGAGCGGCGCCGCGCACGACGTACGGGAGGGCGCGGGCGGCGAGCGCCTCCTCGAAGGCCTCGGACTGCGCGTTGATGCGGAAGAGCACCGCGACCTCGCCGAGCGAGCGGCCGGCGTCGCGCAGCCGGGCGACCTGGGCGGCCACGGCCTCGGCCTCGGCGACCTCGTCGGGGCGCGGGGTGTAGGAGACGGCCGGGCCGGACGGCCGCTGGGCGCGCAGCTCGACGCCGCGGCTCGACGACGCGGCGAGCAGGGTGTTGGCGGCGTCGACGACCTCCGGGGTGGAGCGGTAGTTGCGGACCAGATCGATCGACACCGCGTCGGGGAACTCGGTGCGGAAGTCGCGCAGGTAGCGCGCGTCGGCGCCGGCGAACGAGTAGATGGTCTGGGCCGGGTCGCCGACGACGCAGAGCTCGTCGCGCCCCCCGAGCCACAGCCGCAGCAGCGCCCACTGCAGTGGCGACACGTCCTGGAACTCGTCGACGACGAACCACTTGTACTGCCGGCGCACCTGCGCGGCCACCCGCTCGTCGCCGTCGAGGAGGCCGGCCGTCAGCAGCAGCACGTCCTCCATGTCCATGCGGCCCTGCGCGCGCTTGACCTCTTCGTACGACGCGAAGATCCGCGCGACCGTCTCGTGGTCCTGGCCGGACACGGCGCGACCGCGCGTGCGGGCGAGGCGGGCGTAGTCGTCGGGGTGGACGTTGCTGACCTTCGCCCACTCGATCTCGGAGGCGAGGTCGCGCAGCAGCGCCTGGTCGGCGCTCAGCCGCTGGCGCCGGGCGGCCGAGGCGAGCAGGCCGATCTTGGACTCGGTGAGCGTGGGCAGCTCGGTGCCCTGCACGCGCGGCCAGAAGTAGCGCAGCTGGCGCAGCGCGGCCGAGTGGAACGTGCGGGCCTGGACGCCACCGGCCCCCAGCGCGCGCAGCCGCCCCCGCATCTCCCCCGCGGCGCGGGTGGTGAACGTGACCGCCAGCACCTCGGTCGGCGCGTAGACGCCGGTCGCGACGCCGTGGGCGATGCGGTGGGTGATCGCCCGCGTCTTGCCGGTCCCGGCGCCGGCCAGCACCCGCACCGGCCCGCGCAGCGCCTCGGCGACCTGGCGCTGCTCGGGGTCGAGCGCGGTCAGCAGGTCGGGCACGCCTCACACCCTAGACGCCGCCTGGGACAGTCACTGACCGACGTACGCCGGGTTGTGGACGTCCATCGAGCCGATGTAGCGCTGCGACTCCACGAGACCCTCGTCGCTGGGCTTCTCGCCCAGGTTGAAGACCCGGTCGCGCTGCTTCGCCCGCATGTCGGGGTGGGCAGCAGAGGGCAGGTCGAGGCCGAGCCGGGCCTGCGTCTCCCGCGGGGTCGTGGTCACCGGGTGGAGCGGCGCGATGCCGAGCATCGCCGGCGCCGCGACCGGGATCGCCTGCGGCGCGAGGAACTGCATCACGACGAGCCGGACCCGCATGCTGGCGGCGAGCAGCCCGTGGAGCGCCTTGACCGGGTACCGCACGGCCAGGTCGGTGAGCCGGCCCTGGCGGATGCCGGCCATCGCCCGCAGGTGTCGGGGGTAGGTCGAGATCACGGCCTTGCGCAGCAGCCAGGTGAGCGGCAGCGAGGCCTTCTTCGCCCGGTCCGACATGTCCGCCGGCAGCGCCGCCTGCAGCGGGAGGATGTAGTTGATCATGTCCTGCGCCGCCTCGGAGCCGGCGAGACGCGGGCGCCACTCGTCGAAGTAGGCGCGCACCTCGTCGCGGGACCTCGGGACCGCGCTGACGTCGGCCGTCGTGAGCTCCGCGGCGCGGGCGCACTCCTGCCAGAACCGGCTCTCCTCCGCCGGCGACAGCTTGCCGGGCCCGAAGACCTCGTAGCACTTCAGGATCGAGTGCCAGGCCGTCATGTGGATCCACAGCTGCGAGTCCGGCCGGTTGGCGTCGTACTCGCCGCCCGTGACGGGGTCGTGTCCGATCGCCTTGGAGTGCACCTTGACCAGCACGTCGGCCGCGCGGGCGGTCTCCTCCGAGCCGCCGAAGGCCACCATCGCGAAGTAGCGCAGGGTGCGGCCGTACCTGGTGCTGGTGCGGTACTTCACCGCGCCCGCCTGCACCACGGCAGCGGCGAGGTTGGGGTCGAAGTGCTCGATCGTGACCGCCCGGGTGAACCCGAGGATGTAGGAGGTCGGGTGGCTCCAGACCTTCCAGGTCACCGAGCCCGGCCCGAAGAAGCCGTAGTCGGCCTGCGGCTCGAAGCGTGCGGCCAAGGTCGTGCGTGACTTGATCCCGAGCATCTGGAAACACCTCATCCTCAATTGCTACACCTCTGTAGATTCAGCAATCTACACCACCGTCATATTGTGGTGCCATGGCCGACCGCGATGCAGGACACCCGAAGCGGCGCTACGCCCCCCGGCTGTCGACCGAGGAGCGCCGCGAGCACCTGCTGGACGCGGCGCTGCACGTCATCGCCCGCGACGGCTACGAGAAGGTCTCGATCGAGGCGGTCGCCCGGGAGGCCGGGGTCAGCCGCCCCGTCGTCTACAGCGCGTACGACGGACTGGACTCGCTCCTCCACGCGCTCCTGCACCGCACACAGCAGCGGGCACTGCACTCCGCGCTCGCCCTGCTGCCGACGGACGACGACGACACCGATCCGCGCACCTGGGCCGTGACGGCCCTCGGCGGACTGCTGGACCTGGTGCAGCGCGAGCCCGACGTCTGGCGACCGGTCCTCGGCCTGACCCGCGACGCGCCGGCGTTCGTGCGGGAGGAGATCGAGGCCACCCGCGTCACCATCCGCGACTACATCGCCGACCGGGTGCGCGCCCGCCTCGCGACCCCGGACCGGCCGGTCGACGCCGAGATCGTCGGCCACCTGCTGATGACGTCGGCCGAGGAGTTCGCCCGGCTCCTCCTCGACGACCCCGTCCGCTACCCGTCCGAGCGGCTCGTCAGGTGCTTCGCCGACCTGCTCGGGGTCGAGGTCCCCGTGGCCAGCGGCGCGGGAACATCCCGGCACTGACGGTGGTTGGCATTTGTGGACGATCCACACCCCTATTACGTCGGAGGCACGGTCCCAGATGAGCAGCGCGTTCACGATGTACACCACTCCCTGGTGCGGCTACTGCCACCGGCTGAAGAGCCAGCTCGACCGTGAGGGCATCGCCTACGACATCGTCGACATCGAGCAGGACCCGACCGCCGCCGGCATCGTGGAGTCCGCCAACAACGGCAACCAGACCGTCCCGACGCTGGTCTACGCCGACGGCACCGCGCAGACGAACCCGTCGCTCATCCAGGTCAAGGCGAAGCTCGAGCAGCTCACCTCCGCCTGACGGTCACCAGCTCCCCGGGAGCTCCCCGCCGTACCAGTGCTCCACGAGTGACCGGCTGATCGAGACGCCGCGCGGCAGCATGATCTCGCCGCTGCCGGCGAGCTCCTTCATCTCGGCGCGCGTGAACCAGCGCGCGTCGCTGAGCTCGTGGTGGTCGACCTCGATCTCGGTGGTGACGGCGCGACCGATGAACCCGAGCATCAGGCTCGCAGGCAGCGGCCAGGGCTGGTTGCCGAAGTACTCGACCTCGCCCACGCGGATCCCCGACTCCTCGGCGACCTCGCGGCGTACGGCGTCCTCGAGCGTCTCCCCCGGCTCGCAGAAGCCGGCCAGGGTCGAGTAGCGGCCCTCGGGCCACGTCGCCCCGCGACCGAGCAGGCAGCGCTCCTCCTCCGAGCCGGGCTCGCCCGAGGTGACGATCATGATGACCGCCGGGTCGGTGCGGGGGAACTGCACGTGCTCGTTGGCGCAGACCAGCTCGTGGCCCGATGCCCGGGGCCGGAGCGGCTCGCCGCAGCGCGGGCAGAAGCGGGTGACCCACAGCCACTCGGCGAGGCCGAGCGCGTGGAAGATCAGCGGCGCGCTCGCGAGGGCGTCGTCGGCCAGGAACGGCAGCAGCCCGCGCAGCGGTGCCCACTGCCCCGGCTCCGCCTTCGACACCTCGGCGTCGACGAGCACCGCGAACCAGGCGTGCCCGTCGTGCTCGCCGAGCAGCACCCGCAGCCCGTCGGGCGCCTCGGACGACGGCACCCAGTCGATGGCGCCGTCGGCCGGCTTGATCCGCGTGCCCGAGACGACCAGGACCCGGGCGTCCGGGTCGGCCCAGTGCTCCTCGAGCCAGGCGTCGTCGGCCCGGTGGCTGCCGGCCCGGTCGTGCGGGTGTGCGGTCAGGCGCTGGTGCTGGTACTCCACGTCACCAAAGGCTAGGCCCGGTCCCGGCACGGTCACTCCGCGAGACCTCACAGTTGACAATCATTCTCATTTCTACTGAGAATCATTCTCATGTTGCTGACTCGATTCCGCCGTGTCCCCGTCCTGCTCGCCCTCGCGCTCGCCGCTCTGTCGACCGGCTGCGCGAACGACGACCGACCCTCGGCCGATCCGCCGGTCGGCACTCCGGAACCACCGTCGGTCCGCTCCGTCGACGACCCGGAGCCGCGGCTCGCGGTCACCTACGACGGCGGTGTGCGCGTGCTGGACGCCACCGACGGCGAGGTGCTCCTGGACGAGGCTCTCGACGGCTTCCTGCGGGTCAATCCGGCGGGCGACGGTCGGCACTTCCTCGTGAGCCGACCGGGCGGGTTCACGCTGCTCGACCTGGGCGCGTGGACGGTCGACCACGGCGACCACGAGCACTCCTACGCCGACGACCCCGCCCTCCTCGACGGGACGCTGCCCGCCGAGGAGCCCGGCCACGTGGTCGCCCACCACGGCTGGACCACGCTCTTCGACGACGGCACCGGCACCATGACGTCGTTCGAGACCCATGACCTCGACGATCCGGAGGAGCTGGAGACCGAGACGGCCACCACCGCGGACCCCCACCACGGGGTCGCCGCGCGCACGCACGACGGAGGCTGGGTGCGCACGGTCGGCACGTCGGAGCAGCGCAACGGCGTCGAGGTGGTCTCCTCCGACGGCGAGGTGCTGGCGGCCAGTGACGCGTGCCCGGGCGTGCACGGCGAGGCGTTCGCGCGGGACGTCGCGGTCTTCGGCTGCGAGGACGGTGCGCTCGTGGTCGACGGCACCGACATCGCCAAGGTGCGGGCTCCCGACGCCTACGGCCGGATCGGCAACCAGGCCGGGCACGAGGACTCGCCGTACGTGCTCGGCGACTACAAGACCGACCCCGAGGCGGAGCTCGAGCGACCGACCCGGGTGAGCGTGATCGACAGCCGCAGCGCGTCGCTGCGGCTGGTCGACCTCGGGACCAGCTACTCCTTCCGCTCGCTCGGTCGCACGCCCGACGGCGACGGCCTGGTGCTCGGCACCGACGGCGCGCTGCACGTCGTCGACGTACGCCGCGCGCAGGTCAGCGCCTCGCTGCCCGTGGTCGCGCGATGGCGCGAGCCGCTCGACTGGGAGCAGCCGCGGCCGACCCTCGAGGTCGTCGGCGACACGGCCTACGTGACCGAGCCCGCGACCCGGCAGCTGCACGTCGTCGATCTCGCCACGATGACCGTGACCGACAGCCACACGCTCGCCGTGACGCCCGACGAGGTCGTCGGCGTGACGGGCTGATGACGGTTTCCGGGTTGGGCGCCCGCTGGCCCTAGGCTCTCGCCAGTGAGCACGCACATCGGCGCCCAGCCCGGCGACATCGCACCCCTCGTCCTCCTGCCCGGCGACCCGCTCCGCGCGAGGTGGATCGCGGAGACGTTCATCGAGGACGCCCGCTGCTACACCGAGGTCCGCGGGATGTACGGCTACACCGGCACCTGGCAGGGCCACCGCGTCTCGGTGCAGGGCTCCGGCATGGGCCAGCCCTCGGCGGCGATCTACGCCAACGAGCTCTTCGGCGAGTACGACGTGCAGTCGCTCATCCGGGTCGGCTCGTGCGGCGCGATGACCGAGCGGCTCGGCGTCCGCGACATCGTGATCGCCTCCGGCGCCTGCACCGACTCGTCGATGAACCGGATCCGCTTCGACGGGCTCGACTACGCCCCCGTCGCCGACTTCGGGCTGCTCCGCGCCGCCCACGACGCCGCGACCGACGCGGGTCTCGACGAGGCCGTCCATGTGGGCCTCATCTACAGCAGCGACTCCTTCTACCCGGCCCGGCCCGAGCACGCCGCCCGGATGGTCGAGTACGGCGTGCTCGCCGTCGAGATGGAGGCCAGCGCGCTCTACACGCTCGCCGCCAAGTACGGCCGCCGGGCGCTGACCATCTGCACGGTGAGCGACCACATCGTCACCGGCGAGGAGACGACGTCGCAGGAGCGCGAGCGGACCTTCGGCGCGATGGTCGAGATCGCGCTCCGTGCCGGGACAGTCACGGGCTAGGGACGTCGAGGCCGTGCCGGAGTCGCTCCAGCTCGGCCTGCAGCCGGCCCACGGCCTCGTCCGTCAGCCAGCGGGCGAACTCGACGTTGTCGACGGCGAGGTTGGGCGGGAGGTTGACCGCCCCGTGCCGCTGCCGCGACCGGCGCCCGAGCAGCCGCACCGGCCACGACCGCTGCGCCAGCCACGCGTGGTAGCACTCCGCGCTGAGCCCGATCGTCACCCACCTGTTGTGGTTGGCGGTGTAGGCGACCGCCCCGCCGAGCTCGGACCAGGGCACCCGGAGCCAGCCGCGGCGGACGTCGATCCCGTCGGCATCGACCGCGACGTGCGGTGACCGCCACGACCCCACCCGGAACAGCTGCATGAACGACATCGTGAACATCGCGAGCCCCAGCGCCAGCAGCAGCCCGCCGACGACCCGTCCGGCGACGTCGGTGAACACCAGCAGCCCGACCGCGATCAGGTCCATCCAGACAGCCACCACGAGGTAGAGCAGGCTGCGGCCACGGCGTACGTCGACGCAGACCCGGCCCGAGCTGCGGAGCTCCAGGCTCCACGCCACGGCCTGGGGGTCCGTCGACACCATGCAGGGGTCGTTCCCGATGCGTCCCGCGCCGAACCCCTCAGCCGGCCAGGACTAAGCGCCGCGCCGTGCGTGTTCACCTCGCGTGGAGATCCTCGACGCGGTCGTGATCGGAGCCGGGCAGGCGGGCCTGTCGGCGTCGTACCACCTGACGCGGCGGGGCATCTCGCACGTCGTCCTCGACGCGAACGTCGCGCCGGGCGGCGCGTGGCAGCACCGCTGGGACTCGCTGACCATGCAGGACGTGCACGGAATCGCCGCGCTGCCGGACGCCGACGCGCCCACCGACGAGGCGGGGCGCGCGAACGCCGTGGTGCCGGCGTACTTCGACTCCTATGAGCGTGACCACGGGCTGCCCGTGCTGCGCCCCGTCCGGGTCGACCGGGTGGACTCCGTCGGCGACCTGCTCGTCGTGCGCTCCGGCGACCGGCACTGGACGACGCGCACCATCGTCAACGCGACCGGCACCTGGTCGCAGCCGCACCTGCCGTGGTACCCGGGCATCGACACGTTCCGCGGCGAGCAGCTGCACACGGTCTCCTACCCCGGCCCCGACCACTTCCGCGGGCGCCGGGTCGTGGTGGTGGGTGGTGGCGCGTCGGCGGTGCAGCTGCTCGGCGAGATCGCGCCGGTCGCCGCTGACACGCTGTGGGTGACCCGCCGCGAGCCGGTCTGGCGCACCGACGACTTCACGCCGGAGCGCGGACGCGAGGCGGTGGCCCTGGTCGAGGACCGGGTGCGCCGCGGCCTGGCTCCGATGAGCGTGGTCAGGGTGACCGGACTCGCGCTGCGCGAGCAGGAGCGGGAGGCCGAGCGGCTCGGGGCGTACGAGCGGCGCCCGATGTTCACGCGCATCGAGCCCACCGGCGTACACCTGCCCGACCCCTCACAGGACGACGGAGTGCTCTGGGCTGCCGACGTCATCCTCTGGGCGACCGGCTTCCGGCCGGCCGTGGCCCACCTCGCGCCGCTGCACCTGCGCTCGGAGCACGGGGGCATCCAGCTCGACCACGCCGGCACGACGGCCGTCGCGGATCCGCGGGTGCAGCTCGTCGGCTACGGCCCGTCGGCGAGCACGATCGGCGCCAACCGGGCCGGACGGGCCGCCGCCCGCGGCGTCGCCGCGTGGCTGACCCGGTCCGATCAGGTCGCGAGCAGCGCCTCGAGCGCCTGACGGTCCGGCAGGTCGTCGGGCTCGACGAGCTCGCCGGTGCGCACGTAGTAGAACGCCGCCCGCACGCTGTCGAGCGGTACGCCGTGGAGCTCGGCCCACGCGACGCGGTAGACGGCGAGCTGGAGGGGGTCGGCGGTGGCGGACCGGTTGGTCTTCCAGTCGACGAGGAGGTAGGAGCCGTCGCGCTCGGCGTAGACGGCGTCGATGCGACCGCGGACCACCTGGCCGCCTCGTCCCTGGCCGCCTCCCTGGCTACCGAGCACGAGCGCGAACGACGGCTCGATCGCGGCCGGCACCCGGTCACCGAAGGGGCCGTCCTCGAACCGCTTCACCAGCTCGCGCAGGTCGGCGTCGTCCTCGACCTCCGCGTCGGCGCGGCCGGGCAGGTCGTCGGGGTCGAGCAGGAGCTGCTGGCCGAAGCGCGCCTCCACCCAGGCGTGGAAGCGGGTGCCGAAGCGGGCCGCCGACGACGGAGGTCGCGGCATCGGCCGGGCCAGGTCGCGCGCGAACTCCTCCGGATCGTCGCGAAGCCTGGCGAGAGAGGTCGCCGACAGGCTGGACGGCAGCGGCACGGCGACGTCCGGGGACCGCTCGCGCATCGCCTCGTCGAGCAGCCGCTCGATCTCGTCGTCCCACTGCTGGATCCGGTCGAGCAGCAAGACGTCCTCGACCGCGTCCGGCGTCGCGGGGTCGGCGTCGCGCACCCAGGCCGCGGCCTCGCGGCGCCGCTCGACCTCGGGCGTGTGGTGGGAGATCGGCCAGGGCAGGTCGGGCGAGGCCTCCGCGAACGGGTTCGGCTCGCCCTTCGCCACCTTCTCGCGCCACTCGTCGGGCTCGCCGCCCCAGGCGGCCATCGCCTCGCGGGTACGCTCGAGGTACGCCGAGGGGCCGAGGCCGTTCTTGCGCGAGGCCGTCCAGCGCCAGCCGGAGACGAAGAGCTGGTGCCGGGCGCGGGTCCAGGCGACGTACCCGAGACGGAGCTCCTCGAGCGCCTCGTGCTCCTTCGCGGCCTTGGCGCGGTCGGCGATGTCGTCCGGCGTGTGGCCGCTGAGCTGCGGGATGTCGCGGGCATCGCCGCGCAGCGCAGCCGGCATGACGAACGGGACGGTCAGCCAGCTCGAGCGGCCGCGGTTGGTCGGGAACTTCTGCTCGGTGACGCCGACCAGGAACACGGCGTCCCACTCGAGGCCCTTGGCACGGTGGACCGTGAGGAGCTTGACCGAGTCGGCCTCCGACGGCGTGGCGACGTCGAGACCCTGCCCGAACTCGTCCTCGGCCTCCAGCCAGGCCAGCAGCGCGGCGAGGGTGACCTGCCCGTCGACGGCCTGGAACTCGGCGACCGCCTGCACGAACAGGTCGAGGTTCTCCCGGCGGGCCGCGGCCGCGGGGCTGACCGAGGAGGCGAGCTCGACGTCGATGCCGGTGGTGTCGACGATCCGGCGGACCAGGTCGAGGATCGGCTCACCGATCGCGGTGCGCAGCCGGCGCAGCTCGTCGGCCAGCAGCCGGAACCGGTCCAGTGCCTCGGCCGAGTAGTCGAGGTCGCCCGGGTCCTCGAGGGCGTCGCAGAGCGAGGGGATCTCGGTCGGGTCGGCGCCCTCGACCGCGGCGCGCAGCTGCGCCTCGAGATCGGCGTACGTCGCTCCGCCGCCGGCGCTGCCCGCCAGCTCGCGGGCGCGGCGGCCGAGCAGCGCGAGGTCGCGCAGCCCGATCGACCAGCGCGGGCCGGCGAGCAGGGTGAGCAGCGCGGCGTTCGCGGTGACGTCCTGCACGAGGGTCAGCGTGGCGACCACCTCGGACACCTCGGGCAGCCGGAGCAGGCCCTTGAGACCGACGATCTCGACCGGGATCTCCCGGTCGCTCAGCGCGTCGAAGACCGCGGCGGCCGACGCGTTGTCGCGGGTCAGCACGCCGATCTCCTTCCACGCGCCGATGGAGGCGTGAGCCTCGAGCACGCGGTCGGCCAGCCAGGCGAGCTCGTCGATGTCGGTCTCGTGCACGATCGCGCGCACCTCGCCCGGCTTCGCGTCCGGCTTCGGCTCGAGCGGCAGCAGGTCCGGGCGTTCGTCGTACAGCTGCGCGGCGAGGTGGTTCGCGGTCGCGAGGATCCGCTCGTCCGAGCGCCGGTTGACGGTGAGCGGGTACGTCGTGCCCGGGCCGTCGTTCGCCGGGAAGTCCTGTGCGAACTCGAGGATGTTGGAGACCGACGCGCCGCGCCAGCCGTAGATCGCCTGGTTGGGGTCGCCGACCGCGGTGACCGGGTGTCCCTCGCCGAACAGCCGGCTGAGCATCAGGGCCTGCGCGACGGAGGTGTCCTGGTACTCGTCGAGCAGGACGATGCGGTACTTCTCGCGCTCGGCCTCGCTGACCTCGGGGCAGTCCTGCGCGAGCCGGGCGGCGAGCGCGATCTGGTCGGAGAAGTCCATCAGCCCGAGGTGCGCCTTCAGGCCGCGGTAGGCCTCGACGAGGCCGAGCAGCTCGGCGCGACGGTCGATCGCGAGGATCGCCTTCTCGTTGCGCTCGCGGTAGGTCTTGCGGTGCTCGGTCGCCATCCCCGCCTCGAAGCGCGGGCGCTCGGCGGCGTCGTACGCCCGCACCTGCTCGGGCAGCACGAGGTGCTCGCTCATCTCGGCGTCGAGCGAGAGGAGGTACTGGACGACGTGCCGCGGGGAGTCGCTGAGCTTCTCGATCGGCGTCGTGTAGCGCTGCACCGCGCGCGCGGCGAGCTGGTAGCGGCTGGCGTCGGCGATCAGCCGGGTGTCCGGCTCGTGGCCGATCCGCAGGCCGTGCTCGCTGAGCAGGTTGGAGGCGTAGGAGTGGTACGTCGCGACGGTCGGCTCCTCGACCTCCTCCTCGTCGTCGGTGAGCGGCCGGGCGCGGTCGGGCAGCAGGCCGGCGTTGCGCAGGCTCTCGCGGATCCGCTGCTGGAGCTCGGCGGTCGCCTTGGTCGTGAAGGTGAGCCCGAGGACCTGCTCGGGGCGGACCCGGCCGGTGGCCACCAGCCAGACGACGCGGGCCGCCATCACGGTGGTCTTGCCGGAGCCGGCGCCCGCGATCACGACCGCCGGCTCGAGGGGCGCGGTGATCGCGGCGAACTGCTGCGCGCTGAAGGTGAAGTCCGCGCCGAGGACGTCGCGCAGCTGCTCGGGGGTGTCGATCGCCCTCATGAGAGCACCGTCCCGGACGCCTTGGCCGGGCAGACCGCCCAGAACGTGCAGCGCTCGCAGTGGGTGCCGGGCCGGGCCGCGAACTCCTCGGCCCGCAGGGCGGAGGCGGCCAGCTCGAGCTGCTGCTCGACCAACCGCGGGCCGTCGCCGGTCGCGGGTGGCTGGTGCTGGACCTTCGGCAGGTCGTCGCCGAGCCGGAGCTGCACGAGCTCGGCGCCACCGGAGGTGGCGGGCCGGCCGACCAGCTCGTCGGCCGCGCCGCTGTCGACGGCGAGCTGGTAGAGCCCGAGCTGCGAGTGCCGCTCGACCTCGGGCCCGGTGGGCGCGTACTTGCCGGTCTTGAGGTCCACGACCACGACGTGACCGTCCTCGTCGAGCTCGAGCCGGTCGGCATACCCGTGCAGCCGGACCACCTGCCCGCCGGGCAGCGTGACCTCGGCCTGCAGCCGCGGCTCGGTCGCGACCACGGTGCGGGCGCCGGGCCGGCGGTGCCAGAGCAGGAACCGCAGCAGCGCCGCCTCGACCGCCTCGCGTTCGCGAGCGGAGGACCACGGCGTGCGGAACTCCATGCGTCCCCACACCTCGTCGACCATCGCCATCAGCGCGGGCATCGGGTCGCCGGTGTCGAGCTCGCCGGACGCGACCTTCTCCGCGATGGCGTGCACGACCTTGCCGAAGCCCTGGCTGGCCGAGCTGACCACCTCTCCCCCGGCCTCGCGCTGGAGGAACCACTGCGCGGGGCAGGTGAGCAGCCCGTCGAGGGCGCTGGCGGAGATCGTGAGCGGCACGTCGTCGGGCCGGACCGGACGGTCCGACCGGGTAGGCGCGCGCAGCCCCCACCAGGTCGCGGGGTCGGCGGTCGGCGCGAGCGGGCGGCCGTGCAGGTCGGTGTCGCCGAGCAGCCGGAGGCGGCGCGCGGCGGCGCGGCGCAGGGGCTCGGGCTGGGTCGGGTCGGCGAGGGTACGGCGCAGCTCGGCGACCAGGCCGGCCATCGACAACGGCCGGCGCGGCCGCCCGACCCGGTGCTCCGGCTCGCGGCCGAGCTCGGTGAGGAACCGGGACGGCTGCTCGCCCTCGTCGTCGGGTGACTGCACCGCGGTGACGACCAGCCGTTGGCGCGCCCGGGTCGCGGCGACGTAGAACAACCGGCGCTCCTCGGCGAGCATCGCGCCCCGCGTGAGCGGTGGCAGCAGCGCATCGCGGCCGATCCGGTCTGCGCCGAGCAGCGAGTCGCGGCGGCGCAGGTCGGGCCAGGCACCCTCCTGCACGTGGGCGACCACGACGAGCCGCCATTCCAGGCCCTTCGAGCGGTGCGCGGTGAGAAGGCGTACGGCGTCGCCGCGGACACCCCGGTCAGCGAGCGTGTCGGCCGGGATCTCCTGCGCGCGAAGGGTGTCGAGGAACGCGCCGATGCTGGTGTGACCGCGCTGCTCCTCGGTGCGCGCGGCCACCTCGAACAGCGCGCAGATCGCGTCCAGGTCGCGGTGCGCCAGCCGCGCGGCGTACCCCCCGGACTGGGTGGCGTGGCGCAGCCGGCGGCCCCAGCCGGAGCCGTCCCACAGCGTCCAGAGCACCTCCTCGGCCGTGCCGCCGTCGGCGGCCTCCTGGCGGGCGCGGGCGAGGAGTACGGCGAGCCGGGCAGCGCGGCGGGAGGGCTCGCCGTCGACCCCGTCGAGCGCGTCCGGGTCGAGCACGGCGCGGCGTACCAGCTCGCGCGGCGCGGCCTCCGGATCGCGGGCCCGCAGCGCCCGCGTGAGCGCGCGGACGTCGGTCGCGTCGAGACCGCCGAGTGGCGAGGTCAGCAGCGCCTCGGCACGATCGGCGCCGACGTAGTCGTCGTCGGCGGTGTCGTGGATGCCGGCGTCCACGACGACCGCGAGCGCGCCGAGCAGCGGGAGCACCGCGGGCTCGCGCACCAGGGGCGTCTCGTCGCTGGCCACCTCGACAGGCACGCCGGCGGCGGCGAGGGACCGGCGCAGGGCGGGGATGCTGCCGCGGCCCGAGCGGACCAGCACCGCCATGTCGGACCAGCGCACGCCGTCCTCGAGGTGAGCACGACGGAGCAGGTCGGCGACGTGCTCGGTCTCGGCGCGCGCGGTGTCGAACGTGAGCACGTCGACGGTGCCCCGGCCGAGATCGTTGGCGGCCGCCTCGGGGTTGCGGAACGCGTCCCAGGCGCCGTGCGGGATCGCGCCGCTGACGCCGATCGAGGCGGCAACGGTGCGCGAGGCGCGCAGCAGCCGGGAGCCGAAGCGGCGGGTGGTCCCGAGGGCGACCACCGGCGCCGGGTCGCCGTCGCTGGTGCGGAAGTCCGCGGGGAAGTCGAGGATGCCGCGGACGTCGGCACCGCGGAAGCCGTAGATGGACTGGTCCGGATCGCCGACGACGGTGAGGTTGCGGCCGTCTCCGGCCAGCGCGCGGAGCAGCGCGACCTGGCTCGGATCGGTGTCCTGGTACTCGTCCACGAACACGTGGGTGAACTGGGCGCGCAGCTCGTCGCGATGCCGCTGCGCCTCGATCACGCCCCGGGCGATGAGGTCCGGGTAGTCGATCGCGGCCTGGTCCCCGAGGACGTCGAGGTACTGCGCGAGGAACAGCCCGGCGGCCTCGAACTCCGGGACTCCCTCGGCCCGGCCCAGCGCGATCAGGTCGTCGGGGTCGAGCCCGCGCTCGCGCGCGCGGGACAGGACGGTGTGCACCTCGCGGGCGAACCCGCGGGTGCCGACCGCGGCGCGCAGCGCGTCGGGCCAGCGCACCGACTCCGGGTTGTCGGTCAGCAGCTCCTGGAGCACGACGTCCTGCTCGGGAGCCGAGAGCAGCCGCAGCGGCGCGGCGTACAGCTCGGCGGGCGCGTAGCGGCGCACCAGCCCGTAGGCGAACGAGTGGAACGTCGAGCTCAACGTGGTCGCCATCGTGCGGCCGACGCGCGCCGTGACGCGGTCGCGGAGCTGCTCGGCGGCCTTGCGGGAGAAGGTCAGGGCGAGGACCTCGTCGGGCCGCGCGCCGCGTCGCTCGATGCGGTCGACGATCGCCTCGACGAGCGTCGTCGTCTTGCCGGTCCCGGGTCCGGCGAGCACGAGCAGCGGCCCGCCGGGGTGGTCGACCACGCGCTGCTGGTGCTCGTCGAGCGTCGGGACCGAGGAGACGACGTCGGGACGCACCAGGTGGTAGGTGGTCTCGGTGGCCGTCATGTGGCCATTCGACCATCCCGCGCCGACATGTCGGGACAATGGGCCTCGTGAGTCACAGGACGGTCGCGATCCTCGCCTTCGACGACATGGAGGTGCTCGACTTCGCCGGGCCCTACGAGGTCTTCAACGTGGCGGGCGAGCTCGGTGAGGGCGAGCCGTTCTCGGTGTTCTCGGTGGGGGTCGGCGAGGGGGCCGTGACGGGTCGCGGCGGGTTCACCGTGCTGCCGACGTACTCCATCGCCGACGCGCCGATCCCCGACCTCGTCGTCGTGCCGGGTGGCGCCGGGTCGCGGACGCTGATGAAGGACGAGCAGGCGCTGTCGTGGGTGCGCGAGCGTGCGGCCGAGGCCGAGCTGCTGATGTCCGTGTGCACCGGCGCGCTCGTGCTGGGCGCGGCGGGACTGCTCGCGGGGCGACCGGCGACCACCCACCACGACGCGTACGACGAGCTCGCGGCCGTCTCGCCGACGACGAAGGTGATCCGCGGCCAGCGGTTCGTGCGCAGCAGCGAGAACATCCTGACCTCGGGCGGGGTCTCGGCCGGGGTCGATCTCGCGCTGCACGTCGTCCAGCTCCTCGCCGGGCGGGAGACGCGGGACCGCGCCGTCGCCGAGATGGAGTGGATGTGGCAATCGTGAGCGCCTCCCGTTGTCACCTCTCGCCGTAGGACCGGTCGGGGCCTCTCGGTAGCGTGCCGGGCATGACCGAGGGACCGCTCTCCGACCTGATCGTGCTCGACCTGACCCGTGCGCTCGCGGGACCCCACGCCGGCATGATGCTCGGCGACATGGGCGCACGCGTCATCAAGGTCGAGTCGCCCGCCGGCGACGACACCCGTGGCTGGGGCCCGCCGTTCGTCGGCGAGGGCGACGAGCGCGAGTCGACGTACTTCATGTCCGCCAACCGCAACAAGGAGTCGCTCGTCCTCGACCTGAAGTCGGACGAGGACCGCGAGGTGCTCGCGCGGCTCGTCGAGCGGGCGGACGTGCTGATGGAGAACTTCCGGGTCGGCGTGCTCGACCGGCTCGGCTTCCCGGTGTCGCGGCTGCACGAGCTCAACCCGGGGCTGGTCGTGCTGTCGATCACCGGGTTCGGGCACGACGGCCCGGAGGCGAAGCGCGCCGGCTACGACCAGATCGCGCAGGGCGAGGGCGGCCTGATGTCGATCACCGGCACCGAGCAGCCGACCAAGGTGGGCGTGCCGATCGCCGACCTGATCGCCGGGATGAACGGCGCGTTCGGCGTGCTCGCCGCGCTCCACGAGCGCACGAGCACCGGCCGCGGCCGGGTCGTCCGGACCTCGCTGCTGGCCGGCATGATCGGTGTGCACGCCTTCCAGGGCACGCGGTGGACCGTCGCCGGGGAGGTGCCCGGTCTCGCGGGCGACCACCACCCGTCGATCGCGCCGTACGGGATGTTCGCGACGGCGTCCGCGCCCGTGCAGATCGCGTGTGGGTCGGAGGGCCTGTGGCGCGCACTGTGCGGAGCCTTCGGGTGGGACGCGGCCGAGGACGGCTTCGCGACGAACGCCGACCGCGTCGCCAACCGCGCCGACCTGATCACCCGCATCGAGTCGCTCTTCGCGACCGAGCCGGCGGAGCACTGGCTGGCGCTGCTCTCCGACGCGGGCGTTCCGTCGGGCAAGGTGCGGTCGATGGATGACGTCTACAGCTGGGACCAGGTGCTCTCGCAGGGCCTGCTGCTCTCGGTCTCGCACCCCACGCAGGGTGACGTGCAGCTGCCGGGCTCGCCGATCCGCTTCGACGACAACCCGTTCTCCGGCGGGCGGTCGTCGCACCTCGCTCCCCCGACGCTGGGTCAGCACGACGAGTCGATCCGGGAGTGGCTCGACTCCTGAGCCCGGCTCAGCCGTTGGCGACCTCGAGCAGCACGTCGGCATGGCACGGCAGGCCGGGCCGGCACCAGCAGGCGAGGTCGCGGCCGGCGAGCTCACGGCGTACGTCGTCGACGGTGAAGTCGAGCCGGCCCGCGAGCAGGTCGTCACGGTAGGCGTCCACCGACGTGCGGTGGGCCTCGGTCGTGTGCTCACGCACCGGGTGCGGGTTGCCCCAACGGCTCGGCCGGGCGACGACGACCGCCCCGGGCGGCTTGCGCCAGCCCTTCCGGCGCTTGAGCTGGATCCGTCGCGGCACGCCCGAACCTCCTGGCTGTTGGGCCAAAGCCGGAACTTCCGGGGCAAAGTCATGCCCCGGAAGTTCAGGTTTCCCCGGCTCACCGGGGAAACCGACAGCCGATCAGCCCAGGTCGACGATCGCGGCGACCGGGCCGCCGCCGTCGGGGCCCTGGTGGGCGGCGGAGACCGACACGAAGACGGCCGGGTCGCCGGTGACGGCGGCGGTGACGCCGCCGACGCAGGACTTGATCTGGCGGTGCCAGTGCACGTCGGAGTCGTCGAGCATCGCGTTGCGGCGGCCGCGGACCTCGCCGTCCTGCGAGGCCTCGCACTTGAGGAAGACGTTGACCAGGCGGCCGTCGAGGTCGGCGGTGCGCGGGCGCTCGGGCAGGTCGAGGCCGGCGTCCTTGATCGCCTCCCAGATGCCGTCCTGGTCGAGCGCGTCCTTCATCACCGAGTGGCCGATGCGGTAGCGGCCGCCGACGCCCGGGGCGTTGCCGACCACGACCACCTGGGCCTGGTCGAGCTCGACGCCCGACGAGCACGAGGCGACCGAGGAGTACAGCGAGCGGTCGTGCATGACGTCCTCGTCGGACGGCATGTCGATCTCGCCGAGGGCGACGGCGATGCCGAGTGCGGTGCAGCCGTTGGAGAGGTCCATCGACTCGTGGGTGTGCTCGGTCCACACGGTCTTGCCGCGCGACTTGGCGTCGCGGATGGTGTGGATGGTCAGCAGCGGGGTCTTGGTCTGGACGTAGTGCACGTCCTTCGGGTCGGTGATGCCGGCCCGCTCCATCGCGACCTTCACCGCGTCGGCGACCTTGGAGACCATCGCGGTGCGGCCGATGTCCTCGGGCGCC
Organism: Nocardioides sp. GCM10030259; assembly: GCF_042666375.1. NCBI lineage: Bacteria > Bacillati > Actinomycetota > Actinomycetes > Propionibacteriales > Nocardioidaceae > Nocardioides > Nocardioides sp. GCM10030259. The sequence goes on along the minus strand of NZ_JBHTDF010000025.1, from coordinate 531,421 downwards.
AGCTGCTCGCTCATCGCGAAGCCGACGGTGAGCCGCGGCTCGTCGGTCGGCTCGGCGTCGACGGTCGCGAAGATCGTGGCGTGGGGGCTGATCACGCCGTCGGTGCCGCCGGACCACACGATCGGGACCTGCTTCACGGCGTCGGCGTCGGCGCCCTTGTCGACCAGCACCTCACGGAACGCGCGGTCGGCGATGATCCGCGTGTAGTCGTTGACGCCGCCGTTGCCCTCGGTCTTGCCGATGATCGCGATCACGCGCGAGGCCTCCATGACCCCGTCGTCGATCAGCTTCGCGAGCTCGCTGGCGTCGGCGACCGAGTGGATCGGGACCTTGCGTACTTCGATGGCGCTGGGCATGGAGCTCCTCTTTCCTCGTGGGTGCTTCAGTTCGGTACGACGACGGTGCCGGCGACGGCGGTCACCGCCTCCGAGATGTGGGTCAGGTCGGTGATGACGGCGCGCGAGCCGCCCCGCTCGACGAAGCGGCAGGCGGCGTCCACCTTCGGGCCCATCGAGCCGCTCGCGAAGTGGCCGTCGGCGGCGTACCCGCGCATCTCTGCGGCCGTCACGACGCCGACGTCGCGGGCCTCGTGCGTGCCGTAGCCGAGCACGGCGTGCGACACGTCGGTGCCGATCACGAGCACGTCGGCCTCGACCGCCCGCGCCATCAGCGCCGCGCCGAGGTCCTTGTCGATGACGGCCTCGACGCCGTGGAACGACCCGTCCTCGCCCTCGACGACCGGGATGCCGCCGCCGCCGTTGGCGATGACCACGAAGCCGGCGTCGACCAGGGCCTGGGCCGCCGGGGCGTCGACGATGCGGATCGGCTCGGGCGAGGCGACCACGCGCCGCCAGCCCTTCTCGCCGCGGTCCTCCCAGGTCTCGCCGTGCTCGATCAGCACCGCCGCGTCCTCGGCCGGCAGGAACCGGCCGATCGGCTTGGTCGGGTGCTCGAAGCCCGGGTCGGAGGCGTCGACGAGCGTGCGCGTCACGACCGCCGCCGTACGCCGGTCGATGCCCCGGCGTCGCAGCTCTGCGTCGAGCGCGTCCATCAGCACGAAGCCCAGCGTCGCCTGTGTCTGCGCGCCGCACCAGTCCAGCGGCACCGGCGGCACGACGGCCGCCGCCAGCTCGTTCTTGACGAGCAGGTTGCCGACCTGGGGCCCGTTGCCGTGCGTGATCACGACCTCGACGTCGTGCTCGAGCAGGTCGGCGACCGCGGCCATCGCGACCCCGGCCGCGGCGATCTGGTCCTCCGGGCGGGCACGCCCGTCGGCGTTCGTCATGGCGTTGCCGCCGAGCGCGAGCAGGACCCTCATGGGTCGAACCTAGTGACCGGGGACACCAGGGGCACCGTGCACGACGACGAGGGCTGCCCGGAATCGCTGGCAACTGTTGCCAGAAATGGCCGACGCCCGGGGCGGTCAGCGCCCGCCGGCGACCCGCAGCGTCGTGCCGGTGACGTACGACGCCTCGTCGCTCATCAGCCACCCGACGGCGTCCGCGACCTCCCGGGGTTCGCCGGCCCTGCCGAGCGGCACCAGCGGTCCGACCCGGTCGACTCGCCCCGGCTCGCCGGCGTCGGCGTGGATCGTGGTGCGGACGATGCCCGGCGCGACGCCGACCACCCGCACGCCGTCACCCGCCACCTCCTGCGCCAGCCCGATCGTCAGCGCGTCGACGCCGGCCTTCGCGGCGGCGTACTGGACGTACTCCCCCGGCGAGCCCAGGGTCGCCGCGCCCGAGCTGATGTTGACGAGCACGCCGCCGGCGCCGCCGTACGACGTGCCGAGCGTGCGCACCGCGGCCCGGGCGACGAGCAGCGCGGCGGTGAGGTTGAGGTCGACGGTCGCGGCGATGATCTCGGCCGGGGTCTCGGCGAGCCGGCCGAGGTGCAGCGTGGCGCCGGCGTTGTTGACGACCCCGGTGAGCCGGCCGTGGTCGGCCGCTGCCGCGAACAGCCGGTCGACGCCGTCGGGATCGGTGAGGTCGGCACGCACCACGGCGCACCGGGCGCCGGCCTCCTCGACCGCGAGCCGGGTCTCCTCGGCGGCACCGTCGTCCCGGGCGTGGCCGAGCACGAGGTCGTGGCCGTCGCGGGCCAGCCGCAGTGCGATCGCCGCACCGATGCCGCGGGTGCCGCCGGTGACGAGCGTGAGTCGGCGCATGGGCGCAGTCTGTCAGCAGCACACCTGCCCCGCGCGCCGGGCGGAACGTCGCGCTTCTCCCCAGCTTTGGGTAAACGGGGGCACATCCCGAAGGCGCCCTCGAGCGCCGCCGATGGACGCAGCATGACCCTCCTGATCACCTCCCCCACCCCCACCGCCCCTGCGACCACGGTCAAGGAGATCGTGACCCTCCACCCCGACACCGACGTGTCGATGCAGCTCGCGCTGCTCGACGCGATCGAGGAGACCCTGCGCGACCAGGGCGTCGACCGCATCTGGATCGACCGTGCCAGCACCCAGCTCGTCGTGGTCGCCGAGGTCCGGGCCGCCTAGGGCTGTACGCCGTGCAGCCGGGCGTGCAGCGCGCGCACCTCGGCCTCCAGCTGCGGAGCCGGGCCGTCGACGGGTACGCCGGGGGCCACGTCGCCGACGGCCAGCGGCCGCACCGGGCCGGGCGGCACGCCCCACTCGGCCAGCCAGCCGACCAGCTGCTCGGTCGAGACGGCGTACACGATCCGGCCGAGCCCGACCCACGCGTGCGCGGCCGAGCACATCGCGCAGTGCTCGCCCGACGTGTAGACCGTGCAGGCGCCGCGCAGCTCGGCCGGCAGGTTCTCGCCCGCCCAGCGCGCGATGTCGAACTCGGGGTGCCGGGTCTGGTCGCCGCCCTTCACCCGGTTGCGGTCGGCGTACAGCACCTCGCCGGCGCCCGACACGAGCACCGAGCCGAACGGCTCGTCACCGTCCTCGAGGGCCTCGCGGGCCAGACGGACGCAGGTGCGCAGGTGGCGGAGGTCGGTGTCGGAGAGCGTCACCCGTCGAGTCTCACACCTCCGCGCGCTCCATCGCTGCAGCGGACGGGAACTGACCTGATCCTGCGGTTGACTGGAGCACGACATCCCCACCGGACTGAGGAGCGTGCCATGGACTTCAGGATCGAGCTCGTCCCGATCACGGTCAGCGACGTGGACCGGGCGGTCGCGTTCTACCGCGACGACGTCGGCTGGACGGTCGACCACGACCAGCGCGTCAGCCCGGAGCTGCGGTTCGTGCAGGTGACGCCGCCGGGCTCGGCGTGCTCGTTCTGCTTCGGCACGGGGCTCGAGATGCTGCCGGAGGGCACGGCGCAGTTCATCCAGGTCGTCGTCGACGACGCCGACGCGGCCCTCGCGTACCTCCGGGACCGCGGCGTCGAGTGCGAGGGCGTCGACGAGCAGGCGTGGGGCCGCTTCGTCACCTTCGCGGACCCGGACGGCAACCAGTGGGCGCTGCAGCAGCTGGTCCGCCCCGGCGCCTGAGCTACTCCCGCCCCAGCAGCGCACGCAGCGGGAGGGTGCCGACCGGCAGCCCGTGCCGGTCGTAGTAGCCGAACATCGCGCTCAGCCACGCGTGCGTGCCCGGGTCCGGGATCCGCTCCGCCACGATGCCGGCCTCCTGGGCGAGCTCGCGCACGGTGGTCCGGCGCGTGGCGAGCTCGTACGTCGCGCCGTCGTGGCCGTCCTCGAGCAGCACGGTCGCGGCGGCCGCCCCGAGGTCGGCCAGGTCGAGCAGGCCGAAGGGCGCGTCCACGTCGTACGGCACCCGGACGGCCGGCCCGGACAGGTCGAGGTTCTGCAGGTAGGCGCCGGGCTGGAGGATCGTCCACGCCAGGCCTGAGGTGCGCACCCGCGTCTCCGCGACCGCCTTGCCGAGGTGGTGCGGCATCTGGGGCACGTACGGCGACGCGACCGAGTGGTAGACGACGCGGCCGACGCCCGCGACCGCCATCGCCGCGAGCGCCTCGCCGACGTGGCTGGGCTCGTCGGGGTGGAGGTTGGGGGCGATCAGGTACGCCGCGTCGCAGCCGTCCATCGCGTCCGGCAGCCGGGGCCACTCGCGGCGCCCGAGCGGCACCGCCTTCGCGCCCCGCTCGGCGAGGGCGGCCACGACCGCCCGGCCCGTCTTCCCGTTGCCGCCCAGTACGGCGATCCGCGTCATGCGCGAGAGCCTAGGAGACGCCTAGGGCATGCCTCCCAACTCCCGGCCTGCTGCGCGCCGCCCATCACGCACTCTCGCGGCGTTGCCGTCGCTCGAAAGACGACCCAGTCTGCCTTCGCTCCGGCGCCTTGCGAGAGCACGCGCTGGACGACGCTCGCGACGGCCCGAGTTGAGAGCCACGCCCTAGTTCGAGCGGGTCTGGTGCTCCTCCTCGTCGAAGCGCGGGTCGGCCAGGAAGTACTGCGCCACCAGGCCCGGCTTCTTCTTCGGCGGCGGTGTCGGCTCCGGCACCATCCGCCCCTCGACGGTGTCCCAGAAGCGGTCGGCAGTGTGCATCACCTTGCGGGCGACGAGCCCGAAGAGGCCGGTGTGCGGGGTGTAGGGGTGCGGCCGGCTCGGCGCCGCGAGCTCCGCGGCGTACAACCGCATCGCGAGCGCCTCGAGCTCGGCGTCGCCGAGGCTCTCGCTGAGCCGGTCGCCGAGCATCGCCTCCTGGCGCTGGTGGTCGGTCATCGCGCCCTCGACCTCGCCCCAGACCTCCAGCCAGGAGAAGGACGTCTCGTAGACCGAGCCGTACTCGTGCGCCTTCACGTGGGCGAGCACGACCTCGAGCTCCTTGGCGGAGTGCAGGTAGTCGTGCACGAGCGTGCCGCCCTCGGGGACGCTCCGGCGGGCCGGCTGCAGCAGCACCGCGTCGACGGCGTGCAGGTGCTTGCTGGTGCTGGCGAGGAACGCGTCGATGCGGGCGTGCCCGTCGCGGGGACGGTCCGGTGGTGCCTCCATCGAGCGCGCGTCGGCCAGCCGGTCGGCGAGGCGATCCTGGGAGTGATGGATCGAGGTGCGGAGGACATCGGTCGTGCCCATCGGCGCTCACCTTCTTCGGGTGCCGTACCCCTCATGGTGCGCCTCTGCCCAGGCGCGCACAAGGGAACCTCGCGGCGTGCGGTGGTGTACACAGGTCGGACGAGAGAGGGACACCGAACCTGCACACCGGCCCGGACGACGCTGACCTGCTGGCCCGGGTACGCGGCGGTGATCACGACGCGTACGCGGAGCTGGTGCGTCGCCATGCCCCGGTGGCGATGCGCACCGCCGCGCTGCTGGGTGCCGGTGCGGATGCGGAGGACGTCGTGCAGGAGGCCTTCGTCAAGGCGTACGCCGCGCTGGACCGGTTCCGGTCCGGGGCGCCGTTCCGACCCTGGCTGCTGAGGATCGTCGCCAACGAGGCGAAGAACCTGCACCGCTCCGCGTCCCGACGGACCGCGCGGGAGCAGCAGTGGGAGCACGCAGCGCCGCTGCTCCTCGCCCGTCCGGACGACCCCGCCGATGCCGTGCTGTCGCAGGAGCGTCAGGAGGCCCTCGTCCGCGGCCTGGCCGGACTCTCGCCGCAGCACCGCCAGGTGGTCACCTGCCGCTACCTCCTCGACCTCGACGAGGCCGAGACGGCCATGGTCCTGGGGTGGCCGCGCGGCACCGTGAAGTCCCGGCTGCACCGTGCCCTGACCCGGCTGCGCGACGTGCTCGACACCGGGTCCGACCTGTCGGAGGAGGTGACCCGCGGTGGCTGACGAGCTGGTGCGCGACCTGGTCGCGCTGGGCCGCGGCGCCGACGTCCCGGAGCCGTCGGACGGCCTGGCGACCGCGGTGCTGGAGCGCGTGGCGGACGCGCCCGCACGCCGTACGGCGGACTGGTGGACCCGGCAGCGCCGCCTGGTCGCGCTCGTCGTCGCCGCGATCGTCCTGGGCCTGCTGGCCACCCCGCCGGTGCGCGCCGCCATCGCCGACTGGTTCGGCTTCGGCGCGGTGCGCGTCGAGCCGGGCGGCACCGGGAGCACCGGCCCCGCGCCCCCTCCGCCCGGCGTGCCGCCAGCCGGGTCGCTGTCGGAGGCGGCGGCGCTCGTCCCCTTCACCGTCTCGGCCCCGGCCGAGCTGGGCGAGCCCGACGGCGTCGAGGTCGCCGCCGACCGGCGCCGGGTGTCGATGAGCTGGACGACCGAGGACGCCGGCGTGCTCCGCCTCGACCAGTTCGACGCGCGCCTGGACTACTCCGCCGTGAAGCAGACGCCTGGAGTCACCTTCGTCAGCGTGGACGGCGGCGACGCGCTCTGGTTCGAGGAGCCGCACGACGTGGCGCTGCTCGAGGCCGACGGCACGCAGGTCACCCACTCCGCCCGGCTCGCCGGACACACCCTGATCTGGCAGGACGGCGCCACGACCCTCCGGCTCGAGGGCGACATCGATCTCGGCCGGGCGATCCAGCTCGCGGAGTCGTCGGAACCTGTGGGCTGACGGCGGTGTACCACCAGTGACCCGTCCCCGAGGAGGCCGCCGTGATCACCCTTCGCGCACCACTCACCGCCGTCGTCGCCGCCTGTGCCCTGGCGCTGCTGACGCCGACGCCCGCGTCCGCGGGCGGCCCCACCAGCGCCATCCTGTCGGTCCCGGGCGAGGGGAAGACAGCGTCCGTGTACTACACCGATCCCGAGTACAACCAGCTCGCCGACCTGGTCGGCGCGAACGTCGAGACGGGCACCGTCGACGAGTCCGGCAGGACGCACGAGAGCGGGCCGGGCGTGACCGTCACCTGGCTGATCCACGACGTCCAGCCGTGGCGGGTCGACCGCATCTACCTCGACGCCGACGGTGGGCCGTGGATCGCGACGCAGGTCATGGTCGGCGACTCCGGGTCGATCTGGGACAGCCCGGTCGTGTGGCACCAGCCGGCGTCCGGCAAGGAGCTCTCGATGCTGCTCGACGACCTCGGCGTCGGCCAGGCCGCACGCGCCGCCGGTGACTTCGACGGCGTCGCCGGCGCACCGGCACCCGCGACCGAGGAGCCGGCAGCGCCGTCGCCGGACACCGAGACGACCTCGTCCGTCCACGCAGCGTGGTGGGGCGTCGGGGGCCTGGTCGTCGGCGCGCTGCTCATGCTCGGCTGGACGCGCCGGCGTCCGAGGCGCGACGACGACGTCGCCGAGCCGGACCCCGACGCCGACTGGCTGGTGCCTCAGACGAGGTCGACGTCGGCGTAGGCCGCACCGGCCGCGAGCTCGGCGTACCCGGGACCGCGGTCGAAGAACGCCTCGCTCGGCTCCGGGCGGCTCGTGCGCTCGGCGACGGTCGCGGCCTCGTCGTACGACAGCGAGTCGTCGTCGAGGGAGCCGGTCAGCACCACGCCGTAGTCGGCGAGCGCGGCCTCCGGGGAGACCTTGCGCCAGACGACGTCGCGGACGACGAGCGCGGGGTCGCGCTCGAGCGGGTTGCCCCAGCCGCCACCGCCGGTGGTGCGGATCCGCACGACCTCGCCGGCCTTGATCTCCTCGGCGTCGGCGAGGGCGTCGACCTCACGCTCGTTCGGGCCGTCCGGGTCGATGGTGACCTGGAACGGCTTGCCGGCCTGGCCGCCCTTGACGCCCCAGCAGGCCAGGATCGACCGGTCGGCGATCGACATGAAGTGGCCGTCCTTGAGCATCCGGATGTGCTTCTCGTAGCCGAGGCCGCCACGGAACTTGCCCGCTCCCCCGCTGTCGATCGCCAGCGAGAGCGACTCGACGCGGAACGGGAAGCGCGCCTCGGTGAACTCGGTCGGCAGGTTCCGCGAGTCCGGGACGACGTGGATGGTGTCCTCGCCGTCGGCGTAGTAGCGGCCGCCGGAGCCGCCGCCGAGCACCTCGCGCATGAGGTACGGACGGCCCTCGAGATCCTCGCCGTACACGCCGGTGTAGCGGATCGTCTCCTGGTCGGCCGGCATGTTGCCGTCGACGGCCTTGGCGACCACGCCGGCGAGGACACCGAGCAGCCGCAGGATCACGAACGTGCGGGCATTCGTCGGCGCCGGGAAGACCGGCGTGAGCAGCGTGCCCGGCGGCGGGAACCGCATCTCGATGAGCGGCACGATGCCCTCGTTGACGTCGAGCTCGGCCATCCGCTCGGGGGTGTCGGCGAGGTTGCGCAGGATCGGCGCCAGCCACTTCTTGAGGAAGACGCCGTCGCTGTAGTCGCCGCAGTGGTTGATCGGGCCCTTCGCCTGCGGCGAGGTGCCGCCGAAGTCGAGGATCAGCCGCTCGCCGTCGGGGTCGTCGGCCGGGGTGCGGGTGAGCGTGATGCGCTGCGTGTGCAGCTGCGGGTCGTCGACGCCGTCGTGCTCGGCGTAGTCCTCCCAGGTCCACGTGCCGACCGGGATCTTGCCGAGGATCTCGCGGCGGTAGGTGTCGGTCGTACGGCTGATGATGGCGTCGAAGCAGGACTCGACGGTCTCCACGCCGTACCGGTCGAAGAGCTCGCCGAGGCGGCGCGCGCCCATCAGGCAGGCCGAGCACTCCGCGTCGAGGTCGGCGGCCAGCGACTCGGGCATGCGGGAGTTGCGGGTCATGATCGACAGCGCCGCCCGGTTGGGGACGCCCGCGTCCCAGAGCCGGATCGGCGGGACCATCAAGCCCTCCTCGAAGACGCTCGTCGCGTTCGAGGGCATCGAGCCCGGTACGGCGCCGCCGATGTCGTCGTGGTGGCCGAAGGCCTGCACGAAGGCGACGACCTTCCGGTCGCCCTCGGGACCGGCGAAGACCGGGACGGTGACGCACAGGTCGGGCAGGTGCCCGATGCCGCCCTCGGACTGGTAGACGTCGTTGTGGAAGAAGACGTCGCCCTCGCGCATCTCCTCGATCGGGAAGTCCCGGGCGACCGGGTGCACGAGCGCGGAGTACGAGCGACCGGTGAGCTTGCGCAGCAGGCGGTCGTGGATGCCGGCGCGGAAGTCGTGGGCGTCGCGGATCATCGGACTGCGGCTGGTGCGGCCGATGGCGGTCTCGACCTCCATCTCGACGCTCGCCAGGGAGCCCTGGACGATCTCGACGAGCACCGGGTCGGCGCTCGCGCCGGCGTCGGCGGTCAGGTGGCCGAACGGGAAGCTCGTGGGAGCCCTGCGGCTGTCGGTGACGGTCACTGGTCGGCCTTCCGGGTCACGATGATGTTCAGGAACTCGTCGATGCGGGCGGTGAAGCCCGGGTGGAGCGGCACGGTCGAGCCGAACTCCTCGATGATCGCGGGGCCGTCGACGACGGTCCCCGGGGCGAGGTCGGGGCGCCAGAGCACAGGCGTGTCGACGTACCCCTGCTCGGGCTCGAAGCAGACCTCGCGGCGGCCCTTCTCGGCGGGCGCGGCGCCGTCGCCGAGCGCGTGCTTCTTGATCTCGGGCCGCTGGATCGGGCCGATGCCGGAGACCCGGAGGTTGACCCACTCGACCTGCTGCGAGTCGTCGTCGGAGAAGTCGTAGCCGTAGAGCGCCTTGTGCTCGGCGTGGAAGCGGCGGGCGACCTCGTCGAGGACCGCGGCGTCGACCGGGCCGTCGGGCACGGAGACGCGGACCTCGAAGGCCTGGCCGAAGTAGCGCAGGTCGGCGGTGCGGAGGAACTGGTGCTCGTCCTCCTCGAAGCCCTCCTTGGCGAGCGCGACCGCCGCCTGGCCGGCGAGCGTGTCGTAGACGTGCGCGACGTCGGCGGCGTCGAGCTTGTCGGCGAGCGCGACGTGGGTCTGCACGTAGTCGTTCTTGACGTCGACGGTGAGGAGGCCGAACGCCGAGACGTTGCCGGGGTTCGGGGCGACCAGGACCGTCGGGATGCCGAGCACGTCCATCAGGCGGCAGAGCAGCAGGGAGCCGGAGCCGCCGAACGTCGTCAGCGTGAAGTCGCGGACGTCGAGGCCGCGCTTGACGGTCACCTGGCGCAGCGCGTTGGCCTGGTTCCACGCCGAGATCTCGAGGATGCCGGTGGCGCAGGCCGCCGGGCTCAGGCCGAGCTGCTTGGCGAGCGCCTCGATGCCGTTGCGGGCCGCGTCGACGTCGAGCGGGATCTCGCCGCCGAGCAGGTGCGGAGGGATCCGCCCGAGGAAGACGTGGGCGTCGGTGATGGTGACCTCGGTGCCGCCCTTGGCGTAGCAGAGCGGGCCGGGGTCGGCGCCGGCCGACTGCGGGCCGACCTTGAGCGTGCCCTCCGGGCTGAGCCAGGCGATCGAGCCGCCGCCGGCGCCGACCGTGACCACGTCGATCATGGGGATCTTCGACGGGAACGCGCCGACCGACCCCTCGGTCGTCAGCGTCGGCTCGCCGTCGATCACGACCGACACGTCCGTCGACGTACCGCCGCCGTCACTCGTGAGCACCTTGTCGAAGCCCGCGACCTTGGCGATCAGGGCCGCGCCCAGCGCGCCCGCGGCCGGGCCGGAGAGCACGGTGGTGATCGGCTGGTGCACGACCTCGTCGGCCGAGAGCACGCCGCCGTTGGACTTCATGACGTAGAAGGGGATGACGCGGTCGTCGTACGACGTGAGCCGGGCCTTGATGTTGTTGACGTACGCCGAGAGCCGCGGCTTGACGGCCGCGTCGACGAGCGTGGTCATGGCGCGCTCGTACTCGCGGTACTCGCGCAGCACCTCGCTCGAGAGCGAGACGACCGCGTCGGGGTGCTCCTCGGCGAGGATCGCGCGCATCCGGTCCTCGTGCGCCGGGTTGGCGTAGGCGTGCAGGAAGCAGACGCCGAGGGTGTTGACGCCCTGCGCCTTGAACCAGCGGGCGACGGCGCGGGCACCGTCCTCGTCGAACGGGCGGACCTCGTCGCCGTTGACGTCGAGGCGGCCCTCGACGCCCTTGACCAGGTCGCGCGGCACGATGCGGTCGGGCTTCACCCAGAAGTAGGAGTTGCCGTAGCCGTCGGGCACGGACTGGCGGGCGATCTCGAGCATCGCCTCGTAGCCGGTGTTGGTGATGAAGCCGAGCCGGTCGACCTTGCCCTCGAGCAGCTGGTTGGTCGCGACGGTGGTGCCGTGGCTGACGGCGTCGATGTCGGCGCCGGTCGCGCCCAGCAGCCCGAGCACCTTGTCGATGCCGGAGAGGAAGCCGTCGGCAGGGTTGCTCGGCGTCGACGGCGTCTTGGTGGTGACCAGCTCGCCGGTGTCCTCGTCGAAGGCCACCACGTCGGTGAACGTGCCGCCTGTGTCGATGCCGATCCGGATCCGTCGCTGCCGCTCTGCCATGCGCCCTATTCAACCGGCCGACCTGCGCCCCGCCCACGGCAACGATTGCCGACGAACCCGGGGTTCTGCGGCAATCCTTGCCAGCGGGTCGCGCGTCAGGGACTGACGGTGCGGTCCCAGAGGTAGATCTCGCGGATTCCGCGCTGGCTGGCCGGTGTCTCGACGACGTTGAATGCCGAGCCGTCGAACACGACCGCCTGGGCGTCCGCGGAGGCCGCCGACGCCAGGCTGGAGGTCGCGGAGTGGGCCGTGTAGACGGCGGACTCGCCGGGTGTCGAGTCCAGGTCGAGGACCATGATCGGATCACCGACGCTGTCCCTGACCCAGCTCAGGTATCGGCCGTCGGAGCTCAGGTCGACGGTCGGCGTCCGGTCGTCGGGCACCAACGACGTCCCGTGGTCGCAGGTGAGGCTGCGCCGGTGCGTGATGCCGTTCGCGTCAGACCATCCGCCGGTGAAGGTCTGCCCGTCGTCGGAGATCGCGCCGCCGCCGGGGCCGCTGGTCGCCAGCGGGCAGGAGGCCACGGCGGCACCGCCGACGAGGTCCCAGCTGACGTGGGCGCTGCCGATCCGCGCGAGGGCGTAGCGGCCGTTGGCCGAGATCACGAGCGCCTCGCCACCCGCGCCGGCCGGGAGCCACCCGCCATTGGTCGGCGGCGTCAGGGCCGTCGTCGCCGCGCCACCCACCGCCCACGTCCGCACCGTGTCGGCCGTCGACTCGACCGCCCCGGCACCTTCGCGGAGGTAGACCGTGCTGCCGTCGTCGGCGAGCGTCGCCGCCGAGACCGTGCCGGCTACCCCCGGGCTGGCGAGCTGCGTCGTGTCGTTGTGCCGGTCGTGGAGATAGGCGTCCGTCCTGCCGTCGTTGTCGCCCAGCGACGGGTGGTCCGCGCCACTCAGCCAGCTGACCATCCGGCCGTCGGCCGAGACGTGCGGCCACAGGTTCGCCGCGCTGGACGTCGTTCCGAGGCCTTCGCTCACCCTGGTGATCGTGTCGGTGGCCCGGTCCCAGGCGAAGACGTTCGGCTGGCCGTCGGTGTCGCCCGCGACGAGGTTCGTCGCGGCGGAGACGAACACGACGGTCTGGCCGTCGGCGGAGATGTCGGCGGCGAAGCTGTGCCCGTTGGGGCGCGCGCCGCCGACCCCGTGCGACACCAGGCGCACGCCGGGCTTGGCGGCACGCACGGGATAGACGTCGAGGCTCGATTCCCAGAAGCGGTGGGTCGCTGGAGCGAACCGGCGGTGATGGAAGCCGAGGCCGAGGAAGACGTCGGTGGAGGACCCCGACTGCGCGGTGCCCGACAGGCTCAGGTCATCGGCCACCGTCATCCACGTCGGAGCGGTGAGGTCCCGGTCGAGTCGCAGCTCGGCAGCTGCACCGGAGAGCCGTTCCAGCACGCGCCAGCCGCTGACCTGCTCTCCGCGCACAAAGTCGGGGCCTTCGTGTGGCACGGGCACGAGCACGGGGTCGTTGATCGGGCCGGTCAGGTAGTCCGCAGCGCGACGACCGGGGCTGGAGCCCCCTGCTGGGAGCTGGTAGCCCCGGTGGGCACGAACCGCCCGTCGGGCGGCAACACGGCTCGTGGAGCACAGGGCGTCGGCCGACCGGCACCAGGACGCCACCAGGTCACGCTTGGTCAGGACCGTCGGGAGGCGTGCTCCCCGGACCGGACCGTCCTGGCGCTTCACGCCGTACCGCCGCACGTCCTCCGACCGCCGGGCCGCGGGGTCGCCGACGAGCAGGACGGCGCCGACGTGGTCGAGGAGGTCAGCGCCGTCGTCACGCTTCGCGATCCGCGCCAGCGCCGCACGGACGACCAGGGCGCCCTGGCTGTAGCCGACCAGGATCAGGCCCTCCTCGGGGCAGTCGGCGACGCGCTGCCGGATCTTCGCGGCCAGCCGCCGGGCGTTCTTGTCGGTGCCGCGGAAGTACGCCGCATCCAGATGCCGCCGGCGCACCTGAGCGAGCGCGGCGCGCGTCAGCGGCCGGGTCGCCGGGGTCCAGGCGTAGCTGCGCTCGCCTCCGCCGTGGTCCAGGCCGAGCGGCACCATGCCCTCCGCGAGCGACCGGGTGACCTTCGCGCCGCGCCTGCCGTTGCCGGAGACCCCGATCGTGTGCGCCCACGGTCCCGAGCCCTGGGCGCTGTCGTAGATGCACGCCACTACCTGCGTTCGGGGCGCGGCAGCGGCGGAGGAGCCGGTGGCCGCCGGCACCACGGCGAGCGCACCGGCGAGGAGCACCGCTGCTGCGGCGATCGCCCGCCCGGTGGTGTGAACAGGTCGTCGGCGCAGCACCATGCCGGGACCGTAGTCCATGGCACGGCAGCGCATTGCTGATTTCGGACGGTCAGCGTCAGGCGTCAGGCGTCGGGCGCGCGGTCGTTGTAGACGCCGGCCTCCTCCTGGCCGGTCAGCGCCTGGATCGCGCGCATGATCTCGTCGGTGATCTCCCGGCGCGCCTTGCCGAGCGGCACCCCGTCGTACCGCCCCACGACCTCGATCGGCGTCCCGAAGGTCACCGTGACCGGCACGACGCGGGGCAGCCGGGCGTCGATGGGCTGGAGCCTCTCGGTGCCGGTGAGGCCGACGGGTACGACGGGCACGCCCGCCGTCAGCGCGATATGGGCGACCCCGGTGCGGCCGCGGTAGAGGCGGCCGTCGCGGGAGCGGGTGCCCTCGGGGTAGATGCCGAACGCCTCGCCCCGGCCGAGCACCTCGAGCGCGGTGTCGAGGCTGGCGATCGCGGCGCGGGAGTCGTCGCGGTCGACCGGGATCAGGCCCATGCCCTCGAACCACGCCTTCTGCAGGCGGCCCTTGACGCCGGTGCCGGTGAAGTAGTCGGACTTGGCGAGGAAGACGACCTTGCGTGGCGCGACGATCGGGATGACCAGGCTGTCGGCGAAGCTGAGGTGGTTGCTCGCCAGGATGACCGCGCCCGTGCGCGGGACGTTCTCGAGGCCCGTCACCGTCGGCCGCCAGATCAGCTTCGCGACCGGCGGCACGACCGTGTGCAGGACCGTGTACATGACCACGGCGCCAGTCTCGCGGTTACCGGCCGGTCCGCCGACTCGACGTACCGGACTCTGGCCGGAAATAGGTGAAGGGCCCTCGGAAGTATGAGTTCCAAGGGCCCTTCGGTGTGACCGGTACCGGTGACGCTCCCGGTCGACTGCTCCTCGACTCCGGTCCCGGCGGACGTCGTCACCTCGCCGCCGCGGAACGTCCCCGGCAAGCCGGCTCTGCTCCGTCTGGACCCTCGTCTCCGAGCTGTCCCGCTCCCCGTTGCCGGAGGGCGTGGGAGAAGTTCTATGCCCTGGGTCACACGGCGCGCAAGGCTTTCGCAGAACATTCTTCGGGTTCCACCGGAAATCGCCGGTCGTCCACAGAACGGGTGCCGGTTCTCCACAGGATTTCCCCAGATCCCTCCAGTTGAGCGGGATTGGCGTCGGCATGGGGTCCTGGGCCACGGGTACTGAAATGAAGGAAGGGCCCTTGCGAGTATGAGTCGCAAGGGCCCTTCGGTTTGACCGGTACCGGTGACGCTTCCGGTCGACAGGCTCGTCGTCTCCGGTCCCAGCGGCCTCGTCACCCAGCCGCCGCGATGCTCGTCCAGCAAGCTGGTCGACCACCGTCTGGACCCTCGTCTCCGAGCTGTCCCGCTCTCCGTTGCCGGAGGGCGTGGGAGAAGTTGTATGCCTTGGATCACACGGCGCGCAAGGTCTTCCACGAACATTCCCTCGGTTCCACCGAAACTGCCCCGTCGCCCACAGCCGGGGCGTCCCTGCTCCACAACAGGCGACCCATTCCCCACAGGTTTTCCACCGCCCCTGTGGAGAAGCACGAGACCGGCCACACCGTCTTGGTCGCCTGAGCCGCGCCTCCATCGACGTACCCTGAGCCGGTGAGTGAGGTGCTGGACGAGGGGCCGTTCTTCCACGGGACCAAGGCCGACCTGCACGTGGGCGACCTGCTCACCGCCGGCTTCCGGTCGAACTACCGGCCCGAGGTCGTCATGAACCACATCTACTTCACCGCGGTGCCGGACGGTGCCGGGCTGGCCGCGGAGCTCGCGGCAGGCGAGGGGGCGCCGCGCGTCTACGTCGTCGAGCCGACCGGGGAGTTCGAGGACGACCCGAACGTGACCGACAAGAAGTTCCCCGGCAACCCCACCCGCTCCTACCGCAGCAGGGAGCCGGTCAAGGTCGTCGACGAGCTGGCGGACTGGACCCGGCTGACCCCCGAGGCACTCCAGGCCTGGCGCGACCGGCTCGCGGCGATCCTCGCGGACGAACGCGGCGAGATCATCAACTGACCGGCGCACCCGATCCGGATCGGTAGTCTCGAGCTCGTGACGGGTGAGCCATCCGGCATCTTCGAGGCGTTCTACGCAGCCGCAGAGGCGGGCGGGGCCAAGCCGCCCTGGGACCATGGCGCACCTCGTCCGCAGCTCGTCGAGTGGGCCGAGGCGCGCGACCTCGCGGGGGGAGACCGCGAGGCGCTGGTCGTCGGCTGCGGCTACGGGGCCGACGCCGAGTTCCTTGCGTCGTTGGGGTTCCGGACCACGGGGTTCGACTTCGCGCCTACCGCGATCGCCGCAGCGCGGCGGAAGTATCCGGACAGCGAGGTGGACTACCTCGTCGCCGACGTCCTGGACCTTCCCGGTGCGTGGCAGGGCAGGTTCGACCTGGTCGTGGAGAGCCTGACCGTGCAGTCGATGCCACCCGAGCAGCACCCCGTCGCCGCGAGGAACATCGCCGCCCTGGTCGCTCCGGAAGGCACTCTCCTGGTCCTGGCGACCACGCGGGACGAAGGCGCTGCTGTGCAGGGCCCGCCGTGGCCGCTCAGCCGCAGCGAGCTGGAGGAGTTCGCCGACGGCGACCTCCTCCTGGGGCGCGTCGAGCGGATCGAGAGCGGAGCCTGGTGGCGAGCCGAGCTGTCCCGGGAGCCGCAGTAGCTACCCCAGGTCAGTCGGTGGCGCGCTCGCGGGCTCGGCGCCGCGCGCGATAGGCGCGGGTCTTGAGCTTGTTGCCGCAGCCGTACTCGCAGTAGTTCCGGGAGCGGTTCTTCGACTGGTCGTAGTAGGCCCATTCGCACTCGTCGAACGAGCAGATCTTCAAGCGCCACCAGAACCCGCTCATGCGAGCCTCGTGGGCCGCGAGCCCGATGCGGGCCAGCGCGCCCGCGACGCCGGCGTCGGCCGGTACGGCGACCACTCCGTCGCCGACCCACAGCAACCGCACGGGGAGCGACTCGAGGACGTCGTCGAGCATGGGGAGCGGAGCCCGCTCGGCCGCATGGTTGAGCTCGAGTGCGTCGTGCAGGCCGCGCCGCAGCCGCACCGACTCCTGGCGCTCATGGTCGCCCGCCGCCAGGCCCTCGTCGAGCAACCGGTGGCGCACCAGGAAGCCCGTCAGGCCATCGGTGGTGGCCAGCTCGTCGGTCCCGAGCTCGTGGTCGAGGGTGTTGACGAAGTCGCGGAGCAGCGCGGCCGGAGCCGGGACGCCGTCGAGCGGGCTGGCGTCGTCGGGTATCAGGTCGTTCGTCACCGCACTCCTCACTCGCGACACCAGTGTAGTTGGATTGCCGGTTGCCACCCTGCCGACACCACTGTAGCGTGATGACCGGTGTCGAGGAGGTCGGCATGGGTCACCACTACGGCTACGTGAGCGAGCAGCTCATCACCGGCGGGCTGCTCCCCCGCCGGCGCGAACGGCGGCGTACCCGCCAGTCGTACGACCCCGCTGCCGGGTCGGCTGCCGACGGCCTCGACGTGGAGGCCATGCGCGCGCACTTCGACTTCCCGGCGACCGGACGAGTGGTCACCAACAACGCGGCCACGACGCAGACTCCCCGGGAGCTGATCGACCTCTACCGCAGGCTCTCCCCCTGGTACGAGGGCGTGCACCGCGGGCAGTCGACCGCGTCGCAGCGGATGACCGAGCGGTTCGAGGAGTCGTACGACACGATCGCGACCTGGATCAACGCGCCGAGCCGACGCACCATCGCGACCTACCGGAACACCACCGAGGCGATCAACGCCGTCATGTACTCGCAGCTCAGCGAGTTCCGCGACGGCGACAACGTGGTCACCACGCTCATGGAGCACAACTCCAACTTCGTGCCGTGGTACGCCCTCGCCGGCGAGGTGCTGCCGCGGCTCGGCCGGTCGGTGGAGTGCCGGCTGGCGCGCTTCGACCACGACACCGGCGAGCTCGACCTGGACCACCTGGCGGGTCTCGTCGATGCCAGGACGAAGCTGGTCTGCGTCAGTGGCGCGTCGAACTTCCTGGGCACCAAGCCCCCGTTGCGCCGGATCCGGGCCATCGCCGACGCGGGCGGCTACCTCCAGCCGACGGGCCAGCGCGGCTCGATGCTGCTGGTCGACGCCGCTCAGCTGGCCCCGACGACGCCGGTCGACGTGCAGGACCTGGGCGTCGACTACCTCGCGTTCTCCTTCCACAAGCTGTTGGCGCCGTTCGGCGTGGGCGTCCTCTACGCTCGCGAGGCACTGCTGGAACGATCCCTGCCCTTCCTGTACGGCGGCGACATGGTCGCCGACGGGAAGGTGCGGCCCGATCGGGTGGAGTACGGCGCGCTGCCGTGGAAGTTCGCGGCCGGCACGCCGAACGTGCTGGGGGTGATCGCCTCCGCGCAGGCGCTGCGCCTCCTGGCCGACCTGGCGCTCGACGACGGCTCGCGCCGGTTCGAGAGCAGCTCACCCCTCCCTCGCGAGGACGTGATCGCCGCCATGAGCCGGGTCAACCGCCACGTCACCGACCTCACCGAGCGCGCACTCGCGCGCACCGACGGCATCCCGGGGCTGCGCACCTACGGCCCACCGGCCGGCACCGCCCGCTCACCGCTGCTGGCCTTCACCGTCAGTGGAACCGATCCCCGTGCACTGGCCGAGGCCCTCGACGAGGAGGGCGTCGAGGCGCGCGCCGGCTGCCACTGCGCCTCGCTCGCCCACTGGGACCTCGGGCTGGATCCGGGCACCTGCCGCCTGAGCTTCGCGGCGTACACCAACGAGCAGGACGTCGACCGCGCCGTGGACGCGCTCGCGGCCATCGTCCGGCGGGGGTACGCGGCGTGACAGGCTCGGCCAGCAGAGGCCGAGCCTGTCACCCCCCCTTCGAACCGTCAGCGCAGGGCGCGGTCGCCCTTGTTGGCCCAGTCGATCTTGCCCATGGCCTTGCCGTTCGCGGTGCCGTTCACCGCGGACGTCGTCTGGGCGAAGGTCAGCGTCGCGTGCGCCACGGCGTCGGCCATCAGGTCGAGCGTGTCGTCGTTGACGTTCGCGGTGGTGTCGCAAGCCGCGTGGTAGCAGGGGTCGTACGCCGTGCCGGCCGTGCCGCCGAAGATCGCTGCCTGCTCGGCGGTCTTGATCCCCTCGGCGCCGGTGAAGAGCCCGCCGGCCGGGATGCCCGCGTTGATGAACCCGAAGTAGTCGCTCCGACCGTCGAAGTCGGTCGGCTCCGACGCCTCGCCCTCGGACGCGAAGAAGTCCGTGAAGACGTCCTCGATCGTGCCCGACCCGTTGGGTCCGGACACGCCCAGTGCGTCGCCGTCGCCGTCGTACACGAAGTTCACGGCGTTGACCGAGCCGATCATGTCGAAGTTCAGGTTGAGGGCGGTGTCCTTGATGCCGCGCGCAGACAGCTGCGAGACGTAGTAGCTCGACCCGAGCAGGCCGTCCTCCTCGCCGCTCCAGAACGCGAACCGCACCCGGTTCCGCGGCTGGATGCCGAGCTCGGACATCTGGAGAGCCGTCTCGAGGATCGTGGCCGTGCCGGAGCCGTTGTCGTTGATGCCGGGGCCTTCGCCGACCGAGTCGAGGTGGCCGCCGACCACGACGGTCCGGTCGGTGCGACCGGTCGGGGTGTCGGCCAGCAGGTTCTCGGTCGTGACCGGGATGATCTCGGCGTCGACGCGGAGCTGGAGCACCAGGCCCGGCGTGGTCGCCCACTCCTCGCCCAGGTCGAACGGCGCGCTGACCACGGGGATGGAGCGCACCGGCGGGTCGAGCGTGCCGCCGAACAGCCCGAGACGGTCGTCGCCGGGGACGACGTTGCCCTGGTTGAAGATGATGACGCCGCTGGCGCCGGCCGCGATGGCGTTGTCGGCCTTGACCGAGAAGTTGCACGAGCCGCGCTGGATCAGCGCGATGTTCCCGTCCGGGAACCCGGTGAAGTCGGTCGCCTCGCAGCCGCTGGTCGAGGCCCGGTCACCGGCGAGGTTCACGTCGACGACCGTGACCGGGACCTCCCCCGTGTCACCCTCGCCGGCGAAGTCCATCGGGAAGTAGTCGACGCCGAACACGTAGTCGGTGGCCGGGGTCGGGCTGACCTTGCGCAGCGCCGAGTCGCTGAAGTCGGTCCGCTCGTAGCTGAACTGCTGCCGCGTGGTCTGGTAGCCGGCAGCCTGGAGCAGCCCTTCGACGTAGTCGACCGACGCGTCGTGCCCCGGCGTCCCGGCCTGCCGGTTGTCGCCGTTGGCGTCGGCGATCGCCTGGAGCGCGTCGAGGTGGACGGAGATGTTGTCCGCCGTCACGGCGTCCCGCAGAGCGCTGGTGTCGGTGACGCCGGCCGCCTGGGCCGGACTGCCGACGAGCGCGGTGGCGCCGAGCGCGGCCGTGGCCGTCAGCGCACCGATCTGGAGCCTGGTGGAGTTCTTCTGCTTCACGTTTGCCCTCCCCGGAGAAGTGCCCGCGGTTCGGATCGCGAGTGCGGGCCGTTCCGACGGACACTAGTGAGGCGGACATCCGGCGGGAAGCCCCTAGCGCACAAGACCTTCCCGCACAACGCCCCGTCGGGGGAGATCCTCCGCCGAGCGGCCGCCTGCGCCGGTCAGGTGAGCGCGGCCTCGAACGCCGCCGCCACCTCGAGGAGGAACCGGTCGCGGCCATGGGCGGCGACGATCTGGATGCCCACGGGCAGCCCGACGGCGGTGGTGCGGAAGGGGACCGAGATCGCGGGGCAGCCGGTGACGGTGATGAAGTACGCCGCGCGCATCCAGTCGAGGTAGGTGTCCATCGCGCGGCCGTTGATCTCGGTCGGGAACTCCTGGTCGGCCGGGAACGGCGGGACCTGCGACACGGGCAGCACGAGCACGTCGTGCTGCCCGAAGAAGGACCGCATCCGCTCGGAGAGCAGCGTCCGCTGGCCGTAGGCGCGAGCCACGTCGGCGCCGGTCAGCGACTCGCCGGCGCGGATGTTGTCGGCCAGCGACTGCTTGAAGGAGCCGGGGTGCTCGGCCAGCAGCGCGCCGAGCTTCGCCTGGAAGTGCCAGGCGCGCAGGGTGCGGAAGGTGTCGTCGGCCTCGGTCAGGTCCGGGTGCGCGTCGGCGACCGAAGCGCCGGCGCCGGCGAAGACGTCGGCCGACGCGGTCACGATCGCGGCGACCTCCTCGTCGACCAGGAAGGCGCCGCCGAGGTCGACGGAGAGCGCGACCCGCAGCCCGGCGAGCGAGCCGCCGACCGGCGGGGCGAACGCCGAGCCGGGGTCGCCCAGCGCCTGCGGGGCCCGGGCGTCGGGGCCGGCGAGCACCGAGAGGAGCAGGGCCAGGTCCCCGACGTTGCGGGCCATCGGCCCGCCGACCGACGTCGTCTCCCACTGGTTGTAGAGCGGCCACTCGGGCACCCGCCCGAGGGAGGGCCGCAGCCCGACGACACCGCAGAACGACGCGGGGTTGCGCAGCGACCCGCCCATGTCGGACCCGTCGGCGAGCGGGACCATTCCGGCCGCGAGCGCGCACGCCGCTCCCCCGCTCGAGCCGCCGGCGGAGCGGGTCGGGTCGACCGGGTTCAGCGTGGTGCCGAAGACGGTGTTGAACGTGTGGGACCCGGCGGCGAACTCCGGCACGTTCGTCTTGCCGATGGTGACCGCGCCGGCCCGGCGTACCCGCTCCACGAGCAGCTCGTCGCGGTCGGGCACGTGGTCGGCGAAGAGCGGGGAGCCGTACGTCGTGCGCCAGCCGGCCACTGCGTGGGTGTCCTTGAACGCGAACGGCAGCCCGTGCAGCGGCCCCACCTCGGCGCCCGACGCGAGCACCCGGTCGGCGTCCGCGGCAGCGGCGTAGGCCCGGCCCTCGTCGAGGGAGACGATCGCGTTGAGCTGCGGGTTGCGCTCGGCGATCCGGTCGAGGTGCAGGTCGAGCAGCTCGCGCGCCGAGATCTCGCGGCGACGTACGGCGGCGGCCTGATCCCGCGCGGTCGAGTCGACCGAGAACGGCGTGGGGTGACTCATCGGCGCCCGAAGAGCCGCCCGACGACCACGCCGAGCACGACGAGGCCGGCGCCGACGGCGATGCCCTTGATGAAGTCGTCCTGGGAGGAGACCGAGGTCTTCGCGGGCGCCGAGAACACGGCGCCCTGGGACGCTGCGGGGGTCTCGACACCGGTCGGCGCCGGGGCGCCTCCCTGCTCGACCACCGGGGAGGCGATCGCCTTGCCGACGTTGCCGAAGAACTCGCCGGCCATCCGCTTCGACACGCTGGTGAGCATCCGCTGGCCGACGCCGCCGACCATGCCGCCGACGACCGCGTCGGCCTCGTAGGTGATCGCGGTCGTGTCGGGCGACGGCGACGCGAACGCGACCTGGACGGTGGCGTCGATCGTGCCCGGCGCACCGGCCCCGGACAGGCGCATGGTCATGCCCTGGTGCTGCTCGAGGTCCGAGAGCGTGCACTGGCCCTGGTAGGTGCCCTTGATCGCGGCGACGCCGGCGGTGACGGTCATGTCGTAGGCGTTCTCACCCGTGGCGGTCAGCGCGGAGCACCCGGGGATCGTGGCGACCAGCACGCGCGGGTCGAGCAGCGCCTCCCAGACCTTGTCGACGGGCTGCTCGATGACATTGGTACCGCTGATCTTCATGAGTGCTCCTGGCGCAGCGTGAACAGGTCGGACGGGGAGATCGGCATCGCGGTGATCCGGATGCCCTCGGCATCCTCGATCGCGGCGGCGAACACGGCGGCCGACGGGATGACCCCCGCCTCGCCCGCGCCCTTGATGCCGAGCGGGTTGAGCGGCGACGGCGTCTCGAGGTGGTCGATGTCGATGCCGTCGGGGACCTCGGTGACGTAGGGCATCAGGAAGTCCATGAACGACGCGTTGAGCAGCTGCCCCGACTCGTCGTACGCCATCCGCTCGTAGAGCGCTCCCCCGATGCCCTGGGCGACGCCGCCGTGGATCTGGCCCTCGACGATCATCGGGTTGATCAGGTGACCGCAGTCGTGGACGACGGCGTACTTGAGAATCGTGATCTCCGCCGTGTCCGGGTCGGTCTCGACGATCACGGCGTGCATGCCGGAGGCGAACGTCGCCCGCTCGGGCGAGTAGAAGTCCTTGCCCTCGAGGCCGGGCTCGTCGTCCTCGGCGACCGGGGGCTTGCCGGGGTCGCCGACGGAGAACTGGGTCGCGGCCTTCGACGCCTCGTCGAAGGCGTAGCGCAGCGGGTTCGACAGCACCGAGACCGTGCCGAGGTCGATCGACGTGCCGGGCGAGCCCTTCACGGACACCACGCCGTCGACGATCTGGAGGTCCTTCTCGTCGGCCTCGAGCGCCTCGGCGGCGATCTTGAGCGCCTTCTCCTTGGCCCGCTTGGCCGCGAGGTGGATCGCCGAGCCGCTCATCACCGCGGCGCGGGAGGCGAACGTGCCCACGGCGTACGGCATCCGGCGGGTGTCGCCGGTGACGACCTCGACGTCCTCGAACTTCACGCCGAGCTCGTCGGCGACGAGCTGCGCGAAGACGGTCGCGTGGCCCTGGCCCTGCGTGGTCAGGCCGGTCGCCACCTTGACCTTGCCGGAGGTCTCGATGTGCACGTGCGCGCCCTCGTAGGGGCCGACGCCGGTGCCCTCGACGTAGCAGGCGAGGCCGATGCCGACCGTGCGGCCCTGCGCCGCCATCTCGGCCCGGAACGCCGGGAACTCGTCCCAGCCGACCAGCTTCTTGATCTTCTCCAGCGACGCCGGGTAGTCGCCCGAGTCGTACTCGAGCTCGCGGCCGTCCTGGAAGATCAGGCCCTGGTCGTAGGGGAACTCGTCGGGCTGGATGAAGTTGACCGCCCGCACGTCGGCGCGGTCCTTCCCGAGGTACTGCGCGATCGCGTCCATGGTCCGCTCCATCGCGTAGCAGCCCTGCGGGCGGCCGGCGCCGCGGTACGGCGTGACGATCACGGTGTTGGTGTAGAGCGACTCGAAGACGACCCGGTAGTTCTGCGGCTTGTAGGGGCCGAGCAGCTGGGTCGAGGTGATGATCGGGACGATCAGGCCGTACGGCGTGTACGCGCCGTGGTCGTGCCAGAACTCCACGTTCAGGCCGTACAGGCGTCCGTCGTCGTCGAAGCCGACCTCGATGTGCTGCACCTGGCCGCGCTCGTGCGCGGACGAGATGAAGTGCTCGCGGCGGTCCTCGGTGAACTTCACGGTCCGGCCGAGGGCACGGGCCGCCATCGGCACGAGCAGCTCCTCGGGCCACGGGTGGTTGATCTTCACGCCGAAGCCGCCGCCGACGTCGGGGGTGATGACGTCGACCTGGCCGAGGTCGAGGCCCAGCTTGACGGCCACGGCCGCGCGGACGCCGGTCGAGCTCTGCGTGGAGGTCCACAGCTGCAGGCGGTTGAGGTCGGGGTCCCAGCGGGCGACGGTGCCGCGGCCCTCCATCGGCATGCAGGCGCTGCGCTCGATCGTGAGGTCGAGCTCGAGCCGGTGCGGCGCCTTCGCGATGGCGGCGGGCGCGTCGCCGACGTTCTGCTCCATGCGGGCGCCGACGTTGCCGGGCACGTCGTCGTGGACGAGAGACTTCGCCTCGCGGGCCGCGTCGATGCCCACGACCGGGGTCAGGAACTCGTAGTCGACCCGGATCCGGGACACCGCGTCCTCGGCGATGTAGCGGTCGTCGGCCACGACGAAGGCGATCGCCTCGCCGACGTAGTTGACCTCGTCCTTCGCCAGTGCGTACTGGGTGCGGCCGTGGGTAAGCGCGGGGTGCGGGATCAGCAGCGGCAGCGGCTCGGCCATCTGCGGGGTGCACGACGCGAGGTCGTCGTAGGTGTAGACGGCGTGCACGCCCTCGACGTCGAGCACGTCGGCGACGTCGATGTCGACGATGCGGGCGTGCGCGTGCGGGCTCCGCAGGACGGCGGCGTGCAGCACGTCCTGCTCGACGGCGACGTCGTCGACGTACCGGCCCTGGCCGCGCAGGAAGCGCTGGTCCTCGACGCGCTGGACGCCTTGCCCCATCAGCTTGGTCGTCATGACGAGACTCCTTGGTTTCGAGACGGTTGCTGCGCAACCTCCTCAACCAGCGTCGCCGCGCGCTCGACGGCCTTGACGATGTTCTGGTAGCCCGTGCAGCGGCAGAGGTTGCCGGCGACCATGTCGCGGGCCTCCTCGCGGGTCGGGCACGGGTTGTCGCGCAGCCCGGCGGTGATCGTGGTCAGGAAGCCCGGCGTGCAGAAGCCGCACTGCAGGCCGTGGCACTCCGCGAACGCCTGCTGCACCGGGCCGAGCGAGCCGTCCGGGTTGGTGAGGCCCTCGACCGTGGTGATCTCGGCGCCCTGCGCGGAGACCGCGAACATCAGGCACGCGCGCATCGGGCTGCCGTCCACCAGGATCGTGCAGGCGCCGCAGACGCCGTGCTCGCAGCCGACGTGGGTGCCGGTGAGCTCGAGGTCGTGGCGCAACGCGTCCGACAGCAACCGCCGCGCGGGCACCCGGATGTCGTGGGTCGCGCCGTTGACCGTCAGCCGTACGTCGTGGAGCTCCTCGCTCACTGTGCTCCCTCCCGTGCCTTGCGTACCACGCGGCCGGTGAGCACGCGCACCAGCTGGGTGCGGTAGGCGGCGGTGGCATGGATGTCGTCCAGGGGCTCCAGCTGCGCGAGCGCAGCCTCCCCCAAGTCGGCGTCGGCGACGCCGGTCAGGTCGACGACGGTCGGCACGTCGCTGACCGAGAGGTACCCGACCTTCACGGACTCGCCGTCGACGAGCGCGGCCGCGCCCACGAGGGCGTAGTCACCGTGCCGGCGGGCGATCTCCTCGAACGCGACGCCCGCGCCGGGCGCGAGGCCCGGGAAGTACGCCGACAGCGCGATCTCGTCGTGGGCCACCGAGGACTCGAGCGGCCCGACGTACAGCTCGGACGCCGGGATCGTGCGCCGGCCGGCCGGTCCCTCGACCTCGACGGAGCCGCCGAGCAGGGTGAGCACGACCGGCATCTCGGCGGCCGCGTCGGCGTGGACGAGCGAGCCGACGGTGGTGCCGCGGTTGCGGATCGTGGCGTGCGCGACGTGCGCGAGCGCCATCGTGACGAGCGGCTGCACGCGGCGTACGTCGTCGGAGGCCAGGACGGCGGCATGCCGCGCGAGCGCGCCCACGCGCACGCCGCCGTCCGTGACCTCGATGGTGTCCAGGCCCGGGATCGCGTTGATGTCGACGAGCATCGCCGGAGCGGCGAGTCTCATCGAGAGCAACGGGACCAGGCTCTGGCCACCTGCCAGCACCTTGGCGTTCGGCTCGCCGGCCAGGGCCGCTACGGCCTCGGCGACGGTCCCCGGCCGGCGGTAGTCGAACGGTGCTGGCTTCACAGCGCCTTGGTCACCTCATCTGCGCCCCGGTGGTGGTCGGAACGGTTGTGGCCGCGGTTCACCATGTGGAAGAAGACGATCACCATGATCGTGCCCAGCGCGATGCCGCCGAGCTCGAAGTCGTCGGTGATCTCCAGCGTCACGCCGCCGATGCCGGCGATCAGGCCGCCGGCCAGGCCGACCAGGTTGACCGGGTTGCCGAAGTCGACGTTGTTCTCGACCCAGATCTTCGCGCCGACGAGGCCGATCATGCCGTAGAGCACGATCGTGATGCCGCCGAGGACGCCACCCGGGGTGGCGTTGACGATCGCGCCGAACTTCGGGCAGAGCCCGAGCAGGATCGCGACGGCAGCGGCCACGTAGTACGCCGCGGTCGAGTAGACGCGCGTCGCACCCATGACGCCGATGTTCTCGGCGTACGTCGTGGTCGGCGAGCCACCGAACGCACTGGCCAGGGCGGTCGCGGCACCGTCGGCGGCGATGGCCCGGCCCATGTAGGGGTCGAGGTCGTCGCCGGTCATCTCGGCGACCGCCTTGACGTGACCGGTGTTCTCGGCGATCAGCGCGATCACACCCGGGAGGACCAGGAGGATGAACGTCAGCGAGAAGCTCGGCGCGTGGACCACGTCCACGCCGTCGCCGAGGGTGCCACTCGGGAGACCGAACCAGTCGGCCGATCCGACGGCGTCCCACGCCCACAGACGGTCGTGCTCGGTCGCCTCGGTGGCGCCGCCCAGCACGGACGTGATGGGGCCGAAGACCGCGTCGAACAGCCACGAGACCAGGAAGCCGAAGATCAGCGCCAGCAGCACCGCGATCCGGGACCAGAAGCCCGGGAACAAGGTGGCGGCGACGACCATGAACGCCGCGGTGAGGAGCGCGACCCACTGGTCCTGCGGCCAGTAGATGCCGGCCACGACCGGGGCGAGGTTGAAGCCGATCAGCATGACGACCGCGCCGGTGACGGCCGGCGGCAGCAGCTTGTGGATCATGCCGGAGCCACCGAAGTGGACGAGCACGCCGACTGCCAGCAGCACGAGGCCCGAGACCAGGATCGCGCCGGTCACGTCGGCGGAGTCGCCGCCCTGCGCACGGATCGCGGCCACACCGGCCACGAACGAGGCGCTGGTGCCGAGGTAGCTGGGGACCATGTTCTTGGTGACGAGCAGGAACAGGACCGTGCAGATACCGGAGAACATGATCGCGAGGTTGGGATCCAGCCCCATGACCAGCGGGAACACGAACGTCGCGCCGAACATGGCTACGACGTGCTGGGCACCGACGCCCACGGTCTTGCCCCAGGGCAGGCGCTGGCGAGGGCCGACGGCCTCACCGGGTTGGGGGTCGACGACCTCCCACTTGAACATCGACATGGCAGTGCACCCTTTCGGTGTCAGGTCAGGCCCGAGTCCTGCACAACCTATGAGAGCCATGACACACCCTCGACGGCCACAAGTGCCGAAGGAACGCCGCAAGCGCTGGCAGCACTTGTGGTGCGGCGATTCCGGCTCGTGCCGATGGGGATCGGTTGGCGATCAGGCCGCGATCTCCAGCACCCGCAGGGCCACCGCGACGTCGAGCCGGAGGTGCGGGTCGGTCGACAGCGGCCCGAGCAGCCGCTCGAGCTTGGAGACCCGGTAGCGCATCGTGTTGTAGTGGAAGAACTGCATCCGCGCCGCCTCCGCGACGTTGAAGTTCGTGTCGAGCAGCACCTGCAGCGTCTCGCGCAGGTCGGCGGCCTCGGTCGTCTGCTCGGCGAGCGGCCCGAGCACGTCCTCGACGAACGCGCGCAGCTCGGCCGCCCCGGCCGCCGTGTCGGGGATCAGCGCGATCAGTCGGTGCAGCCCGAGCTGGTCGAAGAACGTCGTCGAGCGGCCCCCACTGATCCGTCGGCCGACCTCGACGGCCCGGCGGGCCTGGGCGTACGCCGCCGGCAGGTCCTCGAGCGACGACGCCACCCGGCTCACGCCGACCGAGAACGGGCGGCGTCCGCCCCCGCGGTCGCCGGTCACCGTGGTGACGGCACGGCGTACGACGTCGTGACCGGGCACCGGCTCGTCGCCGGTGCCGGCGCCCACCGGCAGCAGCACGACGACCTCGGTGGAGAGGTCGACGTTGGGGATGCCGTCGCCGATCGAGGCGCAGACCTGCCGCCAGGCGGCCGAGAAGCGCTCCTGCCAGGCCCGGCGCTGGCTGCCCGTGGCCTCCTGCTGCTCGGCCGGGTCGAGCTCGGCGACCACCACGACCACCGGGCGGCCCAGGTCCCAGCCGAAGGTCTGGGCGTGCTCGTCGACGTACGCCGGGTCCTGGGAGCGGCCGCTGCGGCGGAGCAGGACGTCGCGGAGGAAGTCGCCCTGGTACTTGTTCTCGACCGCGGAGACGGCGGCCTCGCGGGTGATCAGCAGCGCGGCGACCGCGGCGGCGCGCTCGAGCGCGTGCACGTCGTCGGCGTTGATCGGCTCGTCGGTGCGCAGGCAGACCAGCCGGCCCAGGTCGGCGCCGCCGGCGGCGACCCGGGAGACGTGCACCGCGCCGGCGCCGACGGCCGTGCCGTGGACGTCGATGCGCTCGACCCGGACCCGCCCGGTCGGGTCGAGCAGGCCGTGCTCGGCGAGCATCTGCTCGCGCTCCGGCGACAGCGCGGCGGCCCGGACCCGGCCGTCGGAGGACGTGAACGCGACGCCCACCCCGAGCACCCGGCTGACCTCAGCAGCGATGCCGTCGAGGTTGCCGCCCTCCAGCACGATCTGGGTCAGCCCGGTGTGCAGCGCGTCGACCCGCGCCAGCGCGGCGCTGGCGAGCTCCTCGCGGTCCCCGCTTATCAAGACTTGCACTCCCTCGGCCTCGTCGTCGGCACAACCTGACATCCCCAAACGGTAATCGCCCCCGCTAGCGTCGTCGGGGTGACCCCCACCCGCGCCGTCCCCTGCAGCGCGCCGCCACGGGTCCAGTCCGTCCTCCGCGCCGCGCCGGACGGCCCCGTGCCGGTGATCCACCGCGGCCGGGACGCGGTCTACGTCGACGTCGCCGGCCAGTGCGTCGCCGTCATCTCGAAGCGCGCCGTCGCGGTCCCGTGCGCGCTGCGCACCGACGCGGCGGCGGTCCCGGAGACCGACACCGCCGACATCGCCGGCGGCGTGCTCCACCTGGTCTCCGGCGACGACCGCGCCGCGATGACCGTCGGGCGGCTGGTCGAGGTGCACGTCCCGCCGCTGGACACCCCGGTGGCCACGCCCGCACCCCCTCCCGGAGACGTGCGGGCGATGGTCGGCCGCGGCGACGGCCTCACGCCGTACGACGACGACGTGCTGTGCGGCTGGCTCGCCGTCCACCGCGCCGCCGGTGTCGAGACGCCCGACGTCGACGCCGACGTCCGGGCCTGCACCGACCGCACCACGCTGCTCTCCGCTGCCCTCCTCGACTGCGCGATGCGCGGCGAGGTCATCCCGGAGTTCTCCCTCTGGCTCGCCGCGCTCGGCACCGACGCCGAGCCCGCGCGGGCCGACGCCCTCGCCGCCCTCGGCCACACGTCCGGCCGCGGGCTGCTGGCGGGCGCCCGCCTCGCCCTCGCCCATCTCTCCCCCACGGAAGGCGCCGCATGAGCACCCCATCGACCTTCAGCCACGTCGAGCTGCGAGCCGGCGCGTACGCCGACTCCGTCACGCTCCTGCAGGTCAGCCGCACCGTCCAGGGGCTCGACGGCGTCGTCGCCGCCCAGGTCGCGATGGCGACCGCCCTCAACGTCGAGGTGCTGACCGAGATGGGCTTCGACGTGCCCACCGAGGCGACCACCAACGACATGGTCGTCGCGCTGCGGCTCGAGTCCGAGGCCGCCCTCGCCGCCGCGATCGCCGGCGTCGACCAGGCGCTGCGCGACGCGAGCCGGCGGGTCGAGGGGCCGACCGAGGTCGCACCCCCGCGCACGACGGCGAGCGCGCTGCGGCGCTCTGCTGGAACCCTGGGCCACGACTCCGTCGCCCTGGTCTCCGTGCCCGGCCCGAGCGCCCTGGTCGAGGCCATGGACGCCGTCGACGCGGGCCGCGACGTGATGGTCTTCAGCGACAACGTGCCGGTCGAGCAGGAGGTCGCGCTCAAGCGCGCGGCGGCGGAGCGCGGCGTGCTCGTCATGGGCCCGGACTGCGGCACCGCCGTCGTCGGTGGGCTCGGGCTCGGCTTCGCCAACGTCGTCTCGCCCGGACCGGTCGGCATCGTCGCCGCCTCCGGCACCGGCTGCCAGCAGCTGCTCGCCCTCCTCGACCACGCGGGCGTCGGCGTCACCTCCGCGCTCGGCGTCGGCGGGCGCGACCTGTCGTCGGAGGTCCGCGGCGCCTCCACCCGCGAGGCGATGCGCCGCCTCGACGAGGACCCGACGGTCGAGCTCATCGTCGTGATCTCCAAGCCCCCCGCCGCCGACGTCGCGACCGAGCTCGAGGCGTACGCCGCGAGCCTGTCGACCCCGGTCGAGTTCGCGCTCCTCGGCGCCGGCCGGCCCGACCTCACGGCGGCTGCGGAGTCGGTGCTGCAGCGGCTCGGCCGCGACGTGCCGGGCTGGCCGGTCGACGGCTCCACCTCGGCATCTGCGTCGGGAGGCGCGCTGCGCGGACTCTTCGTCGGCGGCACGCTGAAGAGCGAGGCGCAGCTGATCGCCGCCCACGTGGTGGGCGACGGCCCGCACACGTTCGTCGACTTCGGCGACGACGAGTACACCTCCGGCCGCGCGCACCCGATGATCGACCCCAGCCTCCGGCTCGAGCACCTCGCGCGCGCCGCCGCCGACCCGGAGACCGCGGTCGTGCTGCTCGACGTGGTGCTCGGCCACGGCGCCGAGGCCGACCCGGCCGCGCTGCTCGCCCCGGCCGTCGCCGCCGTGCAGCGGCCGGTGGTCGTCGCGGTCGTCGGCACCGACGGTGACCCGCAGGGCCGCGCGCGGCAGGTCCGCGCGCTGGTCGACGCCGGCGCCGAGGTGCACCTGTCCAACGCCGGCGCCACGCGCCGCGCCATCGAGCTGATCGGAGACCAGGCATGAGCACCCCCGCATCGATCGTCAACGTCGGGGCCGACCTGCTCGCCGACGCCGTCGCCGACCAGGCCACCCCGGTGACCCGCGTCGACTGGCGGCCGCCGA
This sequence comes from Nocardioides sp. GCM10030259, assembly GCF_042666375.1. Lineage (NCBI taxonomy): Bacteria > Bacillati > Actinomycetota > Actinomycetes > Propionibacteriales > Nocardioidaceae > Nocardioides > Nocardioides sp. GCM10030259. The sequence continues at coordinate 500,543 of NZ_JBHTDF010000025.1, read as the reverse complement.
TGACCGGCACCGAGGCCGACCTCGCGACCGTGGCGGCCGACCCGCTGCGCCGTACGGCGAACGAGCGCGCGCTCGCCGCGATGCTCGACGTCACGGCCACCCTCGTCGACGTCGCCCCGGCCTCGGAGGTGCTCGGCCTCCAGCGCGGCGAGTTCCTGCACGCCGGTCCGCCGATCGCGTGGGACCGCGCGTCCGGCCCGCTCAAGGGCGCGCTCATGGGCGGCGCCGCGCTCGAGGGGCTCGTCGAGGACCCGAACGACGCGGTCGCGCTCTTCGCGTCCGGCACGTCGGTGTCGCTGGAGCCGTGCCACCACCGCTCCACGGTCGGCCCGATGGCGGGCGTGGTCACGCCGAGCATGTGGATGTTCGTGCTCGAGGACGCCGCCACCGGCCGGCGTACCTACTGCTCCCTCAACGAGGGCCTCGGCAAGGTGCTGCGGTACGGCGCCTACTCCCCCGAGGTGCTGACCCGGCTGCGCTGGATGGGCGACGTGCTCGGCCCGCTGCTGCAGAAGGCGGTGCGCGCTCAGCTGGATTCCGGGGCAGGCCCCGTCGACGTCACCGGCATCCTCACCCAGATGCTGCAGATGGGCGACGAGGCCCACAACCGCAACCGCGCCGGCACGCTGATGCTGCTCCGCGACCTCTCGCCCGCGATGGTCGCGAGCGGTGCCGACCCGGCCGACGTCGCCGAGGCGCTGCGATTCATCGGCGGCAACGACCACTTCTTCCTCAACCTCGCGATGCCCGCCTGCAAGCTGGCGCTCGACGCGGCCCGCGGCATCGACGGCTCGACGATGGTCGTCGCGATGGCCCGCAACGGCACCGACTTCGGCATCCAGGTCGCCGGCACCGGCGACGAGTGGTTCACCGGACCCGCCCAGCTCGCCGACGGCCTCTTCCTCGGCTCCTACGGGCCCGACGACGCCAACCCCGACATCGGCGACTCGGCGATCACCGAGACCGCCGGCATCGGCGGCTTCGCGATGGCCACCGCCCCCGCGATCGTGCGCTTCGTCGGCGGCTCGGTGCCGGATGCGCTCGCCACCACCCGGCGGATGCACGAGATCACCCTCGGCGAGAACCCGCGCTGGTCGGTGCCCGTGCTCGAGTTCCAGGGCACGCCCACCGGCATCGACGTCTCGAAGGTGTGCCGCACCGGCATCCTCCCGCAGATCAACACCGGCATGGCCGGCAAGGTCGCGGGCGTGGGCCAGGTCGGCGCCGGGCTCGTCACGCCGCCGGCCGAGATCTTCCCGAAGGCGCTGGCCCGGCTGGCGGAGCGGACCCGCGAGCGGGCCTAGCGGCTGGCGGCCCTCTGGTAGAGCCGGATCGACATCGGCACGAAGACGGCCAGGATGATCACGACCCAGATCAGCGTGTAGGCCACCGGGTGCTGCATCGACCACGTGTCGGGGACCGGGGCGGACGGGTCGACGTTGCCGAAGAGCTCGCGGGCGGCCTGGGTGACCGACGAGACCGGGTTCCAGTTGGCGAAGGTCTCGAGCGGGCCCGGGAGGGTGCTGGTCGAGACGAACGTGTTGGCGCAGAAGGTCAGCGGGAAGATGACGATGAACGAGGCGTTGTTGACGACCTCGGGCGTGCGGACCGTGAGCGCGACCGCGGCCATGATCCACGAGATCGCGAACGCGAACAGCAGGATCAGCGCGTACGCCGCGAGCGCCTCGAACACGGACGTGCGGATCCGCCAGCCGACGATCAGGCCGGTCAGGCTCATCACGAACAGGCTGACCACGTTGATGCCGATGTCGGCGACCGTGCGGCCGACCACCACCGACGACGTCGACATCGGCAGCGAGCGGAAGCGGTCGATGATCCCCTTCTGGAGGTCCTCGGCGAGGCTGTAGCCGGTGAAGGTCGCGCCGAAGACGACCGTCTGCACGAAGACGCCGGCAATCAGGAACTCGCGGTAGCTGACGCCGGTGTCCTGGGTGCCGATCGCGCCGCCGAAGACGTAGGCGAACAGCAGCACGAACATGATCGGCGACAGCGTGGTGAAGACCAGCACGTCGGGCACCCGCAGGATCTTGCGCAGGTTGCGGTTGGTGATGACGACGGCGTCGCCCACGGCCTCGGTCATGGTGGACATCAGGCCACTCCCTCCTGCTCCGACGCGTCTTCGGAATCCTCGTCGGCCTCCTCGGCCTCCGCGTGGTGGCCGGTCAGCGACATGAACACGTCGTCGAGCGTCGGTCGGCGCAGGCCGGCCTCGAGGACCTCGACCCCGGCCCGGTCGAGCCGGTCCAGCAGCACTCGCAGGTCCTTCGCCCCGCCGTCGACCGGCACGGTGACGCGGCGGTCGCGCTCGTCGACGGAGGGTTCGTCGATGCAGAGCAGCGCGGCCTCGCGCCGCGCGGGCTCGAGGTGGGCACGGGTCGCGACGACGACCTCGAGGCGCTCGCCGCCCACCTGGGACTTCAGCTCGTCGGCCGTGCCGAGCGCGATCACCCGGCCCTGGTCGATGACCGCGATCCGGTCGGCCAGCCGGTCGGCCTCCTCGAGGTACTGCGTCGTCAGCAGCAGCGTGGTGCCCTCGCGGACGAGGTCCTCGATCACGTCCCACATGCCGACCCGGCCGCGCGGGTCGAGGCCGGTGGTCGGCTCGTCGAGGAAGAGCACGGGCGGCCGGGCGACCAGCGCGCCCGCGAGGTCGAGGCGGCGGCGCATCCCGCCGGACCAGCCCTTGACGACCCGCTCGGCCGCGTGCGCGAGGTCGAACTGCTCGAGGAGCTCGCGCGCCCGGGCCCGGCTGGCGGTCGCGCCGAGGTGGTAGAGCCGGCCGACCATGTCGAGGTTCTCGAACCCGGTGAGGTGCTCGTCGACCGCGGCGTACTGCCCCGACACCCCGATCCGGCGCCGCAACTCCTTGGGCCGGGCGAGCACGTCGACCCCGGCGACCTCGGCCTGGCCGCTGTCGGGCTGCAGCAGCGTGGTCAGCACCCGGACGGTCGTCGTCTTGCCGGCGCCGTTGGGGCCGAGCAGCCCCATCACCGTGCCCTGCTCGACCTCCAGGTCGAGACCGTCGAGCGCGACGACGTCGCCGTACTTCTTCACGAGTCCGGTGGCTTGGATGGCGAGCGGCATGACTTCACTCTGAACCACGCCACCGACAGTGGACCACCGACTTAGGTCTGCACGGGCTCCGGAGGGCGCCAGAACGCCTGACGGAGGTCGACGTTGCCCGACGGCCGCAGCGCCGTGCCCTCCTCGAGGTACGCCTGCCGGGCCTCGCCCTGGTGACTCGGCGGCAGCGACCCGTCGGCCCGGACCACGCGCCACCACGGCACCGGTCCGCCGTGGTTGGCCATCACGGTGCCCACGAGCCGCGGCCCGCCGCCGCCGACCACGGCGCCGACGACCTCGGCGATGGCGCCGTACGTCGTGACCCGGCCGCGCGGCACCGACTCGACGCACCGGAGCACGAGCTCGACGTACCTCTCGTGGTCGAGGCTCACTCGACGTCCCCCTGACGGGACCCCGTGGTCAGGGCCACGCCCGCCGCGACCGTGACGACGAGGCCGGCGGCGACGCCGACCACCCAGACGCCGGGCTGGGCCGGCTCGCCCCGCAGCAGCAGCGCGAGGGCCCAGACCAGTGGCACGGACACCAGCAGCAGCGCACCTCGCATCGCCCAGAGGCGCACCAGCGCGGGGTCGACCGGCATCTCGCCGGGACCGTACGACGTCAGCACCGCGGCGACGTGGGAGACCACCAGCGCGGCCGCGGCGACGAGGACCGCCGGGTGCAGTCCGTCGTCGAGGCCGAGCGCCCACCAGACGAGCACGACCAGCATCGTCGTCGCGCCGACCGCCGTCTCGGGGAAGGCCGCGAAGCCGCCCGCGAGCCCGACGACGACCGCGATCATCCACCACGGTGGCCAGTGCCCGGCCGGCCCGCCGGCCAGCACGGCGACGACCGGTCCCAGCAGCACGACCACGCGCAGCACCAGCTGGCTGCGGGAGAGCTCGCCGAGCTCGATCATCGCGACACCACCCGCGGCAGCTGGGCCCGCCGGGCCAGGCGGCGGAGCACGTCGTCGATCGTGCCGGGGCCGCGCCAGGGCACGACCGGGCAGCCGAGGCCGGCGAGCCGCTGCAGCACCACGGACCGCTCGAGGACCCGCATCCGCCAGGCCAGGCCGGCGACGGCCGGGTCGGTCCCGTCGCCGACGGCGGGGCGCACGTCGGCGGGCAGCGTGTCCACGACGAGCACGGGCACCCCGCGCCGGGTGAGGGTCGCGGCGACGGTGCCGATCGACTCGGCGAGCATCGGCGACAGCACGACCACGATGGTCCCCGCGGTGACGCCCAGCTGCAGCACACCGGTGTCGGGCTCGCTCCCCACCTCGCCCAGCCGCACCCCGGCGAGCGTGTGCTGCAGCTGCCGCAGGTGTCGCGTGCCGGTGCCGTAGCCGACCATCTCCCGCCCGCGGCCGACCACGCGCAGCGCCACCCGGTCGCCCGTGCGCACGTGGTGCTCGGCGATCGCGGACGCCGCGCGCACGGAGAGGTCCAGGCTGCTCGAGGCACCGTCGATGCCGCCGGACGCGCCGTGGTCGGCCAGCGCGTCCACCACCAGCAGCACGCCGCTGTCCTCCTCGGCACGGGTGCTGACGACGTGGAGGTCGCCGGTGCGCAGCGAGACCCGCCAGTTCACCCGGCGCAGTCGGTCACCCGGCAGGAACGGCCGGATCCCGGCCAGCTCGGTGCCCCCGCCGGGGCGCCGCGACCGGTGCGCGCCGACGAGGCCCAGAGGTTGCGGGGCCTCGGCCCGCGAGTCGTACGCCGACGTCGCCGGGAGCACCCGCACCTGCTGGCCGCTGAGCAGCACCGGCCCGTACCGGTAGCCAGCCCACGGAGTCGTCAGCGCGACCCTCTCCTCGCCGACGATCCGCCGGCCCCAGCGGCGCGGGCTGACCTCGATGAGCGGGGCGGGACCGGTCGGCCCCTCGAGCAGGACGCCGACCTGGCCGTGGTGGGGCCGCATCGCGACGTACGGCGGGTGGCCGCTCGCGCGGGTCAGGTACTCCGCGTCGTCGGCTCCCGCGACCACCATCCGCGACGTGGTGCCCTGGCCCTCGTGCAGGCTGCCGTGGTCGAGGCGGGCGCTGACGGTCGGGGTGGTGGTCGGCCGGTGCAGGAGGCCGAGGGTCGCGATCGCCACGAACGGCACTCCGATCACCAGCAGCGACGCGTCGCCGAGCAGCAACGCGCCGCAGACCGCGATCGCCGCGACGACGACGGCGCGGCCCAGGGCGCCCGTGGGGCGCCAGGCTGCGTCGGGGTCGGTCATCGCGGACTCAGCGCCGGTCGAGGGTGGCGGGCGTGGGGACCTTGGTGAGCACGGCGTCGACGACGCTCCGGCCGCTCACGTCGGACATCCAGAGCTCGGGCCGCACGGTGATGCGGTGGGCCATGACGGGCCGCGAGACGGCCTTCACGTCCTCGGGGATCACGTAGTCCCTCCCCCGGAGCACCGCGAACGCGCGGGCGGCGAGCACCAGACCGAGCGAGCCGCGGGGCGAGGCGCCCGTGAGCACGTCGGAGTGGGTGCGGGTGGCGGTGGCGAGCTCGACGCAGTAGCGGCCGACGCTCTCGTCGACCGTGACGGTCTCGACCGCGGCCTGCATGGCCAGCAGCCCGGCAGCGTCGGTGACCCGCTCGAGCTCGACTTCCTCCTGCCGACGCTGGAGGCGCCGCGTGAGGACCGTGTACTCCTCGCCCGGCGAGGGGTAGCCGAAGCTGACCCGCAGGAGGAAGCGGTCGAGCTGGGCCTCGGGCAGCGGATAGGTGCCTTCGTACTCGATCGGGTTCGCGGTCGCGAGCACGTGGAAGGGCGCCGGCAGCGGGAACGTCTCGCCCTCGACGGTGACCTGGCGCTCCTGCATCGCCTCGAGCAGGGCGGCCTGGGTCTTCGGTGGCGTGCGGTTGATCTCGTCGGCGAGCAGCAGCCCGGTGAAGAGCGGGCCTGGCCGGAAGTCGAAGCGTGCCTCGCGCTGGTCGTAGACGAACGAGCCCGTGAGGTCGGCCGGCAGCAGGTCCGGGGTGAACTGCGCCCGTCGGAACTCCAGGCCGAGCGCCTGCGCGAACGACCGTGCCGCGAGCGTCTTGCCCAGGCCCGGGTAGTCCTCGAGCAGCACGTGTCCCTTGGCGAGCACGGCCGCCAGCACGAGCATGAGCGCCTCGCGCTTGCCGACGATCGCCTTCTCGACCTCGGCCAGCACGTGGCCGGCGAGCTCGGCGGCGTCGCGGACGCTCAGGGGTTCGGCGGTGGACTGGGTCATCGTCACAGCTCCTCGATGGCGGTCAGGCAGCGGTCGATCTCGGCGCGGGCGAGTCGCCGCGGCGGTCCGGAGAGTACGTCGCGCAGCGTCGGGTCGAGCAGCGCGGCGGCCTCGGGGTCGTCGCGGCGGAGCCCGTGCCGCTGGCGCAGCACCTGGTCGGTCAGCAGCGCGAGCCGGTCACGCAGGGCGTGCTCGGCGGTGCGCGCCGACAGGTGGGCCTCGATGAGCGCGACGTACCGCACCAGGCGCGGGTCGCCGCTGTCGCGGACCGACGGCCGTTCGACGTCGACGCCCCACGACGGCTCCGTGCCGCCGAGCGCGTCGAGCACCAGCCCGAGCAGGGCGGTGCAGACCGCGACCAGGAGGGCCAGGCGCAGCGGGTCGGGGTCGGCGTCGATCGCGGTGAGCAGCACCTCGAAGCCGAGGAAGGCGGCCGCCGCGCCGATGACCCGCGGCCCCCAGCGGCCCCTCATGCGGGTGCCCGGGCGGGTGGCCGGATGGTCCGGTGGATCTCGTCGAGCGCCGCGAGCGCCGCGGACCGGTCGTCCTCGGTGAGGTCGTGCTCGGAGAACCGCGCCTCGCGGTAGAGCCCGGCGAGGCGGTTGACGGCCGCCGTGTCGGCCGCGACCAGGTCGAGGATGCGCAGGGTGTACTCGGAGGACGTCTCCCACTCGTGCCGCGCCATGCCGGCGGCGGCCCCGGTGATCTCGAACCGGTGCCAGCACGCCACGACGGCGTTGCGCGGCGTGCCGCCGCCCAGCAGGCCGCGCTGCGCGTCGGCGTCCGCCAGCAGGTCGCGGGCGACGGCGTCGGCGGGCTCGATGACGTCGAACTCCTCGCCGCCGAGCGCCTCCTCCCGCGCGATCCGGCGACGCCGCTCGAGCCGGGCGCGCCGCGCCCATCGCGTCAGCCGGACCACCAGGAAGATCGCGAGGATGCCCGCCGCGACGTTGAGGATCAGCGCCAGGACGCGCAGCAGCCCCTCGTTGTGGGGCGGCTGCTCGTCGTCCTCGTCCGTCTGCTCGGGCTGCGCCTCCGGCCCGACCCCGTCGTCCGCGGACGGGGACGCGCTGGTGTCCGGCCGCCAGCCGTCGCCCTCGAGCACGTCGCTGGGCCCGATCGTGGCGGCCCAGGTGACCAGCAGCACGGCGAGCACCACGCCCGCCGTCACCAACGCCACGGCCAGGGGGCCGGTACGCCGTGCGGTCATGCGCGGAAACCTACCCGGCGCCCCCGTCCGTGTGCGCGGATCCCGAGGTCACATCGCGGTCACGATGTGCGCTCAGAGGACCGGGTCGAACGGCTCCGTCCCGTTCACCAGCTGCAGCCCGGC
>NZ_JBHTDF010000025.1:1509-492896 GCF_042666375.1 Nocardioides sp. GCM10030259 | reverse complement strand
CTGACGCCCGAGCAGGCCGCCGACAAGCGGATCGAGAAGAGGACCGTCCGATGAGCTGGAGCCGTGAGGAGATGGCCGCCCGCGCGGCCGCGGAGCTCTCCGACGGGTCGTATGTGAACCTCGGGATCGGGCTGCCGACGCTGGTGCCCAACTACGTCGCCGACGACGTGGAGCTGGTGCTGCAGTCGGAGAACGGGATCCTCGGGGTCGGCGCCTACCCCCTCGACGGGGAGGAGGACCCGGACCTGATCAACGCCGGCAAGGAGACCGTCACGCTGCGCCGGGGTGCGTCGTTCTTCGACTCGGCCACCTCGTTCGGGATGATCCGCGGCGGCAAGATCGACGCCGCGATCCTCGGCGCGATGCAGGTCTCGGCGACCGGCGACATCGCGAACTGGATGATCCCCGGCAAGATGGTCAAGGGCATGGGCGGCGCGATGGACCTGGTCCACGGCGCCAAGAAGGTCATCGTGCTCATGGAGCACCTCGCCAAGGACGGCTCGTACAAGATCGTCAACGAGTGCTCCCTGCCCTACACCGGCCGCGGCGTGGTGCAGCGGATCATCACCGACCTGTGCGTCCTCGACGTCACCCCTGACGGCCTGAAGCTGGTCGAGCTGGCCCCCGGCGTCACCGAGGACGAGGTGCGCGAGAAGACGGAGCCGGAGCTGGTCGCCGGCTGACGTCCCTTGTAACGGGGTGTTGTGGCATCTTCTCTCCCGTCATACAGGGGCGACAGACGCCACAACGCCCCGTTACAGCCAGTCGCCGACCTCAGCGGGTGGCCGTGCGGGCGGCGGTGACCACCGCCAGCGCACCGAGGGCGGTCGCGAGCACGAAGACCGACACGAACCGGTCGACGTCCACCCGGGTCGCCGCACCGAACACGATCCCGGAGATTGAGAGGGCGAGCGCGCCGCCGAGAGAGTCGGCGATCGACAGCGCGGACGAGTTGAAGCCCCGGTCGGCGTCGGTCGACGCGGCGAGCATCGCGACGCCCGTGCGCGGGAAGGCGAAGCCCATGCCGGCGCCGGCGACGACGTACGCCGCCATCGTCAGCGGCCACGGCCCGTGGGCTGTCACGCCGAGCGTGAGCGCGGCCGTGCCCGCGAAGAGGAGCCCGCTGCCCCAGCACATCGCGGCCACGTCGGAGACCCGGTCGCCGAGCCGGGACTGCACCTGGCTGGACGCCGCCCACACGACACCGACACCGGTGAGCGCGAGCCCCGCGGTGGCGGCGGTGAGCCCCCAGCGCTCCTGCAGCACGAAGACGATGTAGGCCTCGGCGCAGAGGAACGACGCGGTCAGCAGGCCGCGGGTGCCGATGACGGCCGGCAGCCCGCGCCGCGCGACCAGCGAGCCGGCGGGCAGCATCCGCCGCAGCGCGACCACGACGATGGCGAGCGCCGCGACGGCGAGCAGCGCGGTGGCGCCCCGCCGCGAGCCGAGCAGCTCCAGCGCGAGGACGGCCACGGCGACGGCGACCGCCCACGCCAGCCGGGACCGGGGAGCCGGCTGACCCTCCTCGGGGGTCCCGAGCGTGCGGAGCGCCGGGCCGATCAGCACCGCGGAGAGGGCCACCAGCGCGACGACCCCGAGGAAGACCCAGCGCCAGCCCACCGCGTCGGCGACGAACGCCGCCAGCGCCGGGCCGAACAGCGACGGCAGCACCCACGCCGCCGCGAAGCTCGCGAACACCGCGGGCTGGAGGAGGGCGGGGAACACCAGCCCGACCACGACGTACAGGCAGACGGTGAGCGCACCTCCGCCGAGGCCCTGGAGCACGCGGCCCGCGACGAGGACCTCCATCGACGGCGCGGTGCCGCAGACCACGAGGCCGAGCGCGAACAGCACCAGGGCGACGGCGAGCGGTTGCACCGGGCCGCGCCGGTCGCTCCACCCGCCGGCCGCGACCATGCCGACCACGCCGCTGGCGAGCGGCGCGGCGAAGGAGAGCGCGTAGAGGCCGACCCCGTCGAGCTCGTCGGCGACGGTCGGCATCACCGTCGTCACGGCCGTCGCCTCGAACGCGACGAAGGCGCACAGCGCGAACATGCCGATCGTGGTGGCGGCGTACGTCGGCGAGAGCAGGCGCGGCCGGGGGTCGGCTCGCGGCGGGGTCAGGGTCACGTCAGGACCGTAGGACTTCAAGCGCGGTCGAGGTCAACGCTTCCGCAAGGCTCACACCGGACGTGGTCCGTCCGATGGTCTGGACGGGTGGTCCCGAGTGGTCTAGGCCGGGTGGTTCGCATGGTCCCCGGACTGGTTCGTATGGCCCGTTCCGACCATTACGGACGAGTAAGTTCAGAAATGTCGCAAGACCACGTCACGATTCTCCTCGTGAACCGTTCCGACCGCGTGACGAGCCCGAACTCCGACTCCGCTCCGACCACCGCCGAGCAGCTGGCAGTGGACCACATCCCCCTGGTTGCGCACCTGGTGCGCGAGGTCTCCGGACGCATCCCAGCGTCCGTCGACCGCGACGACCTGCGGTCGGCCGGCCTGGTCGCCCTGGTGGCGGCCTCCCAGGCCTTCGACCCCGACCTGGGCGTGCCGTTCGCGGCGTACGCCGCCCAGCGCATCCGCGGGGCGCTGCTCGACGAGCTCCGCTCGGTCGACTGGGCCTCCCGCTCGGTGCGCCGGAAGGGCCGCGACATCGAGGCGGCCCGCCAGCGCCTCGCCGCCGCGATGGGCCAGTTCCCCGACGACCGCGCGGTCGCCGACTCGCTCGGGATCTCCCTCTCCGAGGTCGTGCGCGCCGACGCCGACGTCGCGCGGGCCACCGTCCTCTCGATCCACGGCACCGACCGCGACCTCGCGGACGAGCTGCCCACCTCCTCGATGGGCCCTGAGGGCGTCCTGGAGCGCGGCGAGCAGCTCGCCTACCTCGTCGACGCCATCGCCGAGCTCCCCGAGCGCCTCCAGGTCGTCGTCCGCGGCTACTTCCTCGAGGAGCGCCCGATGGCCGAGATCGGCGCCGAGCTCGGCGTCACCGAGTCGCGGGTCTCCCAGCTGCGCGCCGAGGCGCTCGTGCTGCTTCGCGGCGCGCTCGCCTCCGCCCTCGAGCCGCACCTGGTCGAGGAGCCCGTCAACCCGACCGGCGTCGCCGCGCGGCGCAAGGCGGCGTACGCCGAGTCCGTGCAGGCCCGCTACGCGGCCCGCCTGCGCGTGGAGATGGTGCAGACCGCCTGACGTCGCCGCGCGGGGACTACCCCGCGCCCCGCTGGGTAGGGGCTCTCCTCATGAGCACCGAGATCCAGCAGCAGGAGCGTCCCGCCAAGTGGAGGGTGGTCGGACCCGGCCTCGTGGTCGCGGCCACCGGTGTCGGTGCCGCCGACCTGGTGGCGACGCTCGTCGCCGGCGCGAAGTTCGGCTACACGCTGTTGTGGGTCGCGGTCCTCGGCGCGATCATCAAGGTCGTGCTGGTCGAGGGCGCCGGCCGCTACTCGCTGGCCACCGGCCGGACGATCTTCGAGGGCTGGCGCAGCCTGGGCCGCTGGACGACCTGGTACTTCGCGCCGTACATCGTCGTCTGGGGACTGGTGTACGGCGCCACCGCCATGTCGTCGTCCGCGCTGCCGCTCGTGGCGCTCTTCCCGGACCTCTCGCTGCGGTGGACGGCCGTCGTGCTCGGCGTGCTCGGGCTGCTGATGGTCTGGTTCGGCACCTACGCGACGTTCGAGAAGGTGATGGCGGCCCTCGTGGGCGTCATGTTCGTCGCGGTCGTGGGCGCCGCCGCCCTCGCGACCCCGAACCTCGGCGACATCGTGCTCGGGCTGCGGCCGATCTTCCCGGACGACTCGGTGATCAACGTGCTCGCGATCGCGGGTGGCGTGGGCGGCACGATCACGCTGGCGGCGTACGGCTACTGGCTGCGCGAGAAGGGGTGGGACAGCCCGGCGTACATGCGGGTGATGCGGCTCGACAACGGCGTCGCCTACACCATCACGGGCGTGTTCGTGGTGTCGATGCTGATCGTCGGCGCCGAGCTCTACTACTCCGCCGGCATCGCGGCCGAGACCGGCGACCAGGCGCTCGTGCAGCTCTCCGACGTCCTCGACGACAGGTACGGCGAGGTCTTCGGCAAGGTCTTCCTGATCGGGTTCTTCGCGTCGTCGTTCTCGTCGCTGATCGGCGTGTGGAGCGGCGTCAGCCTGATGTTCGCGGACTACGTCGGCAACCTGCGCGACCTGCCGTCGGGGCACCCCGACACCCGGACCGGTGGCCGCTACTTCCGCGCCTACATGCTCTGGCTGACCTTCCCGCCGATGCTGCTCCTGATGCTGGACGAGCCGGTCGGCCTGATCCTGGCCTACGGGACCCTCGGCGCGCTCTTCATGCCGTTCCTCGCGATCACGCTCCTCGTGCTGCTCAACAAGCGCCGCGAGGGCGCCCTCCCGCACTCCGACGTGCCCCGGGAGTGGCGCAACGGCTGGGTCTCCAACGGCCTGATGCTGCTCTGCGCAGTCCTCTTCCTGGCCCTCGCAGTCAACGAGATCAAGGGCGTGCTTGCGCCGTACGTCGGGTGGTGGTGAGGGCTCGGGACTGTCCCAGTGGGTCAGTCCAGGCCGAGGCCGGCCGCCGGAGCGACCCGCGCCGCCCGCCGGGCCGGCAGGAGGGCGGAGAGCAGCCCGGCCACACCGGCGACGAGTACGACGAGCGCCAGCTGGCCCCACGGCAGCACCATCGGGGCGTCGTCGACCGCCTTCCGCACCAGCGCCTCGACGGCGACCCAGGCGAAGGTGACGCCGATCGCGGTCCCGAGGGCGGTCGCCACCACCGTGAGCAGCACGGCCTCGGTCGCCAGGGTCGCGCGCAGCTGGCGGCGGGTGAGGCCGAGCGCGCGGAGCAGGGCGTTCTCGCGGCTGCGCTCGAGCACCGACAGGCCGAGGGTGTTCCCGATGCCGATCAGGGCGATCGCCACGGCGATGCCGAGCAGCGCGACCACCGTGCCGGTGAGGATGTCGAGCTGGAGCGTCACCCATGACCTCTCCTCCAGGCCGTTGACGATCTCGGCGCCGGCGGGCCGGGCGAGCGCGTCGAGGTCGCCGCCGAGGTCCTCGGCGTCGGCACCGTCGGCCGCCCGCACCCAGACCGCCCACGGCTCCGCCTCGCCGGTGAGGGCCGCCAGCGTCTCGGGGGCCACGAGCGCCACCTCGCCGATGTCGACGCCGGCACGCACGCGCAGCACCTCGCTGGCGTCGCCGACCCGCACTGTCACCCGGTCGGCGGCGTCGTCCATCCGGTCCTCGGGCAGCCAGATCTCGCCGGGTCCCGGCAGCGTCGGCGTGCCCCGGAGCACTGTCGCCAGCCCGGCGCCCGCGACGACGGGCAGCCGGCCGGCGCCTGAGACGGTGCCCGCCGCGCCCTCGAGCATGACGGCCGTCTCGACGTCCGGCGCCGCGCGGACCCCGTCGACCAGGTCGGCCGGCAGCGGCCCGTCGGCGGCGGTGACCGTGACGTCGACCGGGTGGTCCTTGTCCATGTCCTCGTCGACCGCGCTGCGCGAGCTGGCGAGGCCGACCAGCACCGCCGTGGTGAGCGTGACGCCGACGAGCAGCGACGCGGTCGTGGCAGCGGTACGCCGCGGGTTGCGCACGGCGTTCTCGGCCGCGAGCCGTGCGGGTGTGCCGACCAGCCTGCCGGCCACCCCGCCGACCGCGCGGATGAGCGCCGGCACGAGGACCGGGCCGAGCAGCAGCACACCGCTGAAGGAGGCCACCCCGCCCGCCACCATCAGGGCGGCGCTGGCAGCACTGATCGAGAGCGCCAGCAGGACGACGCCGATGGCGACCGCGGCCAGGCCGAGCAGCACGCGCAGCCGGCCGGCGCCCGTGCGCACGCTGGTCGAGTCGTCGGGGCGGAGGGCGGCGAGCGGGTTGATCCGCACCACGCGCCGGGTGGGCAGCCAGGCGGCCACCACCGTGACGAGCACGCCGGTCGCGAGGGCGCCGGCGTACCAGCCCGGCGACGGTGGCGCGAACGCCATGCTGCCCGGCGGGAGCGCCGACTTCGCGACCGCCACGAGCGCGTAGCCCAGGCCGGTGCCGACCGCCAGGCCGAGGACCGCGGACACGAGCCCGAGCGCGAGCGCCTCGACCCGGATCGACCGCAGCACCTGACGGCGGGTGGCTCCGACGCAGCGCAGCAGCGCGAAGTCGCGGGCGCGCTGGGCGAAGAGGATCGAGAAGGTGTTGGCGATGACGAGCACCGAGACGAAGAGGGCGATCGCGGCGAAGATCAGCAGCACGATCGCGATCACGTTGACCTCGTTCGTCAGCTCCGCCTGCCGCTTCTCGACGAACTCGTCACGCGGGAGCACGCTCGCGCCCTCCGGCAGCTCATCCGCGAGCGAGGCCGAGCCGGGCCCGGCGTACGTCACCGAGTCCACCCAGAGCCGCTCGTCGAGCCCCCGCAGGTCCGGCCACGTCAGGTAGAGCTGGGCGCCGACGCTCGCCGACGGCGTGTCGACGAGGCCGACGAGCGTGGCGGTGACGTCACCGACCTCGACGGTGTCGCCGATCGCGACGTCCTCGCCCTTGACCGCGTTGGCGTCGGCCACGACCTCGCCGGGGCCGTCCGGGAACCGGCCGTCGCGCAGCACCTGCCAGCGCAGGTCCGGGTCCGTCGAGATCCCGCCGACGTCGGTGCGCTCCCCCAGGAGGAGGTCGTCGCCGATCCGGACCCGTTGCGGTGTCCAGCCCAGCACCGAGGCGGAGTCGCCGTCGGCCTCGGCGCGATCGACGATCCGCGCGGCGTCCGCGGCGTCGATGTCGGACACGACGACGTCGGCGCCGCGGTAGGGGACCCCGACCCCGGCGACCAGCCCGGCTCGCGTGGCCTCGGAGAGCATGCTGGTGACGACGATGAAGGAGACGCCGATGACCACCGCGACGGCCGCCGAGACGTAGCGGCGGGTGTGGGTGCGCAGCGACGCGCGCAGCACGGTCCTCATGCGCGGCGGACCTCGGCGACGCGACCGTCCGCGATCACGACGACGTCGTCGGCGTACGCCGCGGCGTCGAGCTCGTGGGTGACCATCACGACGGTCTGGCCGAGCTCGCGCACCGAACGGCGCAGGAAGCCGAGCACCTCGGCCGACGCCTCGCTGTCGAGGTTGCCGGTCGGCTCGTCGGCGAACACGATGTCGGGCTGGCTGACCAGCGCGCGGGCGATCGCCACCCGCTGCTGCTGGCCTCCGGAGAGCTCGGCCGGCCGGTGGCCGAGCCGGTCGCGGATGCCGAGCACGTCGACGACCAGGTCGTAGCGGTCGCGCACCTCGGCGTCGACGCGGCGACCGGCGAGCTCGAGCGGGAGCAGCACGTTCTGGCCGGCGGTCAGCATCGGCAGCAGGTTGAAGGACTGGAAGACGAAGCCGATGTGCTCGCGCCGGAACACCGTCAGGGCGGTGTCGTCCATCTCGTGCAGGGCCCGGCCCGCCACCTCGACGGTGCCGCCCGACGGGGTGTCGAGACCGGCGAGGCAGTGCATCAGCGTCGACTTGCCGGAGCCCGACGGCCCCATGATCGCCGTGAAGCGCCCGGCGGGCAGGTCGAGGTCGACACCACGGAGCGCGTGCACGGCGGTGTCGTCGGAGTCGCCGCGGCCGTAGACGCGGGTGAGGCCGCGGGCACTGGCCGCGACGCGGACGGAGGTCTGGGTGGTCGTCATGGCGACGACGATCCCGTCTCCCGACGTCGTGATCGTCAGCCCACGGGGCGGAGCCGGCGTACGACTCAGGTCGTACGCACGAGACCGGTCTCGTACGCCAGCACGACGAGCTGCACCCTGTCGCGCGAGCCGGTCTTGGCGAGGAGCCTGCCGACGTGGGTCTTCACGGTCGCCTCGGCGACCACGAGCTCGGCGGCGATCTCGGTGTTGGTGCGGCCGCGCCCGACGAGCACGAGCACCTCGCGCTCGCGGTCGGTCAGCCCGGCGAGCCGCTCCTCGGCAGGCGCGGCAGTGTCGTCGGGCAGCACCGCCGCGAACCGGTCGAGCAGGCGCCGCGTCGTGCTCGGCGCGACGACCGAGTCGCCCGCGTGGACCGTGCGGATCGCGGTGAGCAGGTCCTCGGGTGGGGCGTCCTTGAGCAGGAACGCCGCGGCGCCTGCCTTGATCGCGGAGAAGGCGTACTCGTCGAGGTCGAACGTCGTCAGCACCACCACCCGCGGCAGCTCGCCACGCGCGGTGAGCTCGCGGGTGGCGGCGACGCCGTCCATGCGCGGCATCCGGACATCCATCAGCACGACGTCCGCCCCGGTCACCGCGAGCCGCTGCACCGCCTCGCCGCCGTCGCCGGCCTCGCCCACGACCTCCATGTCGGGCTGGCTGTCCACGAGCATCCGGAAGCCGCCGCGCACCAGCTGCTGGTCGTCGACGAGGAAGACCCTGATCGTCACAGCGGCAGCCTCGCACTCACGCTGAAGCCGCCGCCCGCCCGGGGTCCCGCCTCGACGCTGCCGCCGTGGACCGTGACGCGCTCCCGCATCCCGATGAGGCCGAGCCCGTGCCCGTCCGGTGCGGCGGCGGCGCCGCGACCGTCGTCCTCGACGAGGAGGCGTACGTCGTCCGCCACCTCGACCAGGACCCGCACGGTGACATCGGGGCCGGCGTGCTTGCGCACGTTGGTGAGCGCCTCCTGGAGGATGCGGTACGTCGTGAGCGCGACGCCGTCGGGCACCGGTGGCGGTGCGTCGGGGAGCGTGGCGTCGACGCGCAGGCCGGCCGCGCGGGCCGCGGCGACCAGCGCGTCCAGGTCCGCGAGTCCGGGCTGGGGCCGGAGCTCGGTGCCGTCCTCGGCGCGGAGCAGGCCGAGCATCCGGCGCATCTCGCCGAGCGCCTCCCGCCCGGTCGCCGAGATCGTCGCGAGCGCGTCGGTGGCGGCGGCCGGGTCCTGGCGCGCGGCGTAGCGGGCGCCGTCGGCCTGCACGACGATCATCGACAGCCCGTGCGCGACCACGTCGTGCATCTCGCGGGCGATCCGGGCCCGCTCGTCCGACGCGGCGAGCGCCACCTGCTGCGCCGCTTCGCGCCGGATCTGCTCGCCGCGCTCGACGAGCGCGTCGACGTACGCCCGGCGCGTGCGGGCGAGCGCGCCCAGCGCCCAGGCCGTGACGACGATCGTGGCGATCGTGACGGCGTACGACGTCACGCTCCCGGCCGTCAGGTCACCGTCGAAGCCGCGCACCCACACGACCGACGCGACCACGGCGCCGCACAGGCCGACGGCGAGGGCGAGCAGGCCGCGGAGGGTCGTGGAGTAGCGGGCCACCGAGTAGACCGCGACCGGGAACGCGGCCTGGCTCCACATCGGGATGTCGACGAGGAGCGGCTGCGCGGCGCTGGCCACCGCGACCGCCGCGAAGCAGGCGTCGGGATGGTGGCGGCGCCAGTAGAGCGGGAGGATCTGGCCGAGCGCGAGCACCAGCCCGACCCAGCCGGCGTCGGTCACCGGGGTGCCGAGCGCCGGCAGCGCCAGGGCGGCGACCAGCCCGAGGTCGAACCACCACCGGCCGCGTGGGCCGAGCCGCCAGGGCTGGCGGTGGACGGGCAGGGTGGTCACGCAGCGACCCTAGTTGCGGCCGGGCGCCGGTGCGTCCGACCACGGGTGGACGCGGCGTACCCCCCGAGTAGGGTGCCAGCCATGACGAAGTGGGAGTACCTGACCGCACCGATCCTGACGCATGCGGCGAAGCAGATCCTGGACAACTTCGGGGCCGACGGCTGGGAGCTCGTGCAGATCGCGCCCGGCATGAACCCCGAGAACCTGGTCGGCTACTTCAAGCGGCCGCTCGAGGGCTGAGGTTCCGATGAGTGCTGCCGAGGATCGTCTCGCCGAGCTCGGGCTGACGGTGCCCGAGGTGCCCACGCCGGTCGCGGTCTACGTGCCCGCGGTCGTCTCGGGCGACCTGGTCTACACGTCCGGCCAGCTGCCCATGAAGAACGGCGAGCTGCTGCTCGCCGGCAAGGTCGGTGGCGAGGTCTCGCCCGAGGACGCGAAGGTGTGCGCCGAGCAGTGCGCGCTCAACGCGATCGCCGCTGTGAAGTCGAAGGTCGGCGACCTCGACAACGTCGTGCAGGTCGTGAAGGTCGTCGCGTTCGTCGCGTCCACGCCCGACTTCACCGGCCAGCCGCAGGTCGCCAACGGTGCGTCCGAGCTGCTCGGCAAGGTCTTCGGCGACGCGGGTGTCCACGCCCGGTCGGCCGTCGGCGTACCCGTGCTGCCGCTCGACGCGCCAGTCGAGGTCGAGGTCGTCGTGCGGGTGGCTCCCGGGTCGGCCGAGTGAGGATCCCGCTCCCGCCGGTGCCGCTGCCGGACAAGCTCGTCGACGTCGCGCGCGAGTTCGAGGACGGGCGGCAGGAGCCGGCCGAGCCGCGCAACGCGGCGACGGTGATCCTGATGCGTCCGGCCGCCGACGGCCCGGAGGTCTACTACCTGCGCCGCCAGGTCTCGATGGACTTCGCCGGCGGGATGTGCGTCTACCCGGGCGGCGGCGTGGACCCGCGCGACTTCGACGCGTCCGTCGCGTGGGCCGGCCCGTCGCCGGCGGCCTGGGCCGAGCGGCTGGGATGCGACGAGGAGACCGCTCGGGCGCTGGTGTGTGCCGCGGTGCGCGAGACGTTCGAGGAGTCGGGCGTGCTGCTGGCCGGTACGTCGGAGTCGAACGTCGTCGCCGACACGACCGGAGACGACTGGGAGGCCGACCGGGTCGCCCTGGAGTCGCGCGAGGTGTCGATGACCGACTTCCTCACCCGCCGCGGGCTGGTGCTGCGCACCGACCTGCTGGGCGTGTGGGACGCGTGGCTGACGCCGATCTTCGAGCCCAAGCGCTACCGCACCTGGTTCTTCGTGGCGGCCCTCCCGGAGGGCCAGGTGACGCGGGACGTCTCGACCGAGTCGTCGTCGGTGGCCTGGATCCCCGCCCGGGCGGCGGCGGTGCAGGCCGACGCGGGTGAGCTGGCGCTGATGCCGCCGACGTACCTCACGTCGATGGAGGTCGGAGAGCACGGCACTCCCGAGGAGGTGCTGGCGGTGGCCGCCGGCCGCTCCGTCGAGATGTTCTGCCCGTCGGTGGAACCCCTCGAGGAGGGCTGGACACTGTCGATGCCCGACCGGCTGCGGCCGCTCGTCGCCGCTCGCCGACGCGCATGACCCCGTGGTCGGGTGGGTCCTTCGGGTCCCGCGGGCGCTGCCTGCTGGCGCCCAACCCCGGGATCATGACCCTCGACGGCACCAACACCTGGGTGCTGAAGGAGCCGGGCTCCTCCGGCGCCGTCGTCGTCGACCCCGGCCCGATCGAGGACGGGCACCTCGAGCGGCTGACCGCCGAGCTCGGCGACGTACGCCTGGTGCTGCTGACCCACCACCACTTCGACCACGCCGAGGTGGCGGCGGAGTTCGCGCGGCGCAAGGGCTGCGCCGTACGCGCGCTCGATCCGGCGCTGTGCGTGGACGCCGACCCGCTGGTCGACGGCGAGGCGATCTCCGTGGACGGCCTGGCGCTGCGGGTGCTCACGACGCCCGGCCACACCGCCGACTCGATCTCGCTGCTGCTGCCCGACGACGGCGCCCTGCTCACCGGCGACATGGTGCTCGGCCGCGGCACGACGGTCGTCGCCCACCCCGACGGGCAGCTCGGGCCGTACTTCTCGTCGATCGAGCGGATGCGCGCGCTCGCCGCGTCGGGCGACGTACGCACCCTCTGGCCGGCGCACGGCCCGGTCCTCGACGACGCCCTCGGCGTACTCGACTTCTACCTCGCCCACCGCCGCGAGCGGCTCGCCCAGGTCGAGCGCGCCCTCGCGGAGCTGTCGGTCCCGATCTCGCCCGAGCTCGCCGAGGACGACTCCCTCCCCCGCCAGGTCGTCGAGGTCGTCTACGCCGCCGTCGACGAATCCCTCTGGGACGCCGCCGAGCTCTCCGTCCGCGCCCAGCTCGCCTACCTCGCCCACCGTTGAATCGAGACCTCTGACGGTTGAGTCGAGACTTCTCGACACTCGAATCGAGACTTTCGGTCATCCACAGCTTCGCGATCCACGGGTGCGTGACGGGCGTCGGCTGGGGAGCGTCCTTCCATGGGGTGGACCTGGCCCGACGTTCCGTTCGCGTACGGCGACCTGCCGGCGTCAACGCTGCGACGCGGCCTGCGGAGCGGTGACGTCCGGCCCGTCGTCCGTGGCGTGTACGTCTCGAATCAGGTGCCCGACTCGATCGAGCTTCGGGCACGAGCCGTCGCCCTCGTCCTGAAGCCGCACCACGTCGTCACCGATCGCACGGCGGCGTGGCTGCACGGTGTCGATGCGCATGTCTACGCCGAGCACGACAGCGCGCCGCCGATCGAGACGTGCGCGCTCCGCTGGCACGCTCCGACCAAGGTGTCCGGGGTCGACGGTCGGACTCGCGACCTGCGCCCGCCGGACGTGATGACGCTGCACGGTGTCTGCGTGACGACACCGCTGCGCACGGCACTCGACCTCGGGTGCTGCCTCAAGCGGCGGGAGGCCTTCGCCGCGATGGTCATGCTCGCGCGGCTCCACGACTTCACCGCACACGAGCTGGAGCGTGAGCTCGGTCGCTACCGCCGGCGCCGAGGAGTCATCCAGCTGCGTGGCCTGGCCGGTCTGGTCGACCCACGCATGGAGTCTCAACGGGAGGCGTGGGTCTACCTGGACATCGCCGACTCCGGGCTGCCGCTGCCCGAGCCGCAAGCATGGATCGAGATCGATGGCGTGCCGACGTACCGGCTGGACTTCGCCTACGGACGGGCGCGCGTCGTCGTCGAGTACGACGGCGAGGAGGCGCACGCGGGCCGGGAGGCCGAGGACGAGGAACGTCGGGACTGGCTGCGGCGCCACGGCTGGACCGTCATCGTCGTTCGCAAGGGTGACTTCACCGATGCCAGACGCAATCGATGGCTTCGTGACCTCCGGGCGGCGCTCCAGCCGGCGTACTCCAACCGCCGCTGGTGACCGAAACTCTCGATTCGAGTGTCGAGAAGTCTCGACTCAACCGTCAGCGGGCGCGGCGAGCGAGCCGTTCGACGTCCATGATCACGACGGAGCGGGGCTCGAGGCGGAGCCAGCCGCGCGAGGCGAAGTCGGCGAGGGCCTTGTTGACGGTCTCGCGGGAGGCGCCGACCAGCTGGGCGAGCTCCTCCTGGGTGAGGTCGTGGTGGACGTGCACGCCGTCGTCGGCGGTGCGGCCGAAGCGGTCGGCGAGGTCGAGCAGGGCCTTGGCGACGCGGCCGGGTACGTCGGAGAACACCAGGTCGGCGACGACGTCGTTGGCCTTGCGCAGCCGGCCGGCGAGCTGGGCGAGCAGCCCGCGGGCGACGACCGGGCGGCCCTCGAGCCAGCGCAGCAGGTCCTCGTGGGAGAGCGAGGCGAACGTCGCGTCGGTCACCGCGGTGACGGTCGCCGAGCGCGGGCCGGGGTCGAAGAGCGAGAGCTCGCCGAACATCTGGCCGGGGCCGAGGATCGCCAGCAGGTTCTCGCGACCGTCGGAGGACGTCCGGCCGAGCTTCACCTTGCCGTCGAGGACGATGTAGAGCTTGTCGCCGGAGTCGCCCTCGTGGAACAGGACGTCACCGCGGCGCAGCCGCGTCTCGGCCATCGACGCCCGCAGCGCGGTCGCCGCCTCGTCGTCGAGCGCGCTGAAGAGCGGTGCTTGACGCAGCACGTCGTTGTCCACGAAATCCTCCTCGAGAGTCTCCCGTGAGCGCACGGGTTCCGCGCACGATCCTAGCCAGTGGGAAACCTCACAGACAGCAGCGGGTCCCGCAAGTCGGCCCCGGGGCGAATCGGCGGTGTCGGCGCCGCGCCGTACGCTGGGCCGCGTGTCCGACGCGCCCGAGTCCGTGATCAGCAGCGGGGAGACCCGCACCGGCCTGGTCCGGCGCGCCCGCAAGATCGACCGCATGCTCGCCGAGACCTACCCGGACGCCCGCTGCGAGCTCGACTTCGACGACCCCTTCCAGCTGCTCGTCGTGACCGTGCTGTCAGCGCAGACCACCGACAAGCGCGTCAACGCCGTGCGGCCGACGCTGTTCGCGGCCTACCCCGACGCGAAGGCGATGGCCGCCGCCGACCGGGCCACCCTGGAGGGCATCGTCGGCCCGCTCGGCTTCTTCCGGGCCAAGACCGAGTCGCTCCTCAAGCTGAGCGCCGCGCTCGTCGAGCACCACGACGGCCAGGTGCCGCCGCGGCTCGACGACCTGGTGAAGCTCCCCGGCGTCGGCCGCAAGACCGCCAACGTCGTGCTCGGCAACGCCTTCGACATCCCCGGCATCACCGTCGACACCCACTTCGGGCGGCTGGTCCGCCGCTTCGGCTGGACCGATGAGACCGACCCGGTCAAGGTCGAGCACGCGGTCGGCGCGCTCTTCCCGAAGAAGGACTGGACGATGCTCAGCCACCACCTGATCTGGCACGGGCGCCGCCGCTGCCACGCGCGCAACCCCGCGTGCGGCGCCTGCCCGGTCGCGAAGTGGTGCCCGGCGTACGGCGAGGGCCCGACCGACCCGGTCGCCGCGGCCAAGCTCGTCAAGACCGAGGGCAGAGCATGAAGCGACTCCTCGCGACCGTGGTGGTCGCGGCGCTGCTCGCGCTGTCCGGATGCTCCGACGACGTGCCCGGCCCCGGTCGCGCCCAGGTCGACGTCGACACCCCGCAGCTGCGGGAGGTCAAGCAGGCGGCGGGCATCGAGGACTGCGCGCCCGGCGCCGCCGAGGACGGCGGGCTGCCTGCGGTCACCCTGCCCTGCCTGGGCGGCGGACCCGACGTCGACCTCGCGACGCTCGAGGGCCCGATGATCGTCAACCTGTGGCAGTCGTTCTGCGAGCCGTGCCGCCGCGAGATGCCGGCGCTCCAGGAGTTCCACGAGAGGTTCGGCGACGAGATCGCCGTCGTCGGCATCGACTCGACCGACGTGCAGCCGCTGGCCGCCCTGGAGTTCGCGCAGAAGACCGGCGTGACCTACCCCCTGCTGGCCGACCCCAACGGCGACCTCAACGGCGTCGCCCCCTTCCCGAACATCCGCGGCTACCCCTACCTCGCGATCTTCGACGCCGACGGCGAGCTGGTCCACCAGGAGTACGGCGGGGTCGCCACCTACGACGAGCTGGTCGACCTGGTCGAGGAGCACCTCGAGGTCACCCTGTGAGCGTTCGGCTGCCCGACTGGCTGCAGCCGGTCGAGCGGGCGGCGCGGGAGATCCAGGCGGAGGACCTGACCCGGTTCGCCCCGCCGCCGGGTGGCGGCGCCCGGCGCGGCGCCGTGCTGATGCTGTTCGGCGAGGGTCCGCAGGGTGGCGAGCTGCTGCTCACCGAGCGCGCCCACGACATGCGCTCGCACCCCGGCCAGGTGTCGTTCCCCGGCGGGTCGCTCGACAGCGGCGAGGACGTCGTCGAGGCTGCGCTCCGTGAGGCGGAGGAGGAGGTCGGGGTCGACCCGAGCACGGTCGCGGTGTTCGGCCGGCTGCCGGAGCTCTGGCTGCCCCCGAGCAACTTCGCCGTCACGCCCGTCCTCGGCTGGTGGGCCCAGCCGACCGAGGTCGCCGTCATGAGCCGCGCCGAGGTGCACGCGATCCACCACGTGCCGCTCGCCGAGCTGGTCGACCCCACCCACCGGGTCACCGTGCGGATGCCCGGCAACGGCTACCAGAGCCCCGGCTTCCTCATCGGTCCCGACCACGACGTCATCCTGTGGGGTTTCACCGGCGGCATCATCGCCCGGCTGCTCGACTACCTGGACTGGTCCGTCCCGTGGGACGAGTCCCGCGTCCAGGATCTTCCCGATTACATGTTCACCGGGCGCGAGCGCCGCGGACGCGGTGCGGACCTGCTCGACATCGACGACGACCAGCGCCGCGGGGGTGCCCGGTGAACCTGCTCGACTGGCTGCTGGTCGTGCTCGTCCTGGCCTACGCCCTCTCCGGCTACTGGCAGGGCTTCATCACCGGCGCGTTCGCGACCACCGGGCTGCTGCTCGGCGGCCTCTTCGGCGTCTGGCTCGCGCCGACCGCGCTGGGCGACGCCGACCCGTCGATGCTGGTCTCGCTGGGCGCGCTCTTCATCGTGATCCTGGCGGCGTCGCTCGGGCAGGCGCTCTTCCAGTTCGCCGGCGCCCGCATCCGGGAGCGCATCACCTGGCAGCCCGCCCGCGCGGTCGACGCCGTCGGCGGCGCCCTGCTCAGCGCGGTCGCGGTCCTGCTGGTGGCGTGGGCGCTCGGCGTCGCGATCTCCGGCTCGCGGATCGGCGGCATCACCCCGATGGTGCGCGACTCCTCGGTGCTCTCCAGCGTCGACGACGTGCTGCCCGACACCGCCGACGGCGCGCTCCAGGCCTTCAACAACGTGGTCGGTACGACGTTCTTCCCCCGCTACCTCGAGCCGTTCGCGCCCGAGCGGATCGTCGAGGTCGGGCCGGGGCCGCGGCGCCTGCTCACCGACCCCGACGTCGAGCGCGCCGCCGACAGCGTCATCAAGATCCGCGGCACCAACGAGTGTGGTCGCGGCGTCGAGGGGTCGGGCTTCCTCTACGCCCAGAACCGGGTGATGACCAATGCCCACGTCGTCGCCGGCGTCGACGACCCCGAGGTCGTGGTCGGTGACACGACCCTGCCCGCGACGGTCGTCCACTACGACCCCGACGTCGACGTCGCCGTGCTGGCCTACGACAGCGGCAGCACCGACGTGCTCGACTTCGACCGCAGCGCCGGCGCCGGTGACGGGGTCGCCGTGCTCGGCTACCCCGAGGACGGCCCGTACGACGTACAGCCCGGACGCATCCGGTCGCAGCAGCGGCTGCGCTCGCCCGACATCTACGGCGGCGGCACGGTCATCCGTGACGTCTACTCGCTGCGCGGCCTGATCCGGCCGGGCAACTCGGGCGGCCCGATCGTGTCCTCGCGTGGCGACGTCGTCGGCGTGGTGTTCGCGGCGTCGGTCAACGACCACGACACCGGCTACGCGCTCACCGCCGACCAGGTCTCCGAGGCGGCCTCGGCCGGTCTGTCGGCGTCCGACGGGGTCGACACCGGCGGCTGTGCTGGCTGACGCCGACTCTCGGCTCACCGGGTCTCGACACGCCGGTCGCGACCTCGTTCCTCGGTCGCGCGGCTTGCTCGACCACCATCAGCGGGTCCGCTGGCGCGTCCCCGCTAGGCCTGGCCCTTCAGGGCCTTGGGGATCTCCTTGCCCTGCTCGATCGCGCGCTCGGGGGCGCGGACCTTCTTCACCTGCCGCACGCCGATGTACACCAGCAGCGCGGCCACGAGCAGGTAGAAGCCGAAGACGATCAGGAACGCCCAGTGCAGCGAGAGCCCTTCGCCGTTCCAGTTGATGAAGTAGGCGATCGAGACCGACAGCATGATGATCGCGAGGACCACCAGGAAGGCCGCCCCGAGGAAGAGCCCGATGCCGGTGCCGCCGGCGCGGACGCTCACCTTCAGCTCGGACTTCGCGAGCTGGATCTCCTTCTGGATCAGGCTGGAGATGTCCTTGGTGGCGTCGTGCACCAACCGGCCGATGGTGGGATCGTCCTGACCCGTCGCTGGTGCCTGGACGTCGTTGCTCGCCATGCGCGTCACCCTACTAAAGCCCCTGGGGGTCATCGTCTCGCTGGTAGACGTCGGGTACCCCGTCCCGATCGTCGTCACGCTCCTCGATCTCGCGCAGGCGCCGGTAGACGCGGTTGCGGCTGCGCAGCACGACGGTCGCCAGCAGCGTCGCGACGAGGGACCCGACGAGCACGCCCACCTTGGCGTGGTCGTCCTCGACCGTCCCGGTCCCGAACGCGAGCTCGCCGATCAGCAGCGACACGGTGAACCCGATGCCGGCGAGCATCGACATCCCGATCACGTCGACCCAGCTCAGCTCGTCGTCGAGGTCGGCGCGGGTGAACCGGGCCAGCAGCCAGGTCGAGCCCGCGATGCCGACGGCCTTGCCGACGACCAGGCCGCAGATGATGCCGAGCGCGATCCGCCCGCTCAGGGCGTCGGCGAGACCGTCGACGCCGCCGAGGTGGACGCCGGCGGCGAAGAACGCGAAGACGGGTACGGCGACGCCGGCGGAGATCGGCCGGACCAGGTGCTCGAGGTGCTCGGCCAGCCCCCGCCCGTCGGACCCGTCGGACCGCGCCACCGGCACCGTGAACGCCAGCAGGACACCGGCGACCGTCGCGTGCACGCCGGACGCGTGCACCAGCGCCCACGTGGCCACCGCCAGCGGCAGCAGCAGCCACCACCACCGGATGCGGCGCTGGACCAGCGCCCCGAACGCCGCCAGCGGCAGCAGAGCGAGCAGCAGGAGGGGGAGGTCGAGGTCGTCGGTGTAGAAGAGCGCGATGATCGTGATGGCGAGCAGGTCGTCGACCACCGCCAGCGTCAGCAGGAAGGTCCGCAGCCCGGCGGGCAGGTGGGTGCTGATCACCGCGAGGATCGCCACCGCGAACGCGATGTCGGTCGCCGTCGGAATCGCCCACCCGACCAGCCCGCCGCCCTCGAGGTTCCACAGCACGAAGATCAGGCCCGGCACCACCATGCCGCCCACCGCGGCCAGCACCGGCAGCGCCGCCCGGCTGGGGTCGCGGAGGTCACCGGCGACGAACTCCCGCTTGAGCTCCAGGCCGGCCACGAAGAAGAAGATCGCGAGCAGCCCGTCGGCCGCCCACCCGCCGATGGTGAGGTCGAGGTGCAGGTAGTCGGGGCCGACGACCTTGTCGCGCATCGTGAAGTACGCCTCGTACCACGGGCTGTTCGCCCAGACCAGCGCCACCACGGCGGCGACGATCAGCAGCAGCCCGCCCGTGGTCTCGGCCCGCAGGATGTCGGCCGCCCGCGACGTCTCCAGCCACGAGCCGCGGGCGAAGAGCCGCGTCGTACGCCGAGGTGCCCGGTCATCCGCGGGGCCGTCGGGGTGGGTCACGGTGCTCCTCGGGGTCGGTCGGATCGACTGCCGACCAGACTTCCCGGCGCACCACGACCCACCCTACATACGGTTCAGTCCTCCGCCTTGCCCGAGTCGATTCCCTCCGTGATCAGGTCCATGACCGAGGAGTCGGCGAGCGTGGTGACGTCGCCGACCTCGCGGTGCTCGGCGACGTCGCGGAGCAGGCGTCGCATGATCTTGCCCGAGCGGGTCTTGGGCAGCTCGGGGACGATCATGATCTGCCGCGGGGTGGCGATCGGGCCGATCTCCTTGCGGACGTGCTGGCGCAGCTCGGCGAGGATGCCGTCGCCGCCGTCGCCCGCGTCCTCACGCAGGATCACGAACGCGCACACGGCCTGGCCGGTGTCCTCGTCCTTCGCGCCGACGACCGCGGCCTCGGCCACCTTCGGGTGCGAGACCAGGGCGGACTCGATCTCGGTGGTGGACAGCCGGTGGCCGGAGACGTTCATGACGTCGTCGACCCGGCCGAGCACCCAGATGTCGCCGTCCTCGTCCTTCTTCGCGCCGTCGCCGGCGAAGTAGAAGCCCTCCTTGGCGAACCGCGACCAGTAGGTGTCCTTGAACCGCTCGTCGTCGCCCCAGATCGTGCGCAGCATCGACGGCCACGGCTCGGTGAGCACGAGGTAGCCGCCCGACCCGTTGGGCACCGCCTCGCCGGCCTCGTTGACGACCTCGGCCGAGACGCCGGGGATCGGGGTCATCGCCGAGCCGGGCTTTCCGTGCGTGACGCCGGGGAGCGGGCTGATCATGATCGCGCCGGTCTCGGTCTGCCACCACGTGTCGACGACCGGGGTGCGGTCGCCGCCGATGACGTGGCGGTACCAGACGTAGGCCTCCGGGTTGATCGGCTCGCCCACCGAGCCGAGGATCCGCAGCGACGACATGTCGTAGGTGTCGGGCACCTCGCGGCCCTGCTTCATGAACGACCGGATCGCGGTGGGCGCGGTGTAGAAGATCGTGACCTTGTAGTCCTGGATGATCTTCCACCAGCGGCCGCGCTCGGGGCTGTCGGGCACGCCTTCGTACATCACCTGCGTCGCGCCGTTCGCGAGCGGCCCATAGACCATGTAGGAGTGCCCGGTCACCCAGCCGATGTCGGCCGAGCACCAGTAGACGTCGGTCTCCGGCTTGAGGTCGAAGACCGCCCAGTGCGTGTACGACGAGCCGACGAGGTAGCCGCCCGTCGTGTGCAGGATGCCCTTCGGCTTGCCGGTGGTGCCCGACGTGTACATCACGTAGAGCGGGTGCTCGGCGTCGAACGCCTCCGGGGTGTGCTCGGGCGAGGCTGAGCCGACGGCGTCGTGCCACCACACGTCGACCGAGTCGTCCCAGCCTCCCTCGCCCAGGTCCTGCCCGGTGCGGCGTACGACGAGCACCTTCTCGACCGTGTGGCCCTGGCTCGCCGACTTCGTCCGGGCCTCGTCGACGGCGGGCTTGAGGGCCGAGGCGCTGCCGCGCCGGTAGCCGCCGTCGGAGGTGACCACGACCTTCGCCTGGCAGTCGACCAGGCGCGAGGCCAGCGCGTCGGCGGAGAAGCCGCCGAAGACGACGGTGTGGGGCGCGCCGATGCGCGCGCAGGCGAGCATCGCGACCACGGCCTCGGGGATCATCGGCAGGTAGATCGCCACCCGGTCGCCGGCGGTGACGCCGAGGTCGGTGAGCGCGTTGGCGGCCCGGCTGACCTCGTCCTGCAGCTGCGCGTAGGTGATGTCGCGCGTGTCGTCGAGCGGCTCGCCCACCCAGTGCAGCGCGACCTTGTCGCCGCGGCCGGCCTCGACGTGCCGGTCGACGCAGTTGTACGCCGCGTTGAGCTTGCCTCCGACGTACCACTTCGCGAAGGGCGGGTCGTCCCAGTCGAGGACGCGGTCCCACCTCTGAGCCCAGTCCAGGCGCTCGGCCTGCTCGGCCCAGAACCCGTCCCGGTCCTGGCGCGCGCGCTCGTAGGCCTCGGCCCCGAGGTTCGCGTGCTCGGCGATCTCGGCGGGCGGCTCGAACCGCCGATCCTCCTTGAGGAGGTTGGAGAGGGTCTCTTCGCTCACGTTCACTCCTGCGACGTACGGCGTGGTGGTACCCGCCACACTAGGGCGTGGCGGGTACCACCGGGATGGGGGTCGGCGCCGTCAGTGGTGCGTGACGGCCTGCTCGGATCCGGCACCGGTGAGTGCGCGGACCTCGAGCTCGGTGTAGCGCTCCGCCGTCTCGGGCTCGCGCGAGGTGATGGTGCCGAGCCAGCCGAGCAGGAAGCCGGCGGGGATCGAGATGATGCCGGGGTTGCTCAGCGGGAACCAGTGCCAGTCGTGGTCGGGGAACATCGCGGTCGGAGAACCGGAGACGACCGGCGAGAAGAACACCAGGCCGACGCAGATGATGAGACCGCCGTAGATCGCCCAGGTGGCGCCGCGCGTGTTGAAGCGACGCCAGAACAGGTTGTAGATCAGGGACGGCAGGTTCGCCGACGCCGCGACCGCGAAGGCCAGCGCCACCAGGAACGCGATGTTCAGCGACTGCGCCGGGATCGACAGCGCGATCGCCACACCGCCGATCACGAACGCGGCGATCTTGGCGACCCGGACCTCGTCGCGTTCGCTGGCCTGACCGCGCCGGAACACTGTCGCGTACAGGTCGTGCGCCACCGATGACGCCGAGGTCAGCGTCAGTCCCGCGACCACGGCGAGGATGGTCGCGAAGGCCACCGCTCCGATCAGCGCGAGCAGGATCGAGCCACCCGTCGATCCGGCGCCACCGCCGACCTCCTCGGCCAGCAACGGCGAGGCCAGGTTGCCGGCAGACGTGGCGACCTTGCTCTCCGGGCCGGTGTCCAGCAGGGCTGCGGCGCCGAAGCCCAGCGCCAGGGTCATCAGGTAGAACGCGCCGATCAGGCCGATCGCCCACAGCACCGACTGTCGCGCATGCCGGGCCGTCGGCACCGTGTAGAAGCGGATCAGGATGTGCGGCAGGCCGGCCGTGCCGAGCACGAGGGCCAGGCCGAGGCTGAGGAAGTCGATCTTCGACGTCGTGTCGATGCCGTACCGCAGGCCGGGCTGGAGGAACGCGTCGCCCTTGCCGGTGTTGGCGGCCGCCGACCCGAGCAGCTCGGAGAGGTTGAAGTTGAACTCGGCCAGCACCAGGACCGTGATCAGGATCGTGCCGCCCATCAGCAGCACGGCCTTGACGATCTGGACCCACGTCGTGCCCTTCATGCCGCCGACCGTCACGTAGAAGATCATCAGCAGGCCGACGACCACGATCGTCAGGTTCTTGGCGGTGTCCGAGGTCGCGCCGAGCAGCAGCGCGACCAGCGCTCCGGCACCGACCATCTGGGCGAGCAGGTAGAAGATCGAGACGACGACCGTCGAGGTGGCGGCCGCGGTGCGCACCGGGCGCTGCCTCATCCGGTACGCGAGCTGGTCGGCCATCGTGTAGCGGCCGGAGTTGCGCAGCAGCTCGGCGACGAGCAGCAGCGCGACGAGCCAGGCGACCAGGAACCCGATCGAGTAGAGGAAGCCGTCGTAGCCGTAGAGCGCGATCGCGCCGGAGATGCCGAGGAACGACGCCGCCGACATGTAGTCGCCGGAGATCGCCATGCCGTTCTGGAACCCGCTGAACGACCGGCCGCCGGCGTAGTAGTCGGCCGCGCCCTTGGTCTGCCGGCTCGCCCAGAAGGTGATGCCGATGGTGATGGCGACGACGATGAGGAAGAGGAGGGCGGTGAGGGTGTCCGAGCTCATCGGCCAGCACCTCCGACCGTGTCGTTGTAGCGCTTCTCGAGGTCACGCGCGATGGGGTCGACGTTGCGATCCATGTAGCGCGCATAGAGCCAGGCGATGCCGAAGGTCGTCACGAACTGAAGCAGGCCGAAGACGAGAGCGACGTTGACGTTGCCGATCACCTCGGTGGCCATGAAGTCGGTGGCCCAGTTGCTCATCACCACGTAGAGCAGGTACCAGGCCAGGAAGGCGATGGTCGCCGGGAAGACGAAGCCGCGGAACAGCGAGCGCAGCCGGGTGAACTCGGGCAGGGCATGCAGGTCGTCGTACACCGGATCATGTCGACGAGCGTGGTCGTGGGACAAGGCGGGCTCGGTCACGGTGTGGCCCTTCTCGGGAGAATGTGATCGCGGTCACGATGCCCATCCGGAGCACCTCCGACCACCGGTGCGAGCGGGATCCGCGCCGAGCGGCGCCGACCGGACGACGAGCGGCGGGTCGCCCACGACGAGCGGTTTTACCGGCGGACACCGTCCGCAGGCGTCGATAACGATTGGCTCACGGCTCCGTCGGCCCGCCAGAATCCCGCCGTGGGATTTGCGACGTACGCCGACGTGCTCAGGAACCCGGCCGTACGCCGGATCCTGGTGCTCGGCATGTTCATCCGGGTCCCGCTGTGGGCCGCCAACGTCGTGATCACGCTGCACGTCGTCGACCACCTCGACCACTCGTACGCCGCGGCCGGCTTCGTCTCGACGGTGGTCGCGCTCTGCCTGTCGGTGAGCAGCCCGTGGCGCGGGCGCCGCCTCGACCGGGTCGGGCTCCGGGCGACCGTGCTGCCCTCGATCGTGATCGGCACCGTCGTGTGGTCCATCGCGCCGTGGGTCGGCTACTGGCCGCTGGTCGTCCTCGCCGGCATCGGCAGCCTCTTCGTCATCCCGAGCTTCTCGATCGTCCGGCAGGTGCTGATCGGGCACACGCCGGACTACCAGCGCACGACCGTGCTGTCGGTCGACTCGGTGGCCACCGAGCTCACGTTCCTCGTCGGGCCGGTGCTCGGGGTCCTTGCGGCGACCTACCTGCCGACGCCGGTCGCCCTGCTGATCTGCCAGCTCGCCGTCGTCGTCGGCGGCGTCATCCTCTGGGTCGCCAACCCGCCGCTCTCGAGCCACCCCACCGACCTCTCCGCCGGCAAGGTCTCGCGTCGCTCCTGGCTGACGCCGTCGGTGGTGATGATCCTCGTGATCGCCGCGACGTCGACGATCATCCTCACCGGCGAGGACCTCTCGACCGTGGCCGCGCTGCGCGAGTGGGACGCACCCGCCTCGATCGGCTGGGTGCTCGCCCTGTGGGGAGCCGGCTCCGCGGTCGGCGGCATCGTGTACGGCGCGCTGCGCCGCCACCCGCCGGCCGCCGTGCTGCTCGTCGGCCTCGCCGGGTCGACCACGCTGGTCGCCTTCGCCCCGGACGGCAACCTCCTCTGGTTCTCCGTGCTGCTGACCATCTCCGGACTCTTCTGTGCGCCGACCATCACCGCGACCGTCGACGACCTCTCCCGGGTCGTGCCAGCGAGCGTGCGCGGCGAGGCGATGGGCTGGCACGGCTCGGCCCTGACCCTCGGCAGCGCGATCGGCGCGCCGATCATCGGGCTCGGGCTCGACCACGGCGGCTGGGCCTGGGGGTTCGCCCTGGCCGGCGTCGCCGGGCTGGTCATCGCCCTCCCCGGCCTGCTGATCAGCCGCCGCGGCCGCCCGGTCCCCGCCCCGGCGGACGCGCCGATGCAGGCCGAGGCGCAGCAGGCGAGCGACGCGCCTCTCGGCATCTGACCCCTCGACCGGCCCCAGGGTCGGGCGACCTGTGAGGTCGTGAGGACAAGTTGACGTCGCCGGTACGGCGACCTGCGGCGCGCGAAACCTCGCCCGCCGAGCGTGGTACCCATGACGCGCACCGGACACTGGATCGACGACTGGCGGCCCGAGGACCCCGAGTTCTGGGAGAACGGGGGCCGGCAGGTCGCCCGACGCAACCTGATCTGGTCGATCTTCGCCGAGCACCTCGGCTTCTCGGTGTGGCTGATCTGGAGCGTCAGCGCGGCGTTCCTGCTGCAGATGGGCTTCGACTTCACCCCGCAGCAGCTGTTCCTGCTCGTCGCCCTGCCCAACCTGGTCGGGTCGCTGCTGCGGCTGCCCTACACGTTCGCGGTGCCGCGGTTCGGCGGCCGCAACTGGACGATCATCAGCGCCGCGCTGCTGCTGGTGCCGACGCTGCTCTTCGCGATCGCCGTGCGAGACCCGGGCACGCCGTACTGGGTGTTCTGCCTGATCGCCGCGACGGCGGGCTTCGGCGGCGGCAACTTCGCCAGCTCGATGGCGAACATCAACTTCTTCTACCCGGCCGCGAAGAAGGGCGCCGCGCTCGGCCTCAACGCCGCCGGCGGCAACGCGGGCGTCGCGATCATCCAGCTGCTGCTGCCGGTGATCGTCGGCGGAGCCGGCATCTTCGGCATCGTCTCGGCGAGCGAGGGCGGGATCCACCTGCAGACGGCCGGGTTCGTGTACGCCGGGCTCGCCGTCTGCGCCGCCGTCGCGGCGTACCTCTGGATGGACAACCTCACCTCGGCTACGTCGAAGCCGCGCGAGCAGCTCGCCGTCGTCCGCCGGCCGCACACGTGGATCATGGCGTTCCTCTACATCGGCACGTTCGGCTCGTTCATCGGCTACTCCGCCGCGATGCCGCTGCTGATCAAGATCAACTTCTGGGTGCCGGAGCCGGCGCCGCTCGGCACCGGCATCTACTTCGCCTACTTCGCCTTCCTGGGCGCCGGGATCGGGTCCGTGACCCGGCCGCTGGGCGGCTGGCTCGCGGACCGGTACGGCGGCGCCCGGGTCACCCTCGCGGCGTTCATCGGCCTGGTCGTGTTCACGCTCGCCATGCTCGGCACGCTGACCCGGCTGGCGCCGAACCCGGCCGCCGACCCGGCGATCGCGAGCGACAACCAGGCGCTCTTCCCGTGGTTCCTCGGGTGCTTCCTGCTGATCTTCGCCGCGACGGGCATCGGCAACGGCTCGACGTACAAGATGATCCCGGCGATCTGGCGTCGCGAGGCGGAGACCACGACCGAGGCCGGGACGCCGGAGCGCACGGCCGCCCTGTCCGCGGCGACGAAGCAGTCGTCGGCCGCGCTCGGGATCATCGGCGCCGTCGGCGCGCTCGGCGGCTTCCTGATCCCGCTCGCCTTCAGCTCGCCGTGGGTCGACGACCCGCTGGCCGCCACCAAGGGCGCGTTCGTGGTGTTCACGAGCTTCTACGTCGTGTGCGGGCTGGTCACCTGGGGCGTCTACCTGCGCCGCCCGGCCAAGGCGACGGCGCTCGCGACGGCCGGAGTCTGACCTTGACCCAGACCCAGACCCAGACCCGGACCCACTGTCCCTACTGCTCGCTCCAGTGCGGCATGACCCTCGTCGGTCAGCGCCGGCTGGAGGTGCAGCCCTGGCCCGAGTTCCCCGTCAACGAGGGAGCCCTGTGCCGCAAGGGCTGGACGGCGACCGGGCTGCGCGGCCACCGCGAGCGGTTGACGACGCCGCTGGTGCGCGACCGCGCGACCGGCGGGCTGCGGGCGGCGGACTGGGAGGAGGCCCTCGACCTCATCGGGGACCGGCTGGGCTCGCTGCGGTCGGCGTACGGCGCGGACGCGGTGGCGGTCTTCGGCGGCGGTGGGCTGACCAACGAGAAGGCCTACCAGCTCGGCAAGCTCGCTCGCGTCGCGCTCGGGACGTCGCAGGTCGACTACAACGGCCGGTGGTGCATGTCGTCGGCCGCGTCGGCGTCCAACCGGGCGTTCGGCGTCGACCGCGGGCTGCCGTTCCCGCTCGCCGACGTCGAGCAGACCGACGTGCTGGTGCTGGTGGGATCGAACCTCGCGGAGACGATGCCGCCCGCCGCGCGCCACCTCGACCGGCTGCGCGAGAACGGTGGGCACGTCGTGGTGATCGACCCGCGGCGGACGCCGACCGCCGACCGCGCCGACACCTTCCTCCAGCCGGTGCCCGGCACCGACCTCGCTCTGGCCTTGGGTCTGCTCCACCTGCTCGACGCTGCGGGTGCCGTCGACGAGGAGTACGTCGCGACGCGCACCGTCGGCTGGGACGAGGTCCGGCGCGCGGTCTCGGCGTGGTGGCCGGAGCGGGTCGAGCGGGTGACCGGGGTGCCGGCCGGGGAGCTGCGTGCGCTCGCCCGCCGGCTCGCCGACGCGCCGAAGGTCATGGTGCTCACCGCCCGCGGTGCGGAGCAGCATGCGCAGGGCACCGACACCGTGCTCGCCTGGATCGACGTTGCGCTCGCGCTGGGGATGCCGGGGAAGCCGCACGCCGGCTACGGCTGCCTGACCGGCCAGGGCAACGGCCAGGGCGGCCGGGAGCACGGGCAGAAGGCGGACCAGCTGCCCGGCTACCGGATGATCGACGACCCCGTGGCCCGCGAGCACGTGGCGCGCGTGTGGGGCGTCGACCCGTCGTCGCTGCCGGGACCGGGCCGCTCGGCGTACGAGCTGCTCGACGCGCTCGGCACCGACGGCGGCCCGAAGGCGCTGCTGGTCTTCGGCTCGAACGTCGTCGTCTCGGCGCCGAACGCGACCCACGTCGCCTCCCGCCTCGCCGACCTCGACCTGCTCGTCGTCGCCGACATCGTGATGAGCGAGACCGCGGCGCTCGCCGACGTGGTGCTGCCGGTCACGCAGTGGGCCGAGGAGACCGGCACGATGACGAACCTCGAGGGCCGCGTCATCCTGCGGCAGCAGGCGACGACCCCGCCCGCCGGCGTGCGGTCGGACCTCGACGTCATGGCCGGCCTGGCCGCGCGGCTGGGGCACGACTTCGCCACCGACCCCGAGGAGGTCTTCGCCGAGCTCGGCCGGGCGTCGGCCGGCGGCCGCGCCGACTACTCCGCGATCACCTACGAACGGATCCGCGAGGAGCACGGCGTCTTCTGGGGCTCCCCGCGGATGTTCGCCGACTCCTTCGCGCACAGCGACGGGCGCGCCCGCTTCGTCGCCGTCGAGCACCGCGGCCCGGCCGAGCCGGTCGACGCGGCGTACCCGCTCCACCTCACGACCGGGCGGGTGCTCGCGCAGTACCAGTCCGGCGCGCAGACCCGGCGCATCGGCGAGCTCCCCGACGACGGGCCGTACGTCGAGCTCCACCCGATGCTGGCCCGTCGGATCGGCGCGTACGACGGGGGACCGGTCGTCGTCACGACCCGCCGGGGCGAGCTGAAGGCGCCCGCGCGGGTCGTCGACACGATCCGGCCGGACACGGTCTTCGTGCCGTTCCACTGGGTCGGTGCCAACAAGCTCACCAACGACGCGCTCGACCCGTCGAGCCGGATGCCCGAGTTCAAGGCCTGCGCCTGCGCGGTGACCGCATGAGCCGCGTGGTGATCGTCGGCGCCGGCATGGCCGCGACCCGCCTCGCGGACGGGCTCGCGGGTCATGACGTGGTGCTGCTGGGCGACGAGGCGCACGCGCCGTACAACCGGATCCTGCTGTCGGCGGTGCTCGAGGGCACCCACGACCCGGAGTCGCTGGCGATGCGGGTGCCGGACGGCGCCGACCTGCGCCTGGGCAGCCGGGTCGTCGAGATCCACCGTGCGGAGCGCGAGGTCGAGCTCGCCGACCGCAGCCGGCTTCCGTACGACCGGCTCGTGCTCGCCACCGGCAGCATCCCGACGCTTCCCCCGATCCGCGGGCTGGTGCGGGTCGACGGGCAGCTCGACGAGCGCGTGCACGCATTCCGGACCCTGGCCGACTGCCGGCGGCTCGACGCCGCGGTGCCGACGGCCCGGCGTGCGGTGGTCGTCGGCGGCGGGCTGCTCGGCCTCCAGGTCGCCCGCGCGCTGAGCATCCGCGGCGTGGCGACCGAGGTCGTCGAGGGCGGCGACCACCTGCTCCGCGGCCAGGTCGACGCGAAGGCCGGCGCGATCCTGGCCCGCGACCTGAAGAAGCTCGGCACCGCCGTCTACACCGGCGCCCGCGCCACCCGGCTCATCGACACCGGGCTGGTCCTCGACAACGGGTGCGCGCTCGAGACCGACCTCGTCGTCCTCACTGCTGGCGGCCGCCCGTCGACCGCCCTGGCGCGCCGCGCCGGCCTCGACGTACGGCGGGGCGTGATGGTCGATCACCACCTGCGCACCAGCGACTCCCAGATCCACGCGATCGGCGACTGCGCCCAGCACGGCACCCAGGTCACCGGGTTCGTGCCGCCGGCGTGGGAGCAGGCCGGCCTGCTGGCGCGCATCCTCGCCGGCGACGACGTGCGCTACGACGGCGCGCGAACGGTCGCCCGGCTGCGCGCGACCGACCTCGAGGTCGCCGTGCTCGGCGACCCCGAGCACACCGAGGGCCACGTCGTCGAGATGTCCAACCCCGTCACCGGCAGCCACCGCAAGCTCGTGCTCCGCGACGGCGTCATCGTCGCGGCCACCCTGGTCGGCGACCTGGCCCGGATCGGGCTGATCACCCAGCACTACGACCGCGCGACCGTCCTGGGAGCGCGCGAGGCCGGCGACCTGCTGATGCCCGAGCGCGCGACGTCCGCACCCCCCGCGCTCGCCGACGACGTCGAGGTGTGCGCCTGCGCGGGCGTCCCCGCCGGCGCGATCCGCGCGTGCTCCTCGCTCGAGGACGTCCGCACGTCCACCCGCGCCACCACCGGCTGCGGCGGCTGCGCCGACTCGGTCCGCTCCCTGCTTGCCGCCCGCACCCTGGAAGGAACCCCACGATGAACACCCGCCGCAAGATCGTCGTCGTCGGCCACGGCATGGTCGGCCACCGCTTCGTGCAGGCCGCCATCGAGCGCGGCCTGACCGAGACCCACGACATCACCGTGCT
Organism: Nocardioides sp. GCM10030259; assembly: GCF_042666375.1. Classification (NCBI taxonomy): domain Bacteria; kingdom Bacillati; phylum Actinomycetota; class Actinomycetes; order Propionibacteriales; family Nocardioidaceae; genus Nocardioides; species Nocardioides sp. GCM10030259. The sequence continues at coordinate 463,356 of NZ_JBHTDF010000025.1, read as the reverse complement.
CGGGGCAGAGGCGCGGCCGGCGTACGACCGGGTCGCGCTGACCTCGTTCTTCGAGGTCGGCGCCAAGGCGCTGAGCCTGCTGCCGAAGGGCGGGTACGACGACCCGCGGGTCACCCTCCGCACCGGGTCCGAGGTCGTGGCGGTCTCCCCGCGGCAGCGGATCATCACGCTCAACACCGGCGAGGACCTGCACTACGACGAGCTCGTGCTCGCGACCGGCGCCTACCCGTTCGTGCCGCCGGTGCCGGGCAGGGACCTCGACAACGTCTTCGTCTACCGGACCATCGAGGACCTCGAGGCGATCCGCAAGGCGGCGAAGCGGGCCAGGACCGGCGCCGTGGTCGGCGGCGGCCTGCTCGGCCTCGAGGCCGCCAACGCGCTGAGCCAGCTGGGGCTCGAGACCCACGTCGTCGAGCTCGCGCCGCGGCTGATGGCCGTCCAGGTCGACGCGGCCGGCGGCCGCACGCTCAGCCGCCACATCGAGCAGCTCGGGCTCACCGTCCACACCGGAGCCATGACCGAGGCGATCCTCGGCACCGGCAGGGTCACCGGGATGGCCCTCAAGGACCGCAAGCCGCTCGACGTCGACCTGGTCGTCTTCTCCGCCGGCATCCGGCCGCAGGACGCGCTCGCCCGGACGGCCGACCTGGACCTCGCCGAGCGCGGCGGCGTCCTGGTCGAGGAGCACTGCCGCACCAGCGACGAGCACATCTACGCGATCGGCGAGTGCGCCGCCCCGGGCGGCGTGATGTACGGCCTGGTCGCCCCCGGCTACTCGATGGCCGAGGTCGTCGTCGACCGGCTCCTCGGCGGCGAGGGCACGTTCGACGGCGCCGACATGTCCACGAAGCTCAAGCTGCTCGGGGTCGACGTCGCCTCCTTCGGCGACGCCCACGGCACCACCGAGGGCGCGCTGGAGCTGACGTACGCCGACGACGTGACCGGCGTCTACAAGAAGTTGGTGATCTCCGAGGACGGCAAGCGGCTCCTCGGCGGCGTGCTCGTGGGCGACGCCTCGGCGTACGGCGTCCTCCGCCCGATGGCCGCCTCCGGGCTGCCGCTCCCCGACAACCCGGAGGACCTGATCCTGCCGGCCGGGGCCGGCGGCGGAGGGGCGCTCACGCTGCCCGCGGAGGCGCAGGTCTGCTCGTGCAACGACGTCACCAAGGCCGACATCATCGCCGCCGCCGCCGAGGGCACGACCACGCGCGCCGGCTCGACGTGCGGGTCCTGCAAGGCGCAGACGAAGAAGATCATCGAGGAGTACTACGCCAGCCAGGGCCAGGAGGTCGACCGCAGCATCTGCGAGCACTTCCCGCTGACCCGGCAGGAGCTCTTCGACGTCGTGGCCGTGCACGGCTACCGCAGCTTCGACCAGATCGTGGAGGGCCACGGCACCGGGCGCGGCTGCGACATCTGCAAGCCCGCGATCGCGTCGATCCTCGCCTCGCAGCTCAACGGGCACGTGCTCGAGGGCGGGACCCGCACGCTCCAGGACACCAACGACGCCTACCTCGCCAACATCCAGCGCAACGGCACCTACTCCGTCGTACCCCGGATCCCCGGCGGCGAGGTCACCCCCGAGGGGCTGATCGTGATCGGCGAGGTCGCCCGCGACTTCGGGCTCTACACGAAGATCACCGGGGGCCAGCGGATCGACCTCTTCGGCGCCCGGGTGGAGCAGCTGCCCGCGATCTGGCGGCGGCTGGTCGACGCCGGGTTCGAGTCCGGCCACGCCTACGGCAAGGCGCTGCGCACGGTGAAGTCGTGCGTGGGCTCGACGTGGTGCCGGTACGGCGTGCAGGACTCGGTCGGCCTCGCGATCGACCTCGAGCTCCGCTATCGCGGGCTCCGCTCGCCGCACAAGCTCAAGGGCGGCGTCAGCGGCTGTGCCCGCGAGTGCGCGGAGGCGCGCGGCAAGGACTTCGGCGTGATCGCGACCGAGAAGGGCTGGAACCTGTACGTCGGCGGGAACGGCGGCGCCACGCCGGCGCACGCCCGGCTGCTGGCCGGCGACCTCGACACCGAGACGCTCGTCCGCTACCTCGACCGGTTCCTCATGTACTACATCCGCACCGCCGACCGGCTCCAGCGCACCGCCCCGTGGATCGACTCCCTCGACGGCGGGCTCGACCGGGTGCGCGAGGTCGTGGTCGACGACGCGCTCGGGCTGGGCTCGGAGCTGGAGGCCGCGATGGCGCAGCACGTCGACGGCTACTTCGACGAGTGGCAGGCGACCATCGAGGATCCCGAGAAGCTGGCCCGGTTCGTCTCCTTCGTGAACGCTCCCGACGTACCCGATCCGCACATCAGCTTCCGCGACGAGCGCGGCCAGATCGCGCCGGAGGACACCTCCGGGCCGGTCTCGCTGGGGGCGTCGATCCCGGTGGGTGCGCCGTGATCCCGGTGTGCCGCGTCGACCAGATCGAGGTCGAGGGCGGCGTCGCGGCGCTCGTCGACGGCGTGGCGGTCGCAATCTTCCGGACACACGACGGAAACGTCTACGCGATGTCCAACTACGACCCTTGTTCCAAGGCGTCGGTGCTGGCGCGGGGAATCGTCGGGACACGCGGCGAGATCCCGTTCGTCGCGTCGCCGATGCACAAGCAGGCGTTCGACCTGCGCACCGGGCAGTGCCTCGACGATGCGGCGGTCCGGGTCCCGACGTACGACGTCCGGGTCGACGACGGCATCGTCCTGGTCGGTCCAGCCTTGGAGTAGCAGATGACCGCAGCACCTAGCGACGGGGGCCTTCCGTTGAGCGGCTTCCGCATCGGAGTCACCGCCGCGCGGAAGGTGGAGGAGCAGGTCGCGCTGCTGGAGCGGCGCGGCGCCACGGTCGAGTGGGCACCGGCGCTGTCGCTGGACCCGAACCGGATCGACGACGACCTGCTGCGGGCGTCGACCGAGGAGGTGCTGGCGCAGCCGGTCGACCTCTTCCTCGCGACGACCGGCATCGGGATGAGGTCGTGGTTCGACGCGGCCGAGCGGTGGGGGCTGCTGCCTCGCCTGCTGGAGGCGCTCGGGTCGGCCGAGATCCTCGCCCGCGGACCGAAGAGCGTGGGGGCTCTTCGGCGCCGCGGGCTGCGGGAGCTCTGGGCGCCGGAGTCGGAGTGCTTCGAGGACGTGCTCGAGCACCTGCGCGGCCGGTCGCTCGACGGGCAGCGCATCGTCGTGCAGGAGCACGGCCAGTCGCTGTCGATGGTCGCCCACGCGCTGCGCCGGCAGGGCGCGGACGTGACGACCGTGACGGTCTACCGCGTCGAGCCGGCCGGCGACCCGGAGCCGATGTTCAAGCTGGTTGACCTGGTCTGCGGACGGGCATTGGACGCCGTGACCTTCACCTCCGCCCCCGCCGTCGCCTCGCTGATGGAGGCCGCGGGGTCGACCGGCCGGCGCGAGGAGCTGGTCGGCGCCTTCCAGGCCGACGTCGTCGCGTCGTGCGTCGGGCCGGTGACCGCGGCGGCCTTCGAGCTGTGGGGCGTGCCGACGATCTACCCGGACCGCTCCCGGCTCGCCGCGATGGTCAAGCAGCTCGAGGTCGAGCTGCCGTCGCGCCGCTCCGGCCTGGCGCTGACGCTGGTCGGCGGTCACCAGCTGCTGCTGCACGGCGACGACGTGCTGCTGGACGGCGTCGCCGTACGGCTCTCGCCGGCCCCGGCGGCCGTGCTCAACGCACTCGTCGCGAACCCCGGCACGGTCATCTCCCGCCCCGCGCTGCTGGCGATGCTCCCCTCCGGCACCGCCGGCTCCGAGCACGCCGTCGAGATGGCGGTCGCCCGCCTCCGCGCCGCCCTCGGCACCCGCGCCGTGCAGACGGTCGTCAAGCGGGGCTATCGGCTGGCGGTCGAGTAGACCCAGGTGTGACTGGTGGGGCGGTTGTGCCCAGTGTGGCCGCGCCCGTGGATGTAACGGGGTGTTGTGGCATCTGCTGACCCGTCACACCGGGCCGGCAGACGCCACAACACCCCGTTACAGCTGGAGCCTCGCCCCGACGGCCGGCTCAGACCGGGTCGGGGTCGCCGGTCGGGTCGACGGCGTCGGGGTCGACCAGGTGCGGCCCGCCGAGCGGGTCGCGCGACCAGCCGGTGACGGTCCAGCCGAGGGTCGAGGACCCCTCGAGCACGACCGCGCCGGTGTTGAGCAGGCGCTCCTCGTGCGGGCCGCCGTGGGCGGCGGCGAAGGTGCGGATGGCGGCGCCGTGGCTGAACGCGACCACCGTGGCGTCGTCGTCGTGGCCGCCGGTGAGGGCCGACACGGCCGAGGAGTAGCGGTCGAAGAACGTGTGGCCGTCCTCGCCGCCGGGCATCCGGGCGCCGAGCTCGCCGGCGATCCAGGCGGTGACGGTGTCGGCGTACGTGTCGATCGACTCGGCCGACGTGTGCATCTCGAGCGACCCTGCGCCGATCTCCTCGAGGCCCTCGCTGACGAGTACGTCGACGCCGCGCGCGGAGGCGAGGGGCGCGGCCGTGAGCTGGGTGCGCACCAGCGGGGACGCGTGCACGGCCACGATCGGCGAGGTCGTGAGCACCGCCGGGATCGCCGCCGCCTGGCGCTCGCCGAGCGGCGTCAGCGGCGCCCCGGGCCGGGCGGTGTCGAGCGCACCTGCCACGTTGGACGGCGTCTCGCCGTGGCGGATCAGGATCAGGCGCACGTCGTCAAGGCTACGAGGAAGGCCAAGTCAGCCGCGGTCCAGCTCCAGCGTCTCCGGCGTGTGCAGCCGCACCAGGAACCGTCCGGCGTCGGCAGGCACTCGGGCCTGGGTCACCCGCGAGACGACCACCATGGTCACGAGGGCGAGCGGCACCGTCCACGCCGCCGGCTGGCCCATCAGCGCGTCGACCCAGCCCGACGGCGTCGAGACCCGCACCGTCCAGGCGATCGCCAGCGCCGACCCCAGGCCGCCGGCCACCAGCCCGGCGATCGCACCCACCGACGTCAGCCCGCGCCACCAGATGCCGAGCAGCAGCAGCGGGCAGAACGTCGCGGCCGCCATCGCGAACGCGAGGCCGACGGCCCGGGCGACACCGAGGTTCGGCGCGAGCAGCGCGATGATGCACGGCACGGTCACGGCCCCGACCGCGCCCAGCCGGAACGCCGTGACGCCACCCAGCCGGCGCCCCCGCCAGCGCGAGGTGACGTCCTGCGAGAGCACGCCCGCGACCGCGATCGAGAGCCCCGACGACGTCGACAGGAACGCCGCGAACGCGCCCGCGGTCACCATCCCGGTCAGCACCTCGCCGAGCGCCCCGTCGACCATGATCCGGGGCAGCTCCAGCACCAGCGCGTCGGCAGCCCCCGAGGCGGCCAGCTCCGGCGCGTAGACCCGCCCGAGCGCGCCGTACACCGGCGGCAGCAGGTAGAAGAGGCCGAGCAGCACGAGCACGACCAGCGTCGTACGACGGGCGGCGCGGCCGTCCGGGTTCGTGTAGAACCGCACGACCACGTGCGGCAGGCCCATCGTGCCGAGGAACGTCGCGACGATCAGCGAGTAGGTGACGTAGAGGCCCTCGGCACCGCCCGGCGCGAGCGGCACCGACCAGTCGCCGCCCCCGTCCGCCCGCGCGGCGCCGTCGCCCGCCCACACCACGAGCAGCACCGCCGCGGGGATGAGCAGGGCGGTGAGCTTGAGCCAGTACTGGAAGGCCTGGACGAACGTGATGCTGCGCATCCCGCCGGTCGTGACGTTCGCGAGCACGACCACGCTGACGATCACGGGGCCGACCCAGGTGGGGGCGCCGACCGCCGACTGCAGGGTCAGCCCGGCGCCCTTGAACTGCGGGATCAGGTAGAGCCATCCGATCGCGACCACCAGCACCGAGCAGACGGCGCGTACGCCGCGCGAGCCCAGCCGCGCCTCGGCGAAGTCCGGCAGCGTGTAGGCGCCCGACCGCCGCAGCGGGGCGGCCACGAGCACGAGCAGCACGAGATAGCCGGCGGTCCAGCCGACCGGGTACCAGAGCATGTCGGCGCCGTTGAGCAGCACCAGGCCGGCGACGCCGAGGAAGGAGGCGGCCGAGAGGTACTCGCCGCCGATCGCGCTCGCGTTGAGCCGCGGATGGACGGTGCGCGACGCGACGAAGAAGTCGCTCGTCGTGCGGGAGAAGCGCAGCCCCCAGGTGCCGATCGCCAGCGTCGCGACCGTGACCAGCGTGATCGCGACGATGCCGGGGGCGGCGTTCATCTCTCGACCTCGGAGACGAGCTCGGCGAAGTCGTGCTCGTTGGCCTCCGCACGGCGGACGTAGCCCCAGCCGAGCAGGACGAGCACCGGGTAGACGACGATCCCGAGCAGCAGCCAGCCGAGCGGCATCCCGAGCAGGCGTACGTCGGAGAGGCCGGGCACCAGGTAGAACGCGAGCGGCAGCAGCCCGATCGTGAGCCCCATCGCCACGAGCACGCCGATCGCGAGCCGCAGCTGCTCGCGCAGGAGCGAGCGCATGTAGACACCGCCTAGCTGGGTGCCGGCGTCGATGTCGGACGTCCGTGCGGCCGGTGGCCGGCGGCGCGGGGGACCGGTGACGCGGACCCGGGTCGACGGTCCGCCGGCGTCGGTCACGGCCCGGTGCGCGGCGGCTGCGCCGCGCGGCTCTGGACCGTGCGGTTCTGCAGCAGCAGCTCGCGCAGCTCGCGGGTGTGCCGTCGGCTGACGATGAGCTCGACCGCGCGCGGCCCGACCACGACGGCACAGCGGCCGCCGTCCATGCGCACCTCGGTCACGTGGTTGAGCGAGACCAGCAGCGACCGGTGGATGCGCACGAAGCCGGCGGTGGCCCACTCCTCCTCGAGCGTCGTCAGCGGGCTGCGCACCAGGTGGGACTCGGTCGCGGTGTGCAGCCGCGCGTAGTCGCCCTGCGCCTCGACGTGGGTGATGTCCGCACGGCTGAGGAACCGGGTGACGCCGCCGCGCTCGACCGCCACCTTCGCGTCGTCGCGGGCCGGGGCCGCCTCGGAGACGCCGTCGAGCACGTCGACGACGCGGCGTACCGCCTCGGCCAGCCGCTCCTGGCGCACCGGCTTCAGCACGTAGTCGACGGCGCGCAGGTCGAACGCCTCGACCGCGTGCTGCTCGTGGGCGGTGACGAAGACGACCGGCGGCGGTGCGCGGAACCGGCCGAGCACCTGCGCGAGCTCGAGGCCGGTGAGGCCCGGCATCTGGATGTCGAGGAAGACCGCGTCGACCGCTCCCTCGTGGAGGATCCGCAGCCCGTCGGTCGCGGAGTCACTGGTCAGCACGTCGCCGATCCGCTCGTCGGCGTCGAACAGGTAGGTGATCTCGTCGAGCGCGGGCCGCTCGTCGTCGATCACCAGAACCGTCAGCGGCTTCATGCGTGCACCCCGGGGGCGAACTTGGGCACTCTCACGACGACCTTGGTACCCGCTCCGGGCGCAGTTTCCACCACCAGGCCGTAGTCGTCGCCGAACGTCGACCGCAGCCGGCCGTCGACGTTCCCGAGGCCGACCGAGTCCAGCCCGGCGTCACCGGCCAGCGCCCGGCGTACGACGTCCGGGTCCTCGCCGACGCCGTCGTCCTCCACCTCGATCACGCACTCCTGGTCCTGGTCGCGGGCGACGATCCGGATCGACCCGCCTCCCTCCGCCGACTCCAGCCCATGGCGTACGGCGTTCTCGACCAACGGCTGGATGCACAGGAAAGGTACGGCGACCGGCAGCACCTCCGGCGCGATCCGCAGCGTCACCCGGAGCCGGTCGCCGAAGCGCGCCTGCTCGAGCAGCAGGTAGCGCTCGACCGAGCGGAGCTCCTCGGCGAGCGTCGTGTACTCGCCGTGCCGGCGGAAGGAGTAGCGGGTGAAGTCCGCGAACTCGAGCAGCAGGTGCCGGGCGCGGTCGGGGTCGGTGCGCACGAAGCTGGCGATCGCGCCGAGCGAGTTGTAGATGAAGTGCGGGCTGATCTGGGCCCGCATCGCCCGGACCTCGGCCTCCATGAGGCGGTTGCGGGACGCGTCGAGCTCCGCGAGCTCGAGCTGCGAGGCCACCCACGCCGCGACCTCGTCGGTCGCGCGGGCCAAGCCGGCCGTTGGCGCCGTCGCGAAGACCTGGAGGGTGCCGACCACGCGCTCCTCGACCACCAGGGGGCTGCCGATGGCGCCGCGCACGTCGCAGCCCGGCACGTCGCAGGGCAGGTCGTCCCGGTCGAACACGCGGGTGCGGCCGGCCTCGACGGTCTGCGCCGCGAGCCGCGCGCACTGCTCCTCGTGGTGCTGGCGCCCGGTCCCGTGCCACGCGAGGGACCGGGCGGTGTCGGTGATCGCGAGCGCCGGGCTGCCGAGCAGGTCGTGCAGGTGCCGGATGCTGCGCTCGGCGCTCTCCGCGGTCAGCCCCGCGCGCAACGCGGGCGCAGCCAGCGAGGCGCTGTGCAGCGTGCGAAACGTGGCCCGGTCGGCCTCGGTGCCCAGGTGCCGCCGGCGCCACGGTCGAGGCATCGGTCTAGCGGAAGTCGATGAGCAGGACGTCGTCGGTGCCGGCGGGATCGCCGCCCGTCGTGGTCGGCGCCCCCTCGGCGGCCGTCGTCTCGGCGGTCGCGCTCGTGGGGCGGTCGGCGACCGTGGCGCGGAAGCAGGACGTGACGTACGGCAGCTGCATGCCGTCCATGCCGCGGCCGTAGTCGTCGTAGAACGCCAGCACCTCGGCCAGCTTCGCGCGCCGCGCGTCGTCGTCGAGGACGGCGACGTTCGACCGCGAGATGACCAGGTCCTGCACGGAGTCGCGGTCGATCACCTGCCAGTGCTTGAAGGACTCCCGCTCGACCTCGCCGAAGTGTCCCGAGTCCGCGATCGTCTCGGTGGGGTCGGTGCCGCGCTCGGCCGAGCCGATGATCGCGCCGAGCCTCTTGACCCACGGGATCCGCTCGTCGCGCTCGTTCCAGACCAGCGCGAGCCGCCCACCTGGCTTGAGGACCCGCGCGATCTCGGGCAGCGCCCGCTCGGGGTCGAACCAGTGGAACGCCTGCCCGGCCACGACCACGTCGTACGACGCGTCCGCGGCGGGCAGCTCCTCGGCCGAGGCGACGGACGTGGGCACGTCGGGCAGTCGCTTGCGCAGCCGGGACAGCATCGCGTCGTCGGGATCGGTCGCGTGCACCTCGTGGCCGAGCGCGAGCAGCGCCTCGGTGAGCTTGCCGGTGCCGGCACCGACCTCCAGGACCACGACCGGCTCCGGGCCGGCCAGCCAGGCGGCGGCCTCGCCGGGGTAGGTCGGCCGGCCGCGGTCGTAGGCGTCGGCCACGGAGCCGAAGGACAGGGCGCGGTCGGGCTGGTCGGTCATCGGGCTCACCGTACCCGCTGGATAGCCTTCCCGACGTGACTGATGACCCGCTGGCGCACCTGGTCTCCCTGGAGGGAGTGCCCTCGGCGTACGCCGCCGCCCGCGACGGCATCGACGTGATGCTGCGCGACCGCGGCCTGCGGCGCACCTCTCCGGAGACGACGGCCGAGAGCCTGCTGCGCGGTGCGCACGCGAGCGCCGTGTTGGAGGGGTCGGCGTCGACCCTCGCCGACGTGCGGGCCGGCGGTGGTGACGAGGTGTCGGCCGACGCCGTGCGGGTCTCGACGGAGCTGCTCGGCCTGGCGCCGGTGCTCGGCCGGTCGCCGCTGCAGGCGCTGGCGCGGATCCACGCGCTCGCGGCCGCCGGGCTGCCCGCCGACAGCCGGGGCCGTCCGCGCGGCGGTGACGCCGCCGAGCGGCTGCGCGGGGTCGCGGCCCTGCTGTCGGCGACCACGTCGGCGCCGGCGCTGCTGGTGGCGGCCGTCGTGCACGCTGAGCTGGTCACCGCGGCGCCGTTCCCGTCGCACAACGGCATCGTCGCGCGGGCCGCCGAGCGGCTGGTGCTGGTCGCGCGGGGCGTCGACGAGAAGTCCCTGGTCGTGCCCGAGGCGGGGCACCTCGCCCTGCGCCCGGCGTACGAGTCGAACCTGCGCGGGTACGCCGACGGCGGGTCCGCCGGCGTGCACTCGTGGCTGCTCTACGCGGCCGAGGCGTACGCCGCCGGCGCGGAGGCGAGTCCGCTGCGGCGGGGTGCGCGGTAGGGGCCGACTTTCGGATCACCGGGTCTCGAGACGCGCCGTCACGGCTTCGCAGGCTCAGCCGTGGGCGCTCCTCGACCTTCGCTCGCCACGTGTCCCGCTCCTTCGTCGCGGGACACTGCTCACTCCGGACATGCGAACGGCACCCGGATCTCGAGTGGTTGGGCCGGGTGCCGCCGCTGACACGTGAAACCGATGGCTACCAGGCGTGCAACATCTCTTGCGGCCCCGGGAGTGTCCCGGCTCAGGCCTGCGCCCTGTAGGAAGGGTAGATCGCCGCGTGGGTACCCGGCTCACGTGCGCTTCTGTAGTTCTTGCCTTCGTTTGTACGCCCGTGAGGGGGGCTCTTCAAGCCCTGAGGTCCCTTGACTTGGCAGGGGTTGTGTGAACGCTCAGGCTCCCAGCCGGCGCTTGCGCGCGTTGGCCCAGATCACCCCGCCGACGGCGACGACACCGCCCACTGCGAGGGCTGCGAGGGTCGGCTTGGGGGGAGGAAGCGGCACCCGTGAGCGCAGGGCGACGGGCTTGGTGAAGACCAGCACCGGCCACTCGTGGGTGGCCGCGGCGCGGCGCAGCTCCTTGTCCGGGTTGACCGCGTAGGAGTGCCCGACCGCCTCGAGCATCGGGACGTCGGTGACGGAGTCGCTGTAGGCGTAGGAGCTCTCGAGGTCGTAGCCGATCTCGTCGGCGAGCTCGCGGATCGCGCGCGCCTTCTCCTCGGCGTACGCGTAGTACTCGATCTCGCCGCTGTAGCGGCCGTCGACGATCTGCATCCGGGTCGCGATCACGCGGTCGGCGCCGAGCATCGCGGCGATCGGCTCGACGACCTCCGCGCCGGACGCCGAGACGATGACGACGTCCCGGCCGGCCAGTTGGTGCTCCTCGATGAGCGACACCGCCTCGTCGTACACGAGCGGCTCGACGACGTTGTGCAGGGTGTCGGCGACGATCTCGCGCACGGTGGCGACGTCCCAGCCGGTGCAGAGCTGCGACATGAACTGCCGCATCTTCTCCATCTGGTCGTGGTCTGCGCCGCCGACGAGGTAGACGAACTGGGCGTACGCCGAGCGCAGCACCGCCCGGCGGGAGATCAGGCCGCCGGCCTGGAACGGCTTGCTGAACGCGAGCGTGCTCGACTTCGCGATGATCGTCTTGTCGAGGTCGAAGAAGGCCGCGGTCGGCGCCATGCCCCCAATCGTAGAGGGCTTCGGGCCAGCTTTTGTCCACAATGCCGAGTCCAACGCCCTTGTCCACAAGGGGATCCGGACGCCCGGCGGGAACGTCGCGCTCCGGGGAGCATCGCCGGCATGAACGCTCCCCTCGTCGTCACCCGCGACCGCTCCCTCCTCGACCAGCTCCTGCGCCTCGCGGCGGCCGCCGGCATCGAGCCCGACGTCGCGCCCGACCTGGGTGCCGCGCTCCGGCTCTGGCCGGTGGCTCCACTCGTGCTGGTGGGCGCCGACGTCGCGCCGGAGCTGGCGGCGCTGCTCCCCGCGCGGCGGGCGTGCGCGCACGTCGTGGCGTGGGGTCCGGTGCCCGACGACCTGTTCCGGGTCGCGGTCGCGCTCGGGGCCGAGAGCGTGGCGGAGCTGCCGTCGTCGGAGGCGTGGCTGGTGGAGGCGCTCACCGACCTGGGCGACCCGCACCGCACGGTCGGCGTGGTGATCGGCGTGACCGGGGGCAGCGGCGGTGCGGGCGCCACGACGTTCGCGTGCGCGCTCGGCCAGCTCGCCGCCCGGCGCGGGCGGGCGGTGGTCGTCGACGCGGACCCGCTCGGGCCGGGCGTCGACCGCGTGCTCGGCCTCGAGGAGCGCGACGGCGTGCGGTGGGACGGCCTGTGCCACGCCACCGGGCGGCTCAGCGCCCGGTCGCTGCGCGAGGCGCTGCCGCGGCGGGAGCACCTGGCCGCCATCACCTGGCGCGCGGGACCGCCCGGCACGCTGCAGGCGTTCGCCGTACGGGAGGTGCTGTCGGCGGCGCAGCGCGGCCACGACTACGTGGTCGTCGACCTGCCGCGCACGAGCGACCCCCTCGTCGACGAGGTGGCGGCGCGGTGCGACCGGCTGCTGGTCGTCGTGGTGCCGACGGTCGCGGGGGTGGCGTCGGCGGTGCGCATCTGCGCCCGACACCCCGATCCCGGGCGGGTCCGCCTGGTGGTGCGCGGCTCCGGGGTGGATCCGCAGGCGATCGCGCGGGCCACGCGGATCCCGGTGCTGGCGACGATGGGCGACCAGCGCGGCCTCGCGGAGGCCATCGACCTCGGGCTCGGCCCGGTGCGGTCCCACCGCGGCGCGCTCGGCAGGGCGGCCGGCGAGGTCCTCGACCAGGTGTCCCTGCTCCACACCGCAGCCGCATGAACGGCACCGATCTCGACCCGGTCGACCTCGAGGCGGTCCGCGACCGGCTGGCCCGCTCCCCGGGCGAGCTCACGCCTCACCGGGTCGCCGAGGCGCTGCGCGAGAGCGGTCGCCCGGTCGGCGACGCCGCGGTGCTCGCCGTGTACGAGACGCTGCGGCGCGACGTGGTCGGCGCCGGGCCGCTCGAACCCCTCCTGCGGACGCCCCACGTCACCGACGTCCTCGTCAACGGCCCCGGGCAGGTCTTCCTCGACCGGGGCGCCGGCCTCGAGCCGACCTCGGTCCGCTTCCCCGACGACGACGCCGTACGACGCCTGGCGCAACGTCTCGCCGCGCTGGGCGGCCGCCGCCTCGACGACGCGACGCCGTACGTCGACCTCCGGCTGCCCGACGGCACCCGCTTCCACGCGGTGCTCGCGCCCCTGGCGCGGCCGGGCACGGTGATCTCGCTGCGGGTGCCGCGGCGACAGGCATTCACGCTCGAGGAGCTCACCCAGCGCGGGACGGTCGACCCGGAGACCGCCGAGCTGCTCGACAGGATGGTCGCCTCGCGGCTGGCGTTCCTGGTCAGCGGCGGCACCGGCTCCGGCAAGACCACGCTGCTCGCCGCGCTGCTGGCCCGGGTGCCGCCGATGGAGCGGGTGGTCGTGGTCGAGGACGCGAGCGAGCTGCGCCCCGACCATCCCCACGTCGTCGCGCTGGAGGGACGCCCGCCCAACATCGAGGGGGCCGGCGCCGTCGACGTCCGCACGCTGGTGCGGCAGGCGCTGCGGATGCGACCCGACCGGCTGGTCGTGGGCGAGGTCCGGGGCGGCGAGGTCGTCGACCTGCTCGCCGCGCTGAACACCGGCCACGAGGGCGGCTGCGGCACCCTGCACGCGAACTCAGCGCTCGACGTGCCCGCCCGCGTCGAGGCGCTCGCCCTGGCCGGCGGGCTCGGCCGCGACGCCGCGCACAGCCAGCTCGCCTCGGCCGTCGACGTGGTGCTCCACCTCGCGCGCGACCGCGACGGGGCCCGGAGGCTGCGGCAGGTCGGCGTGCCCACCCGGTCGCCCGACGGCCTGGTCGCCATGACCACCGCCCTCGATGTCGGCCTCGACGGGCGCCCCGTCCCCGGCCCGGCGGCCGCCGCCCTCGCCGGTCGGCTGCGGGACGCGTCGTGATCGCGGCGCTCGCCGCCGGGTGTGCCGCGGTGGCCGCCGCGCTGCTCGTGCGACCCCCGCCGCGGCTGGCCGGCCCGGCCCGACCGGCGCCGCGCGTGCTGCTCCCGGCCGGGGTCGCGGCCGTCGTGCTCGCGGTGCTCCTGGCTCCCGACCTCGGCGCGCTGATCGTGATCGGCAGCCTGGCCGCGGCCGGCGCGGTCGCCCTGGTCCGTCGCCAGCGGGCCCGCCGGGCCGCGGCGGTCACCGCGTCGCGCGTCCTCGAGACCTGCGAGGCGATGGCGAGCGAGCTCGCCGGGGGACTGCCGCCCGGTGACTGCCTCGAGCGCGCCGCGCGGGTGTGGCAACCGCTGTCGCCGGTGGCGGCGGCGTTCCGCGTCGGCGCCGACGTGCCGGCCGCGATGCGTGCGGTCGCGACGGAGGTCGAGGGTGCCGGCGACCTGCGGGTCGTCGCCGCCGCGTGGCACGTCGCCCACCGCACGGGCGAGGGGCTCGCGTCGACGGTCGACCGGGTCGCCGCCTCGCTCCGTGCCGACGCCGGCACCCGGCGGGTGGTGGCGGGCGAGCTCGCCTCCGCGCGGGCGACCGCGCGCCTGGTCGCCGGGCTTCCGGTCGTCGCGCTCGTCATGGGGTCGGGTGCCGGCGGCGACCCGTGGGGCTTCCTGCTCCGCACGCCGGCCGGGCTCGCCTGCCTCGCCGCCGGCCTGGCCTTCGGGCTCGCCGGCCTGTGGTGGATCGAGGCGATCGCCCGCGACGCGGACGCTCCATGAGCGGCTGGCTGGCGATCCTGGCGATCCTGGCGGCCGCGACCGCGGCGGCCCTGGTCGTGCGCCACCGGCCCGTCCTGCCCGCTGTGGCCGACCCGGCGCCGGCGCCGTCGGGCCTCGGCTGGCTGCACCGGCACCGCTTGCTCTGGTCGGGCTGCGCCGGTGCGGGGGCGCTGGTCTTCGTCTCCGGGCCCGTCGGCATCCCGGCGGGGATCGTGGCGGGCCTCGTCGTCTGGGTCGTGATCGGGCGGGCCGAGCCGGCGTCGGAGCGTGCGCGGCGCCGAGCAGTCGCACGCGACCTGCCCCACGTGGTGGCGCTGCTCGCCGCTGCGCTGCGATCCGGGTCCTCGCCGGCCGACGGGATCGCCCAGGTCTGCTCCGCGCTGCCCGGGCCGGCCGCCGACCGGCTGGCCGGGATCGCCGCCCGGCTCTCGCTCGGCCTCGACCCGGTCGAGGTCTGGTCGTCGCTCGCTGCCGAGCCCGCGCTCGCGCCGCTGGGCCGCACCCTCGCCCGCGCGCACGACACGGGCACCCCGGTGGTCGCGGCCGTCGAACGGCTCGCCGAGGAGCTCGCCCAGTCCGCCCGCGCCGACGTCGAGGAGCGCGCCCGCGCCGTGGGGGTCCGGGCCGCGGTGCCACTCGGGCTCTGCCTGCTGCCCGCGTTCGTGCTGATCGGGATCGTCCCGCTCGTCGTCGCCCTGATGACCGGCCTCGAGCTGTGAACCGGCGGGCCACGAATCGTCCACCGGACCGGCTGCAGCAGGCCCGTCCACAGCGACCCGGTCGACGCCTGCGGACCGTCCCCGCCATGGCGCATGGTCGTGCCTCGCCGGGTCGCATCGGGCCACCCGGGAGGCCCTCAGGGCCCTTCAGCACAAGGAGATCCGCATGTCCCTTCACCTCCACCGCTCGCGCCGTCGCACCCTCGCCCGGCGCGACGAGCGCGGGATCACCACCGCCGAGTACGCCGTCGGCACCGCGGCCGGCGCCGGGCTCGCCGGCCTGCTCTACAAGCTGCTCACGGGCGGCTTCGGCGACCAGCTGCTCAAGACCCTGTTCGACCACGTCCTCGGGCTGCTGGGCATCGGATGAACCACCCGCGACCCGCTGCCCGCGCCGACCAGCGCGGCGCCGCCACGGCGGAGCTGGCCATGGTGCTGCCGCTGCTGATCGCCGCCACCATCGGGCTGGTCTGGCTGCTCGCCGTCGGCGCCGCCCAGGTGCGTGCCGTGGACGCGGCCCGCGAGACGGCGCGCGCGGTCGCCCGCGGAGACGATCCCGGCGCGGCGGTGGCGCGTGGGCAGCGGGTCGCACCACCCGGCAGCCGCGTCGGCGTCGACACGGCCGGCGACGAGGTCGTGGTCACCGTCGTCGGCCGGGTCCGGGGACCGGGCGGCCTCTTCGACCTGCCGCACGCCGAGGTCTCGGCCGAGGCCGTCGCGGTGGCCGAGGAGACCGCCGGGGAGGCGGGCCCATGAGGCGCGGCGACCGCGGTTCGGCGGCGCCGTTCGCCGTGGCCTGCCTCGGCGTCCTCGTGCTCCTCGCCGGTGCGCTCGGGGTCGTGGCCGCGATGATCCACGCCCACCGGCAGGCGCAGGGGGCGGCCGACCTCGCCGCCCTGGCCGCAGCGCGCGCCCTGGCCCGCGGCGCCGGCGGCTGCGTCGAGGGTGGCCGGATCGCCGCCGCCAACGGCGCCCGGCTCCTCGCGTGCGAGGTCACCGGTCGCGAGGTCCGGCTCAGGGTCGAGGTCGCCGGGCCGCGGTGGCTCGGCCAGACCGCCGACCTCGGTGCCGAGGCCCGGGCCGGACCGGCGTGAGCCGGGTGAGGGTCAGGTCAGCCGTTCGCCGTCGTTCTCGTCCCGGCGCTCGGCCTCCGCCTTGTCGAGCTTCTCGTTGAGCTCGTTGAGCTGGCGGGACTCGCGCCGATGCCGCAGGCTGCGCTTGGCTCCCCACTTGGTGAGGCCGAGGCCCCACGCGATGGCCAGTCCGCCGCCGACACCGACCACGAACAGCCCGACCGCGCTGATGTCGAAGCCGAGGAGCTCGACGTCCGTCCCGGTGGCGGTGAACACCCCCGCCACCACGACGACGGCACCGACGACCACCAGCAGCAGACCCGCGAACATGGCAGGTGAGGTTAGCCCTCACTGAGCAGCAGGTCGAGGAGCGCGGCGGCGCCGGCCTTGTCGAGGGGGTTGTTCTGGTTGCCGCACTTCGGGGACTGGATGCACGACGGGCAGCCGTCGTCGCACCCGCAGGAGACGATGGTGTCGCGGGTGGCCGTGAGCCAGTCGTGGGCCGCGTGGAACCCCCGCTCGGCGAAGCCGGCACCGCCCGGGTGGCCGTCGTAGACGAAGACGGTGAGCTGCCCGGTGTCCGGGTGGACCGCGGTGGAGACGCCACCGATGTCCCACCGGTCACAGGTCGCGAACAGCGGCAGCAGGCCGATCGAGCAGTGCTCGGCGGCGTGGGCGGCGCCCGGGAGGTCGCGGGACGTCAGCCCGGCCTCGGCCAGGGCGTGCTCCGGCACCGTCCACCAGACCGCGGCGGTGCGGAGCGAGCGCTCGGGCAGGTCGAGCGGCTCCTCGCCGAGCACGTCGCCGCCGGGCTGGCGGCGCTTCAGGTAGGCCACCACCTGGTGGGTCACGTCGACGACGCCGAAGGACAGCCGGCAGTCGCCCCAGCGGGCGTGCGCGCGCTCCTCGACGATCGAGATGTCGGTCAGCTCGCGAGCCGTGGTCGAGTAGTCGGTCTCGGCGCGGTCGATGACGGCCACGTGCTCCTCGAGGTCGAGGGAGCGCACCAGCCAGGTCTCGCCCCGGTGCACGTAGACCGCGCCCGCATGGGCCGTCGCGTGCGCGCTCGACGCGTCGACGGTGCCGACCACCCGGCCGGTCTCGCCCTCGACGAGCGAGACGGGCGAGCCGCCCGCGGAGCGGATGTCGGCGAGGTCGCTGGCGCGGCGCCGGTCGGTCCAGAACCAGCCGTGCGGGCGGCGGCGGAGCAGACCGCCCTCGGTCAGCGCGTCGACGACCTCGCGGGCGGACGGACCGAAGAGCGGCAGGTCGGCCTCGGTCAGCGGGACCTCCTGGGCGGCGGCGCACAGGTGCGGGCCGAGTACGTAGGGGTTGGCCGGGTCGAACACGGTGGCCTCCACCGGCCGGCCCAGAAGCGCCTCGGGATGGGTGACGAGGTAGGTGTCGAGCGGGTCGTCGCGGGCGATCAGCATCCCGAGCGCGTCGCGCGCGCCGCGGCCGGCGCGCCCGACCTGCTGCCACAGCGCCGCACGGGTGCCGGGGAAGCCCGCCATCAGCACCGCGTCGAGCCCGCTGATGTCGATGCCCAGCTCGAGGGCGTTCGTCGCCGCGAGCCCGAGCAGCTCCCCGCGGCGGAGCGACTCCTCGAGGGCGCGCCGCTCCTCGGGGAGGTAGCCGCCGCGGTACGCCGCCACGCGCCCGGGCAGTGACGGGTCGACCTCCGCGAGCAGCTCAGCGGCGGTCATCGCGACCTGCTCGGCGCCCCGGCGGGAGCGGATGAACGCGAGCGTGCGGGCGTCGGAGGCGACCAGGTCGGCCATCAGGTCGGCGGCCTCCGAGGACGCCGCGCGGCGCACGGGCGCGCCGTTCTCGCCGGTGAAGGAGGTGAACGGCGGCTCCCAGAGCGCCAGGGCGACCCGGCCGCGGGGCGAGTCGTCGCCGGTCACGGCGAGCACGTCGAGCCCGGTCAGCCGCGCGGCGGCCACCTCGGGCTCGGCCACGGTCGCCGACGCGAGCACGAACGTCGGGGAGGCGCCGTACAAGGCGCACAGGCGCCGCAGCCGCCGCAGCACGTGCGAGACGTGGGCTCCGAAGACCCCGCGGTAGTGGTGGCACTCGTCGACGACCACGTAGCGCAGCGACCCGAGGAACGACGACCACCGCTGGTGGCCGGGCAGCAGCGACCGGTGGAGCATGTCGGGGTTGGTGAGGACGTACTCGCCGTGGTCGCGGGCCCAGTCGCGCTGCTCCCGGCTGCTGTCGCCGTCGTGGGTGGTGGCGCGCACATCGAGGCCGAGCGCCGTCACGCCGGCCAGCTGGTCCTGGGCGAGCGCCTTCGTCGGCGCCAGGTAGAGGACGGTGGCCCCGCGCTGGCCGCGCGCACCCCGGCTCTCCCGGATCGCGCTCAGCGCGGGCAGCTGGTAGCCGAGGCTCTTGCCCGAGGCGGTGCCGGTGGACATCACCACGTGCTGACCCTCGCGCGCGGCCTCGGCCGCGACGGCCTGGTGCCGCCAAGGCTGCTCCACGCCGCGGGCGCGGAATGCGGCCACCACGTCGGGACTGGCCCAGGTCGGCCAGTCGGCGTGGGTGGCGGCCCGCGGCGGCAGCACCTCGAGGTGCCGCAGACGCTCGTCGCGGCCCGGAACGGACGCCAGCCGGTCCACCAGATCGGCGACGTCGACCGGGCGGGAATGCGGGGCCGTGGTCACCGATCCATTGTCGCCGAGGGCGCCGACACGGGCTCCCGGGTCCCCCTGAGATCCGCCTCGCGGCGACCGCCGGAGCGCGTACTCTGCCGGGCAGCGCCCACCCGACTGTGGCCCAACTTGTGCGCGGGACGGCTGGAGCGTGGTTTCATTGACCAGGCCGGACGATGTGGGGAGTCCTTCGACGACCGGCCGACCGATCGAACTGCACCGGGAGACTAGGGTGGATCTGACTCTGACGACGCGCGATGCCGGTGGGAAGACCATCGTTGCCGTCGGCGGCGAGATCGACGTCTACACGGCTCCGAAGCTCCGCGACAAGATCACCGAGCTCGTCGCTGCCGGCAGCTACGACATCGTCGTCGACATGGAAGAGGTCGAGTTCCTCGACTCCACCGGTCTCGGAGTGCTGGTGGGCGGCCTCAAGAAGGTCCGCGCCCACGACGGCTCGCTCGAGCTCGTCTGCAACCAGGACCGCCTGCTCAAGATCTTCCGGATCACCGGGCTGGCCAAGGTCTTCGTCATCCACGACTCCGCGGAGGCCGCGCTCGCCGGCAGCTGACCGGCCCGCACCGCCCGCTTCGCACCGCACCCGCCCCGCGTCCACCAGGACGACGGGGCGGTTCGCATTTCCGGGAGAGACCCGTCTGGTGAGACTCGCCGTGTGTTCCGGGTCACACATCGGGGGTCGGGTGCGCTCGGGCATGCGTAGACTCCGGCGCGTCCGTGTGAGATCTGCATCACTCCCAGCAATCGCACCAGGAGGAACCGCATGACGGGGATCAGTCCCGCTGTCGTCGAAGTCTCCGGTGGCAACCTCGTCCTGGTCATCGTCGTCGCACTGATCGCGCTTGGCGCGCTCGCGATGGCGGCGATGTTCCGCCAGGAGGTACTTGCCGCCGGCGAGGGCACCGACAACATGAAGAACATCGCCCACGCCGTCCAGGAAGGCGCCAACGCCTACCTGCAGCGCCAGTTCCGCACGCTGGCGATCTTCGCCGGCGTCGCGTTCTTCCTGTTGCTCGCGCTGCCCGCCGACGACACCACCGTGCGGATCTTCCGATCGGTGTTCTTCCTGGTCGGTGCCGGGTTCTCGGCCGCGGTCGGGTACTTCGGCATGTCGCTCGCGGTGCGAGCGAACCTCCGGGTGGCGGCCGCGGCGACCGCGGCCGGGCGCGACCCGGCCATGAACATCGGCTTCCGCACCGGCGCGACGGTCGGCATGCTCACCGTCGGTCTCGGCCTGCTGGGCGCCAGCATCGTCGTCATCATCTTCCAGGAGCAGGCGCCGCACGTGCTGGAGGGCTTCGGCTTCGGCGCCGCCCTGCTCGCGATGTTCATGCGTGTCGGCGGCGGCATCTTCACCAAGGCCGCCGATGTCGGCGCCGACCTCGTCGGCAAGGTCGAGCAGGGCATCCCCGAGGACGACCCGCGCAACGCTGCGACGATCGCCGACAACGTGGGCGACAACGTCGGCGACTGCGCCGGCATGGCGGCCGACCTCTTCGAGTCGTACGCCGTGACGCTCGTCGCCGCGCTGATCCTGGGTTCCCAGGCGTTCGGCGACAAGGGCCTCGTCTTCCCGCTGCTGATCCCGGCGATCGGCGCGCTGACCGCCGTCGCGGGCGTCTACCTCTGCCGGCCTCGGCCCGGCGAGAGCGGTCTCGTGACGATCAACCGGGCGTTCTACATCTCGGCCGCCATCGGGGCGGTCGCGAGCGCCATCCTGGCCTTCGTCTACCTGCCGGGTGACTTCTCGGAGCTGACCAACGCCACCGTCCAGTCCGACGGCGACCCGCGGGTCATCGCCGCCGTCGCCGTGCTGATCGGCATCGTGCTGGCCGCCGTCATCCTGAGCCTGACCGGCTACTTCACCGGCACCGACTACCGCCCGGTCAAGGACGTCGGGAAGACGTCGCTGACCGGTGCCGCGACAGTCATCCTGTCCGGCCTGGCGGTCGGCTTCGAGTCCGCTGTCTACACGACGCTGGTGATCGGCGCGGCCGTCTTCGGGGCGTTCCTGATCGGCGGCGGCTCGGTCGGCATCGCGTTGTTCGCGGTGGCCCTGGCCGGCTGCGGCCTGCTGACGACCGTCGGCGTCATCGTCGCCATGGACACGTTCGGCCCGGTCTCCGACAACGCCCAGGGCATCGCGGAGATGTCCGGCGACGTCCACGACGAGGGCGCGCAGATCCTCACCGAGCTCGACGCGGTCGGCAACACCACGAAGGCGATCACCAAGGGCATCGCGATCGCCACGGCGGTGCTGGCGGCGAGCGCGCTCTTCGGCTCCTACGTCAACGGCCTCACCGACGCGCTCGACGAGGTCGAGATCACCGAGGAGCCGGGCGATCTCACCCAGCTCGCGTTCTCGTTCGACATCTCGAACCCGAACATCCTGGTCGGCGCGCTGCTCGGCGCGGCGGTCGTCTTCCTCTTCTCCGGACTGGCGATCAACGCCGTCGGCCGGGCCGCGGGCGCCGTGGTCTTCGAGGTGCGCCGGCAGTTCCGGGAGATCCCCGGGATCATGGAGGGCACGGGCCGTCCCGAGTACGGCCGGGTCGTCGACATCGTCACCCGCGACTCGCTCCGTGAGCTCGCCACACCAGGCCTGCTCGCCGTACTGGCGCCGATCGCCGTCGGCTTCGGCCTCGGCGTCGGTCCACTCGCCGGGTTCCTGGCGGGTGCGATCGCGACCGGCACGCTGATGGCGGTGTTCCTCGCCAACTCCGGTGGTGCGTGGGACAACGCCAAGAAGCTCGTCGAGGACGGCCACCACGGCGGCAAGGGCTCCGACTCGCACGACGCGACGATCATCGGCGACACGGTCGGCGACCCGTTCAAGGACACCGCCGGCCCGGCGATCAACCCGCTGATCAAGGTGATGAACCTGGTCTCGCTGCTGATCGTCGCCGCCATCGTGAAGATGTCGGTCGGCGAGGACGCCAACACGCCGCTGCGGATCGTGATCGCGCTGGTCGCGTTCTTCGGCATCGTGGCTGCGGTCTACATCTCCAAGCGGCGCCCGGTGACGATCGACGCCGACGAGTCCGGTACGGCGGCCACGCCGCCGCCCCCGCCGCCTCCGCCGCCGGCCACCCCGCCGCCGTCGGACCCGGCTCCGACCCAGCAGTTCGAGGCGCCCAGCGAGCGCTGACCCTGCACCACCTGCGCGCCGACCCGTCAGAGGCATCTGGCGGGTCGGCGCCATTTCGGGGAGCGCCGCGGGACCGGCGTGACCTTGCTCATGGGCCGGATGCCTCACGCCCCTGCCTGCACGGTCGAACTGGTGAGCATGGCAACGGGTGCGCGCAAGGCGTTACGGCGGCGTCGGGTGCCCCGGGCCGTGCGGCTGGCGCCGCCGGCCGCCCAGGCCCTCGTCCTCGGCGTGCTGGCGCTGCAGGTGCAGCCTGCCCCGAAGGACGAGGTGCGGGTCGAGCCGCCGACCAGCCGGGCCGCCTCCGCCTCGGCCGGTGCGTCGCTCGTGGAGCAGCTGCTCGCGCGACACCATTGCTGGACCGGCCCCGCGCCGGGCGGCGCGCCGCCCCGCCACGCGCTCGTCAGCCGTGACGGCCAGCGTCCCGCGCTGCACCCGGCCGACGTGGGGTTCGGCATCTGGCTCGACGGCATGCCCGGAGTGCTGCACGCCTTCTGCCCGTAGCCACGCCCTAGGCTCGCGGGGTGAACGACGCGTCTGCACTGCCGAGTCGGCTCCGGGAATGCCTCGTGGCCGCGGACTTCACCTACGACCGGGTCGCGGAGGTGCTGGGGACGGCCGCCCACGACGCGCTCGCGCGCAACGAGACCACGCCCGCGCTCCGGCGTACGTCGGGAGGCGGTCCGCTCGAGACGCTGGTGCGGCTCTTCCTGCTGCAGCACGTCGTCGACCTCGGCGCCGCCGAGGCTGCCCTGCCGGGCCTCGTCGACCGGCTCGCCGCGGAGGGGTTCCTCGAGCGGTCGGTGAGCGAGGTCGCCGCGCGCCTCGACGTCCGGCCGTACGCCGCGGACGGTGCAGACCTGTGGGTCGCCAGCGACCTGACGCCGGGGCTCGACGGCGGCCCCCACCGCGTCGGGCCCGACCACGTCCTCGGCATCAGCTCCGCGTCGACGTCGCTCGCCCAGCTCACGATCCGCGAGCCGGTCGGACGGTCGCTGGACCTCGGCACCGGCTGCGGCGTGCAGGCGCTGCACCTCGCCGGCCACAGCAGCGCGGTCGTCGCGACCGACGTCAACGAGCGGGCGCTGCGGCTGGCCCGCTTCAACGTGGCGCTCAACGACCTCCGCACGCCGGTCGACGTGCGCAGCGGGTCCTTCTTCGAGCCGGTGCGGGGGGAGCGGTTCGACCTCATCGCCACCAACCCGCCGTTCGTCATCTCCCCGGCCACGGGCGAGCGCCTCGTCTACCGCGACTCCGGCCTGCCCGGTGACCGCGTCGTCGAGCACATCGTCCGCACCGCCCCCGGCCACCTCACCGACGGCGGCTGGTGCCAGGTGCTCGCGAACTGGGTGATCCCGGCCGGCGCCGGCTGGGACGAACGGCTCGCCGGGTGGGCCGACCCCGAGTGCGACCTCTACGTCGTGCAGCGCGAGGTCGTCGACCCCGCGTCGTACGTCGAGCTCTGGCTCAAGGACGCCGGTCAGCACGGCGCGCCCGACTACGCCGCCCGCTATGACACCTGGCTGTCGTGGTTCGAGGAGCAGCGGATCGAGGCCGTCGGCTTCGGCTGGATCACGCTGCGCCGATCATGTGCCGCGCAGCCGGCCCGCGAGCTCCTGGAGTGGCCGTACGACGTCGAGCAGCCCATCGCCCCGGCGCTGCACGCGTGGGTGACCGCGGGCGACCGCACCGTCGACCTCGACGCGCGGCTCGTCGTCCGGCCCGATGTGCAGCAGGAGACCTTCGGTGCGCCGGGGGCCGAGGACCCGGAGACCGTCGTCGTGCGCCAGCAGCGCGGCCTGCGCCGCGCCCGCCGCGCGGACACCGTCGAGGCGGCGCTGGTCGGCGCGTGCGACGGCGAGCTCTCGGTCGGGCAGATCCTCGACGCGCTCGCGCAGCTGCTCGACCTGGACGCCGCGGACACCCGCGAGCGCTACCTGCCGGTGGTGCGCGAGCTCGTCGCCGAGGGCTTCCTCGTGCCCTAGGTGCTCAGCGCAGGGCGCCGGCCACCTTGAGCGACTCCTGCTCCACCTCGCTGTCGAGCGTCGCGTCGACGTCGAGCTCCAGCACCGGCACCGGGTCGCAGGAGGCGCGCAGCACGCGCACCGTCCCCGACCCGCCCGCGCTGCTGGCGACCTCGTTGGCGCGCTCCCCGTCGCTGGGGTCGGCCATGAAGAGCACGAGCGGGTACGTCGAGGAGTCGCCCGGTCCCCAGACCGGCAGCCGGAAGGTGCGGTCCTCCGTGAGCTTGTCGAGGCGGCCCTCGAAGTAGACGAACGGCCGCTCCAGCTCCGCGTCGTCGCTGGCGACGTCGGCCGGCATCGGGCTGGTCATCCAGATCCGCGCGTCCGTGCCCTGGGTGTCGCCCTCGGTGCCCACCGGGGGCTCACAGCTCACCGTCACGTCGGGGAAGGCGTACGTCGAGCCGTCGGGCCGGGTCATCACGAGCGTGCTCAGCGGGCCGGAGGGCGGGTCGACGGCGACCGTCTGGTCCGAGCCGTCGTCACCGCTCAGCGCCGACGCCACGATGCCCCCGACGAGCGCCACCCCGAGGGCGGCGCCACCGGCGACGACGGCCCGCCGCCGGCGACGGCGCACCGCGATCCGGTGGGCGACCCGCGCCCGCGCGTCCCGGGGCGCGCCCAGGGCCGACTCCAGGCGGTCGAAGCCGTCCTTGATCTGCTCTTCGGTCATCGTGCTCATCCCTCTCCTGTCGCCGCGAGCAGGCCCTGCCTGCGCGCGTGCTGCCGGAGCCGCTCGGTCCCGCGGGACAGCTGGCTCTTGACGGTGCCTTCCGAGCAGCCCATCCGCTCGGCGATGCCGCGCACGTCGAGGTCCTCGACGTACCGCAGCGCCAGCGCGGTGCGCTGCCGCGGTGAGAGGGTGGCCAGGGCGTCGATCAGCCAGCCGTCGACCTCGCCGACGACCTCGACCGGCGCCTCCTCGCAGGAGCCACCCGGGAGCGGGAGCTCGCGGCGCAGCCGCCGGATCCGGTCGATGTTGAGCCGCACCATGACCGTGCGCGCGTACGCCGCCGGCTCGTCGAACCGCACCCGGCCCCAGCGCTCGCCCATCCGGGCGAGGGTCTCCTGGGTCAGGTCCCACGCGTCGTGGGGGTCGGCCGTGAGCGCGTGCGCGAACCCCAGCAGGGGACGGGTCTGCGTGGCGGCGAACTCGCCGAAGTCCTGGTCCAACTCCCGGTCCAACGTGGCCTCCGAGCCGTCTCGAGGTGCCTCTCACCTTCCCTCCCTTGACGGCGGCGCGGGCCGAAACGTTGAGGGTCGCCGGAAGATCTACGGTGGACGCGAAGGAATGAGCACCACGGAGTACGCGCTACCGTGTTCGGCCGTAAGGCCCTGACGACCGCGTCGGGGAGCCGAATCAGCGAGAGAAGAAGACGCAGTGGCCCACAAGTTGGTGATCGTCGAGTCCCCGGCGAAGGCCCGCACGATCGGCGGGTACCTCGGCCAGGGGTACGTCGTCGAGTCCTCCATCGGTCACATCCGCGACCTCCCCCAGAGCGCCGCGGACACCCCGGCGAAGATCAAGGACAAGCCGTGGGGCCGCCTCGCGGTCGACGTCGACAACGGCTTCGAGCCCTACTACGTCGTGCCGCGCGACAAGAAGTCGCACATCTCCAAGCTGAAGACGCTGCTCAAGGACGCCGACGAGCTCTACCTCGCCACCGACGAGGACCGCGAGGGCGAGGCGATCGCCTGGCACCTCCTCGACGAGCTGAAGCCGAAGGGCATCCCGGTCAAGCGGATGGTCTTCCACGAGATCACCAAGCCCGCGATCCTCGCGGCCGCCGAGAACCCGCGCGAGCTGGCCATGGACCTCGTCGAGGCCCAGGAGACCCGTCGCATCCTCGACCGCCTCTACGGCTACGAGGTCAGCCCGGTGCTCTGGAAGAAGGTCATGTCCGGCCTCTCCGCCGGCCGCGTGCAGTCGGTCGCCACGCGGCTCGTGGTCGACCGCGAGCGCGAGCGGATGGCGTTCCGGGTCGCGTCCTACTGGGACCTCGAGGGCACCTTCGACGCGGGCGCCTCCAAGGAGCCCCGGATGTTCCCGGCGAAGCTCCACTCCATCGACGGCGGCCGGGTCGCCGGTGGCTCCGACTTCGGCCCCGACGGCCTGCTCAAGTCGCGGAAGGACGAGCGCGTCCACCTCGACCGGCCCGGCGCCGAGGCGCTGGTCGCGGCGCTGAGCGACACGACGTACGACGTCCGCTCGGTCGAGGCCAAGCCCTACCGCCGCTCGCCGTACGCGCCGTTCCGCACGACGACGCTGCAGCAGGAGGCCAGCCGCAAGCTCGGCATGAGCGCCTCGGTGACGATGTCGGTCGCGCAGCGGCTGTACGAGAACGGCTTCATCACCTACATGCGTACCGACTCGACCACGCTCTCCGGCGGGGCGGTCGACGCGGCGCGGTCGCAGGTGCGCGAGCTGTACGGCGCGGAGTACCTGCCCGACGCCCCCCGGACCTACACGAGCAAGGTCAAGAACGCCCAGGAGGCGCACGAGGCGATCCGCCCCGCCGGCGACTCCTTCCGCACCCCTGCGCAGACCGGGCTGACCGGCGACCAGTTCCGGCTCTACGAGCTGATCTGGATGCGCACGGTCGCGTCGCAGATGAAGGACGCAGTCGGCCAGTCGGTCTCGGTGCGCATCGGCGGCGTGGCCTCCGACGGGCGCGACGTGGTGTTCTCGGCGTCCGGCCGCGTGATCACCTTCCACGGCTTCCTCAAGGCGTACGTCGAGGGCACCGAGGGCGGCAAGCGCAGCGACGACGACCAGGTGCCGCTGCCCGACCTCCACGAGGGCGACCCCGTCACCGCCGCCTCGCTCTCCGCCAACGGGCACGAGACCAAGCCGCCGGCCCGCTACACCGAGGCCACCCTGATCAAGGAGCTCGAGGACCGGGAGATCGGCCGGCCGTCGACGTACGCGTCGATCATCGGCACGATCCTCAACCGCGGCTACGTCTACAAGAAGGGCACCGCGCTGGTGCCGGCCTGGCTGGCGTTCTCGGTGATCCGGCTGCTGGAGGAGCACTTCCCGCGGCAGGTGTCCTACGAGTTCACGGCCGGCATGGAGGACGTGCTCGACGAGATCGCCGGCGGCCGCAAGGACCGCGAGAGCGAGCTCGCGGAGTTCTACTTCGGCTCCGACAGCGTCACCGGCCTCAAGCCGCTGGTCGACGGACTGGGCGAGATCGACGCGCGCGAGCTGGCGACGTTCCCCGTCGCCGGGGCCGACTCGGGCATCCAGCTGCGCGTCGGCCGCTACGGCCCCTACCTGGAGGGCCCGGACGACGACGGCACGCCGCACGCCCGCCGCGCGAACGTGCCCGACGACCTGCCGCCCGACGAGCTCACGCTCGACAAGGCGAAGGAGCTGCTGGCCAACCCGGCCGGCGAGGAGATCCAGCTCGGCAAGCACCCCGAGTCCGGCCTGGAGGTCGTGGCCAAGAACGGCCGCTTCGGCCCCTACGTGACCGAGGTGCTCCCCGAGGACGCACCGCAGCGTGGAAAGAAGGGGGCGGCCAAGCCGCGCACCGGGTCGCTCTTCAAGTCGATGTCGCTCGACACGATCACGCTCGACGACGCGCTCAAGCTGCTGTCGCTGCCGCGCGTCGTCGGCACCGACCCCGAGTCCGGCGACGAGATCACGGCCCAGAACGGCCGCTACGGCCCGTACCTGAAGAAGGGCACCGACTCCCGCTCGCTCGCCTCGGAGGACCAGCTCCTCACGATCGGCCTCGACGAGGCGCTGCGCATCTACGCCCAGCCCAAGCAGCGCGGCCGGGCCGCCGCGGCCGCCCCGCTCAAGGAGCTCGGCCCTGACCCGGTCTCCAAGCAGCCGGTCGTGGTGAAGGCCGGCCGCTTCGGTGAGTACGTCACCGACGGCGAGTACAACGCCACCCTCCGCAAGGAGGACTCGGTCGAGTCGATCACCATCGAGCGGGCGGCCGAGCTGCTGGCCGAGCGGCGCGCGAAGGGCCCGGCGAAGAAGGCCGCCAAGAAGACGGCCAAGAAGACCGCGAAGAAGACCGCCAAGAAGTCCACGACGAAGAAGTCCGCGGCGAAGAAGACGACCAAGAAGTCCTGACCACTGAGGTGGTTTCGAGACAGGACTTCGTCCGTCCTCGACCACCGGGTCCGGTGGTCGAGGAAGGCGCCCTGGCGCCGGTCTCGAAACCACTCGCCGCGGTCGTCGGCGCGCGCGCCTAGGGTGTACGCCGTGGACCAGCGACCCGGGACGTACGCCGAGACCGGCGTGTTCGTGTGCTTCGAGGGCGGCGAGGGCTCGGGGAAGTCGACGCAGTCGCGGCGGTTGGCCGCCTGGCTGCGGGAGCAGGGCTACGCCGCCCTGCTGACGTTCGAGCCGGGCGACACCGAGGTGGGCCGCAAGCTGCGCGAGATCGTGCTCAGCCCCGAGACCGGGGAGATCTCCGACCGCACCGAGGCGCTGCTCTACGCCGCCGACAAGGCCGAGCACGTCGACGAGGTCGTGCAGCCCGCGCTCGACCGCGGCGACGTCGTGATCACGGACCGGTACGTCGACTCGATGCTGGCCTACCAGGGCGCCGGCCGCGCGCTCGCCCTCGACGAGGTCGAGGACGTCGCGCGGTGGGCCACCCACGACCTGCGCCCGCACCTGACCGTCGTGCTCGACCTCGAGCCCGAGCACGGCCTCGGCCGGTTCGCGGAGCGCGACCGCATCGAGGGCGAGTCGCTGGAGTTCCACCAGCGCGTGCGCGAGGGCTACCTGCGGATGGCGAAGGCCGACCCCGACCACTACCTCGTGCTCGACGCCCGCGCCGACGTCGACGAGATCGCCGAGCAGGTCCGCGCCGCCGTCACCCCGCTGCTGCAGCAGGCGGTACGCCGATGACGGCCCTTCGAGACGGGCGCGGGGCGCCCTCCTCAGGCACCGTCTGGGACTCGCTGGTCGGCCAGCACCGCGCCGTCGAGGCCCTGCGGGCGGCAGCCGACGGGCACGGCATGAGCCACGCGTTCCTCTTCACGGGGCCGCCCGGGTCGGGCCGCTCCAACGCGGCGGTCGCGTTCGCGGCCGCGCTCCAGTGCACCGAGGAGCAGCGCGGCTGCGGCACCTGCCACGCCTGTCACACCGTGCTGGCCGGCAGCCACGCCGACGTGGCCATCGTGAGCACCCAGGGCCTCTCGATCGGCGTCAAGGACGTGCGCGACCTGGTCCGCCGCTCCGCGCTCTCCCCGGTCGGCCGGGGCTGGCAGATCGTCATCGTCGAGGACGCCGACCGGGTCACCGAGCAGGGCATCAACGCACTGCTCAAGGCGATCGAGGAGCCGGCCGAGCGCACGGTCTGGATGCTCTGCACGCCGACCGTCGAGGACGTCCTGCCGACGATCCGCTCCCGCTGCCGCCTCGTGACGCTGACCACGCCGACCACCGACGACGTCGCCGCGTTCCTCAGGCGCACCGACGGAGTGAGCGAGGCGCTCGCGTCGTACGCCGCCCGCGCCAGCCAGGGCCACATCGGCCGGGCCCGGGCGCTGGCCCGCGACGAGGCGACCCGTGACCGGCGCCGCGAAGTCGTGGCGATCCCGGTGTCGCTCACGTCGCTGGGCGCGTGCATGACCAGGGCCGCCCGGCTCGCCGAGGTCACCAAGGAGGAGGCCGAAGCGATCACCTCCGAGCTCGACGCGCGCGAGAAGGCCGACCTCGACACGGCGTACGGCGTCGTCGAGCGCGGCCGCCGTCCGCGCGAGTACGCCCCGGCCCTCCGGGATCTCGAGAAGGACCAGAAGTCCCGCGCGAAGCGCCGGGTCCTCGACGTCGTCGACCGCGGCCTCATGGACCTGGTCTCGGTCTACCGCGACGCGATCGCGGTGTCCTCGGGCGCGCCCGGCTCGCTCGTCAACGAGGAGATCCGCGGCGACGTCGAGCTGCTCGCGCGCACCGGCACCCCCGAGGCGCAGCTGCGCCGGATCACCGCGATCTTCGAGGCCCGAGAGCAGATGCTCGAGTTCAACGTCCAGCCGACGCTCGCCCTCGAGTCGATGATGCTCGCGCTGGTCGCCCCCGAGGTCCGCGAGCGGTGATCCGCCGCCGGGCCGTGGTGCTCATCGTGGTGCTGGCCCTCGCGCTCGGATCCGCGGGCGTCTCGGCGCTGGCGCTGCTCGGCGGCGACGGCGCTCCGGCCGACCCGAAGTCCGCACCCACGACGACGCCCGGGCCCGGCGCCACCGAGCCGCCCGAGCCCGGGCTGGAGCGGTTCTACGGCCAGCAGCTGAGCTGGGAGCTCTGCCGCGACGACGCCCTCTGCGCGACGCTCCAGGTGCCGCTCGACTACCGCGACCCCGACGGCGAGACGATCGATCTCGCACTGCTCAAGGTGCCCGCCGCCGACCCCGGCCGCCGCCTCGGCTCGATCGTCGTCAACCCGGGCGGCCCCGGTGTGCCCGGCACCGACTACGCCGCGAGCGCGTCCGGCGTCTTCCGGCAGCCGGTCCTCGACGCCTACGACGTCGTCGGCTTCGACCCCCGGGGCGTGGGCTCGAGCGCGCCCGTCGACTGCCTCAGTGACGACGACCTCGACTCCTACGTCTCGCAGGATCCCGACCCGGACACGGCCGCCGAGCGCCGCACCTACGCGCAGTGGGTCGACCGGTTCGGCCGCGGGTGCGCCGAGAAGTCCGGCGACCTCGCCGCCCACGTCACCACGGTCGAGGCGGCCCGCGACATCGACGTGCTGCGCGCCGCCCTCGGCGAGTCCGAGCTGGTCTACTTCGGCGCCTCCTACGGCACCGAGCTCGGTGCGACGTACGCCGACCTCTTCCCTGACCGGGCCGGGCGCCTGGTGCTCGACGGCGCCGTCGACCTGTCGCTCGAGCCGCGCGACCTCAGTCTCCAGCAGGCGGCCGGGTTCGAGACCGCGCTGCGTGCGTACGTGCAGGACTGCGTCGACACCGGCGACTGCTTCCTCGGCGACACCGTCGACGCCGGGACGACCCGGATCCGTGACCTGCTCGACCGGATCGACGCCACGCCGCTGCCGACCGACGCCGGCCGGGAGCTCGAGGTCGGCAACGCCTTCTACGGCGTCGTGCTGCCGCTCTACAGCCGCGACTTCTGGGGCATCCTCAGCGAGGCGCTGGAGTCCGCCCTCGGCGGCGACGGCTCGCTGCTGCTGCGGCTCTCCGACATCTACGTCTCGCGCGGCCAGGTCGGCTACGTCGACAACCGCGCCGAGGCGATCTACGCGATCGGCTGCCTCGACGACCCCTGGTCGATCCGGAAGGCCGAGGTGCCCGCCGCCATGCCCGACTTCGAGGAGGCGTCGCCGACGTTCGGCTCCGTCTTCGCCTGGGGGCTGATGAACTGCGGCGGCATGCGGGTCGAGTCGAGCGAGCCGCCGCGCGACGTCCGGGCGGCCGGAGCCGCCCCGATCGTCGTCATCGGCACGACGCGCGACCCGGCCACGCCGTACCAGTGGGCGGTCAGCCTCGCCGACCAGCTCGACTCCGGCGTCCTGGTCAGCCGTGACGGCGACGGCCACACCGGCTACAACGCGGGCAACGACTGCGTCGACGACGCCGTCGACGACTACCTGCTCGACGGCACCGTGCCCGACGACGGGCTGTCCTGCTGAGACACGACGAGGCCCCGGGGAGGGTGCATTCCCCGGGGCCTCGGATCGTGGGGGCCGACTACGAGATCAGCTCGTCCAGGTTGGAGTACGCCGAGGCGTCGCCCTGGACGACGCGGCTGTGCTGGCCGTCGATGCTGACCGGCACGTCGCCGGCGACGGTGATCCGGCGGACCTCGCGGTACTGCTCGTCGAAGTCCGCGACGGCGTAGTGCTGCGTGGCGCGGTTGTCCCACACCGCCACGTCGCCCTCGGTCCAGGTCCACCGGATGGTGTTCTCGAGCTTGGTGACCCGGGCCTGGAGCAGCTGGAAGAGCGCGTGCGACTCGGCGGTGTTGAGGCCGACGAAGCTCTTCACGAAGTGGCCGAGCACGAGCGTCCGCTCCCCGGTCTCGGGGTGGACGCGCACCACCGGGTGCTCGGTCTGGAAGTGGATGCGGGTGAACTCCTCGCGGCGGAAGACGGCCTCCTTGTCAAGCTCCTTCTCGACCTTCTCCGAGGTCGCCGCGTAGTCGTAGTCGTTGGTGTGCACGGCCCACAGCTTGTCGACGAGGGCCTTGAGCGCGGCCGGCAGGCCGTCGTACGCAGCGGCGGTGTTCGCCCAGTTGGTCGTGCCGCCGTACGCCGGGATCGCCACGCCGCGTAGCACGCTGATCGCCGGGACCCGGTCGACGAACGTGACGTCGGTGTGCCAGCTGTTCGCGGCCATGCCCTTGTTGGCGGCCAGCGCGAGCACCCGGGCGCTGCCGGTGTTGACGGTGGGGTGGGCCGTCGTCAGCTGGCCGAGCTGCTCGGCGAAGGCGATCTGGCCCTCGTCGTCGAGGTGGTTCTGCCCGCGGAAGAAGATCACCTTGTGCTCGAGGAGCGCGGACCGGATCGCGGCCACGGTCTCTTCGCCCAGGTCGGCGCCGAGGCGCACGCCGTCGATGCGGGCACCGATCCGGCCGCCCAGCCTGGTGACGGTGACGCCGCTCGCGGATCCGGCGGTCTTCTCGCGGTCGAGGCTGATGGTCATGGGAGTCCTTTCACTCACGCTCTCCTGAAACTGTCTGCCGCCACTGTCCGGAGCCCGGCCGTCCGGGCCAAGGTTTTCTCTCACCGCGACCGAAACCCCGCGTCGGTGTTTGAGACGGGCCGTCGAGTCCGCTATTAATCCCTATAGTCAATCAAGTCACTCGACTTTGAACGGTGACTCGGACGGGACAGGGAGGGTGCGGGGTGCAGCGATCGCCGATGGTCGTCGTCTCGCGGGGCAGGCTCGCCTCGGCGGCGACCCGGGTGCTGGAGGAGCTGCGCGGCGCCGGACCGCTCGCCCGCGACCAGCTCGCCCGGGCCACCGACCTCAGCCCGGCGACGATCGCCCGCGCGGTCACCTCGCTCGGCGCCGCGGGCCTGGTCCGCGAGCGGCGCGACCTCACCCCCTCGGGCGCCGTCGGCCGACCGGGGACCCCGGTCGAGATCGACCCCACGACGTACGTCGTCGTCGGCGTCCACCAGGGCGTGCTCGAGACGACGGTCGCCCTGTGCGACCTCGCCGGCCGGGTGGTCGCGAGCGAGTCCCGGCCGCGTCGGCTCGGCGAGCCGATGGACCTCGAGGCCGTCGGCCGGCTCGCGGCGGGCCTGCTCGGCGCCCAGCCCGGCCGGGTGCCGCTCGCTGCCGGACTGGTCGCGCCGTGGCGCGACCTCGAGCTCGACCCGGTCCGCACCGGCGCCGAGCTCCAGGAGGTGCTGGGGCTCGACGTCACGACCGCCGACCACATCGCGGCGGTCGCCGCGGCCGAGTTCATCCACCGCCGGCACGGCACCGGCGGCATCACGACGTACCTCTACGCGCGCAACTCGGCCGGCTTCGTCATGGCCGTCGACCGTGGCCTCACCACCGAGGTCTCGCGGGTCGCGAGCCTCACCCACTTCCCGGCCGGCACCGACGTGCCGTGCCTCTGCGGCCACAGCGGCTGCCTCTCCGCCAGCGCCGGAGACCAGGTGCTCGCCCAGGAGGCGTACGCCGCCGGCCTCGTCGACCGACCCGTCGTCGAGGAGGTCTACCTCGCCGCCACCGGTGCCGACCACCGCGCCGAGCAGGCCCAGGCGCTGCTGCGCCGCCGTGCCCGCCTGCTCGGCCGGGTCGCGGCGACCGTCCGCGACATGGTGAACCCGGACCGGCTGATCCTCGTCGGCCAGGCGTTCACCGGGTTCCCGCCGCTGCTCGACGAGGTGGTCGCGTCGTTCGCGGAGACCACCCGGCTGCCTGAGCTGACCCCGACCTTCACCCGCTTCGGCGCCGGCATCCAGGCCGTGGCTGCCGGGACCGTCGCGCTCGGCCCCGTCTACGACGACCCGCTGGCCGCCGTACCCGAGAAGCACCAACCCGCGAAAGGACGCCCCTGTGCGTAGAACACCACACCCCCGGATCCTCCTCACCCTCGTCGGCCTGGTCGTCGTCGCCATGCTGGCCGCGTGCTCGTCGGCGGTCGGCGAGGCCAACGGCGGCGGTGACGACTCGGGGCCGAGCGACGGCGGCACGCTGCGCGTCGGGGCGATCGCCGACATCGTGCCGGCGACGATCTTCACCAACTCCGCCGACAGCACCAACACCCTCATCGGCGCGGTCTACGACAGCCTCGTCGACTACCCGCTCGACAGCCTGGAGCCCGAGCCGCGGCTGGCCACCTCGTGGAAGCTGGCCGACGACGGGCTCTCGCTCACGCTGGACCTTCGTGACGACGTGACGTTCCACAGCGGCCGGGAGTTCACCTCCGAGGACGTCGAGTTCAGCATCAGGACGTGGGCCGACCCCGTGTGGGCGGTGCAGCTGCAGCGCACGGCCGCCGCGGTCACCGGCTTCGACACCAGCGACCCGCACTCGATCACGCTGACCTTCGCGCACCCGCTGAGCAACATCTTCGACCTGCTCGACATGCTGCCGATCATCGACAGCGAGAGCATCGACGAGCTCAAGGAGGGCAAGGCGTTCGTCGGCACCGGCCCGTTCGTCTTCGACTCCTGGACGCCGAGCTCGAAGATCGAGCTCTCCCGCAACGATGACTACTGGGGCGGCAAGCCGCACCTCGAGGGCGTCGACATCGACATCGTCACCGACCCGCAGGCGCAGGTCTCCCAGCTGCGCTCGGGCCAGCTCGACCTGATCAACGGCGCGACGAACCGCGACCTGGAGACGCTCGGCGAGGACGACAAGTTCGAGGTCACCGCCTACGAGGGTGCGGAGAACGAGGTGTACGTCGGGGCCGACCTGACCAACCCCGCCCTGCAGGACCTCAAGATCCGGCAGGCGATCGCCTACGCCCTCGACCGCGAGCGGATCGTCGACGAGGTGTTCCGCGGCGTCGGGACGCCGGGCAACCTGCCGTGGGCGCCGTACTCCCCGGCGTACGACGCGGAGGCGAACCAGACCTACACGCGTGACATCGAGAAGGCCAAGACCCTCGTCTCCCAGCTCAAGTCGGTGCCGACCATCCCGCTGTCCTACCCGGCCAGCGGCAACTACGAGTCCGTCGCGCAGATCGTGCAGGCCAACCTCGAGGAGGTCGGCATCAAGACCGAGCTCCGGCCGCAGGAGTACGGCGACTTCATCAAGCAGCTGATCGACGGCGCGTTCGGCGGGCTCTGGGTGCTGCAGCACAACTACGCGCAGTACACGCCGTCGACGCTGACCGTCAGCGCCTACCCCTTCAACGCCGACAAGAACGCCTCGCACTTCGAGTCCGCGGACTACAAGAAGCACGCCGAGGCGGCCTGGAAGCGGGTCAGCGGCACGGACGGGGGAGCGGTCGAGGCCTACCGGGCGCTGAGCAAGGACCTGCTGGACAACCTGTTCCTGATCGAGATCGCGGTGCTCCAGCCGCAGATCGCGACGACCACGAACGTCCACGACCTCGGTCGGTCCAAGCGCAACGAGCTCGACCTGCGCCAGGCCTACCTCTCCAACTGAGCGGACCCGACCCATGACCCACTACCTGCTCCGCCGGCTGCCGTCGGCCCTGGTCGTCCTGGCGGTCGCGTCGTTCGCGATCTTCGCTATGGTGCGGCTGGTCCCCGGCGACCCGGTCTCCAGCCTGGCCGGACCGGACGCGACCCCCGAGGCACGGGCCGCGATCCGGGCCGACCTCGGCCTCGACCAGCCGCTCGTGGCCCAGTACCTCACCTGGCTGGGCCAGCTCGCCCGGCTCGACTTCGGCACGTCCTACCGGATCGGCGGCCAGGTCAAGGACCTGGTCGCCGACGGTGCGGTCAACACCGTCGTGCTCACCGTCACCGCGCTCGTACTCGCCGCGGCCGTCGCGTTGGTCGCCAGCGTGCTCGCCGTCGTGGTCGACAACCGGTGGGTCAACGCCGCGCTGTCCTTCGGCAACACGCTCGCCATCGCCCTGCCGACGTTCGTCACGGGGTTGGTGCTGATCCTGCTGCTCGCGGTGGTGTTCCCGGTGCTCCCCGCCGGCGGCACCCCGCCCGACGGCTTCATCGCGCGGCCCGACATCGCCGCGCAGTACCTGCTGATGCCGGCCGTCTGCCTGGCCCTCGGCGCCGGCGCGGCGCTCACGCGCTTCCTCACCGAGGCGCTGCGCACCGAGCTGCGGCAGCCCTACGTCACCACCGCCCGCGCGCTCGGGATCTCCCGGCGCCGGATCGTGCTGACCCAGGCGCTGCGCAACGCGCTGCCGTCGACGGTCACCGTGCTCGGCATCCAGTTCGGCACGCTGCTCGGCGGGGCGGTGCTGGTGGAGGCGATCTTCACCTGGCCCGGCCTCGGCAGCCTGATCGAGGAGGCGATCTCGGGCCGCGACTACCCGCTGGTGCAGGTGCTGCTGCTGCTCTCGGTCGCCGTCTTCGTCGCGGTGCAGCTGCTGACCGACGTCGTCCACGCGTGGCTCGACCCGCGCATCCGGATCGGAGCAACGGCATGAGCGAGTCCCTCATCGACGTCGCGGTGCCGGAGAGCGCCGCGACCCAGCTCGACGACGAGTTCGACCAGCGGCCCCGGCCGAGCATCTGGTCCGCGCTCCGGCGCGGCAAGGGCCTGGTCGGCGTGCTGATGATCGGCGTGGTCGTCGCGCTCGGCCTGCTGGCGCCGCTGCTCGCGCCGCACAGCCCGACCGAGCAGATCCCCGGAGCCAACCTGGTGGGGCCGTCAGGCGCGCACTGGCTCGGCACCGACGAGGTCAACCGCGACATCCTGTCCCGCACCCTCTACGGGATCCGGACCGACCTGCTCGTGGTCTTCCTGGCGGTCCCGATCGGCGCGGCCATCGGCGTCCTGGTCGGGCTGGTCTCCAGCTGGTGGACCTTCACCGACGTGATCGCGCAGCGGGTCTTCGACCTGGTGCTCGCGTTCCCGACCCTCATCCTCGCGATCGCGGTCACGGCGTTCCTCGGTCCCGGGCTCGGCACGGTCTTCTTCGTCATCATCGCCGTGGAGCTGCCGGTGTTCGGCCGCCTGACCCGCACGTCAGTGCGGTCCATCCGCGAGATGCCGTACGTCGAGGCCGCCCACGTCGTCGGTGCCGGGTCGTGGTGGCAGCTGCGCCGCCACGTGCTGCCGAACTCGCTCGAGCCCCTGCTCGTCCAGATCGCCGTGTCCATGTCGGTCGCCGTGTTCATCGAGGGCGCGATGAGCTTCCTCGGCCTCGGCGTGCGCCCGCCGGCTCCGTCGCTCGGCTCCCTCATCCGCGACGGCGTCCGCAACATGTACGACGCGCCGTTCTTCGCCGTCGGCCCGCTCGCCCTCGTGGTGGCGCTGGTCCTCGGCCTGCTGCTCGTGTCCCAGGCCCTTGCGGAGGCGCGTCGTGCGTAGTCAGGAGACAACCGTGTCCACACCCCTGCTCGAGGTCGACGACCTCGCCATCTCGTTCTCCCACCCCCGCCCGGCCGTCCGGTCGGTGAGCGTGACCGTCGACGAGGGGGAGGTCGTCGCCCTCGTCGGCGAGTCCGGGTCGGGCAAGTCGATGACCGCCCGGGCGATCATCGGGCTGCTCCCCGACGGCGCCCGCGCCACCGGCTCGATCCGGCTCCGGGGCGAGGACGTGCTCGGCCTGCCCGAGCCGGACCTCGACCGGATCCGCGGCCGGCGGATCGCGATGGTGTTCCAGGAGCCGCAGACCGCCCTCAACCCGGTGCGCACCATCGGGTGGCAGCTCGCCGAGGCCCTGCGTGCCCACGGCGGCGTGCGCGGCCGGCAGGCCCGCGAGCGTGCGGCCGAGCTGCTGCGGGAGGTCGAGATCCCCGATCCCGAGGAGCGGCTCGACTTCTACCCCCACCAGCTCTCCGGCGGCCAGAAGCAGCGCGTCGTGCTCGCCCTCGCGCTGGCCAACGAGCCGGAGCTGCTGCTCGCCGACGAGCCCACGACCGCGCTCGACGTCACCGTGCAGGCCGAGATCCTGGCGCTGCTGCGGCGGATCCGCGACCGCACCGGCACCAGCATCGTGATCATCACCCACAACATGGGCGTGGTCGCGCACCTGGCCGACCGCGTCGTCGTGCTGCGGCAGGGGGAGGTCGTCGAGGCGGCGCCGACCCGCGACCTCTTCGCCGACCCGCAGCACGCCTACACCCGGCAGCTGCTGGCCGCCGTGCCGCGGCTGCCGGCCTCCGACGAGCGGGTCCACGTCGTTCCCGAGGCACCGGCACCGTCGGGTGAGCCCGCCCTGGAGTACGACGACGTGCACGTCCACTTCGGGTCGCGGATGCGCGGCCGGGTGCTGCCGGCCGTCGACGGCGTCACGCTCCGGCTCGAGCGTGGGGAGGTGCTCGGACTGGTGGGGGAGTCCGGCTCCGGCAAGACCACGCTCGGCCGGCTCGCTGCGGGCCTGGTTCCCCTCGCCGGGGGCCGGGTCCGCGTCGCGGGCGTCGACCTCGCCCGGACCCGCGGCCGGACCCGGGCCGACCTGCGCCGCCGGCTGGCGTTCGTGCACCAGGACCCGGAGGCCTCGCTCGACCCGCGCTTCACCGTCGGCGAGGCGATCCGCGAGCCCCTCGACGTGCACGGCGTCGGCAGCCGGCAGGCGCGCGACGAGCGGGTGGCCGAGCTGCTCGACGCCGTACGCCTGCCCGCGTCGTTCGCGAAGCGGCGGCCGCGCGAGCTGTCCGGCGGCCAGCGGCAGCGGGTGGCGCTCGCCCGCGCCCTCACGCTCGACCCGCAGCTCCTCATCGCCGACGAGCCGACCAGCGCGCTCGACGTGTCGGTGCAGGCCGAGGTGCTCGAGCTGTTCGCCGACCTCCAGCAGCGGCTGGGCTTCGCGTGCGTCTTCATCAGCCACGACCTCGCGGTCGTGAACACGGTCGCCGACCAGGTGGCGGTGCTGCGCGCGGGCAAGGTCGTCGAGTCCGGCCCGGCCGCGCGCGTCTTCGGCGAGCCCGCCCACGACTACACCCGCCGGCTCCTCGACGCCGTGCCCGTCCCCGACCCCACCGTCCGCGACGCCACGGGCCCCGCCCTGCGTCGGCACATCGCCTAGGAGCACCCATGGACCGCACCCGCCTGCCCTTCCACGGCACCCGACCGGCGTACGACGCCGCCGTCGACGTGCGCGACCAGGCCGACCCGCTGCCACCCAGGCCGCTGCCCACCGCGCCCGACGGCGCCCCGAACGTGCTGGTGATCCTGCTCGACGACATGGGGTTCGGGGCGTCGTCGGCGTTCGGCGGGCCGTGCCGGATGCCCGTCGCCGAGGAGCTCGCCGGCGGCGGGCTGCGCTACAGCCGCTTCCACACCACGGCGATGTGCTCGCCCACGCGGGCGGCGCTGATGACCGGCCGCAACCACCACGCCGTCGGCATGGGCACGGTCGTCGAGATCTCCACCGGGCTCCCCGGGTACGACGCGACGCGGCCCCTCAGTGCGGGCACGCTCGCCCAGGCGCTGTCGGGCAACGGCTACGCCACCGGCGCGTTCGGCAAGTGGCACCAGACGCCGACCTGGGAGCAGACCGCCGCCGGCCCGTTCGACCGCTGGCCGACGCACGAGGGCTTCGACCGCTTCTACGGGTTCCTCGGCGGCGAGGCCAGCCAGTTCGAGCCGACGCTGGTCGAGGGCACCACGTTCGTCGACCCGCCGCGCACGGCCGCCGAGGGCTACCACCTGTCCGAGGACCTCGTCGACCGCGCCCGCGACTGGGTGCGCGACGTGCGCACCCACGCGCCCGACAAGCCGTGGTTCTGCTACCTGGCCTTCGGTGCGACGCACGCGCCGTTCCAGGTGCCGGAGGGCTGGGCGGAGAAGTACCGCGGCGAGTTCGCACACGGCTGGGACCGGCAGCGCGAGATCACTCTCGCCCGGCAGCAGGAGCTCGGCATCGTGCCGCCCGAGGCCGAGCTCGCGCCGTGGACACCCGGGGTGCCGCACTGGGACGACCTCACCGCCGAGGCGAAGATCGCCGCCGAGCGGCTGATGGAGCTGTACGCCGCGTTCGCCGAGCACACCGACGCCCAGGTCGGGCGACTGGTCGACGCCTTGCGCGAGTCCGGCGAGCTCGACAACACCGTCGTGCTCTACATCCTGGGCGACAACGGCGCGTCGGCCGAGGGTGGCATCGAGGGCACGCTCAACGAGACCCTCCGCCTCAACGGGATCGAGGACGACACGGCCCGGATCCTCACCCAGCTCGACACGCTGGGCGGGCCAGAGAGCTACGCCCACTACCCGACCGGATGGGCGGTCGCGATGGACACGCCGTACCAGTGGACCAAGCAGGTCGCCTCCCACTACGGCGGCACCCGCAACGGGCTCGTCGTGCACTGGCCGGCCGGCATCGACGCGCCCGGCGAGGTGCGCCACCAGTGGCACCACGTCGTCGACGTGCTGCCGACGCTGCTCGAGGTCGCGGGCGTGCCGCTGCCCGAGGTCGTCGACGGCGTCGAGCAGCAACCCCTGGACGGTGTGTCGTTCCGGTACTCCTTCAACGACGCAGGGGCACCGGAGCGGCACACCACGCAGTACTTCGAGATGTTCGGCAACCGCGGGATCTACCACGAGGGCTGGACCGCGGTCGCGCAGCACAAGACGCCGTGGGCGACCGCACAGCGCGAGACGCCGCACCTCTCCGAGGACCGCTGGGAGCTCTACGACACCCGGTCCGACTGGACCCAGGCCCGCGACCTCGCCGGCGACCACCCGGAGCTCCTCGCCGAGCTGCAGGAGCTGTTCCTGGGCGAGGCGAGGCGCAACCACGTGCTGCCGATGGACGACCAGCTCGCGCGGCGCTTCAATGCCGAGCTCACCGGCCGCCCGGCCCCGCCACGCACGATCCGGCTCCGGCCCGGCTCCGGCCGGCTGCGCGAGGACGCCGTACCCAGCCTCAAGAACACGTCGTTCGCGATCCGGGCATCCTTCGCTTCTGGAACCGGCACAGAAGGTGTGCTCGTCGCGCAGGGCGGCCGGTTCGGCGGTTGGTCGCTCTACGTGAAGGACGGGCTGCTGACCTACGCCTACAGCTTCGGCGCGGTCACCGTCACCCACGTGCGCGCGACCACCCCGCTGCTCGCCGGCGACCACCTCGTCGAGGTGCTGTTCACGTACGACGGCGGCGGGCTCGGCCGCGGCGGCGACGTGCGCCTCCTGGTGGACGGGGAGAAGGTCGGCGACGGCCGCGTCGAGCGGACGCTGCCGTTCTTCTACTCGATGGACCAGACCCTCGACGTCGGCCTCGACCGGGGCACCCCGGTCACCCCCGACTACGGGCCCGGCCGCGGCTTCCCGTTCACCGGGGCGCTGCGCGAGGTGGTCATCGAGGCCGGCGACGACGCGCTCAGGCCGTCCGACGAGCAGCTGCTCCAGGCCACCCTGGTCACCCACTGAGGCGGCTACAGGAGGGCGAGCACCTCGGCGGCGGTGGCCTCGCCGGAGCGGACCGCGCCCTCCATGTAGCCGTTCCAGACCGTCGCGCACTCGGTGCCCGCCCAGTGCAGTCGGCCGACCGGGGCCCGCAGCGCCGCGCCGTACGACGTCCAGACGCCGGGCGCGAAGTGGGCGCCGTAGCAGCCGCGGCTGAACTCCTCCGCCATCCAGTCGCGCTCGACGTACTCCAGCGGCTCCGCGGCCTGCGGGCCGAAGTAGCGGACGAAGCACGCGACGACGGCTGCCCGCCGCTCCTCGGGAGTGCGCCGCGCCCAGCGGCGGCCGTCGCCGGCCTCGATGAAGCCCATCAGGATGCCGCGGTCGTAGCCGGGCGGCGAGTTGTCGAAGGTGACCTTGACCGGCCCCTCGTCGGAGCCCGCCTGGCCGCTGAGCCCCTGCTCGCGCCAGAACGGCGTCGGGTAGACGGCGTAGACCTTGATGACGCTGCCGGCCGGGAGCTTCTGGGTGAGCTGGTCACGCCACGACGGGAGCACCGGGTCGTACTCCAGTCGGCCGGCCAGCGTCGGCGGCAGCGTGACGATCGCCCGGCTCGCGTCGTACGTCGTGCCGTCCCGGGTCGTGACGCGCACGCCTGATGACGTCTGGGCGACCTGCCGGACCGGCGAGGAGAGGCGGACGTCGAGGTCCGCGGCGAGCCGCGCGCTGACCATCCACGAGCCACCGGCGACCCGGTCCTGCTGGGCGCCCCGGTCGACGGCCATCAGCGTGTCCATGTCGGTGCCGGAGTGCGTGTAGAAGAGCGCGTGCAGCAGCGAGACGTCGGCGAGGCCGGCGGCGAGCACCGCCTCGCCGAAGAGCTCGAAGTAGGCGCGCCCCTGCGGCGTCCGCAGGTTGCGCCGTACCCAGGTCTGGAACGTCTGGCCGTCGAGGCCGGCCGCGCCCGGCGTCGCCCACGGGCGGTCGAGGTCGACCCGCTTCGCCAGCCGGGCGAACCGCAGCGTCCCCTGCGCCAGGTCGGCGACCGCGAACGGGTTCAGCCGCGGCACCGCCCCCTTGCGGCCCGGCAGTCGCCCGTAGCGACCGCCGAGCCCGAACACGATGTCGCCGTCGTTGTACGTCGGGATCGTCTCCAGGCCGAGCTCCGCCACGAGCTCGTACATCCGGTCCTGGGTCGGTCCCAGCCACTGGCCGCCGAGCTCGATCCACTGGCCGTCGGAGAGCCGGCCGGCCTCGGTGCGACCACCGACGCGGTCGCGCGCCTCCACGACGACGACCGAGCGCCCGGCCGCCTGCACGGCGCGCGCGGCCGTCAGGCCGGACAGCCCGGCGCCGACGACCACGACGTCAGCCTGCATCGTGAGGGCCCCTCGCTGCGCGCCCGAACCCGACCCCCCGCATCACGATCGCGTCGCACACCCTTCAGATCGTAGGGCTCACGGCTCAGAGCGGCTCTGCGATGGCCTGGATCCGCTTGGTGGCGAGCTCGATCATCAGCTGCGCGGCCGGAGAGAGGGTCGCGCCGGCCCGGTGCACGACCGCGAACATGTCGTACTGCCGCGGGCGCAACGACACCCAGCCCGCGCCCGGAGCGAGCCGCGGCAGCAGCTGCACCGCCGCACCCTTGGGGATCACCGAGTCGGCGTAGCCCATGCCGACCAGCTCCACCGCGGTCTCGACGTCCTCGACCTCGATCCGGGTCTGCGGGTTGCGGCCGGTCTCGTGGAGCATCCCCCGCAGCACCCGCCGCGTCGAGTCGACGGCGCGCCACGTCGTCTCGGGCATCACCAGCGAGGCGAGCGACAGCCGGTGTGCGGTGACCGGGTTCTCCAGGTGCGCCGGGTCGTTGCTGATGTAGACGAGCTCGTCACGCGCGACCGGCGTGACCTCGAACCCCTCGCTGTCGACCTGGGGCACCGCGATCATCGCGGCCTCGATGCGGCCGCGGCGCAGGTCGTCCTGGACGTCGGTGGAGTTCTGGCCGATCAGCTCGACCCGCACCCCGGGGTAGCGGGAGAGCACGTCGGCGACCAGCCCCGCCCCGGCGTACAGGCGCGCGGTGCCGAACATCCCGAACCGGATCGTCCCGGTCTCGAAGCTCTTCACCCGCTGCACCGACTGCTGAGCCTCCTCGACCGTCGCCAGCACCCGCTCGGCGTGCGGGCGCAGGGTGTCGGCGACCGTCGTGGGTACGACGCCGCGCCCGACCCGCCGGAAGAGCTGGACGCCGAGCGACTTCTCCAGGGAGCGGATCTGCTCCGACACCGACGGCTGCGCGTAGCCGAGCTCCTCGGCGGCGGCGGTCAGCGAGCCGTGCTCGTAGGTCGCGAGGAAGCAGGTGAGCTGGTGCAGCGACAGCATGGAGCCAAGTCTAGGCTCAACCTTGGGTTTCCGAAGGAAAGAAAGGCTACCCCTATGGCTGGGTGTGGCCGATCATGGTGGTGGACAGGTTCGCCAACCGGGCGACGAGGACAGTGAGAGGGAGGTCATCCCATGTTCGACCACCAGTGCACCGCGTGCCAGAAGCGCCAGCTCATCTTCCCGAGCCAGGTCACGGGCATGGCCAACACCGACCACGGCATCGTCGTGTCGTTCACCTGCTGGTGCGGCGCCGGCCAGACGATGGTGACCGGCAACAAGGCCGTCCCGACCTCGAAGGTCACCCTCGCGGCCTGACCACGGACCACCCACCCGGGCGGCGTTGTCGCGTTCGCCGCAGGGGTGGGTACGTCGACTGCCCGGATCCGATCGATCCGGGCAGTTCGCATTCCGTCCCGTTTTCGCGAGCGAGGCTCCGGCTCCCTATACTTCCTCGGGTTGCCCAGCCAGGCAGCGCGCCGCCTTAGCTCAGTCGGTAGAGCGATTCACTCGTAATGAATAGGTCGTCGGTTCGATTCCGACAGGCGGCTCCACGTGAGATCCCCGTCCTGACCAGCGCAGACACTGCGCGGACAGGGCGGGGTTCCTTCTTGTCATTCGCCGATCGAGTCCCGAGATGGCCCCCGGCGGCCCCCGCGGCCGATTCAACACCTCCAGGCACGCTCGATGGGCACGTGTGCCGAGGAAGTGCAGGCACAGGTTGCCAGTCATATGAGAAGTAGGCGGGTTGGCGGAGTCCTGGGGTCAGAGGATCGTGTGATGAGAGGTCCGGTGGGCAGGACTCAGGTGGGCCGGACGATCGACGCTGGCAACTCGGCGCCCGGTACGAGCTCCGCAACCAATGCGCGGACC
Organism: Nocardioides sp. GCM10030259; assembly: GCF_042666375.1. Classification (NCBI taxonomy): domain Bacteria; kingdom Bacillati; phylum Actinomycetota; class Actinomycetes; order Propionibacteriales; family Nocardioidaceae; genus Nocardioides; species Nocardioides sp. GCM10030259. The sequence continues at coordinate 418,742 of NZ_JBHTDF010000025.1, read as the reverse complement.
TTCGCGTCGATGTCGGCAACGATGCGGCGCACGGTCGCGTCGTCCTGGCCCTTCGGATCGTCGAGCGGCCAGTCGCGGTAGGACGCGCCCGGGACGTAGGGGCAGTTCTCGCCGCAGCCCATGGTGATCGTGAGATCGCTGGCCGCGATCGTCTCCGCAGTCAGCATCTTCGGCTGTTCCCGCGAGGTGTCCAGGCCGAGGGTCTCGAGCACCTGGGCGACCTCGGGGTGGATGTGCTCGCCGGGCTCGGTGCCGGCGGAGAGCGCGATGATGCGGCCTTGGGCGTAGTGCTCGGTCAGCAGCCGGGACGCGACCGACCGGCCTCCGTTGGCGCGGCACGCGAAGACCACGGTCGGAATGTGCTCGGCGCCCTTCTCCGCGCTGGTTGCGGTGGACTGGCTCATCGGTGGCTCCTGTGGCTGCCGTTCTGGGTGGGGGCCTCGGCTGGGGTCTGCGTCCCGTGGTCGACGCTGCGGGCGCCGGAGGCGTGGGGCACGACGACGTCATCGGCCGCGCCGGCCGCGTCCGGGTAGAGGTAGCGAACGACAACGACGCCAGCGGCCCCTCCCACGATCTGTGCCCCGATGAACGCGGGCACCGACGAGGGGTCGATGCCGGCGAAGGTGTCGGAGAACATCCGGCCCACGGTCACTGCAGGGTTGGCGAAGGACGTGCTCGAGGTGAACCAGTACGCGGCCCCGATGTAGGCGCCGACCGCGGGTGCAGCGAGTGCTCCGCGGCCGGTGCGTGCCAGGGCGAAGACGAGCGCCACCAGCCCGGCGGTGGCGACGATCTCGGCGACCACCAGGTTCCCGCCGGTGCGGTCCTTCGTCGACAGCTCGGTCAGGTCGATGTCGAACATGACGTTGGCGAGCACGGCGCCCGCGATCGCGCCGACGACCTGGACGACCGAGTACGCGCCGACCTCGGCGCCCGACAGGCCGGTTCCGGCACGACGGCCCAGGAACCAGTCCGCCGCCGAGACGACCGGGTTGAAGTGCGCCCCGGAGACCGGGCCGAACAGCAGGATCAGGACAGTCAGGCCGAGGAACGTCGCGGTCGAGTTCTCCAGCAACTGGAGGCCGATGTCATCGGGTGAGAGCTGTTGGGCTGCGATGCCGGAGCCGACGACGACGGTGACGAGGAGCCCGGTGCCGAGGAGCTCGGCGACCAGTCTCCGGATCAGGGGCGCGGTCAAGGGTGCGCTCACGCGTTGCCTCCGGTCACGGCGGTCGTGTTGGTGTGGGTGGCGACAGGGTCGTGGTGCTGTTCGGTGGTCATCGTGCCCTCCGGGCGAAGCGCGTGAGATGAGGTGGAGCGGCCGCTCAGGAGGCGGCCGACGTGTCGGCGTGGTGGTCGCCGTCGGGGCCGGCGGCCAGGCGCGGTGCGAGATGGGCGACGCGGCTGGCGAGGTCGTCGTAGGCGTCGTCGAAGGCGGCATCGGTGCCGGCCTCGACCGGATCGGGAACGGACCAGTGGACGATGCCGGTGAGCCTCGCGATGCTCGCGTCGCGGGTGATGGACCCGAGCTCCTCGTGTGCGCCGTCGCACACGGTGACGACGAAGTCGCCATCACGCAGCAGGTCGGCCAAACCCTGCGGGTGGTCCTGGACCAGGCGCAGACCTCGACGCCGTGCCACGGCGACCGCGCCGGGCGCGATGGCGGCAGCAGGGTGCGTGCCTGCGGAGGTGGAGGGGATGGCGCTCGCCTGTCGCCACAGGGCGTTCGCGAGCTGGGATCGGGCGGAGTTCGCGGTGCAGACGAACACGACCCGGTCAACGTCACCGCCGGCGCCGGTGCCATCGGTCGGGATGAGTTCGGCCAGGGCCTCGCCGTGGAGACGCAGGTAGGTGCGCCTGCGGTCGGCGTGCGAGCGGTGTCGGCTGACCAGCCCGCTCCCCTCGAGGACCGCGAGGTGGTGAGCCAGGAGGTTCGAGCTGATGCCGAGCCTCTCGCCTAGCTCCGATGGCGACGCGTCGCCCTCGTGGAGGCAGTCGACGATGCGCAACCGCATCGGGTCGGCCAGCGCGACCAGAACCCGGACCCGCGACTCCACATCCATCGGCATCTCCATTCACTCAGTCAACGTTGAGTCAATAGTCGCTGACCAAAGTTGCGTTCGCAACCGAGACTAGATTGGCCATGCCCACCGCACCCCCGGGAGCAACACATGACCCCCGCCTCGATAGCGGACGAGATCCGCGCCGCCCGGGCAGACTTCCGCCGCCTGGTCGACGGAGCCACCACAGCGGAGCTACGGGGCCGGACCGACGGCACGAGGTGGACCAACGACCAGCTGCTGTTCCACATGCTGTTCGGCTACCTCCTCGTGCGCACCCTGCTGTGGGTGGTTCGCGGATTCGCGAGGCTCCCCGACGCCTACTCGCGACTGTTCGCCGCCGGACTGAACGCCGCCTCCCGGCCGTTCCACGTCGTCAACTACCTCGGCTCGCTCGGCGGCGCTCGCATCCTCGGCCACGCCGGCATGGAACGCGTGATGGACCATGTCAGCGATGACCTTGTTCGCACCCTCGAGAGGTCCAGTGAGAACCAGTTGGCCCGCGGCATGCACTTCCCGGTTGGCTGGGACCCCTACTTCCGCGACTTCATGACCATCCAGGACGTGCTGCATTACGCCACACAGCACTACCAGCACCACCGGCGCCAGCTCACCCTCGGCAACGCTCACCACTCGTAGGCGTGGCATCGGCGCGGGCCGTCCCCATCCGCCGTGGCAGCAAGGCAACCGCCAGGACGGCGGTCACGATGACGACGGCTCCCACCCACTGCCGGGCATCCAGCCGTTCGCCGGTCAGGTAGCCGGCCGCCAGCCCGAACACCGGGATGAGTGGCAGGAACGCTCCCGCGTACGAGGCGGGCACTCGGCGCAGTGCGGTGACGAAAAACCAGAAGCCGAGCCCGTAGTACAAGATCCCGGACACCGCGGCGCCCAGCCACGCAGAGGTGTTCGGCCCGCTCAGGTCCCAGCCGGTCCCGCCGGCCAGGGTGACGATGGTGGCCAGGACTGCCGCGAACGCGAGCGCTACGGCCTGCTGGGCCAGGACCACGGCCAGCGCCGAGTCGTCGAGCAGCATCCGGCGGGTCAGCACCGAGTACGCGGCACAGAACCCGACCGAGACCAACGTCAGGACGATGCCGACCGTGTCGCCGGCCGCTCCGGGCCGGTAGACGACGACCAGCACGCCGAGGACCGCAACCGCGACCAGGACGGCAAGTCCCGGCGAGATGTGTTCGCGCAGCACGAGCGCGGCGAGCAGCAGGATGACCACGGGCTCGGTCGCCCACAGCAACACGTACATGCTCGCAGTGATGCTGGTCAGGCCGACCAGGCCGAGCGCGTACGCCGCCCCGGGATTGAGCGCGCCGAGCGCCGCCAGGCGTCGCATCGACGGGGTCCATGCGAACGGCTCGCGTCGGACGAGCGCGACCGCGACCAACAGGGCGCAGCTGACAGCCAGTTGGGCGGGCAGCAGGGTCAGGGGGGTGACGTCGTCGACGACCTGCTTGGAGGTGACGGTGCCGAACCCCCAACAGGCGGCGGCTGCGATCAGCGCGGCGACCGCGGTGTACGGACGATGGGAAACCCCGAGCGTCGGGACGGACGCCGGGCTCGGGGACGGGGCCGAGCTCGGGGAGGGGGACGAGACAGGGGCAGGGCGTGGCGAGGTCGGTTCGGACATGACGATGACTCCGATGACTGTGATGACGCTGAGACGGGCAGGACTGAGTGCCGGCGCCCCACGGGGCACCAGGAACCTCAATTCGCGACGTCGTCGCCGTCACAGCAGTCGTAGGCAGGCACCCGGCACGGCTTTGCCGGTCGGCGTGAGCACACCTGCCCTGCCATGCGGTTCTCCTCAGGCTTCCCCGGGGGAGTCCTCCGCGCGGCGGCGTTCGAGCAGCACGGTGTCGCGCCAGATGCCGTCGAGCCGAGCGATGCGGGAGCGGACCGCCAGCGTCTGGTAGCCAGCGGAGTGGTGCAGCGCGATGGAGGCGCGGTTCTCGGGGAAGATCGAGGTCTGCAGGGTCCACAGCCCGCCGGCGTCCGCCTCGTTGACCTGGCGGAACAGCAGCGCCTTCCCGACGCCCGCGCCGCGGGCGCTCTTGGTGACGTAGACGCTGGTCTCGCCGACGCCGGCGTAGCACTCGCGCGCCGAGACCGGGTTGACCGCCGTCCAGCCGACGACCGCTCCATCGCGCTCAGCGACCCACCGGTGGCCCGGGAGCCACTTGGTCGCCAGGTCGGCCAGGCCGGGGACCTCGGTCTCGAAGGTGGCATTGCGGGTCGCGATGCCCTCGGCGTAGATGTCGCGCACCACCGGGAGGTCCGCATCCGTCATCGCTCTGGTGGTGACATCGGCCGGAAGGTCCTCGGGGCAACACGGTGCCGCGACCAAGGTGCCCATGACCACGTCGGCGGCGTGCGGCAGGCCGGTGCAACAGGCCGGGTTCACGGATACGACCGATGAGGTGCCGACCTTGTCGACCGCGACGAACCCGACGTCGGCGAGCTTGCGCACGTGGTGGGAGGCCGTGGACTGACTGATGCCGAGCTCGGTGGCCAGATCCCCGACCCGCATGTGGCCGGCCGGCGCAGTCGAGACCGCGTGCAGCAACCGCACCCGGGTGGCGTCCGAGAGGGTCGCGAACCACTCCGCGTAGGTGTCGGCCGCGGTCTGGTCCAGGTGGGCGGGCACCGAGGTCGCGGCAGGCGCACATGACGTATCGACGCATGCGGCGCCGTCCTCTGCGGTCACCAACGGCAGTTCGGTCGTCTTGACGGTCACCCTCCGACCATACCCGGTTCATCGACGCAGATCGATGGTTGCATATATCGAAGTTGGTCGATACAGTCCGTGCCACGAACTTCCATCGACCATCGTCGATGAATGACTCAGGCCAGGCCACGACGAGGAGACACCGATGACCACCGCCCCAACCGCCACCACAGTTCCGGTCCCGACCCGCGACCTTCCGCTGGTCATCGTGGGCGCCGGCCCCATCGGACTCGCCGCGGCCGCGTACGCCCAGTCCCGCGGCCTGCCGACCGTGGTGCTCGAGGCCGGTCCGTCCGCCGGGGCATCCGTGAGCGAGTGGGCGCACGTGCGGCTGTTCTCCGCATGGAGCGAGCTCGTGGACCCGGCCGCGGAGAAGCTGCTCGCCCCGACCGGCTGGGTCTCACCGGACCCGCAGACCTACCCGACCGGCGGCGACTGGGTGGAGCGGTACCTCGCCCCGCTCGCGACTGCGCTGGACGAGACCGACGAGGTCTCGGTCCGGTACGGCAGCCGCGTGGTCGGCGTGGCCCGGTTCGGCCGCGACCGTCTGGTCGCCGCCGACCGCGAAGGGCTGCCGTTCACCGTCCATGTCGAGCACGTTGATGGCACCCGCACCCGTCTCACCGCGTCCGCGGTCATCGACGCCTCGGGCACCTGGACCGGGCCGAACCCGCTCGGCGGCGACGGCTACCCGGCCATCGGCGAGGCCGAGCACGCGGACCGCATCACCTACGGAATCCCCGACTTCACCGATCCGACTGTCGCCGCCCGGTACGCCGGGAAGCGCGTCGCGGTCGCAGGCGCCGGCGCCTCCGCCCAGAACGTCCTGGTCGGCCTCGGGCAGCTCGCCGAGAGCCACCCCGGCACGCACGTAACCTGGCTGGTGCGCCGACCCGGCACCGACGACGCTTTCGGTGGCGGCGACAACGACCAGCTCGCCGAGCGCGGTGCCCTCGGCTCCCGCGCGAAGGACGCCGTCGCCAAGGGACCGGTCACCGTGGTGACCTCGTTCCGCACCAGCGACATCACCCCCGACGAGGAGGGCAAGCCGGGCCGGCTCAGCCTGACCTCGTTCCCGGACGCCGTCGGCGGAATCGGGAAGGTGGTCGACGGCATCGACGAGGTCATCGTGGTCACCGGGTTCGCCCCCGACCACACCTGGCTCCGACAGGTCCAGCTCGACCTGGACGCCGAGCTCGACGCACCCTCCGAGCTCGCCGGCGAGATCCACCCGGCCTGGCACTCCTGCGGAAACGTGACCCCGCACGGCGCCGACCGGCTCCGCCAGCCCGAGGCGCGCCTGTACCTGGCCGGCATGAAGTCCTACGGCCGCGCCCCGTCGTTCCTGGCCCTGACCGGGTTCGAGCAGGTCCGCAGCATCGTCGCCGAGGTCGACGGCGACCACGAGGCCGCCTCCCGGGTCGAGCTGGTCCTCCCCGAGACCGGCGTGTGCGGCGGGTCCGGCCTGTTCGACGGCGAGCCCACCGGAGGCGGCTGCTGCGGTACCGCCGCGGAGTCCGAGCTCATCACCATCGGCGCCCCGGCGGCGGTGGAGGTCGAGTCGAGGAGTGTTTCCGGCGGCTGCGGACCCAGCTGCGGCTAGCGTGCCGGCTTGATGGACCCCAACGACGCCACCACCGGTACGGCGACTGGTAGCGCGGAGCTCGCGGTCACCCTCGACCGCGGGCTTCCGCGCGCCGCCCTGCGTCGCGTCACCGTCATCCTCTGCGCAACCGAGATCGTCTCCTGGGGCGTCCTCTACTACGCCTTCCCGGTGCTCGCGCCATCCATCAGCGAAGACACCGGCTGGCCGCCAACCGCCGTGGTCGCTGCGTTCACCGTCGCCCAGCTCGTTGCCGGTGGCATCGGCATCCTCGTCGGGCGACGCATCCATCACCACGGACCTCGCGGAGTGATGACCCTCGGGTCGGTCGTCGCCGTCGCCGCTGTCCTGCTGCTCGCCCAGGCAGGGTCGTGGTGGTGGTTCCTCGCCGCGTGGTGCATCGCTGGCGCCGCCATGGCCGCGACCCTCTACCCGCCGGCCTTCGCGGCGCTGACAATCTGGGGTGGCCCACGCCGCCTCCAGGCGCTCACCGCGCTCACTCTGGTCGCCGGCCTCGCCAGCACAGTGTTCGCGCCGCTCACCGCGATCCTCGACGATCACCTCGGATGGCGCGACACCTACACCGCTCTGGCGACGCTGCTGGTTGTCACCGTCGTCCTGCACGCGTGGGGACTCCGGGCGCCCTGGCCGACGACCGTCGAAGAGCCGGAGGGGGCAGGGGGAGCGGACGACCAAGACGGAGCGGAAGGCCGAGCGGGCGCGAGTGGCTCCCCGTGGCGCATCCCTGGGTTCACCCGGACGGTCGCCGCGTTCACGCTGGCCGGGGTCTGCATGTGGTCGGTCATCATCGTCTTCGTGCCGCTGCTGACCGCCCGTGGGTTCAGCACCGCGGCCGCGGCCACCGCCCTCGGCATCGGCGGCATCGGCCAGGTCTGCGGACGCCTCGGCTACCGCCGCCTCGACGCCGCCACCAGCACCACGACCCGGACCCGGCTCGTGTTCGCAGGCGTCGCCATCACCACGCTCGCACTCGCCATCACCCCGGGCCCGTACGCCCCGCTCGTCGTGCTGTCGTTCCTCGCTGGCATGGTCCGCGGCATCTTCACTCTCCTGCAAGCGACCGCAGTCACTGACCGGTGGGGCACCGCGAACTACGCCCGCCTCAACGCGACTCTGACGCTGCCGCTCATGGCTTCGGCGGCGTTCGCCCCCTGGTTCGCCACGGCGCTCGCCGCCGGGCTTGGCAGCCACGCCGCTGCGCTCGTCGTGTTCGCCGTCGTCGCCGCCACGTCCCTCGCCGTCGTCCCCGCACGCAGCTCCAACACCACCGCGCCGGCGGCGTCCGACACCGTGACCCGATGAACGCCGGCCCGTTTGATGCCGTGCCTACCGAGGTCGATGTCTGCATCATCGGCGGCGGGCAGGCCGGTCTCGCTGTCGGCTACCACCTGCGCCGACAGGCCAGACGCACCACCGGCAGCCGCTCGGACCTGTCGTTCCTGATCCTCGACGACCACCCACAACCCGGCGGAGCCTGGCAGGACATGTGGGACACCCTCCACCTGTTCTCCCCGGCCGGCTACAGCTCACTGTCCGGGTGGCCGATGCCGTCCTGGCATGGTGATGACAACCCAGACGGCGCGCACGTCGTGAAGTACCTCGCCGCCTACGAAGACCGCTACCAACTGCCGGTCGAGCGACCGGTCACCGTCACCGCCGTTCGTCGCACAACCGACGACGACCGCCTCATCGTCGAAGCCGACGACGGACGCACCTGGTTGGCGAGGCGGGTCATCAACGCGACCGGCACCTGGCGCCGCCGCTTCTGGCCACACGTCCCAGGCATGGCCGACTTCACCGGACGGCAGCTCCACACCGCCGACTACCGCGGCGCCGCCGACTTCGCAGGCCGCCGGGTCCTCGTCGTCGGCGGCGGCAACTCCGGGGCACAGATCGCCGCCGACATCCTCCCCGTCGCCGACACCGTCACCTGGGTCGCCAAGCACCCGCCCCGGATGCTCCCGGATGACGTCGATGGCCGCGTCCTGTTCGAGACCGCGACCCGCGCCGTACAAGACCGGGCCGCCGGCATCGCCAACGACGGCGTCGCCACCCTCGGCGACATCGTCGCCGTTCCCTCCGTCCGCCACGCCCGCGACCACTACGGACTGCGCGCCGAGCCGATGTTCGACCGGCTCGTCCCCTACGGAGCGCAATGGGCCGACGGGGAGCAGCATCCATACGACGCTGTCATCTGGTGCACCGGCTTCCGGCCCGCCCTACGCCACCTGGCACCCTTGCGACTCTCGACTCGCCGCGGCCGACCGCAGACCGCTCCACCGCTTCAGCTCCTGAACGCTGCAGACGACCGCGGGGTGTACCAAGCACCCGTGGTCTCGGTCGACGACCCGCACGTCCTGTTCGTCGGCTATGGCGACTGGTGCGGACCCGCATCAGCGACCCTCGTCGGCGTCAACCGTCCCGCTCGGGACGCGGCGACAGCGATCGCGGCAGACCTAGCCGGTCTCGACGTGCGGGGCGCGGCGTCGTAGTCCCCGGGGCTCCAAGGAATTCGGCACGTCAGAACGGTTCTAGATGACGCGGACAGGCGGCGGTGAGACACACCTCTTCGACGCGCGATCGCGGTGGGCCCGCGCAGACGCAACGGTAGGCCGATAGCGTTCTGAGCATGACGACTGCGGTGCCGATCCTGGCCGTTTTGGACGTCGACCGATCGCTCCTGTGGTGGAGAAGGCTGGGCTTTACCGAGGAGTTCCGACACCAGTTCGAGCCCGGCCTACCGCGTTTCGTCGGGATTCAGCGCGACGAGTGTCACGTCTATCTGTCGGAGCACCGCGGGGATGCCTCTGGACCCGGTCTGGTCTACCTGTGGGTCGAGGACGTGGACGCGATCGCGGTGGAGTTCGGTGCCACGGTCGACGAGATGCCGTGGGCCCGGGACTGCGAGATCACCGACCCGGATGGCAACCGCGTGCGAGCTGGCACGCGCTGAAGCCGCTCCAACAGCATGGGAGCGCGTGGATCACACCCTGTGGGCGGCGGTAGGTCGCACCTGGGAACGGAGGTTCGCGGCAGGGCCCGGGTGGTCGAGCTCAGCGCGACTTGGTTCCGTCGCTGTATGGGGCTGGGACGTCGGCAGGCATCCGATCGGCCGCTGAAAGGCGGACTGGCGCGGCGAGAAGGACGCATCCCCAAGGCACGCGCAGCGGCAGATGTGTGCGGTTCTTCGGACTACGGTTCATGGATGGAGCCGACGGAGAATCAAGGCCCCTACCAGCCACGAACGCCGCCGATGGCCGAGGACGATCCGGTTGTGCAGTGGCTGCTGCAGGGGGATCCGGCGATCCGCTGGCAGGTGCTCCGAGACCTCGTCAACGCTTCGGAGACCGAGGTGGCGACCGAGCGAGCGCGAGTGGCGCACGAGGGCTGGGGCGCTCGACTGCTGGCGCTGCGGGCTCCTACTGGCCTCTGGGCGAACGGGGCCTGCTTCCCGGATACCGCGGCGTTCGCAGCGGACACTGCGCGGGCTCTGGCGGCCGGTGAGCCACCACCGCCATGGCCGTCGCCGGACGCGGAACCGGCCGAGGCACCGACCGACGGGTCCGGTGCCGAGCCGGGCCAGCCGTGGACCGCGACGTACCCGGTCCTTCTCGACCTGTGCCACCTGGGCGCTCCACCGGACAGTCCGGTGATGCAGGAGACCGCACGCCTGGTGGCCCACAACTGCCGCTGGGAGTACGAAGGGCTGCCGTTCTTCGCCGGCGAGGTGGACTGCTGCATCAACGCCGGCACGATCCTGATCGGCGCCTACCTGGGCGTCGACGTGGACCGGGTGGTGCAGCGCCTCGTGGCCGACCAGATGCCGGATGGCGGCTGGAACTGCTGGGCCGAAACGCGCCCGGCGCCGTCGTCCTTCGCAAGCACCCTGGATGTGATCGACGCTCTGCTGAGGTGGGAGCGCCGTACCGGCGGATCTGAGGAGGTCCGCCGGGCTCGCCGAGACGGAGAGGAGTACCTGCTCCGACGCAACCTCTTCCGGTCGTTACGCACGGGCGAGGTGGTCAACCCCGAATGGACCTTGTTCTCCTACCCCCCACGCTGGCACTACGACGTGCTCAAGGCCACGGAGTACTTCGCCCGGCGTGGAGGCACTCCGGATCCACGGCTGGCCGAAGCGATCGAACGCGTCCGCGCCAAGCGCCAACCCGACGGCCGTTGGTTGCTCGAGAACACCCACCCCAGCGCGGTCCACTTCCGGTTCGAGGAACCCGACGGCACGCCCAGCCGCTGGAACACCTTGAGGGCGCTGCGGGTGCTGCGCTGGTACGACGCGTCCACCCCCTCCGGCAACGCGCGTCACGCGTCTTGACGGCAGCTGGTGACATCATCAGGACAGTGGCAGCTGGGCCGCTCCTCACCATCAGCGGGAACGCGACGTGCCACCGCGCACGCCGCACGACCGAAGATCCCGAGAGATCTGTGCGGCCCCCGGCTAACGCGGGCATGCGACGCGCGCTCGGCTGATCCGGTCGTTCCGTCAGCAGCCAACAGGCGGGGGATAGACGCACTCCTCGCGGCATGTCCGGGCGCGTGGTGTGCATGCTGAGCGATGCCTCGTCGGGAGTGTCGCACATCGAAAAACGTAGGTCACTCCAAGAGCCGCAGCTCCTCGACCTGCAGCGCCGATCCTTCCCGAAGCGGCTCCCGCACGCCGGTCGACTTGAAGCCGTGGGCGACATAGAGCCGGCGCGCGGCCCGGTTGCCCTCGGTCACATGCAGACGTACGCCGAGATCGCGGTCGCGGCACCAGCTCACCAGATCGGTGAGGAGCCCGGCGGCGTACCCACGGCCGCGTGCCTCGGGCGCCGTCCACATGCCCCAGACGTAGGCGACGCCGCTGTCCGGGGCAGTGAAGACGCCACCCATCGCGACTCCGCGGCCATCTTCCAGCACCATCAGGATCGGTGCTGACCCCTCGGCCTGCCGCCGCCAGAAGTCCTCCGTGAGCGCCTGGGCCTCGGCGAGCGTCCTGCGGAAGGCGTCGGGAGAGTCGGCCAGCGCCCGCAAGCTGACGTCGCGGAAGAGAGGCCAGTCATCAGCGGTGATGGCGCGGACCTCGACATTCATGGCACCCGAGGTTGTCAGCGAACTGCCTCTACTGCCACCAGATTCCGACTCGTCTGACTCCTGACCAGTGGGCCCCGGCATTCCGAAAAGCGTGCTCCGCGAGGGAGGAAGTCAGCACCGCCACGGCACCACTGGAAGTTGCCTGAGTGGTGCGGGCGATCCCAGAAGGGCTCGACCGCTGCTTGCGGAGCGGGCAGCCCGCACTGCCCCTGCATCCGGGCCAGGCCGGTGAGGGCATCGCCGAGCGCTCATTGACGGTCCTCCCAATAGCGGGCGGCCAGGGCCCGGCCGAGGTCTATTGCGATGCCCGAGCACCCGCTCAGGTGTCTGACGGTCGATCCTCGCCATTTGGCGTACGGCGGCCAGGTCCGGGAGAGCATGAACGCCAGGTGGCGGCGATGTCGACGAGTCGCGCAGCGATGACACGCGACCCGAGCTCGTCGCCGCGTCCACTCGCACGTCCCACGAGGGGCAGCTCCTGGTCCAGGCGCTGTCAGTCACACGCAACGACGTACCGCCAGATGTCGTCGGGGTACCAGGTCGGACGGGGTAGCCACGGAACTCGTCGGGCAGGTACGTGTCGAGCGCCGACACGAACAGTTGGAGCCGCAGACCCCAGTCGTGGTCGCGCGATGTCGCATCGTCCAGGCCCAAGACCTCCGACCCGGCCCCCACGCGCGCGGCCGCATACCGCACGTCAGGCACGGACTGCTGCAGCAGCGGAGCGATCAGGTCCGCGAAGTACGAGCGCGACAACGCGATGCCGGCACCAGCCCGAGTCACTGGACGATGCTCGCACGCGCAGCCGCGCCCTGCGCCCTTGCTCGGCTCAAGTCACCCGGCCAGCGAGGCCGGGGCGGCGGCGGACAGGAACCCTCGGGCGACCGCGGTGGCCCGGGCGTGTGCGGCGCGACGTCCGGGCTCGGGGTCGACGGTGGCGAGGTTGGGACGGAACGGGATGCTGCGGATGTCGTCGATGCCGGCCCACTGCAGCCAGTCCTCGAAGTACGGTTGCTGGAAGTCGTTGCCGAATCCCGGGCCGCGGCCGGGGCCGTAGACGGCTCCGGTGTAGATGACGGCGGCCCGCTTGTCCTGCAGCAGGCCGGTGTAGCCCTCGGCGGGGTCGAAGCCGAAGATCATGCCGGGCTGGCTGATGACGTCGATGAGCTGCTTGAGGATGTAGGGCACCGACGCGTTCCACATCGGCACGCTGAACAGGTAGTAGTCGGCGGAGTCGAAGCGCTCGAACGTGTCGCGCGCAGCGCGCCACGCGGTGGCCTCCTCGCCCTCGGGGTCAGCGCCGCCGAAGATCGCCATCTTGGCGGCCGCGGCCGGCGGGCCGAACTCGGGCAGGGTTCCATCCCAGAGATCCCATTGTTCGACCGTGACATCGGGGTGGGTCGCCCGCAGCTCGGCGAGGAACGTTTCCGCGATCGCGAGGGACTCGGAGCGCTGACCGCGGGGGGAGGCGGAGATGTGCAGGAGGGTGGTCATGGTTGGATCCTGTTCGTGAGAAGTGTGTGCGTACGCACATAGTTCTACCAGAGTGTGTGCGCACGCACAAGATATTGGTACGCTCGACCCATGCCGACCGACCTCTCTGAGACATGGGGTGCCCTGCTCAAGGTCCACGCCACCCTGGTGCCGCGCCTGGATCGTGAGCTCCAGGACGCACATGGTCTGCCGTTGACGTGGTACGACGTGCTCGTCGAGCTCAACAGCGCGCCGGACCGACGACTCACGATGGGCCAGCTCGGCGCGGTCGCCGCCGTCAGCCGCACGCGGGTCAGTCGGGTCGTCGACGAGCTGACCCGCGCCGGGCTGGTGACGCGGGAGTCGAACCCGGACGACGGGCGGTCGGCGTTCGCGACCCTGACCCCGGCAGGTCGGGCGGCGTTGCGCAAGGCGGCACCGACGTACGTCGCCGCGGTGCGCCGCGAGTTCGCCGACCACCTGACAGCGCGCGAGGCCGAGATCCTGGCGGGTGCGCTGCGCAAGGTGCTCGACGTCGGCGCACATCGAGCGTGAGTGCGGAGCCCCTCGGGGACTACCGATGCGCGCCGTCCGGAGGACGAGCTGCCCGCTCATCGACAGATCCGCGCGTCCGCATCGCGGCCGATGGACGCACTCCGTAACGCGGGGTCGTGGCTTGCCCGGGTCGGGGCGAGATACTGAAGCCGGGAGACTTCCGGATCTGCAGGTGCTTGGTATCTGGAGGATGGCTGGGGACTCGAGAGTCCGCGGTCAGCGGGTGCGGTTGAGCGTCTCCGAGGGCGATTCGCCGAATGCTCTTCGATAGGCGACGGCAAAGCGGCTCTGGTGCCACAGGCCGACGCTGGCGCCGACGGCGCGCACCGTGGTGGTGTCGGGGTCGGCGGCCCGTAACGCCTCGCGCGCCCGGCGCAGCCGAACCTCCCGCAGGTAGGCCATCGGTGTGGTGGCGAGATCGCGGCGGAACCCGTCCTGAAGCGCCCGTGGGCTGAGGTGCACCTCTGCGGCGAGCCGCACCGTCGTCCACGGCTCGGACGGGCTGTCCTCGATCAGCTCGACCGCACGCCTGACGGTCGTGCGGGGGCCCGCCGGCCCAGCTCGAGTTGCCGCGTCCGCGTGGTTGTGCGGTTGACAGAGCAGGAGGCCGTCGAGCACAAGACCCTCGACGTGTCTGGCCACCAGCGGCTCCCGGCTGACGTCGGTCGGCTGATCGAGCTCACCCACGAGCAGATCCAGCACGGTCCGCAGGCGCTGAGTCACACCGCTGCGCAGATCGGCGCCGAAGTCGAAGACAAGTCGGCCAATGAGGGACCTGCCGAGCATTCTCTGGAGCTCGCCCTCCAGACGGGCCCGCGAGATCATGAGGCACAGTTGCTCACAATCCTTCGACCACGAGATCTCGGCCGGCATACCGGGAGAGAAGACCAAGCCTTCGCCGGGCGATGTGGTCACCGGTTCGCCGGACCCGCTGCGCGATGCCGCCCGGCCGTGCAGTGGGACATTCACGTGGAAGTTCTCAGCGTCGGCCGTGCGGAGACGCACCGGACGCCCGTAGGTCAGGCGGGCGACGGTGAGCGCTCCCAAGCGCATGCCGGTCACCTCCATGCCCAGCGGTGCCGAGTCATCCGTGAGGTCGAGCTGGTTCGGAAGGTAGAGGCCGGTGATGACCTGCTCGGCCTCGTCGCGGTCGTCGGTCGTGTGCCGCACGCAGGGCGTGATGCTCAGTCGGCTTTCTTCCATCTCCCTGCGGTCTCCTGTGCCGGCATCGAACGTGGATCGCGTCGCGCCGCTGCCGATCGTTGCGCTCGCCGCTTACATCGGAGTGCCTGGCCCGGACATTCAAGGTCAGGCTACGAGATCACGCTGAGGACCCTCCGGACTGGGGCTCACGTAGCCGATCAGCGCTGTCTCGTGCCCGAATCGCGCAGACGTCCGACGATCGGGCCGGGTCCCGTGTCCTGCCGTATCAGCATTGATCCGTGGCGCCTTGCGTCTGGCCCCCGACAGGTCGCAAGGCGCCTCCTGCGACAATGCGAGGCCGGTTGCCAGTTTCTCGGAAAGGCAGATGACGATCTCGGAGCTTGAGCAGTTGACGTCGTCGACTCTGCTGGCGCAGACCGGACTGCTGGTTGCCGCGAGCGACTCGGCCGGACAGATCGCGCTGCTCAGCCCGGGCATGCAAGAGCTGTTCGAACTGCCCTTCGAGCCGGTACCCGAGGACGAGATCAGCGACCGCTTCCGGCTGTTCACTCATGACGGCTCCACCGCCTTGCCGACCGAGGACGTACCGCTGGTGCGGGCCCGGCGGGGAGAGGTCGTCCGTGACGCGCTGATCGTGTCGCGCACACCGGCCGGACGCCTTCTCTACCTGCGCTGCAACGCCTCGCCGCTCATCGGCCCTGACGGGAGCCTCAACGGGGCCATCGTGCTCGTCCAGGACGTCACCGACGAGCGGGCGGCGCACGAGCGTCAGTCCGAACTCCGCGAGCGGCTCCTGGAGACCGTCAACCATCACCTGCGCACACCGGTGACCAGCTTGCTCGGCTACGCAGAGCTGCTCGACGACCAGCGCGCGGGCATCACGCCGGAGGCGCAGCGAGCCGTGGATGCCGTGCTCCGCGCCGCCGGAGCCCTCGGAAGCCTCCTCGAGACGGTCTCGGCACTCCTCGACCTCGACCGCCACACACAGCTCACCAAGACCTACGGCGACCTCACAGATGTGGTGCAGCACGTGGCGCACGCGTTCATGCCGCTGCTCGACGAGAACCGGGTCGAGCTGCACGTCGACCAGCCCAGCACGCTGCCGGCCGTGATGGACTTCGCCGAGGTCCGCCGCGCAGTGTCCGAGCTGCTGAAGAATGCCGCGTGCTATGCCCCGGCTGGCTCAGTTGTCTGGCTCCACACGCGCCTCGGAGACGACGCGACCGTCGACCTGACCGTCTCGGACAACGGCCCAGGCATCGACGATGACGAACGACACCGCCTCGTCGAACCATTCGAGCGGGGCAATCACCCGCGTCAGGACGTCACCGGCCGAGGGCTCGGGCTGGCGATCGCGCACACGATCGCTCTGGCGCATGGCGGAGCGCTCGAGCTCTCTGCGAACCGCCCCCAGGGGCTGTGCGCCTCGCTGCGGCTCCCGATCCGGTGACAGTCGGGCCGCGCGATGCCCTCGCACGATCGCAGATGCGACCGCGGTCTCAACTCTGTTCGCGAGCGAGCCGTGTTCGGCGGTCCTCCTCGCGCTTGGAGTACGCAGCCGCGCGGATCGCTTCGTCCGACTCCAGCCCGCTGCCCAACGCGCCGCCGACTGTGGCCGCCGATGCGACGAACCAGGCCAGCACGACCAGGTCGCCGTAGCCCAGCGACATTCCGAGGTAGCCGCCCATCACGGCGGGGTCGAGGACGAACAGCGCCCACGCCAGGTTCAGGACATAGAGCGCGACATAGCAGATGACCACCCCGGCGGTGAGGGTCAGAAGCGTCGAGGTGTTGTACAGACGAGACCGCTCCCGGGCTTGAGGTGTGTCGCCGTCCGGCCGGTCCCAGAGCTCACCGTCGATCACGAGCCAACCGACCACGAGCGCGATGGACGCGACCGATGCGACGACCAGGCGCCACCACGACAGCGACCCTGCCAGCAGCCACACGGTGGAGTTGATCGTGGCGATGGCGCCGGTCGTGAGTGCCGCGACCAGTGCCGTCTTGAGCCCGGGCACGAGCAGCCACGGCCGATTGGCGAGCACCATGCCCACGAGCAGCCGCCAGCGGCCACCACGACGCGGCAGCGGTACGCGGCGATCGCTCTCCGAGGCGGGGCCGGCCATACCGCTGACGACTTCGCGCAAGGCGCGGCGACTGCGTCTGTGCATGCGAAGGCCGCCGAGCGCAGGCAGGGACAGCACCGCCGTCTCGTGCTGCGGGTCCGTCTCGATCAGCAGGTAACGACCGTCGCCATCGCGCAGAGGCAGCTCGGTGAGCCCGACGACCACGTCCCAGTCATGTTCCTGGGCTCGATCCGACAACCGCGACAGCGCGGTCTCCACGTCCTCACAAGCCACGGTGAACGGCTCGCTCACCACCTCGATGTCCCAATCGCGCCGATCCTCGCCGTCCGGCGGCTGGAGATCACCGAACCGGCACGCGATCTCAGTGGGCTTGGCTGGGTCAGCGACGAGGCCGACTCGTAGCGGCTTCATCCCGCCGAGGTACCCACGCCCCTCACAGACGAACATCGCGCGCCACGGGGACAACTCGCCCCACACAGTCCCGGCGCCCAGAGTTTCGCGTGGGCAGATCGGCGCGTCCGGCACGCGGCGGAGTGACGCATGTCCGCG
Source organism: Nocardioides sp. GCM10030259 (assembly GCF_042666375.1). Taxonomy (NCBI): domain Bacteria; kingdom Bacillati; phylum Actinomycetota; class Actinomycetes; order Propionibacteriales; family Nocardioidaceae; genus Nocardioides; species Nocardioides sp. GCM10030259. The sequence goes on along the minus strand of NZ_JBHTDF010000025.1, from coordinate 401,402 downwards.
TCAAAGTGGCATGGGAATGCGCGATGAGCCAACGGCCTCAGTCGGCACTCTTGGCCGCGCTCGCGGCCTTCGACGCGGTCTTCTTCGTGGGTGCCTTCTTGGTCACTGTCTTCGCGGGCTTGCGTGTCGAGGGTCCGTCAACCGGGCGCCGACCCTTCATGCGAACCCACAGACTTCCCCGGCCGGAGGGGCCGGTCACGATCTTGGTCTCGACGAATGGCTGGCCCTTGACCAAGTCACTGAGCTTGCTGAATCCGTAGTTGCGGGCATCGAACGATGGGTCCGTGCGATTCAAGTGGTTCCCAAGAGCGCTAAGCGATGTCCAGTAGTCGTCGTCGGTGGTGACCTTGTTTAGCGCTTTCGTCAGGACACTCTGGATCGGCCGGGGGGAGTTCTCCTCCGCATGCTCGCTCGAGCTCTCCTCAGGCGGCTCGACCGCAGTCGAGCTGTCGGTGAGCACCTCGAGGAAGACGAAACGTTCGCATGCTTCTACGAACGCCTTTGGCGTCTTGCGCTGCCCGACGCCGATGACCCGCTTGCCAGACTCGCGCAGGCGCATTGCCAACGGGGTGAAGTCGCTGTCGCTCGAGACGATAGCGAAACCTTCGACGTTCCCGGAGTACAAAAGGTCCATCGCGTCAATGATCAACGCAGAGTCAGTGGCGTTCTTGCCGGTGGTGTAGGCGAACTGCTGTTGCGGCGAGATCGCGTTGCCGAGGAGCACGTTGCGCCAGCCCTTGAGACCATCGCTGCTCCAATCGCCATAGGCTCGCTTGACGGTGATCGTCCCGTATCCCGCCAGCTCCTCGAACATCTCCTTCACCAACCTGGCCGAGGTGTTGTCGGCGTCGATCAGTACGGCAAGGCGAAGGTTGTCATCCGGCATCCGTGGCTCCTAAGTCGCAGGCAACCATCCTCGCGCAAGCCATGGTCCGAACTGCCAACCCTCGTCACGAACCTGGGAACTCCGTCGCGGTGAACGCGGCGGAATGCCGCAGTGTTGAAGCCCATCACCAAGGCGACCGTCAGCAATCGACTCGCCGGGTCAGGCAACGTATGCCGTCATGCGAATCGAGATGAGTAGTCCTGGAACATTGGCTCCCAGCTTGGCCGCGTAGCGGGCCGGTGGATCGGACGGGAACCAGGGCGCGTATTCCTCGTTCATGCCAGCGAAGTCGTCCGGGTCGGTGAGCAGCACGCCTACCTCGACGACGTCATCGAGCGTGCCACCGGCCTCCCGGAGAATGGCCTCGCAGTTGGTGAGCGCTTGGCGGGTCTGAGCCTGGATGCTGTCCCCGGCCATGCGACCTGTACTCGGGTCGATACCGGTAGTTCCCGAGATGAACACCTGGGAGCCGGCTTTGACCGCCTGGCTGAAGAGCGGGGAGCTCGGTGCGTCTGGTGTCGTGATGATCTGGCGCGGCATCTCGGACCTCCTGGCTGATCGTCCCATCGTCCGACGCCGCGCGGAAGGCGCTCGCCCGGACTGTGGTGCTCGTGCGCGCCCGGCCGGCGGCGGAGTGACGCGGGGTCGATTTCGTATGAGTGGACCTCGGGTCGGACTACAGTGAAGGTTCCGGCCCGATGGCGAGGTTGGGGATGGCTGGCAACGACGATCGGATCGCTGAGTTCCGTCGGCTGCATGCCTCAGGGTGTTTCGTGATGGCGAACCCGTGGGACGTCGGCAGCGCTCGCGCGCTGGAACAGATGGGGTTCGAGGCGCTGGCCACGACCAGCGCCGGCTCGGCGTGGACACTCGGCCTCGGGGACGACCAGGTCACCCGAGATCAGGCGCTCGAGCACCTCCGTCAGGTCGCCGGCGCTGTGGCGGTTCCGGTGAACGCGGACTTCAAGGACGGGTACGCGGTAGACCCTGCCCAGGTCGCGGCGAACGTGACGATGGCGGTCGACACCGGGATCGCGGGGCTCTCGATCGAAGACTCCTCGGGCGACCCGGAGCATCCGCTCTACGACTTCGAGCTGGCCGTTGAACGAGTTGGGGCCGCCCGGCAAGCGATCGATGAGAGCGGCACGAGGGTCGTCCTCACCGGCCGCTCCGAGGGCTTCGTCTGTGGCCGTCCAGACATCGACGAGACGATACGCCGGCTCCGCGCGTACGCCGAGGCCGGTGCGGACTGCCTGTACGCGCCCCGGATCGACCGGCTCGAGCATGTGTCCGCGATCGTGGCTGCGGTGTCGCCGAAGCCGGTGAACCTCTTGATCAATGCTCCCTTCATCACCGTCGCGGAGGCGGTGCGCCTCGGGGTGCGGCGGGTCAGCGTCGGCGGAACCCTTGCACGCACTGCCTGGGCCGGATTCCTGAACGCCGCTCAGGAGATCGCGGACGCCGGGACGTTCTCGCGGTTCGCGCAGCTGCCTGACGTCGAGGCGTTGCTCGCAGACTAGGTGGTCGCGAAGGCGCCCGGCTGAACTGACCGGAGCGCGGCGGAGTGACCTACCACTGACCGCCACTGGCTCAGGGCGAAAGTCGGCGACCCGCGGGTGCCAATGGCCGTCTCCTTCGCTGACTGGCATGTTTCGGGCCGCGGTCCCCGTACTCTCGTCCCATGGACGCGGCGTCGCGTATCACCTACGTCCTCGTGGACGGCGAGAACATCGACGCCACCCTGGGGACGTCGATCCTGGGACGGCGGCCCCGCCCCGAAGAGCGCCCGCGATGGGAGCGCCTGCTGCAGTTCGCTCGGGAGCGTTGGGCTCAGCCGGCGACCGGGCTGTTCTTCCTCGCCGCGAACAACGAGCTTCCGATGGCGTTCGTTCAAGCGCTGCTGGCGATCGGATACCGACCCGTCGCGTTGTCGGGCAGCGTCGGCGAGAAGGTGGTCGATATCGCCATCCAGCGGACGCTTGACGAGATCGGCAATCGCGACGCGGATGTGCTGCTCGTCAGCAACGACGGCGACTTCGTCGACCAGGTCGGTAGTCTGCTGGACGGTCGCCGGGTCGGCGTCGTCGGCTTCGTCGAATTCCGCAATCAAGCCTTCATCGAGCTCGTCGAGCAGGGGCTGGCGACCTTTGATCTCGAATACGACGTGCGCGCGTTCAACGAGCAACTGCCCCGTGTTCGCATCATCCCGATCGACGAGTTCGATCCAACGCAGTCCTCTAGCTCGGCGGACGGGCCGCACCGGGGCTCCAGCATGCGGCGGAGAGCAGCACCCTGATGACCGACGCCACGTCCGTGACCAACCGGACGATGCGCGTGGCGTCTGCTCCTGACGGATCGAGTTCCGGGTCGTAGATGGCAATGCTCCATCCGGCGCAACCGTCCTGTTCGACGGCGGTGCGGAGCACGTTCGTCAGCGTCTCCCAGCTGAGGCCGCCGGGCGTGCCGGGATCGCCGGGTACACCCTGTGCGGGGAACTCCTCGGGATCGAGTACGTCGAGGTCCACGTGCAGCCACCAGTGTTCCGTGGCCGCGCGTAGGTGCCGCACCGCCTCGTGGGCGTTCTCCTCGGGATGTGCGGAGGTCTGTGAGCAGTCCTGGAACCACACGCCGTGGTCGCGCAGGGAACCGACGTTGTGCCGATGCCGCCACGCCTGGTCTCGGGGACCCAGGACGGCGAGCTCGGATCTCGGGAGAAGGCCGCGACGCCCTGCGAGCGGACCTCGCAGGAGACGACCGGTGAGTCCGAGAAGCAGGCCCGATCTCGGCGTTGGCCGCCTCGCCGTCCTCAGAGACGTCCAGGGGCATGGTGTCCTCGTGGCCGTCGACGAAGAGCAGCCCCACCGGCTCTCTGCGTCGCAAGGCAGGGATCGTGCCCAGCAGGGTGGTGCAGTCACCTCCGTCGGGCGGGGGCAGCTGGAGGTCGCCGCGGTCGGTGACCTCCAGCTCCCCCAGCGCCGTGGTCAGGCCCGCCGCTCTCAAGCGCCCGGCCGCCGCTGCCTGATGACCGGGCCTGCCGTAGCCGTCGAAGGGCACCCCGATCAGCTCGATGCTCTCCATGACGAGATCCTCGCTCACCGGGGACTCCGTATCTGAAGCGAGGTGCCCTGCTCTTCCTGTGAACGAGACCTCGGGGGGTGCGAGATGGACATGACCTGGTGTCCGGAATGCGGTGCGTTGGCAGAGGTGCACTGGCGCGATGTCGTCGAGAGCACCGACGGGCCCGTGGAGATCGCGAAGGTGGTCTGTGCCGGTCGGCACTGGTTGCTGCTGCCCGTCGGCAGTCTCGAACGGACCTCCGCGCCGACGTGGGGAACACGGGGACGAGGCGCGCAGGAGTCACGACGCTCCGCGGCCTGATCGCGGAGCTCGTACAACTGCGGACCGATCGGCGCCTCGGTGCGCCGCTGCACGCTCGAGCCCGGCAGCGTCCGGGTCGAATGGTCCGCAGGTCTACTAAGATCAGCCGCCGCGTCCTTCTGGGCGAAGAGGGCTACAGCGCTACGCGTGCTGGGGTGTGGCGAGAATGTGGCAGGACACTGTGATGCTGACCTGCAAGAACACGCTGGCAGTCCTCGAACGGAATCGGTCCTGGTCGAGCGTGCCGTCGGTGTCCACATGACAGCCGCTGAGCGTGCCGAGGTTCCCCTGGTAGTGCTGACGGTGGGGTGGCATCTCGTCGGGTTGCCGTGTGGGATGCCGCGGAGCCGGCGGCCCCTGCATTGCGTCCTGACCGGTTCACGAGTCTGATACGACGCGGGTCTGCACTGGATCATCACGACAGTGCGGCCCCCGGCGGCCCCCCAGATCGAGATCGACGCTCACCGGGCAACGTCTCCAAGCGTGGGTCACGCTCACCAACGCGACAAACGAGGCAGGGAGCGCCGCTCGTAGTGAAGAGGTCGTCGGTTCGATTCCGACAGGCGGCTCCAACCGAATGGCCCCTGGTCCGCGGAGACGCGGGCCAGGGGCCTTTTCGCGTTCGTGTCGTCAGCCGGGAACCCGGTCCAGGAAGCCACGGACGTCGAGGATGCGGCCGTCCTCGTCGAGGACGAGGACGTCGAAGCCGATGACGGCGGGCTCGTCCCCGGCGGGCCCCAGTCCCCACTGGAACCTGAGCTGGCGGTTGTGGGCGTCGATGTTCCCGACGAGCGAGAACACGAACCCCGGGAACTGCACGTGCACGCCGCTCAGGAGTGCGCGGAGGTCGTCGTGACCTCGCACGGCCGCCAGGGGATCCACGTAGGTCACCTCCGGGGACCAGTGCTGCGCCAGCAGTCGCCGTTGCTCCGGCTCCCCGGTCGCGTTCCACGTCGCCAGGTAGGCCCGGACGACGTCCTTGGCCTCGCTGGTGCTCGTCTCGGTGTCGGTCGTGGTTCCCGTCGCGGTGGTGTGGGCGTTGGTCGTCATGGGTCACTCTCCTCTGGATGCGTTCGAGTGGAGCCTGACGGAGCGCGCGCGTCGCGACCATTACCTCCGAGGTCATGATCGAGCGGAGAACCGCTACTAGGGTGCGTGCCCATGCCTGCAACGACGACGCGCGACCACACGGTCGGGGACCTTCTCAGGGAGTGGCGCGGTCGGCGCCGGATGAGTCAGCTGGAGCTCTCGAGTCGGGCGTCGGTCAGCACCCGTCACCTCAGCTTCGTGGAGAACGGCCGGTCCGCACCGACGCGCCGCATGGTCGCCACGCTCGCCGACCACCTCGACGTCCCGTTGCGCGTCAAGAACCAGCTCTTCCTCGCGGCCGGCTTCGCGCCGCCCCACGACGAGCGGGACCTGGACAGCCGCGACCTCGCCCCTGTGCTGGACGGGCTGCGTCGGCTTCTCGATGCCCACCTGCCCTGGCCTGCGTTGCTGCTCGACGACCATTGGGACGTCGTCGACAGCAACGCGGCGGTGGCCGCCCTGCTGGCCGGGTGTGCACCCGAGCTCCTGGAGCCGCCCGTCAACGCCATCAGGGTCACCCTGCATCCGGGCGGTCTCGCTCCTCGCATCCGCAATCTCGCCGAGTGGGGCGGCCATCTGGTCGGCCAGCTCCGTCATCGCGCGGAGGAGACACGGGATCCGCGGCTCGGCGCCCTGCTGATCGAGGCCGAGTCGTGGCTCGGCGCCGTCCGGCCCGGGGCGGCCAGCACGGGGCCGGTCCTCACGATGGAGGTCGACCAGGGCGATCACGTGCTCCGACTCTTCAGCGTCTCCGCGCGGCTGGAGATGGCCAACGACCTCACGGTCGACGGCCTCCACCTCGAGACCTTCGTTCCTGCGGACGCCGCCACCGCCGAGCGGTTCTCCTCCTGACGACGGCTCTTCTCAGGACGTGACGGCGAGCCCGTCGAGGATTCGCTGCAACTGCTGCCGGGCGTCGATCGCGCTCAAGGGCCGGGTGCCGAGGATCATTCGATAGTAGAGGGGGGCGTAGACCAGCTCGACGATGTCGAGAGGGTCCACGTCGGCGCGGATCTGTCCGGCGGCCTGTGCTTCGACCAACCGCTCCACGCAAGCGTGAGTGCGGGGTTCGATGATCTGGCGGCGGAGCTCGGAGGCGAGACTCGGGTCCGACTGGGCGCCCGCCAGGAGGGCACGGTGGACCGTGCCGCCCTCGTCGGCGAGGAACGTGGCCACGCCCGCGAGCTGACCGCCGAGATCAGCGACGACGTCTCCGGTGTCAGGAAACGTCGAGGTCTGTTGGGTGCGCGCGTTGACCGCCTCCAACAGGACGGCGGCCTTCGAGGGCCACCAGCGGTAGAGCGTCTGCTTTCCCACGCCGGCCCGCGCCGCGATGCCCTCGATCGTCAGCCCCTCGTATCCCTTCTCCAGGACTTCGGCCCAGGCGGCCTCGAGGATCGCGCGATGCGACGCGGCATTCCGTCGCTGGGGATTCGGGCGTGACATGGAACCACTCTAACGAACCGAGCCGTCTCGTCTTGTGTCATACTTTTGAGACGGACCGGAGCGTCTCGTGACCAGGAGGTGACTGTCGGTGCCTCGTACTACGAATGTCAGATGGAGAACTGGTTGAGGACGGTCGAGAAGTCCGGTGATGGAGCAGTGCGGACGCCTGCGAGCCTGGCGCGGCTGCACGGTCAGGCCGACGGGGTCGAGGATCGGCTTCCGTGTCGTGTGAACGATCCAGAGCTGTGGTTCGGCGACACCCCGGACGAGGTGGAGGCCGCGAAGGCGCTCTGCCAACCGTGCCCCGTCCGGGCCCGGTGCTTGAACGGCGCACTCGAGCGCCGTGAACCGTGGGGGGTGTGGGGTGGGCACCTGTTCCTGCACGGCGCAGTCGTGCCGAGGAAGAAGCCTCGCGGTCGACCCCGCAAGGATGCCGTTGCGGCCTGACCTGGCCCCGGCGGTCCCGAGGTCGATCCAATCCGGATGGCGCGACGGATCGCCCGGGTGACACGCTGCCGGCCATGACGGACCTCCAGATCCAGTGCTTCAACCTCGACTCGACCGACCCGCAGCGCGCCGCCGCCTTCTGGCAGGAGGCTCTGGGCTGGCGACGGACCCATGACACCGCAGACGAGGTCGTCCTCGAGCCACCGGCTGGCAGCCCGCAGGACGGCGTCGCGCCCGACCTGCTGTTCCTGAAGGTGCCGGAGGGCAAGACGGTCAAGAACCGCTGGCACCCCGACCTGCGGCCGAAGGACCAGGCCGCGGAGGTCGCGCGCCTCGAGGCGCTCGGCGCCACCCGGGTCGACGTCGGTCAGCGCCCCGACCAGACCTTCGTGGTCATGGCGGACCCCGACGGCAACGAGTTCTGCGTCCTGCGGGCGTTCACCCAGGAAGAGCTGGACCGCTGGGCCGCCGAGGAGGCGGGAGGCACCACGTCCGCGCTGTGACCATGCCACCTTCGGTGATGGCCTCATGATCTGCGGAGGTAGCACGCTTCCCGTGGTTCCATGCGTGAGACACCCCCCGACCGGAACCGGTCGGGGGGTGCGTTCTGGGTCCCGGTCGGGACGGCAGGCGGCGGTGCTCAGCAGGGGGTGAAGAGGCGTCCGTCGCGCGTGTTGTCGAGCTGGGTGGGCGGGGTGGAGTTCGACTGCTGGGCGTAGCAGGTGTCCCAGTGGATGTCGCCGCCGAACTTGTTGCCGCTCAGGACCGTGCTGCCGTCGTTGGCGGCGCCGAACATCACCGAGAACGCGCCGCCGGTCAGCCAGTTGTTGGTGACCCTGGCGGCGGAGTAGCCGCCGTTGGCCTGCTCGAAGTAGACGGCCGCGTTGTACTGGGTCTGGTAGGCGCCGAGGTCGAAGTTGTTGCAGTCGATGACGACGTTGGACGCGCCGCGGACCTGGATGCCGTCGTAGTGCTGGTCGCCGGTCGGCTTCGGGTCGTGGATCCAGTTGCCACGGATGGTGGCTCCGGTGATGTAGGTGCCGTTGTCGCTGGTGACGGTGAGGCTGTCGCCTCCGGTGGCGCCGCCGAGGTTGCTGTACTCGACGGTCATGCCGGGGCCGGAGGAGCTGGCGATGGCGGTTCCGGTGAAGTGGCTGATGGTGGTGTTCCACGCGCGGTCGACGAAGACGCCGCCGGTGGCCGCCACGTTGCGGATGGTCACGTTGTCGGCCAGCACCTGCAGGCTGCCGTTGACGCGGACGTTCTCGATGATCTGCCCGGGCGTGGTCAGCGTCGTCGGACCCGTGTAGGTGGCCAGGTTGCCGCTGGCGCCGGTGTTCGCGGCGGTGGGCTGCACGCAGACACCGGGCGCGACCGGCGTCGGGGCCGGCGCGGGCGTCGGAGCCGGCTTGTTGCCGCCACGGTGCCGGCGCGGCAGGAAGCGCACGTCGACCCAGTAGTGCGTGCTGGTGTGACGCATGCGGGCGCCGGCCTGCCCGCCGAGGGTCCCGCGCCAGGCGGTCAGCGCCCGGTGGCGCACGGGGTCGCTCGGGCTCAGGACGTCACGTGTCGTCGCGTAGCGACCGCGCGGGGCGAGGTACGACGCGACGTAGTGCCGGCCGGGCTTGACCCGCACCGGGTGCGACAGCCGCGCGACGCGCCAGCCCGGCCCGGACCGTGCGCGCGCCGTACCCCGGGCCAGGACCTTCCCCCGCGCGGTCGACAGCTGGACGCCGTACGCGTGCCGGTCGGAGGTGCCGCGGTAGAAGCGGACGGCCCGGATCTTGCCCGCGCGCCGGCTCGAGAACTCGACTCCGACACGGACCCGGCGACGGTCGCTGGCGACCGGGTCGGCAGGGCGTGCCGAGCCGGACCACAGGCCGTAGGCGGCCCGGCCGCCCGACTGGTCGGGCTCGGAGTCCGAGGTGGTCCGGCCCGCTGCTCCGGTCGACCCGCCGGCCGCCCACAGCGACGCGGCGACGACTGCTGCGAGCGCAGCGCGGTGGACCCGAGTGAACTTGCTCATTTCCTTGCTCCTGAGGGTGGGACTGCGTTGCGGCTCCCCCGAAGCCGCTTCCTGGGGACACATCGGCAGGGGCGCCGCGCATCCAAGGCGCGGCGCCACCTGTGCCTACGCGCAGGGCGTGAAGGCGCGTCCGTCGCGGGTGTTGTCGACCTGCGTGGGTGGGGTCGAGTTGGACTGCTCCGCGTAGCAGGTGTTCCAGTGGATGTCGCCGCCGAACCTGTTGCCGGAGAGCACCGTCCTGGAATCGTTGGCGGTGCCGAACATCACCGAGAACGCGCCACCGGTGAGCCAGTTGTCGGTCACCGACACGTTCGAGTAGCCGCCGTTGGCCTGCTCGAAGTAGACGGCCGCGTTGTACTGGGTCTGGTAGGTGCCGAGCTCGAAGTTGTTGCAGTCGATGACGACGTTGGAGGCCCCACGGACCTGGATGCCGTCGTAGTGCTGGTCGCCGCTCGGCTTGGGGTCGTGGATCCAGTTGCCGCGGATGGTGGCGCCGGTGATGTAGGTGCCGTTGTCGCTGGTGACCGTCAGGCTGTCGCCGCCGGTCACGCCGCCGAGGTTGCTGTACTCCACGGTCATGCCGGGGCCGGAGGAGGTGGCGACGCTGGTGCCGGTGAAGCGGCTGATGGTGGCGTTCTTGGCGCGGTTGACGAAGATGCCGCCGGTGGCCGCCACGTTGCGGATGGTCACGTTGTCGGCCGCGATCTGCAGTGAGCCGTTGACGCGGACGTTCTCGAGGACCTGCCCGGGCGTGGTCAGCGTCGTCGGGCCGCTGTAGGTGGCCAGGTTGCCGCTGGCGCCGGTGTTCGCGGAGGTGGGCTGCACGCAGCCGCTGGGCGGCGCCGGTGCCGGCGTGGGCGTCGGGGTCGGCGTCGGGGTCGGGGTCGGCGTGGGCGTAGGCGTCGGGGTCGGAGTGGGCGTCGGCGTGGGCGTCGGCGTCGGCGTAGGTGTCGGGGTCGGAGTGGGCGTCGGGGTAGGCGTCGGGGTAGGCGTCGGGGTCGGAGTGGGAGTCGCCGTGGGGACGGGCGCCGGGGTGGGTGTGGGCGACGGGGTCGGCGACGGCTTCCTCGTGTGCTTGGGCTTCGAAGGCTTCGTGAACGGTCCGAACGTCACCGTGGAGCGATCCGGGTCGTTCAGGACGCAGACGAGGCTGTACTTGCCGCCGGGCGGCACGTCCTTCATGGCGGGCTTGGAGGTGCAGGACGGCAGGTCGCGGTCGCCGGTGGTGATGGCGGCGGCGCCGATGCCGAGGGTCAGGGTGGTTGCCGCGGGCACGAGGGCGAGCACGGCGAGCTTCTTGCGCATGGGTGAGTACTTCCGAGACGGCGAAAAGACAGATTTCGGGGGGTGATCGCGGCCGGGCTCGCATGCGGGTCCAACGGCACGATCGTTCTGTCGTGCCCCCCTACCTGCCCGGCGCCCAACGAGGATGAACCACGATTTAAGCGACGTTATCCGCCCGGATCGCCATGTTTAAGGGACGAAAAGAGTCGTCTGTGCAGGTCGGGCGGTCTATACAGGTGGGCCCGTCGGCAGGCTTGTTGGTTGAGGTTTCACCAATCCTGACGATGCGCCCCTAGTCTCGGGGATGCCGTCTCGCGGCCGGCCGGTCGCGACCCCATCTCCGAGCTTCCCCGGGAGGGTGCGCCAGGGTGCACACAGTCCAGGTCCTGACAGTCTCACCCCTGCTGCCGGAGCGGATGCTCGACGAACTCCTCACCAAGACGGAGGAGACCCTGCTCGCCCACGGCGCGCAGCGGATCTGGGTCGACACCGCGCAGCAGGCGCTGGCCGTGGTCGCCGAGTTCGCCAGCGCCGGAGTGTCCGGGCCGGTCGCCGTCGTCTGATCGGGCGTCAGCGCGCCAGCGACTGGGTGATGAACTCGTTTGCGGCGCGCTGGAACCCGGTGACGACGGCCTCGAGGGTGAGCTGGCGCAGTCGCGCCACGGTCTGCTCCAGCCGTTGGGCCTCCTCCGGCGTGTGGGCTCCCTGGTGGTACGGCGCGAGCACCTGCGTGCGCAGGATCCCCGAGAGCTCGGCGACCAGGGACTCCATGTGGCGGGCGATCGCGTCGCCGGCCGCGCTCAGGCCCTCGTCGGGGATGTCGAGGTCGAGCAGCTCGATGCCGACCTGGAGGCTGGGCTGGGCGACGAGGTCGTCGCCGTCGCGCACGAGTGAGCCCATCGTCTCCAGCAGGGTCAGGTCCCGAGCGGTGAGCCGTCGCCCCGCCATCCGCTCCAGCTGACGCTCGGAGACCGTGCGCGGCTGGCCCGGACTCCACGACGTCAGCATCGCCCGCTGCAGCGCGAGGTCCTCGACGGTGGCGTCCGCCGGCAGGCTGGCCACGAACCGCTCGATGGCCTGGAGCGTGAACCCGTGGGCCTGGAGGGCGCGCACCAGGTTGAGGCTGGCGCGGTGCACCTCGTCGTAGTAGGCGATCCGCCCGCGCCGGATGGGCGGGGGCATCAGGCCGAGGGTCGCGTAGTAGCGCGTGGTGCGCACGGTGAGCCCCGCTGCCGACGCGAGCTCGTCGATCGTGAGCAGCTCGTCCACCCGTGGTTCGGCGGTCATGACTGTGACAGTACATCTGATGTCGAACCGCATAACGGTGGACGCTCCCGCTCGTTCTGCCTCTTGACGGGGTCGAACGCAATGTGACAGTAATGCTGTAACAGTGATCGCGTCACAGTCTTGGGGAGTGCCGATGACGATGCAGCCCGTGGTGGGGGGCACGCTGCGCGACGGCATCCGCGCCCACCGCGCGGCGCACCCGCGACGGTCGCTGCGCGACGTCGCCCCCGTCCGCGAGACGCGGGAGCTGGCCCGCTTCGCCCAGCGGGTGGCGGTCGGTGCCGGGCGCACGGTCGTGCACCGCCGCTTCCCGGTCGAGGAGTACGTCCTGCAGACCTGGTACGCCGTGCGCGTCTGCAGCCTGCCGGCCCTCGCGGTCTCGGTGCCGTTCGGCATCATCCTGTCGCTCCAGGTCGGCGTGCTCGCCCAGGAGGTGGGCGCCGTCGCCTTCACCGGCGCCGGCAACACCCTGGCGGTGGTGCGCCAGGCCTCGCCGCTGATCACGGCGCTGATGCTCTCCGGCGTCGCCGGGTCCGCGATCTGCGCCGACCTCGGCTCGCGCCGGATCCGCGAGGAGCTCGACGCCCTCGAGGTCATGGGCATCTCGACGATCGAGCGGCTGGTGGTGCCGCGGGTCGCCGCGACGGTCACCGTCGCGATCCTGCTCAACGGCGTCGTCATGTTCTTCACCATCATCACCACGCTGCTGGTCAGCCTGGCGACCCAGGGGCTGCCGCCGGCGAGCTACCTGGCCTCGGTCTCGACGCTGGCGCAGCTCTCCGACCTGTGGCTGAGCCTCGGCAAGGCGTTGGTCTTCGCGGTCGTCTGCGCCGTGGTCGCGTCGTACAAGGGCATGACGGCCGCGCGGGGCCCGGCCGGCGTCGGGGACGCGGTCACCAGCGCCGTGGTGATCAACTTCGTGCTGCTCTTCGCGGCCAACTTCGCGATCTCCCAGGTCTGGTCGACGATGGCCGGAGGTCCGATCGGATGAGCACGGTCGCGAACCCGGTCATCCGCGCCGCCGACGAGGTCGTCGTCGGCCCGCTGGTCCGCGTGGGCGAGCAGATCGTGCTCGCCTGGCGAGCCCTGCTCGGCATCCGGCTGGCCCTCACCCACTACCGCGCCGAGGTCGGTCGGGTGCTGGCCGAGGTGACGCTCGGCTCAGGGATCTTCGTGGTCGGCGGCGGCGTGGTCGGCGTGGTGCTGATGCTCTCGACCCTGACCGGCACCGAGATCGGGCTGGAGGGCTACAACGGCCTCGACGTCATCGGCCTGGCGCCGCTGACCGGCTTCGTCAGCGGCTTCGTGATCACCCGCGAGCTCGCGGCGATGGTCGCAGCGCTCGGCTTCGCGGCCCGCATCGGCTGCGGCTTCACCTCGCGGCTCGGCGCGATGAAGGTCAGCGAGGAGGTCGATGCGCTGGAGGCGATGGCGATCCGCCCGATCCCGTACCTGGTCAGCACCCGGCTGGTCGCATCGTGGATCGTGATCCTGCCGCTCTACCTCGTCGGGCTGGTCGGCACCTACCTCGCGACCGACTTCATGGTGACGACCTTCTTCGGGCAGTCGGCCGGCACCTACGACCACTACTTCCGCACGTTCGTCGCGCCGATCGACATCGTCTGGTCGGGCGTGAAGGTCCTGGTGCTGACGAGCGTCGTCACCCTCATCCACTGCTACCACGGCCTCACCGCCAGCGGCGGGCCCGAGGGCGTCGGCCGGGCGACCGGGCGCGCGATCCGCTCCAGCATCATCGCGCTCACGGTCCTCGACATCGTGCTGACGCTCGTGCTGTGGGGCCCCGACGCCCAGGTGCAGATCTCCGGATGATGGCCGTGCGTCTCGGGACCGACCGCCTGCGCATGTTCCTCCTCGGGACAGGCGTGACACTGGCGTTCGTCGGCGGGTCCGGCGTGATCGCCGCCCACTACCTCGGCGTCGTGACCTCCGACCATCGGGCCGAGGTGCAGTTGGTGACCGTCGGCGACTCGCTCGGAATCGGCTCCGACGTGAAGTTCCGGGGCCTGCGGGTCGGACGTGTCCTCGCCGTGACGCCGGGTGAGCACCCGACCGCCGCCGTCGTGATCACGCACGAGTACGTCGACGACATCCCGGCCGGCGTGCGGGCGAGGCTGCTGCCCGGCACGCTCTTCGGCAACGAGTACGTCGACCTGGTCGCGCCGGTCGGCGCGGCGGCCTCGGCCACGGTCGGCGACCTCGACGTGATCCCGGCTGACACCTCGGCGAAGACGCTGCGGCTGATGGACACGCTCGAGTCCACGCAGCGGCTGCTGGTCGCGGTCGACCCGGGCCGGCTGGACGCCGCGGTGTCGGCGGTCGCCGCGGCGCTCGACGGACGTGGCGACGACCTGTCCCGCTTCTTCGCCGACGGCGCGGCGCTCGTCGACGAGTGGCAGCGCCAGCTGCCGACGCTGGAGCGCGACCTGGACCTGCTCGCCACCGACCTCGGCGTGCTCGGCGACCTGGAGCCCGACCTGGTCGCGGCGGTGCGCAGCACGGTGCCGCTCGCGCGCACGGTCGTCAGCCACGAGCAGGCGATCGTCCGGCTGATCCGCGACGGCAACGACGTGCTCGTCACCGGACGCGAGTGGCTCGACCGCAACCTGCCCACGGTCGTCGGCACGCTGCGCGGCGTCGCTGCGACGCTCGTGAAGTTCTCGGACCGGCAGGACAGCTTCGAGCTGCTGATGTCCAAGGTGCTCCCGGTCGTCGAGAACGGGGCCAACGCCGTCGAGGGCAACGAGATCCAGATGAACGCCGCGCTGGGCCTCGACTTCCCCGACGCCTACGGACCCGACGACTGCCCGCGCTACGGCCCGCTCAGCGGGCCCGGCTGCCCGGGGGGTGCGCGATGAGGGTCGTGCGCCGCCACCCCGTCGCGGTCGCCGGGATCATCGCCTTCGCGCTGGTCGCCGGGCTGATGACCAGCATCGTCGCGCAGACGCTCGCGAAGCGCTCGTCGACGCCGACGACGCGGGTCGGCGCCGTGTTCACCGACGCCACCGGACTCAAGGCGGGCGACGACGTACGCGTCGCCGGGGTCCGCGTCGGCCGGGTGGCCGCGGTCGGCCTCGACGGCGACCTGGCCCGGGTCAGCCTCGACGTCGCCGACGGTCAGGCGCTCACCGACCACACGATCGCGCGGATCGAGTACCTCAACCTCATGGGGCAGCGGTACGTCGCGCTGGAGCGCGGCCGGCCGGGCGGTGCGGCGCTCGAGCGCGGGGCGACGATCCCCGTCGACCGCACCCGCCCGGCGCTCGACCTGACCGCACTCTTCAACGCCTTCCGCCCGCTCTTCCGGGCGATCCGGCCCGGCGACGTCAACGAGCTCGCGGGCAACATCGTCCAGGTGCTGCAGGGCCAGGGCCCGACCGTTCGCGACCTGCTCCGGCAGACCGGGCGCCTGCTCGGCACCGTCGCCGACCGCGACGAGATCATCGGCGCGGTGATCGACAACGTCACCGCGGTGATGCAGACCGCGGACGCCCACCGGAAGGAGCTGAAGGGGCTGGTCACCGACCTCGGCGACCTCACCAACGGCCTGGCGCGGGACCGGCGCACGATCGCGGCCGGCATCGACCACCTCCAGGAGCTCACCACCATCACCTCGGACGTCGTGGGCGACACGGCACCCGACCTGACCCGCGACATCGAGCACCTCCGACGGCTCACCGACTTCCTGTCCGGGCGGGCCGACGAGATCGCCGAGGGCATCGGTGGCATCCCGGTGCAGCTGGCCATCTACGCCCGGACCCTCGGCTACGGCAGCTTCCTCAACGTCTACGTCTGCCAGCTGCGGATGGGCGCGCCCGGCACCCCCGCGATCGAGCTGCCGCTGCCCGACAAGCACACGGAGCGGTGCCGATGACCCGGATGCTGCAGGCGGTCCTCGGCGTGGTGGCGCTGGCGCTCGTCGTCGTGCTGGTGCGCGTGCTGACCGCGGACCCGACGTACCACGCCACCCTGACCCACGCGGGTGGTCTGCGCACCGGCGACGCGGTGCGCGTGGCGGGGATCGACGTGGGCGAGGTGACCGACGTCGTCGCGGAGCAGAGCACGGTTCGCGTCGACTTCCGGCTCGACCAGCCGGCCCGACTGACCGACGACACCGCGACCCAGGTGAAGCTCGCGTCGCTGCTCGGCCGCCGCTTCCTCGCGCTCGAGCCCGGCGACGGGGCGGAGCTCAGCACTGGCGACACGATCAGCGCCGAGCACGCCGTCGACACCTACACGATCGAGCGGTTCTGGCTCGACGCCTCCCCGAAGGTCGACCAGCTCGACCTCGACACCGTCAGCGCGGCGATCGAGACGCTCGGGAGCAGCCTGGCCGGTACGTCGGGCGGCGTGCGGTCGTCGCTCGAGGGCATGACGCGCGTCTCGGAGATGGTGCAGCGCCGCGACGAGCAGCTCGACCGGCTGCTCGGGTCGACGCGTTCTGTCACGGACACCGTGCTCGACCAGCAGGACGAGCTCGACGCACTGCTCGCCGACGCCGATCAGGTGATGACGATGATCCGGCAGCGGCGGGAGGCGATCGCGACGCTGCTGCGCGACGGGCGGGCGCTGGTCACCGACCTGACCGCGCTGATGGAGGACAACCGGTCGGCGATCGCGCCGGCCATCCACGACGCGCGCACCCTGCTCACGACGCTGGCGAAGCACAAGCAGGACCTCGACGAGGTGCTCCGGCTCGGCGGCCCCGCCATGCGCTACTTCACGAACGCGACCGGCGACGGTCCGTGGCTGGGCGTCAACTCGCCGTACTTCGTGCTGCCCGACGAGTTCTACTGCGTCCTCACCCCGGAGAAGTGCTCATGACCCGGCGCTTCGCGGTGCTCCTGGCCCTGGCCGTCGTGGTGGCCGGCCTCGTCCTCGTCCTGCGCGACGGCGAGCAGACCAAGCGGATCTCCGCGGACTTCGAGGACACCACCGGCATCTACGTCGGCAACGACGTCGAGTACCTCGGTGTGCCGATCGGCACGATCGTCGCCATCGAGCCGCGCGGCACCACGATGCGGGTGCAGATGGAGATCCGCGGTGAGCACCCGCTGCCCGAGGACGCCGGGGCGGAGATCCTCCAGTCGTCGCTCGTGACCGACCGGCACATCGAGGTCGGCCCGGCGTACGCCGGCGGCGCCCGGCTCCCCGACGGCGCCGTCATCCCGACCGAGCGCACCCGCAGCCCGGCGACCATCGACGAGGTCGGGCGCTCGGTGTCCGACCTGGTGCGCGCGCTCGACCGGCCCGGCCGCGGCGACGTCGGCGACCTGGTCACGGTCGGCGCCGACGCGCTGCGCGGCAACGGCGAGCGCGCCCGCCGGGCGCTGGTGGTGGGGGAGCGCGCCCTGCGCACCGTCAACGGCAAGTCCGAGGCGATCAAGCAGGTGACCGCCGGGCTCGCGGACCTGGTCGACGCGCTCGCCGACCGCGACACGACGATCCGCCGGTTCGCCCGCAGCGTCGCCGGCTCCACCGACGTGCTCGCCCGCCAGCGCGGCGACCTCGTCGAGACCATCGACTCGCTCGGCCGGCTGGGCGTGCTCGTCAACCGCTTCACCGCCCGCCACCGCGCCGCGATCTCCGACGACGTCCGGGCCTCCCTCGAGCTGGCCGAGACCGTGCGCAAGCGCCAGGCCGAGCTCACCGAGGCGTTCGACGTGATGCCGACGCTCGCGCAGAACATCGCGCAGGCCTACGACACCAGGCGCGGGCGGCTGCGCGTGCAGTTCTCGCTGAAGAGCGGCCCGTTCAGCTCGGTCTTCCGCGCGGAGCAGTGCAACAACTTCCCGATCCCGCTGTGCGACGCGCTCTTCAGGACCGACGAGACGGGCGCGCTGGACCCGGTCCTCGCCGAGCTGTTCGGCTTCCTGCCCGGGGACATCCCGTGAGCGCGCGGAGCAAGCGCTGGTGCGCAGCCGTCGTGACGGCGGCGCTCGGCGTCGCGCTCACCGGCTGCGGCGGCCCGGCGCTGGAGGACCTGCCCTACCCGTCCCTGGTCGACGGCAGGACCGTCTCGATCGACGCCGTCTTCGACGACGCGCTCAACCTGCCCCCGCAGGCGCCGGTGAAGCTCGACGGCGTCGTCGTCGGGCAGGTCGGCGACATCACCGCCGACGACTACCGCGCGCACGTCGAGCTCGAGGTGCTCGAGAGCGCGGGGCTGCGGCGCGGGGCGACCGCGGAGATCCGGCTGACCTCGCCGATGGGCACGTCGTACGTCGACCTCGCCAACGGCGACGGCCGTCGCCTCGACGCCGGCGACCGGCTCACCGACACGACGCACGCGCCGGAGGTGACCGACCTGCTCGCCGCGCTGTCGGTGCTCGTGACCGGCGGCAGCTTCGGCGACGTGGGCACGATCATCGACGAGCTCAACACCGCGCTCGACGGCAACGCCGACGAGGTGCGCGGCCTGCTGGCCGACCTCGCCGACGCCTCGCGCGACCTGGTGGCGCGCACCGCGCTCTTCGACCGGGCGCTCGGCGAGATGGACCGGTTCAGCGCCCGGCTCGCGGCCGACACGCCCGCGCTGATGAAGGCAGTCGAGGACCTCCGCCCGGCCATCCGGGCCGCGGCACGCCAACGAGAGCCGCTGGTGCGGCTGCTCGACGAGGTCGACAGGTTCTCGCGGACCGCGAAGGACGCCGTCGGCCGGACCCGCGCCGACCTGCTCACGACCCTCGACCGGCTCGACCCGGTGCTGACGAGCCTGCGCCGCACCCGCCACCTGGTGCTGCCGATCCTGCGCGGGATCGTGAGGTTCGGCGAGAAGACCCGGGCCGCGACGCCGGGCGACTACTCCAACTTCGACCTGCGCTTCGAGCTCGATCCCCAGTCGCTGCTGCCCCAGCCCGGCGACGACCCACCGCTCGACGCCGGCCTGGCGGCGCTGCTCGAGTCGCTGCTCGGCCCGGTCACCGACCCGCTCCGCCCGCGTGGACGGGAGCGCTGATGGACTTCGCGCGAACCCGACGACGGGTGCGCCTCGCCGAGGTGCTGCTGCTCGTGATCGTCGTCGGCGGCACGGCGTACGTCGCCGACACGATCGTCGGCGGCCATGCGTTCAGCGACACCTGGCGGGTGACCGTCGACCTGCGGCAGGCCGCGGGGCTGCACGAGCGGTCGACCGTCAACTACCGGGGCCAGCGCATCGGCGCGGTGTCCGACGTCCACCTCACCGACGAGGGCGTGGCCGCGACGCTCGAGATCGACGAGGGCGTGCGGGTGCCGCGCGACAGCGACTTCGAGGTGCGCAACCTGTCGGCCGTCGGCGAGCAGTACCTCGACATCCGGCCCCGGGTCGACGGCGGCCCGTGGCTGGCCGACGGCGACCACGTGCCGGCGAGCGAGACGACCACGCCGCTGGCGGTGCACGAGATCGTCGGGCGCACCCAGCGCCTCGTCGACGACATCGACCTCGACGACCTGCGCACGATCGCGCGGGAGACCGACGCCGTCTTCGGCGACGGGTCCGTCGACCTGCGGGCCACGTCCCGTGAGCTCGAGCGCACGGTCGGCCTGCTGCGCGACCTCCAGCCCGACATCGACACGCTGCTGACGCGGGGAGAGGTGCCGCTGCGCACCGTGCGCGACGAGGCGCCGGCGCTGCGCAGCTCGGCCCGTGACCTCGTGCTGGTGACCCGCGCCCTCGGCGACGCGACCCCGGAGATCCGCAGGCTGCTGCGCCAGGGCGGCGAGCTCACGCCGCGGTTGAGCGCGATGCTCGACGACCTCGGTCCGGCGCTCGCGTCGCTCCTCAGCACGAGCGAGCCACTGAGCACGATGTCGGCGGACCACCTGCACGGCCTCGACGTCTGGCTGGACTGGATCCCCGCCCAGCTCGAGGGCATGGCCGGCAGCACCCGCGACGGCAGCGGTCGCGTCGTGCTCGTGCCGAAGCTGCTGGACAACTGCATCTACACCCAGGACCAGCGCGATCCCGTCGACACCTCGCACCGCGACCCCGCGACCGACCGCCACTGCACCAGCGACGACCCGGGGGTCCAGCAGCGCGGCTCCCAGAACGTGCCCCGCCCCTGAAGGAGGCCCCATGTCCACCCGCATCGACCCGACCGAGCCGCGGCCCCTCGGCCCCGGATCCGTGATCTGGTACGCCGCCGGGGACCAGCGCGTCTTCCTGCTGGCCGTCCGGGCGCTGGTCTTCCAGGTCGCGCACCCGATGGTCGGCGCGGGCGTCGGCGAGCACTCGGTCTACAAGACCGACCCCTACGGGCGGCTCTGGCGCACGACGGTCTCGGCGCTGCGGCAGGTGTACGGCGGCCGCCGTACCGTCGAGGAGGGCCAGCGGCTGGTCCGGATGCACACCGCGATCAAGGGCGTCGACGACCGCGGCCGCCGCTACCACGCGCTCAACCCCGACGCGTACACGTGGGTGCACGCCACGATGTACGAGACGTGGCGGCTGCTGCTCACCGAGATGGGCCCGGGCCTGACCGACGAGCAGGACGAGCAGCTCTTCCGGGAGTGGCGGCGGATGGGCCTGCTCATCGGATGCCGGCCGTCGTCGATGCCCGACAGCCGCGCGGAGTTCTGGCGGATGTGGGACGAGATGCTGCCCCGCCTCGAGAACAACCGGGTCGTCCAGGACCTCCTGCACTGCCCGCCGGCCGCGCCCCGGTGGCTGCCGATCCCGGAGCGCTTGATCGCGATGGCGGCGGCACCCGTTCTCCGCCGCCAGCGCGAGCTGCTGGCCCTCACCGTCGACTCCGGGCTGCGCGAGCGGTGGGGCCTGCCGGTGCCGACGGCGCGCAGCGAGCGGCGGGTCGGCCGGCTGCTGCGGCTGCACCGCGCCAACAACCGCCTGCCGGACTCCCTGCGCCAGTCGCTGATGGCCCGCGCCGCGATCCGCCGCTCGACGCGCGACCCCCTGCTCCTGCCCGAACCCGTCGCCTACCCCTGAGGACCCCGATGACCGCCACCGCCGAACGCCCGACCCCCGTCGTCCCGTCCGTCCGACCGTCCTGGGTCGACGACGCCGTCCTCGACCGGCTGCTGCGCCACGTCTTCCGCGACCCCGACGGCGGCGCCGAGCCGGTGGTCGCGATCGCGCCGTACGACGGCCGGCCGATCGTCCCGGTCCCCGCGAGCACCGAGGACGACGTCGCCGCCGCCGTCGCGTCGGCGCGGATCGCCCAGCGGGCCTGGGCCGTGCTGCCGTACGCCGCTCGCGCGGAGGTCGTGCTGCGCTTCCACGACCTGCTCGTCGAGCACCAGGACGAGGTGCTCGACCTGATCCAGTGGGAGATGGGCAAGAACCGGTTCAGCGCCTGGCAGGAGATCCTCCAGGTCGCCAACATCGCGCGGCACTACGCGCGGCACGGCGCGTCGTACCTCTCCGACAACAAGGTGCGCGGCGCGATGCCGGGACTGACGAAGGTTCGCGAGGTGCGGGTGCCGAAGGGCGTCGTCGGCGTGATCTCGCCGTGGAACTACCCGCTCTACCTCGCGGTCGGCGACGTGCTCCCGGCGCTGCTCGCCGGCAACGGCGTGGTGAGCAAGGCCGACAGCCAGACCGCGCTCACCCTGCTGTGGGCGCGCGAGCGGATGGCGGAGGCGGGGCTGCCGGCCGACCTGTGGCACGTCGTGGTCGGCCCGGGCTCGCGTGTCGGCAACGCCCTGGTCGACCACGTCGACCACATCTGCTTCACCGGGTCGACCGCGACCGGGCGTCGCGTCGGAACCCGCGCGGGGGAGCGGCTGATCGCCGCCAGCCTCGAGCTCGGCGGCAAGAACCCGCTCGTCGTCCGCGCCGACGCCGACGTCGAGAAGGCCGCCGCCGGCTGCATCGCGGCGGCGTTCGCCAACTCCGGCCAGATGTGCATCCACGTCGAGCGGGTGCTCGTGCACGACGACGTCCACGACGCCTTCGCCTCGGCGCTGGTCGCCGGCGTCGCGGCGCTGCGCCTCGGCCAGGCCTTCGACTACTCGGTCGACGTCGGGTCGCTCGCGAGCCAGGACCAGCTCGACGTCGTACGCCGTCACGTCGACGAGGCGGTCGCGGCCGGAGCCACGGTGCTGGTGGGCGGACGCCACCGGCCCGACCTCGGCCCGCTCGTGCACGAGCCCACCGTGCTCACCGGAGTGACCCCCGACATGCCCGTGTGCCTCGAGGAGACCTTCGGGCCCGTGATCTCGCTCTACCGCGTCGCCTCCGATGCCGAGGCGATCGCGCGCGCCAACGAGGGCAGCTACGGCCTCTCGGCCAGCATCTGGAGCCGCGACACCGGCACCGCCGCCCGGATGGCGCAGCGGATCCGCGCCGGCTCGGTGAACATCAACGACGGCGCCGCGGCCGCCGCCGGCTCCATCGAGGCGGGCATGGGCGGCATGGGCGACTCCGGCCTCGGCCGTCGCCACGGCGCCGAGGGCATCCGCAAGTACACCGAGTCCCAGACCGTCGCGACCCAGCGGGTGCTGCCCCTCGGCCCGCCGCCGAGCATGCCGCTGGAGAGGTTCGTCGAGCTCGGCAACAAGCAGCTGCGGCTGCTGCGGAGGCTGCGCGTCCGCTAGGCAGGCAGCAGCTTCCAGCTGCCCTCGGAGACGACCTCGACCCGACCGTCGGTCACGACGACCGCGGTCTGGTCGTCCATGACGTACGCCGGGACGCCGATGCCGGCCGCCCACCGCTCGGCGGCGGCCATGGTGTTGGCCGGGAAGACGTCGAGGTGCGGGAAGATCGAGAAGTCCACGACGCCGAGCGTGCGGTCGTCCGGAGCCGACGCCCACTCGACGAAGTCGTCCCCGATCCGGGGCGTCATCACCATGCTCCCGGCGCTGACGCCCACCCAGACCTGGTCGTCCAGCGACGGCAGCAGGTCGGCCAGCCCGGACTCGCGCATCCAGTGGCAGAGGTACGTCGCGTCGCCGCCGTCGACCAGCAGGACGTCGGCCTCCCGCACCCACGGGACCCACCGCTCCGTCCCGATGCTGGCGAGCGCGGTGAGCTCGAGGACGCCCACCGACCTCCAGCCGAGGTCGGACGTCGGGGCCGGCGACTGGCCGGCGACGAACCGCCAGGTCGACTCGGGCGTGCACATCGGGTGGCCGTACGACGCGGTCGGGATGCAGAGGGCGCGGGACTCGGCGATCGGCTTGCCGAGCAGGCCGACCAGGGCCTCGCGGATGCTGGGGTTCGTGACCCCTCCGGACGTCAGCAGGAGCTTCACGGGCGTACGGACCGGACCACACCGCCCGAATCATCGGTAGCCACCGCACGCGCGACCAGGGGCTGAATGGCCGCCAGCACGGCGCAGAGCGCGGCGCCGGCCAGCCAGGCTCCGGGGAGGCTGACCTCGAGCAGATGGGTCGAGATCACCGGTCCCGCCGTCTGGGCGATGCCCCACGAGATGCCGAAGGCGGCCAGGTACGCCGCGCGCGAGCTCCGCTCGGCCAGCCCGGCCACGATCGCGAAGGGCGGCCCGAGCAGGAAGACCTGGCCGAGCGCGACGAGCGCCGCTCCGGCGGCGAGCGCGACCACGCCGCCGGCGTACGCCAGAGCGGCGAAGCCGACGGCGACGGCGACCAGTCCGAGCGCGATCATCCGGAACGGTGCGAACGCCGCGGTGCGCAGCAGCCGCTGGCCGGCGATCGTGACGAGAGCCGAGAGGGCCAGCAGCCAGCCGGTGAACGCGGGCTCGTGCCCGCGCGCGACGACGGTGACCGGGAGCGTCGTGGTGGCGAAGGTCCAGACGAGCGCGTTCCCGGTCCCGGCTGCCAGCATCAAGAGGAGCCGCCGATCGCGCCACGGACGATGGCCGGACACCGATCTCGGGCCGGGCGCGGGCGCCGCCGCGTGGGGCTCCTCGACGAGAACCAGCACCAGGATCGCGGCCGCGACGCAGCTGACGGCGTCGGCGACGAAGAGCAGGCGGAGGTCGACGCCCCCGAGGAGCGCGGCGAGAGCTCCGGCGGCGACCGCCGCTGCCGCGAGGGCGGCGCCGAGCAGGCCGAACGCCTCGGGTCGGCGCTCGGGTGGCACGAGATCGGCCAGCAGCGCCTGGGACGGTGGCTCGTAGATCTCGAACGCCAGGCCGAGCAACAGTGCCCCCACGGCAGCGCCACCGAGGCCGGGTGAGGTCGCGATGACGACCAGCGCCAGCGCGCAACCGACGAGGCCTGTCACGATCGTCGGCCGGTGGCCGATCCGGGCGGTGAGCCAGCCACCGAGCAGCCGGGACGGGATGGTCGCCAGCCCGAAGAGAGCGACCACCCAGCCGGCGGTGGTGAGGGCGGCGCCGTGGACCTCGACGAGGGCGATCGTGAGGAACGACAGCGCGAACGCGCCGATCTGGTTGACCGCCCGCGCCGCGACGAGCGCCACCACGGCACGGGGCCACCGCGCGTGACTGGTCAATGGCACCATGGCAGTCATGGATGGCAACCTAGATCCAGTGGCCGTGACTGGTCAACTCCACTTCGACAGTCACGTCCGGGTCCTGACCGACGTGACGTGCGGGCTGGTGAACGCGCTCACGCCGGGGTACGACGGCGGGCATCCGCACGCGGTGCCGGAGGACCCGGCTGCGGCGGTGGGGGCCGTGCTGCGCCGTGACGACTACCGACCCGCGGTCTCGCGACGCGAGGGCGACGAGTTCGTGGTGATGGCGACGCGGCTGCGGTCCGTCTTCGAGGCGACCGACCGGTCCGACACCGCCTCGGCGGTCGCCGTGGTCAACGAGATGCTCGACGAGTTCGGCACCCGGCCCCGTCTGGATCCCGCCGCCGAGGGCGGGTGGACCCTGCACTTCCACGGCAGTGACGCCGGCCTGGTGGTCGGCTGGGGGGCGGGCGTCGCCGTCGGGTTGGCGATGGCGATCGGCTCCGGGCTGGCCGGACGGATCGGCGTGTGCTCGGCCTCGCCCTGTGACCGGGTCTACGTCGACTCCTCGCGCAACGGGGGCCGGCGGTTCTGCTCGCCTCGCTGCCAGAGCCGGGTGAAGGCCGCGGCCCACCGTGCCCGGGCGAGGCAGGATCAGGGCTGACCGGTGCCCAGCCGTTCCCGGACGGCGGGAGCGAACGGGCTCCAGGCGAACCAGTGCGGGAGCTCGCGGGCCAGGCGTGGCGGGCCGGCGACCGTGAGCGTCCCGCCGACGACCGCGTCGTGGTAGGTCGTGATCCCGGAGAACACCCGCATCAGGTCGACGGGGTCGGTGCCCACGACGAGGTCGACGTCGAACCCGGGCGGGTCCGTGCAGACCGAGGTCTCGGGCTTCTCGATGACGAGCCAGATCCGCATCGGGGCGTCGCCGCCGTACTCGAACTGGATGACGGTGCGCTGGTCCGGCAGTGCGTCGACGACCACCCGCCGCGACATCCACCAGGTCAGCGTCACCGGGTCGACCTCGCGCGGCTCGGGCTCGCTGAACATCCAGCGCACCGCCCATTCGCCCACCGCCATGATCACGCGCTCGAGGTCGCGACCGGCGGGCGTGAGCCGGTACTCGTGGCCGCCGCCGCGAGGCAGCTCGACCCGGGTGACGACGCCCTTGCGCTCGAGGTGGTCGAGGCGCTGCTTCAGCAGCGAGCGTGAGATGCCGGGCAGGCCCCGGTCGATCTCGTTGAACCTCCGGCCGCCCAGCACCAGCTCCCGCACGATCAGCGGCGTCCACCGCTCCGCCAGCACCGAGCTGGCCAGTGCCACCGGGCAGTACTGGACGTAGTCCTTCATCTCGTCAGTGTCGACTCCGACCGCGCCGCAGTCCAGAAGTTGTCCCGGGCAGGTCCAGTTCTCGTTCTGTCCGGATCTGCCGGCCGCGGACGACGCTCGGGTGGCCAGCCAACGTCCGACACCCAGGAGCACGCCATGACCACGACCTTCGACCCGATCGCCTTCAAGACCACCACCCGCGCGCAGTGGGAGTCCGCCGCGTCCGCGTGGCACCGGTGGGGGTCCGCCATCGAGGACTGGCTCGGGTCCGCCACCGAGCGGATGCTCGACGACGCGCGGATCGGGCCCGGTGGCCGGGTCCTGGACGTCGCGGCCGGCGCGGGCGGGCAGACCCTCGCCGCGGCGAGACGGGTCGGGCCCGGAGGGCACGTCCTCGCCACCGACATCTCGCCGGCGATCCTGGAGTACGCCGCGGCGGAGGCCGCTCGCGCGGGACTCGGGAACGTCGCGACCCTGGAGGCCGACGGCGAGGACCTCTCGGGCGTGCCGGACGCCGGCTTCGACGCCGCCATCTCTCGGGTCGGCCTGATCTACTTCCCGGACCAGCACCGGGCCTTGACGGAGATCTGCCGGACCCTGCGCCCCGGCGGACGCCTGTCGTCGGTCGTGTACTCGACCGCCGACCGCAACGGGTTCTTCTCGGTGCCGGTCGGCATCATCCGCCGGGTGGCCGGCCTGCCGGCGCCGGCGCCGGGGCAGCCCGGGCCGTTCAGCCTCGGGGCCCCCGGCGTCGCCAAGGAGGCGTACGCCGCGGCCGGCCTGGTCGACGTGACCGTCACCGCGATGCCGTCGCCGGTCCGGATGTCCAGTGCGGCGGAGTGCGTCCGGTTCGAGCAGGAGTCCTTCGGGGCGCTCCACCAGATGCTGTCCTCGGTCGGTTCCGACGAGCGGAAGGCCGCCTGGGCGGAGATCGAGGAGGCGCTGAGCGAGTTCGAGACCGCGGACGGCTTCGTCGGCCCCTGCGAGATGCTCGTCGTCTCCGGCACCCGCCCCTGACGTCGGGCGAGGTCCTCAGGCGAAGTCGGCGTACACCGGGCGGTGGTCGGACCCGGGCTCGTCGCGTCGCGTGTTCGGGTTGTCGGTGATGGACGGGCTCGGCGCCGGCCCGGCGGCAACGGCCGTCACGGCGCGCGAGAGCGGGTGCGACACCAGGATGTGGTCGATGAGCTCCTTGCGGCCTCGGTAGACACGGGAGTACCGGTCGTCGACCGGGATGAGCGGGGCGAGGTTCCACAGGCGCTGCGCGTCGCCCTGGTCGGGCGGCTCGAACCCACCGGTGCCGATCTCGGACCCGGGCGGTCCCAGCAGGATCTGGGTCGTGGCGGCCAGGACGTCGTCGTTGAGGTCCCCGGCGACCACGACGGCGGGCACCTGGCCGCCGCCCTGGTCGAGGAGCTCCGTCGCGTACGCGCGGACGCCGGCCGCCTCCGCAGCCCGCCGGTGCACCGCGTACACGGCGTACCGGGCGCGCTCGTCCTCGTCCTTCGTGGAGAACCGGCCGCCAGTGAACGTCAGCAGCTTCGACTTCAGGTGCACCGAGATCACGTGGACCGTGCGGCCGTCGTCCTCGATGGTGGCGTGCAGCCCGGGCCGGCCGAGCGTCGTGAGGGTCCGCCCGGAGTCGTTGACCTTGACCGGGCCGAGGCCGGCGGGGAAGTCGGTGACCTGGTCGACGTCGCCCAGGACGTGGCGGGAGAGGAGGCCGCACCTGATCCCGCGGTCGTCCGGTGCGGCGACCTCGTGGTGCCAGGTCCCGCCGATGAGCGCGCTGACGGCGGCGGCGAGGTCGTCGAGGACCGGTGGCGGCCCGACCTCCTGGACGGCGACGACGTCCGGGTCGATGCCCGCGATGGTCTCCGCGAGCGATGCGAGCTTCGCCTGGTAGGCGTCCAGAGTGGTCGGTGCGGCGTCGGTGACCCCGGGCGCGAAGAGGTTCTCCAGGTTCCAGGTGGCGACTCGCATGTCGGACTCCCTTCGTCGCCGTCAGGACCTCGCCAGCCGCCGGACCGCCGACGCTCGGTCGACCTGCTGCCCGTGCTGGATGCCGAACTGGGCGAACACGTGCCGACGTGCGTGGCCGGTCAGGCAGGACCGGTCGACCACCAGCGTCACCCGTCGCTGACCCCAGGTGCCCGAGACGTCGGCGCACCGACGCGGTTCGAAGTCGAAGTGGTTGAAGAAGAGGAGCCGGGCGCGGGGCTGCTCGTCGGGGCGCTTCCTGATCTGGACGACGTACCCGGCCTCGAAGATCCCGAACCGGCTGATGCTGAGGGCCGCGGTGCCGGCGTCGCCGAGCTCCGGCACGCGGGCGACGACCCGGATCTGGTCGTCCGTGTGCGTGTACCGGGCGCGGGTGACGTCGATGCGTTCTGGCGCGTCGCCGGTGGGGTCGTCGCGGACGACGGTCTCGGCCGACGCCGGGGCGGCGGCGCCGACCATCAGCGTCAGGATGCTGCCTGCGACCCAGGCAGCGGGTCGGAGTGGGACCTTCACGACGGACCTCCCGGGCTGGTTGTCGCGGCCGTGAGTGGTCGCGCCACGTCCAGCATCCGCGAACAGGTGCCGCGCGGATACCCCCTGACCGGGCTACTCAGACGAGCGGACGGTCGTACCGGATGCGCAACCGCAGGTCGGCGAGGAGTGCGTTGAACGGGAAGATCTTCAAGGACGTGGGCAGGGCGCGCTCGACGCGGCCGGCGCGGCGCATCAGCCTGTCGAAGCGGGCCTGCTGGGCGTCGTTCCAGGG
The DNA here is from genome assembly GCF_042666375.1 of Nocardioides sp. GCM10030259. Taxonomy (NCBI): domain Bacteria; kingdom Bacillati; phylum Actinomycetota; class Actinomycetes; order Propionibacteriales; family Nocardioidaceae; genus Nocardioides; species Nocardioides sp. GCM10030259. The sequence goes on along the minus strand of NZ_JBHTDF010000025.1, from coordinate 373,102 downwards.
CAGCCCCATCGCCTCGCGGAACGCCGGCGGCAGGAAGCCGGTGGTGACGAAGAGGTTCCACGGGCCCAGCCGCTGCAGCGGCTTCGGGAAGTTCTGCAGCAGGGTCAGCCGGAGCAGGAAGTCGCGGACGGCCGGGTCGATCCGGACCTCGGCGAGCGACTCCTCCCAGTAGGCGTCGAACTCGGCCCGCGTCGCGGGCCACGCGTCGGCCGGCATCTGCAGCGTGGTTCCGAACCGCGCGCAGTGGGCGTAGAGGGCGTCGGCCTCGGCTTCGGGCATGGGGCCGTGCATCTTCTCGATGATGTCGCGGGTGCCGTAGTAGAGGCAGGCCGCGACCCAGGTCTGCAGCCGCGGGTCCATCGCGCGGTACTGCACGGGCTCCTCGGGCCGCGAGACGACCTGGGCGTGCTGCCCGTTCACCGCGCGGCGGTACGTCGCCCGCTCGGTGTCGGTGCCGAGCATCGACACCGCGAGGTAGGTGAACGTCGTGCGTGCCCGCTTCCACGGGTGGAGCATCGCGGAGCCGTCGTGCACCCGGCTGTTCATCACGCCGTACCCGACTCCCGGCCAGCTCAGCTGGAGGATCACGTTGGCGGGACCCGCGAGCTGGGCGCCGAGGCCGGAGAGGTGGCGCCTGGGCTCGAAGCCCGCCGGCACGGGTACGTCGCGCTCCTGCCGTCGGCGGTCGATCGTGGCCGTCATGGCTCCACCCTAGAACCCTTGTTGGCAATCTGCCAACAAGGGTTCTAGGGTCGCGGCATGGACTTCGACCTCCCGGAGGCGGCGCTGGCCGTCCGCGACGGTGTCGCCGCGGTCGCGGCGAAGTACGACCACGCCTACTGGTCCCGCTGCGAGGAGGAGCACCGCTTCCCGGCCGAGGCGTGGCGCGACCTCGCCGACGGCGGCTGGATCGGGCTGTGCGTGCCCGAGGAGCACGGCGGGGGCGGCGCGGGCATGCTCGAGCTCGCGATCGCGTGCGAGACCCTCGCGGCGTCCGGCGGCACCGCCGGCACGTTCCTCTACATCCTGACGCCGGGCTTCGGCGCGATGACGCTGGCGCGGCACGGCACCGCCGAGCAGCAGCGGCAGATCCTGCCGGGGGTCGCGACCGGCGACACCCAGTTCTGCATGGCGCTGACCGAGCCCGACGCCGGCTCCAACGCCGTCGAGATCGCCACCCCCGCCCGCATCGACGGCGACGAGCTCGTGATCCGCGGCCAGAAGACCTGGATCTCCGGCGTCGAGAACGCCCGCTGGATGCTGGTGGTCGCACGCACCACGCCCGCCGCGGAGGCCAAGGAGCGACTGGGCTCCCGCACCGCCGGCTTCACCATCGCCCTCGTCGACGTGCCGCAGGCGCTCGCCGACGGCACCCTCAGCTATGCGCCGATCCCCAAGCTGGGCGGCAACATCGTCACCTCGAGCCAGGTCTTCCTCGACGACGTCCGCACGCCGCTCTCGTACGTCGTCGGCGAGGTCGACCGGGGCTTCCCGGTGCTCTGGGACGTCCTCAACCCCGAGCGCATCCTCGCCGCGGCCGGTGGCGTCGGGAGCGCGGAGGTCGCGCTCGGCCTGGCCGCGGGGTACGCGACCGAGCGCGAGGTCTTCGGCCGCCCGATCGGCGCCAACCAGGGCATCCAGTTCCCGCTCGCCCAGCTCAAGGCGAAGGTCGAGCTGGCGCGGCTGATGACCTACAAGGCGGCTTGGCTCTTCGATCGCGGCCGGCCCTGCGGCAACGAGACCAACATCGCCAAGCTCACCGCGGCGCAGGTCGCCTGGGAGGCATCGGACCGCGCGTTCCAGACCTTCGGCGGGATGGCCTACTCGAAGGAGTACCCGATCGAGCGGCTCTTCCGGGACAGTCGCATCGGCAAGAACATCCCGGTCGCCGAGGAGCTGATCCTCGCCCACATCGGCACGCAGATGCTCGGCCTGCCGCGCAGCTACTGACCTACCGACGAGCCAGGAGGCAACGATGACCGCAGGGACAGGCACGACCAGCGGGCTGCGGGAGCGGCTCGCCGCGTTCCAGGCCGCGAGCGAGGTGTCGGCCGCCGACCTCGACGCGCTGTGGGCCGACTGCGCGCCCGTGCGCGCGGCCGACGTCCTCGGGGCCTGGCGCGGCTCGGACTTCGAGACCGACCACCCGGTGCACGCGATGCTCGCGTCCTCGGGGTGGCACGGCAAGCGCTTCGACTCGGTGCGTGAGGCGCACCCGCTCATCTGCCGTGGGGAGGACGGCGAGCTGTTCTCCAACGCCGACCTCGGCCGCGGCCTCGCGTCGCTGTGGGACATCGAGTTCCGTGGCGAGGTGACGGCATCGATGGTGTACGACGGGCAGCCGGTGATCGATCACTTCAAGGCCGTCGACGACGACACCCTGCTGGGCGTGATGAACGGCAAGGGCGTGCGCCACGAGGGGCGCCACTACTACTTCGTGCTCGAGCGCGAGGGCTGATCCCCGGCGAGGCCCCCGGAGGAGGCTCAGCGCTTCGCGACCGCCGAGCGGACGAGGTCGGCCAGCTGCTCCGGCGTCCGGGCCTCGGCGAGGTCGGAGACGAAGACCTGCTTCACGGCCGCGGTCGCGATCTTCTGCAGCAGTGCGAGGTAGCCCTGCGAGTCGTCGCCGGGCGCCGCGATCAGCAGCACGAGGCGCACCGGATCGGTGCCCGCCGAGAACGACACGGGCTCGGGCAGCCGCGCGATCGCGATCGACGGCGAGGTCGCGGCGTGGCTGCGCGCGTGGGGCATCGCGATGCCGCCCGGCAGCACGGTCGAGCCCAGGGCCTCCCGCGCCATCACCGCGTCGACGAACACGTCGACGTCGCTGACGCGGCCCTCGTCGTGCAGGAGCGCGGCGAGGGAGCGGATGACCGAGGCGCCGTCGGACCCGAGGTCGCGGTCGAGGCTGGCGAGCTCCGGAGTGCTGACGGGAGGGGGCGTCGAGTTCATGGCCCCCCGAGCCTACGGCGCGGCGCGGGGGCGACGGCAACCGGGCGGGTGCGTGAGATCAGTCGCGACGGCGCCGCGGCGTACGCCGCTCGTAGGCGTCGTTGAAGGCGCGCAGGCCGTGGATCAGCTCGCGGGCGGGGTCGGCGCCCATCTCGGCGAGCACCGACCGGAGCAGGTCGGCGTGCACCGCGGAGTCGTGCTCGTAGAGCCGGCGCCCCTCGGCGGTCGGGCGCACGGGCTTGCTGGGGCCGTCCGGCACCGAGAACCGCTCGAGGAAACCGGCACGGACGGCGGCGTTGACCTGGCGGTTGATCGTGGAGAGCTCGAGGTCGAGCTCCTCGGCGAGCTCGCGCAGGGTGCGCGGCCGCTCATCGGAGAGGACCCACAGCAGCTTGAACGCGGAGGTGTCGAGCTCGGTGCCCTCGACGTTGGCGTGCCGCCGCTTGCTGAAGCGCAGCAGCTCGTCGGCGAGGTCGTGGAGCAGCGACGCCTGCGACCTCTTCGAGCCGACCTTCCCGGCCATGTCCTCTCCTCGCTTCGCGGTGCCCCGGCGATGGGTGTGACGGAGCCTACCCTGCGTGTGCATCGTACATATGTATGATGCACGTCGGCCCTTCATCACGGGCCGCCAGAGACGGAGGAAGAGTGACCGACACGATCAGGACCGCGGACGAGGTCGAGCCGCTGGTCGACCAGGGACGTCGTACAGCGATGCTGACGGTGATCTTCCTGTGCTTCAGCGGCATGAGCGTCTCGCTGATGCAGACGCTGGTCATCCCGATCCAGCCCGAGCTGCCCCGCTTCCTCGGCACCACGCCGTCGAACGCCTCGTGGGTGGTGACGGCGACGCTGCTCGGCGCCGCCGTGGCGATGCCGATCGCCGGCCGCCTCGCCGACCTCTTCGGCAAGCAGCGGGTGCTGGTCGGCAGCTCCGTCCTTCTTCTCGCCGGCTCGCTGGCGTGCGCCCTCTCCTCCAGCCTCGTCCCGGTGCTCGCCGGCCGGACCCTGCAGGGCCTGGCGATGGGCTTCGTCCCGGTCGGCATCAGCCTGATGCGCGAGATCGTGCCGCCGGCCATGGCGACCACGGCGGTCGCCGCGATGAGCGCGACGCTCGGTGTCGGCGGCGCCATCGGCCTCCCGCTGTCCGCCTGGATCGCCGAGAGCGGCGACTGGCACGCGCTCTTCTGGGTCGCGACCGGCCTCGCGGTCGTCGTCGGCCTCGGCAGCTGGTTCCTGGTGCCGCACGTCCACGACGCCCACGACGGCAGGTTCGACTTCGGTGGCGCCGTGGGTCTCGCGGTCGGTCTCGTCGCGACGCTGGTCGGCGTCACGAAGGGCAACGACTGGGGCTGGGGCTCCGGCCGCACCGTCGCGTGCATCGCCGTCGGCGTGGTCGTGCTGCTCGTCTGGGGTCGCTACGAGCTGCGCCGCCGCGACCCGCTGTGCGACCTGCGCGTCACCGCCCGCCGCCCGGTGCTGCTCACCAACATCGCCGGCCTCGCCGTCGGGTTCGGCATGATGACGCAGGCGATCGTCTTCCCGCAGCTGCTGCAGATGCCGGCGTCGACGGGCTACGGGCTCGAGCAGTCGATCCTGGCGGCCGGCCTCTGGATGGCCCCCGGCGGCCTGATGATGCTGGCCCTGGCGCCGGTCTCGAGCTGGATCATGCGCACCTTCGGCGCGAAGTACGCCCTCGCCGCCGGCGCGCTGGTGCTCGGCGCGGGCTACCTGATGTCGTTCTTCCTGATGAGCGCGCCGTGGCAGGTGCTCGTCGCGTCGCTGGTCTGCTCGGCGGGCGTCGGCATCGGGTACGCCGCGATGCCCACCCTGATCATGGACGCCGTACCCATGCACGAGGCCGCCTCCGCCGTCGGCATCAACGCGCTGATGCGCTCGGTCGGCACCACCGTCGCCTCGGCCGTGATGGCGGCCGTGCTCACCGGCCTGACGATCAGCGGCACGTCGGTGCCGTCGGAGGACGCCTTCAAGGTGTGCTTCCTCGTCGCCACTGCGGCCGCCGTGGCCGGCGCCCTCGTCGCGCTGACGATCCCGAAGCCCGAGCGCGCCTGACCCGAGGCGCTCAGCCGCCGAACATCCCCAGCCAGGCCTCGGCCTGGGGTGTCATCCGCCCGTGGTCGCGGGCGACCCGGCACCACCGCTTGGTCGCCCGCAGGAACGTCGCCGGGTTGTAGACGTCCTCCTCGCAGGACCAGAGCCCGTCGCCGCCGTAGGTCAGGATCGTGAGGTTGCTGGCGCCGTGGTCCGCGCCGTCGCCGGGGTCGTGCAGGGCGTTGTAGACCTCGCAGACGATGCGGCCGCGCTCCTCGTCGACGACGTGCCAGGCGATCGGGAAGTGCGGCATCTCGCTGCCCGGGAAGTCCGCCATCGTCCGGGTGATCCAGCTGCGGATCTCCTCCCGCCCGGTGAAGTCGCCGTACGCGTGCTCCTTGTAGGTCGCGTCCTCGGTGAACAGGTCGGCGAAGCGGGACCAGTCGCCGCTGCCGGCGATCCGGTCGACCTCGTCCTGGTAGTCCTGGAACGCGGACTCGAGCTCCGCGCGGGAGTACTGGGCCATGGCGGGACTGTAGGGCGCCGCGGCCAAAAGTGGAACAGGTTCTATGAGCCGGCCGCCCACGCCGGCACGATGAAGACGCCCTCGGCCTCGACCGTGACCCCCTCGCTGTCGGAGATCGACGCGACCACCCAGACCTTGCGGCCCTCCTCGCGGTCGATGTGCGACTCGAGGCGCAGGTCGCCGAGCGGCGTGCCGCGGCGGTAGGTCATCGTCAGGGTGCCGGTGAAGGTCACCCGGCTGAAGCCGGAGCTCGCCGTCTCGCCCATGATGTGGTCGAGCAGCATCGCGGCGACGCCGCCGTGCACGAGGCCCGGCGGACCTTCGTACGCCGCGCCGACCGTGACCGCGGCGTACGCCCGGCCGGGTCCGGGGTGCACGATCTGCAGCGGCGGGGCGATCGCGTTGCGCAGGCCGATCACCGCGTTGCCCCAGCTCCACGACCGCGCCTCGGAGTTGAAGCGCACGCCCGCGGGTCCGGGCAGCTGCCGCGCGCGCAGCCGGGTGACCAGCGCCTCGACCTCCGCCTGTGCCGCGCGCACCTCGTCCTCCGGCACCGTCGTGCGGATCGTCGCGTCCACGAGCTCGCGGACCGCCGCCGCCAGCGGACCGTACGCCGCCTCGAGCCGGTCGACCTCGGCGGTCGGGATGTCGTCGTGGATGAACCCGCCGATGCTCACGCCCGGCTCCTCTCTCCGATGGCGAAGGTCGCGCGTGCGGCATCCTCCGTCGCCTGGCGCACCAGGCCGTAGCCGCGGCAGTCGCCGACGGCGTACAGGTCGACGCCGGGCAGCGCGGTGGCGATCGCGTCGCGCAGGCGCAGGTTCGGCTCGAACCAGCCGGTCACAGCGATCGTGTCGGCGCGCAGCTCCCGGGGCCGGCCGCCCTGGGGCGTGAAGACCAGGCCGTCGTCGGTGTACCGATCGACCGCGGCCCCGACGTGGACGGCGACCCCGAGCCGGTCGAGGGCGTCGAGCTCCTCGGTGCGGCGCTTGAGCCCGACCTCCGGCGCGAGGGCGGGTCCCGCCTCGAGCAGCGACACCAGGTGTCCGGCCGCGGCGAGGTGTCCGGCGACGGCGACGCCGGGCAGCGAGCCGCCGACGATGCAGACCCGACGGCCGACGTGCCGGCCCATGAGCACCTCGCCCGCGGTCGTGACGTGCGGTCGGTCCATGCCGTCCTCGGGCATGAACCGCATCGCGCCGTTGGCGACGACGACCGCGTCCGGCTCGAGCGCCGCGACCGTCTCGGGCTTCCCGATCGCGTCCAGCCGCACGTCGACGTCGGCGGCGGCGACCTCGGCCAGCAGCCAGTCGAGGAAGAGCGCGTTGTCCGGATGCACCAGGGCGGCGGCCCGGAACCGCCCGCCGAGCCGGTCCGTCGTCTCCAGCAGCGTCACCCGATGACCCTGCGCGGCGGCCCGCCGGGCCGACTCCAGGCCGCCCGGGCCGCCCCCGACCACGACGACGTGGCGCCGCGTCCCGACGAGCGGGACCGGCAGCAGCTCGAGCTCCCGCCCGGTCAGCGGGTTGATCGCGCAGTCGGTCGCGAGCCGCTCCTCGAGGGAGTCGATGCAGTTCTCGCACGAGATGCACCGCCGTACCCGCGCGCCGGTGGCGAGCTTGCGCGGAAGGTCGGGGTCGGCGAGCAGCGGGCGCCCCATCGCGACGAAGTCGGCGCGGCCGTCCGCGAGCACCTGCTCGGCGAGGTCGGGGTCGTGCAGCCGCCCGACGGCGATGACCGGCACGTCCACCACCTCGCGCACCGCCTGGGCCGCGGCGACGTTGAGCCCGTCGCCGTACGCCGCACCGTTGACCATCTGCGTGACCAGCCGGTCGATCACCCCGCCGCTGACGTGGAACGCGTCGACGCCGGCCTCGGCGAGCAGCGGCGCGACCAGGGCGGTCTCGTACGACGGCCGCCCGCCGGCAACCCGCTCGTAGCCGGAGATCCGCAGCGTGACCGGGAAGTCCGGGCCGACCTCCGACCGGATCGCCGCGAGCGCCTCGAGGACCACCCTGACGCGGCCCTCCACCGACGTGCCGCGGTAGCGGTCGCCCCGCCGGTTGCGCTGCGGCGCCAGGAAGGACCCGAGGAACATGTAGCCGTGGGCGGCGTGCAGCTCGACGCCGTCGTACCCCGCCTCCCGCGCCCGCACCACCGCGGCGCGGATCAGGTCGATGACCCCCGAGATCTGCTCCTTCGTGGCCTCGAGCGACGGGCGGCCGGTGAGGTACGACGGGATCACCGACGGGCCGAGCGAGTCCACGCCGTACATCTCCGGGCCGAGGCCGTCGGGCCCGGCGTGCACGATCTGCGGCTGGATGCGGGCGCCGTGCTCGTGCACCGCCTCGACGAGCCGGTGGTGCGCGGGCACCGCCTCGTCGGTGCCGAGGTGCAGGCCGCCGGGCGTCTCCGGGTGTTGCGGGTCGACGCCGGTCGCGCCCACGGTGACCAGGCCGACGCCGCCGGCGGCGCGGGCCGCGAAGTAGGCGATGGTGCGGTCGGACGGCAGTCCCTCGGGCGTGCCGTACATCGTCTCCATCGGCGACATCACGATGCGGTTGCGCAGCTCCATCGTGCCGATCCGGCCGGGGGAGAGCAGGTGCGGGTGGATAGTGCCGTTCATGGGCGGGCACCTCCGAGATACGCGGCGATCGCAGCCGTCAGGCCGCGGCGAGCGAGGTCGAGGTCGGAGTACGTCGAGAGGTGCGCCTCGGACTTCAGGCCGCGCATCGCACCGGGGATGAGCGCCGCGACCTCGCGCACCCGGTCGGGGTCGAGCCCGAGGTCGGCGAACGCCCCCTGACAGGTCTCGACCCAGCTCGCCTGCCACGAGGCGAGGGCGGCGGCGGTGCGGGGCAGCTTCTGCTCCAGCTCGCCGCGCTCGCGCGGGAGCGCCATCCGCAGAGTGTCGACCGCCCGGGCGTCGGGCAGGTCGAGGCCGCGCCACAGCGTCGTGACGATCTGGTCGACGCGCTCCTCGACGCCCTGATCGGCCGAGCCGGGGAAGGAGAGCGGCCCGCCGCGGCGCTCCTCGAGGTGGTCGAGCACGGCGGCCCACAGCCCGTCGACATCGCCGAACTGGTACTTCACCGCGCCCCAGGTCGCCCCCGCGCGCTTGGCCACGTGGTTGGCCGACACCGCGTCGGGGTCGCCGGTCGCCAGGCACTCGAGGGCGGCGGCCAGCATCCGCGCGCGGGTCGCGTCGCCGCGCCGGTTGCGACGGTGCTGGTCGGCTCCGGCGGTCATGACACGTGCACCAGGACGTCGTCGCGGAAGCGCTGGAGTCCCTCGAGCTTCTGCTCCAGCGCCGCGCGCCGGCCGAAGTAGTACATCCACGGCGCGGTCATCACCTCGGTGACGCCGCCGTCCCGGGCGCGTATGAAGTCGTCGGGCAGCAGCGCGTCGCTCAGGGCCGGGATCACCTCGAACGGCCCGTCGGCGCCGGCCTCGTCGCGCAGGTCCTCGAGTCGCCGCGCGGTCGCGATGGCCTCGTCGGTCGTGCACACGTCGCCGACCCAGCCGTCGTGGCGCGCGGCCCGGCGCAGCGCGACGTCCGACAGCCCGCCGACCAGGATCGGCACCCGGCCCGGCTCCGGCTTCATGACCATCCGCGCGCCGTCGTACGACGTCCAGCCGGGCTGCCACAGGTCCTGGATCAGCTCGAGGGCCTCGTCGGTGCGGGCGCCGCGGTTGCCGAAGTCCTGGCCGAGCAGCTCGAACTCCTCGCGGCACCAGCCGACGCCGACGCCGAGCGCCACCCGGCCGCCGGCGAGCAACGCGGCCGTGCCGACCGACTTCGCGACCTGGAACGGGCTGCGCAGCGCGGCGACGTAGATCGAGGTGAAGAAGCGCAGGCGCGTCGTGACCGGCGCGAGCGACCCGACGAGCACCCACGGGTCCGGCCAGGCGCAGTCGTGGTCCCAGCGGCGGCGGCCGCTCTCCTCGTAGGGGTACGGCGTCGCGAGCGTCTCGAGGTCGACGACGTGGTCGGCGATCGTCAGGCCGTGGTAGCCGAGCTCGTCCGCCGCCACGGCGATCGGCGCGATCTCCTCGACCGGGAGGAACGCCGTGACCACTGCGAAGCGCATGCGGGGGATGCTAGTTTCATCGAGCCCTCTACGAAAGTCTCAGGAGCGTTCATGGACAGGATCCGGGTGTTCCAGGTGGCCACCGGCAACGTCGGCATCGAGATGGTGAGGCGGCTGCAGCGCCAGCCGGACCTCGAGCTGGTGGGCCTGCACTGCTACACGCCGGAGAAGGTCGGCCGCGACGCCGGCGAGATCGCGGGCATCGGGCCGATCGGGGTGGTCGCCACCGGGACGGTCGAGGAGATCCTCGCCGCGCGGCCCGACGTGCTGACGTTCCACGGAGTGTGGCCCGACGTCGACCTCTACGAGCGCGTGCTCGAGGCCGGGATCGACATCGTCACGACCGCCGACTTCGTCACCGGCCACCACCGCGACGCCAACCACCCGCACCCCTCGGGCCGCACCGAGTCCGACGTGATCGCGGCGGCGTGCGAGCGCGGCGGCTCGACGTTCTACGGCACTGGCATGAACCCGGGACTCGCGCAGATCCTCACGATCGTCCACTCCGCCGACGTCACCGACATCGAGAACGTCACCTGCATCGAGTCCGTCGACGTCTCCTGCCACCACTCGGTCGACACCTGGCGCAACTGCGGCTACGGCATGCCGGTCGACGACCCCGAGGTGCCGCGGCTGCTGGAGATGGGCACGCGGGTCTTCGGCGACGGCGTGCACCTGATGGCGGACTGCCTGGGCATCGAGCTCGACAGCGTCGACTTCGAGTACGAGCTGGGCGCCTGCACCGAGGACGTCGATCTCGGCTGGTTCCGGCTGCCGAAGGGGTCGGTCGGCGGCAGCGCCTTCCGGTACGTCGGCAAGGTCGACGGCGTCCCGCGCGTCGAGCTGCACCTCGAGTGGCAGATGACCCCGAAGACCGAGCCGCGGTGGGACATCCAGGGCTGCTACATCACGAGGATCCAGGGCGACCCGGTCATCCACAGCAAGCACCTGATCCTCCCGAAGCCGGGCACCGACTTCTCCTCGGTCGAGGCGTTCGCGGCGATCGGCATGACGGTGACCGGGATGCCGGCGCTGAACGCGATCGGTGCGGTGGTCGAGGCGGACCCCGGCATCGTCACGAGCGCCGACCTCCCGCTACGGGCCTTCGCGGGCCGGTTCACGATCGACCGGTAGCACGTTCCCAGTCAGGTTCCAGTCGACCTCAAGAGGGCGGGAGCACGGTGGGTGCTGTCGGAACACCGACATCCACCGATCAGGGCCCACCGCACCCGGGCCCGCCACCCCAGGAGAACGACATGTTCGAGATCGACAGCACCATCGTGGCCCTCGGCTACACCTTCCTCGTCTTCGCGGGTCTCGTGGCCGCCGCCGCGGTCGCCGCCCTCGTCGTCGCCGTCCGTGAGCTCCGCGGCACCCCGGCCGACGTCGTCGTCACCGTCGCGGGCCCGCAGCGCGAGCTGGGTCGCGCCGCGTGAGCCGGCGTACCGCCCCGAACGACCGCTGACAGCCCCTCCCGACACCGGGAGGGGCTGTCGCACTTTCACCCCTTCGGGTGGTGAGTCCGGTTGGCCCCGGACGTGCCCGGGTCGCAAGGATTCGAACATGCCGGGACGACCTCTCAGGCTGGCGGTGGCCAGCCCCGACCAGACCGTCGAGGAGGGTCTCCGGACGATGCTCGCGGCGCGAGCGAGCCGAGTCGTGGTCGTCGACGACGGGCAGGCCGACGTCCTGCTGTACGACGCCGATCGGCCGGGAGCCGAGGCGATCGAGGTGCTGCTGGAGCGCACGGGCGCGGTCGCCTGGGTGCCGCTGCGCGACGGCGTCGACCAGATCCTGATCATGGTGGAGGCCGCGGCCGGGAACGGCGGCCCGGATTCCGTCACCGCGACGCTGAGCGAGCGCGAGGTGCAGGTGCTCGCGCTGATCGCGGAGGGGCTCAGCAACCAGCAGATCGCCGACCGGGTCTACATCAGCATCAACTCGGTGAAGACCTACATCCGCTCGGCCTACCGCAAGATCGGCGTCAGCAGTCGCGCCCAGGCCGTCGCCTGGGGGCTGCGCAACGGCGTCCTGCCGCCCAGGTGATCGCCGCCCGGTCGCTCAGTGCTGCCGGGTGTGCACCGTGACCATCCGGTAGTCCTTCTCGGGCCCCGAGGCGTCCCAGGTCACCGTCCAGGTCTCCACCGGTTCGCCGGTCACCTCGACCAGCCCGCGGTAGTGGTCGGGCGCGCACGGGTGGTCGACCCACGCCCCGACCGCCCACGGGTGGAACGGTCGGCCGTCGGAGAAGCGCACGAGCCAGCCGTCGGGGCCGAGGTCGACGTACAGCGTCCGCTCGACCGGGACCTCGTGGCCCGGCCACGTCATCGTGCCCTCCTCCGACCACCGGATCCGCTGCGCGGACTCGGCCACGAGGGTGGCGGTGCCGCTGACGTCGCGGCGCTCGCCGGCGCGGTGGTCGTGGACCACGCGGGTCAGCGACCAGGTGCCGAGGAGGCCGGTCGGGTCCATCCGGGCGGGTTGTGTCGGGTCAGCGCAGGGCCATCGAGCCCGAGAGCGCCGGCTGCCAGGGGAGGTCGGACTGCTCCGCGATGCGCTTGTCGAGCGCGGCCGCGACGTCGTCGGGCCACTCCGCGGTGCGGCGGCTCTCCATGTCGATGTGGAGGAAGATCTCCTCCATCACGTAGCTGACCCGCTGGTGGGTGTCGTCGAGCAGGTAGACGACCGCGTGCGCGGCGCGGGCCGAGCGGCCGGCCATGCGGACCCGCACGGAGATCCGGTCGCCGGTGCGGAGCTCGGACAGGTAGGTCATGTGGTGCTCGGCGCTGAACACGCCCTGCCCGGCGATGCTCGGCCAGTTCTGCGGGATGCCCACGTCGGCCAGCGACTCGTCGAGGCCCTCGCTCGAGATGCCGACGTAGTGCCGGATGTTGAGGTGGCCGTTGATGTCCTCGAACGCCGCCGGCACCGCCTGCGCGGAGTAGGCGGGGAGGGCCGCGAGCTCGTCGTACGTCGGATGTCCGGTGGTCACACCGGGACGGTACCCATCGCTGCTCCGGTCGGTGACAGCGGCCCTGCGGACCGGCGTGGCCTCCGTGATGGGTGGTGTTCGTGGGGCTAGCGTGATTGTCGTCGAACGACCGAGCCGGAGGGGAAGCCGCGTGGTCGGACGGATTCCTCGTGCGCGACGGCACGCCAGGTGGGCGGGGCCGCCGCCGCTCCTGCTGCTGGCCACGGTCCTGGGCGTGCTGGTCGCGCCGGCGGTCGCCGAGGAGCAGCCCTCCCCGCGCCCGGCCGCGAGCGCCCGCCCCACGGTGAGCACGGTGAGCACGGTGAGCGTGGCGGCCACGCCGCGCTCGATCGAGCCCCAGGTCGTACGCGCGGACGTCGCGCCGCTGGAGCCCGCCCTCGACATCGGCGTGGCGAGCATGAACATGCTCCGCCTGCTCTCCCCGCAGCAGGCGGGCGCCGACGCGCGCCGGCTGACCACCGACCCGGCCGTCGACGTCGTCGGCTGGCAGGAGGCGCAGCACTTCGGACCGGTGCTCCGGGCGCTGCCCGGCTGGCGCACCGCGACCTTCGAGCGGCGCGGCGAGATCTCGGAGCTCGCGGTGTCGTGGCGGGCGGAGAAGTTCCGGCTGGTCCGGTCGAAGCTGGTGTACGGCGTGCCCGGCGTCGACGTCGACCAGGGCCGCTACCCGTTCGCGGGCCGGCGGATCGCCGTGGTCACGCTCGAGCACCGCGCCAGCGGCCGGCGCCTCACCGTGCTCGACGCCCACCTGCCGATGATGATCGAGGACGACGCGACCCCGGGTCGCTGGGCCGCGACCCTGAACGCCCGGCATGGGCGCCGGCACCTCGCGCGCATCGCCCAGGCCTGGCGTCGCACCGACAACCGCTGGGTGGTCGGCACCGGCGACTTCAACTTCGACGCCCGCGCCGACGCCCGCCGGTTGCCTGCCGGCGGCCCCACCCGGATGCTCGGCCGGGTCGCGATCTCGTCGTACCGCGTGCTCGGGGCGGGGACCCCGCCGACCTATCCGGAGCGGGAGCGGCGCATCGACTACGTGTGGGTCGACCGGGCCGCCCGGAAGGCGGGGCGGATGGAGCTGCTGCGGCACTGGGTGCTGCCGGACTTCAACAGCGACCACCGGCCGATCGTGGCGCGGCTGCGGCTCACCTGACCGTCACCCGCTCGCCCGGGCTTGCCAGCTCGGCCCGTGTCGTCGGGGACGCATCGTGCAGTGCCCCGACGAAGCGCGCGCCCGGCGTGACGAACAGGCGGCGGTGGTTGGCGCGGGCGACCCGGCGCAGCCCCCAGGGCCAGAACGTCCCCCAGTGGACCGGGACGGCGACGTCCGCGCCGACCCGCGCGACGGCCGCGGCCGCGGCGTGGGGGTCCATGTGGCCGTCCTCCAGCGTGGGTCCCCAGCCGCCGATCGGCACGAGCGCGAGGTCGACCCGGCCGATTCCGCGCATGTCGTCGCGGAGCTCGGTGTCTCCAGGGAACCAGAACGACCGGTCCCCGGCCGAGACCCGGAACCCGAGGGGCGGCGCGGTGATCCGGGTGTGCGGCCCGCGGCGGTCGTCGTGGGTAGCGGGCAGCACCTCCACCGTCAGGCCGGCGACCTCGACGACGTCCCCGGGCACGACCGGCCGCACGCGGTCGCCGCCGAGCGACCGCAGCAGGCGCTCACCGCCGCGCCCGACCAACACCACGGTGTCGTCGGGGAACCGTCGCAGCGACGGCACGTGCAGGTGGTCGAGGTGGAGGTGCGAGAGCAGCACGACGTCCGCGTCGTACGCCGCCGCGTCGGGGCTCCGCGCGTGGCGACGGAGGTGGAGCAGCCGGTCGGACAGCAACGGGTCCGTCGCGACCCGGGCGCCGCCGATCTCGACGGTCGCCGACGCGTGTCCCCACCAGGTGGCGGCGAGCCCGCTCACGGTGCGCGTCCGATCGCGACGGTCCCGTCGACCTCGTCGTCACGGACGACGTCGGCGGTGAGCCCGGCAGCCTCCATGAGCGCGACGGTACGGCCGGCCTGGCCGCGGCTTGTCTCCACCAGCACCCGGCCGCCCGGGGCCAGCCAGGCCGGCGCCCCGGCGATCACGCCGCGCTGCACGTCGAGACCGTCGGCGCCGCCGTCGAGCGCCACCCGGTGCTCGTGGTCGCGCGCCTCGGGCGGCATCAGGGCGATCTCGTCGGTCGGCACGTACGGCGCATTCGCGACGACCACGCGCACCCGACCGCGAAGGTCCGCCGGCAGCGCGGCGTACAGGTCGCCTTCGTGGACCTGATCGGGGGGCAGGTTGCGCCGGGCGCAGGCGACCGCGGCCGGGTCGACGTCGGCGGCGTGCACCTCCAGACCGCCCACGGCGTCGAGCAGTGCGGCGCCGAGCGCCCCGGTGCCGCAGCACAGGTCGACCGCGACGTCGCCCGGGCCCAGTCCCACGGCGGCGACCCGCACCAGCACCTCCGAGCGTCGCCGCGGCACGAACACCCCTGGCGCCACGGCCATCCGCAGCCCGCAGAAGTCCGCGTGGCCGACGACTATCTCCAGCGGCGCGCCCGCGACCCGCTCGGCGAGCATCCGCTCGAGCTCGCCCTCGTCGGAGGCCGCGTCGCGCAGCACGCGGGCCTCGTCCTCCGCGAAGACGCAGCCGGCAGCGCGCAGTGCGTCGACGAGGGCCGTGTCCGGCGAGCGCAGGGCCATGGTCGATGATGCTCCCATGCCGAGCGTCTCGACCCAGGTCACCTGGATCGTCGTCGGGTACGCCGCCCTCGTGTTCGTCCTCGCCCTGGTCGTCGCGCTGCGGGGCCGCGAGCGCCCCTCCTGGCTGGACCAGATGGCGTGGATGCTCGAGCTGCTGCTGGTGGTCCGCGCGCTCGCCGGGCTCACGGCGTTCCGCGGCGACGGGCCCGACTCGGTCTCGACGTACGTCGGCTACCTGCTCGCGTCGGTGTGCGTGATGCCGATCGCGATGAAGTCGGTCGAGGGCGACCGCGCGACCTGGTCGTCCGCGGTGATCGCGGTCGCAGCGGTGGCCGTCGGCGTGATCGCCGTACGCCTGGAAATGACCGCATGAGCTCCGCCCGGTCGGGCCCGCACCAGGTGCTGCTGGCCTGTTACGCCCTCTTCGCGCTCGCCGCGGGCGCCCGGTCGCTGGTGCAGCTGGTCACGCGGTACGACGAGGCGCCGGTCGCCTACTGGCTCTCGCTCGGCGCCGCCGTCACCTACGCGCTGGGCTGGGTGGCGATCCGCCGCGCATCGGTCGGGCACACCGGCTTCGCGAGCGTGATGCTGTGGGTCGAGCTGGCGGGCGTGCTCACGGTCGGGACGCTCAGCCTGGTCCGCCCCGAGTGGTTCCCCGACGCGTCGGTGTGGTCCGACTTCGGCATCGGCTACGGGTTCGTCCCGGCGGTCCTCCCGGTCGCCGGCCTGCTCTGGCTGCGGCGGCAGCGCGCCCTTTCCGCGACCTGAAACGTGTTCTAGATTTGCGGGCGTGACGCCCGATGTCTTCGCCCCTGCCCGGCTCGGTCCGGTCCGGCTCCGCAACCGGACGGTGAAGGCCGCGACCTTCGAGGGACGGACCCCGGACGGCCAGGTGACCGACGCGCTGATCGACTACCACCTGGCGCCTGCGCGGGGCGGGGTCGGGCTCACGACCGTCGCCTACCTGGCCGTCGCGCCCGAGGGCCGCACCCACCGCGAGGTGATCGTGGTCGGCCCCGAGGCCCGCGACGGCCTGGCCCGGTTGGTCGACGCGATCCACGAGACAGGCGCGGCGATCGCCGGCCAGGTCGGCCACGCGGGCCCGGTCGCCAACGGCCGATCGAACGGCGTGCACGCCCTCGCGGCCAGCCGGATGCCCAGCCCGCTGTCGATGCAGATGGTGCGTTCCGCCAGTGAGGCCGACCTGACCCGCATCACGCGCGACTACGTCGCCGCCGCGCGCACGCTGGTCGACGCCGGCTTCGACGTCCTCGAGCTGCACATGGCGCACAGCTACCTCATCTCGTCGTTCCTCGCCCCCGGGCTCAACCGCCGCAAGGACGGGTGGGGCGGCTCCCTCGACAACCGGGCGCGCCTGGGCCGCCAGGTCGCCCGCGCCGTACGCGACGAGGTCGGCGACTCCTGCGCGGTCACCGCCAAGATCTCAGTCTCCGACGGCTTCAAGGGTGGCGTGACGACCGCGGAGTCACTGGAGTACGCCGCGATGCTGGAGGCCGACGGGTGCCTGGATGCCCTGCAGCTGAGCGGCGGCTCGTCGCTGATGAACCCGATGTACCTCTTCCGCGGCGAGGCGCCGGTGTCGGAGTTCGCGGCGACCATGCCGCCCCTGGTGCGGTTCGGGATGAGGACGCCGCTGGGCAAGGGCTTCCTCAAGCGCTACCCGTTCGAGGAGGCCTACTTCCGCGAGAAGCAGCTGCAGTTCCGCGCGGCCCTGTCGATGCCGCTCATGCAGCTCGGAGGCATCAACCGCCTCGACACCATGGAGCAGGCGATGTCGGACGGCTTCGACTTCGTCGCCATGGGCCGCGCGCTGCTCCGCGAGCCCGACCTGGTCGACCGGCTGGCCGCCGGCCGCGCCACCGAGGGCATCTGCATCCACTGCAACCGCTGCATGCCCACGATCTACTCCGGCACGCGCTGCCCGGTGATCGACGTCGAGCCGGCCGGCCAGCTGTAACGGGGTGTTGTGACCTCTGCTGACCCGGTGTGACCGGCCTTCAGGTGCCACAACACCCCGTTACAGCTCCGGCGCCCTTCCCAGCGCACTAGAACGTGTTCTAGATTGCCCGGTATGGGAGAGCCACGTACGCCGTACCGCGTCGTCGTCTGGTCCACGGGCACCGTGGGCCGCCACGCGATCAAGGGCATCGACGCCCACCCGGACCTCGAGCTGGTGGGCGTCTGGGTGTCCAGCCCTGCCAAGGACGGCAGGGACGCCGGCGAGCTGGCGGAGCTCGGCCGTGAGCTCGGCGTCCTCGCGACCACCGACACGGACGCGCTGCTGGCCTTGGAGCCCGACTGCATCGTGCACACCGCGATGACCGACGACCGGGTCTTCGAGTCGATCCACGACCTGATCGGGTTCCTCGAGGCCGGGGTCAACGTGGTCTCGAGCGGACCGGTGCTGCTGCAGTGGCCCGAGCGGATCCTGCCGCCGGAGCTGATGGAGCGGATCGCCTACGCGGGGCGCACCACCGGCGCGAGCCTGCACGTGAACGGCATCGATCCGGGGTTCGCCAACGACGTCCTGCCGCTGGTGCTGACCAGCCTCTCCCAGCGCATCGACGAGGTGCGCGTGATGGAGATCTGCGACTACTCGACCTACTACCAGCCGGTCGTCATGAACGACCTCTTCGGATTCGGCAGGCCGATGGACGAGCCGGGCTTCCTCTGGGCCCCGGGCATCCTCTCCATGGCGTGGGGGAGCGTCGTCCGGCAGATCGCCGCCGGCCTCGGCATCACCCTGGACGAGCCGCTCGTCGAGGAGGTCGACCGCCGGCCCGCCGAGGTCGACGCCGAGAGCGTGTCCGGCGTCGTCAAGGCCGGGACGATGGGGGCGGTCCGCTTCCAGGTCATCGGCACGGTCGACGGCGTTCCGCGCGTCGTGCTCGAGCACATCACCCGGACCGCACCGGACCAGGTCCCGGAGTGGCCGACCCCGCCGGACGGTGGCGGCTGCTACCGCGTCGTGATCGAGGGCGAGCCGCACATGCAGTGCGACTTCACCCACCACGGCGAGCACGGCGACCACAACGTCTCCGGGATGATCGTCACCGCCCAGCGGCTCGTGAACTGCGTGCCCGCGGTCGTCGCCGCGGACGGCGGGCTCGTCACCGCGCTCGACCTCCCGCTCGTGACCGGCAAGGGGCTGGTGTCGCAGTGAGCATCCTCGACCGCTTCTCCGTCGACGGCCAGGTCGCGATCGTCACCGGCGCCGGCCGCGGCCTCGGCGCCGCCACCGCCGTCGCGCTCGCCGAGGCCGGCGCCGACGTGCTCATCTCCGCCCGCACCGCCGAGCAGCTCGAGGCGGTGGCGGAGCGGGTCCGCGCGACCGGGCGGCGCTGCGTCGTCGTGGCCGCCGACCTCAGCGACCTCGACGCCGTCGCCGGCCTCGCGCAGGCGGCGTACGACGAGCTCGGCCGGCTCGACACGGTCGTCAACAACGTCGGAGGCACCTTCCCCAAGGAGTTCCTCCAGACGAGCCCCCGGTTCCTCAACGAGGCGTTCAGCTTCAACGTGGCGACCGCACACGCGCTGACCCGGGCCGCCGTACCCCTGATGCTGAAGGACGAGGACAAGCAGAAGAGCGTCGTCACGATCAGCTCGATGATGGGCCGTACGGCGGACCGCGGCTTCGTCGCCTACGGCACGGCGAAGGCCGCACTGGCGCACTGGACGAAGATGGCCGCCCAGGACCTCGCGCCGAGGATCCGGGTCAACGGCATCTACGTCGGCTCGATCATGACCAGCGCGCTGGAGTACGTCGCGGGCCAGCCGGAGCTCATGAGCCAGCTCGAGACCAAGACGCCGCTCGGTCGGGTCGGCGAGCCGGAGGACATCGCGGCCGGGGTGCTCTACCTCGCGTCGCGGGCGGGGCAGTACGTCACCGGGAAGCTCATCGAGATCGACGGCGGCATCCAGCAGCCGACCCTCGACCTCGGCTTCCCGGACGTCGCACCGTAAGGTCCGAACGTGACCACCTCCACGACGTCCACCGCGCACGCCGTCTCGCCGGACTCCGGCGAGCACTGGTCGAAGGAGGGCGCCTGGCGGGTCGCGGAGGGCATCCACCGGATCCCGCTGCCGCTGCCGATGGACGGCCTCAAGGCCGTCAACGTCTACGCGATCGAGACCGACGAGGGCCTGACGCTGATCGACGGCGGCTGGTCGATCGAGGTGGCGCGCGACCTGCTCGAGCGGTGCCTGGGCGACATCGGCTACGGGTTCGGCGACATCACGCGGTTCCTCGTCACCCACATCCACCGCGACCACTACACGCTCGCGACCGTGCTCGGCCACGAGTACGGCGCCGACGTGGCGCTCGGCCTCGACGAGAAGCCCGGGCTGGACCTGCTCAACAACGCCGCGGAGTTCGAGCAGAGCCCGTTCCTCGCCGTGCTCCGCACCGCCGGCGCTCACGAGATCGCCGACGAGTGGGCGCAGGGCCCGCGCGAGCTGCCGGACCCGGCGTGGTGGCAGTACCCCGACACCTGGCTCTCCGGCGACCAGCAGATCGCCGTCGGCGCGCGCACCCTCGACGCGGTGCACACGCCCGGCCACACCCCCGGTCACTACGTGTACGCCGAGCAGGCCGCCGGCCTGCTGTTCGCGGGCGACCACGTGCTGCCGACGATCACCCCGTCGATCGGGTTCACGGTGCCGCCGGTCGCTGACCCGCTCGGCGACTTCATGGCGTCGCTGACCAAGGTGCGCTCGCTGCCCGACCTCACGGTGCTGCCCGCGCACGGACCGGTCGCCCCGTCGTCGCACGCCCGCGTCGACGAGCTGCTCGCCCACCACGAGGAGCGGCTCGACCAGAGCCTCGTTGCGCTCGCCGCCGGCCCGCGCACGGGGCACGAGGTCGCCCTCGAGCTGCCGTGGACCCGCCATGACCACCCGTACGACGAGCTCGACTCCTTCGCGCAGGGCATGGCCTCGATGGAGACCAAGGCCCACCTCGAGCTGCTCGTCGCCCGCGGGCAGGCCACCTGCGACGACACCGCCGACGGCGTGGTGTTCGCGGCCGTGTCCCCCGCCTGACCCCTTCTCGTCCGTACCGGGTGAGGCCGGTGACGGTCCGTGGGTCCACTCTGGGCTGACGGATCGTCGTCAGGAGGACCCGATGCGTGTGGTCATGGCGCTCGACGCGACCCTCGGCGCGGCAGCGGTGGCCGCCGGTCTCGCGACCGGGGCCGGCCGGCGGGTCGTGGCCGTGACCGCGCCGGTCGCCCGACCCGTCGTGACCCCCGTGGTGACGCTGGTGCTGCGGCCCCCGCTGGTCGCGGCCGCACGCCGCGGCGAGGTGCATCGTCGAGCCTTGCGCCGCGAGGTGGTCAGGCTCCTCGACGAGCTCGTCCCCGTGCTCGCCCGCGAGCTGCTCGCCCGGATGGACCTGACCGACCTGGTGCGGCGGTACGTCGATCTCGACCAGCTGGTCGCGTCCGTCGACCTCGACGGCGCCGTCGGCAGGGTGGACATCGACGCGGTCGCGTCCCGGATCGACCTGGACGCGATCGTGGCCCGCATCGACCTCGACCGCATCGTCCGGGAGCGGGTCGACCTCGACGGGATCGTCGCGACGGTCGACCTGGACGCGATCGTGGCGCGCGTCGACGTCGACGCCGTCATCGACCGGGTGGACCTGGTGGGCCTCGCCGAGGGCGTGATCGCCGAGGTCGACCTGCCCGAGATCATCCGGGAGTCCACGGGGTCGATGGCCTCCGAGACCGTGCGCGGCGTCCGCATGCAAGGCATCTCCGCCGACGAGGCGATCGGGCGGGCCGTGGACCGGGTCCGGGTGCGCCGCAGCCGTCGTCGACCGAGCCGCCCTGCGGAGGCTCCGTGACCGAGCCCGACCTCAGCCACCTGCCCCGCGAGGCCCGGCCGTTCCAGGGGCAGCCCGCGGGCCTGGTCAGCCGCCTGGTCGCCGCCGTCATCGACGGCCTCGTCGTCGCGGCGGCGCTCGGCGCGGCCTACCTGGGCGTCAACGGGGTGCTGTTCTTCCTCGACCCGCGCACCTTCCACTTCCGGGAGCCGATCCCGCTGCTGTCCCTGACGTCGGGCTTCGTGCTGTCCGTGCTCTACCTCTGGGTCGCCTGGGCGTGGGTGGCGCGCACCGTCGGGTGCCAGGTGATGGGGCTGCGGGTCGTCGGGTGGCGTGGTCGGCGGATCGGGGTCCTCGTCGCGCTGGCCCGCGCGGTGTTCTACGTCCTCTTCCCGGTCGGGCTCGTCTGGTGCGTCATCAACCCGCGGTCCCACAGCGTGCAGGACATCCTGCTGCGCACGTCGGTCGTGTACGACTGGATGCCGCACACGCCGCTGCGTGAGGGATGAGCGTCAGGCCGGCTTGCGCATCGGGATGTGCGGGATCCCGTCCTCGACGAACTCCGGGCCGTCCTGGGTGAAGCCGAACGTCGCGTACCACCCCGCCAGCGGCGACTGGGCGTCGAGCACGACGTCGCGCCCCTTCGCGACCTGCAGCGCGGTCTGCATGAGCGGGTCGGCCAGGCCGCGACCGCGCGCCGGCCCGGCCAGCGCGACGCGCCCGATCCGCCAGGTGTCGCCGTCGTCGAGCACCCGGGCGTAGCCCAGCACCCTGTCGTCGTCGCGGAGCAGCACGTGCCGCGTGCCCGGCTCGTCGTCGCGGCCGTCCAGGTCGGGGTAGGGGCAGTCCTGCTCGACGACGAAGACGTCCTGGCGGAGCTTCCAGACGGCGTACGCCGTGGGCGCGTCCAGGGCCGTGAACGGGCCGGCGGTGATCGTGATCATCGGAGGAACTCCGTCGTCCGCGCCCAGGCGTCCCGGGCCTCCGGGATCCACGGCAGCAGCGGGTAGACGTGCACCAGGTCGGCGACCTCGACGTACGCGAGGTCCCAGCCGGCCTCGGCGGCACGCCGCTCGAGCAGCCGGCAGCCGGGGGCGAGGGTGTCGCGGGTGCCGCAGAACATCAGCGCCGGCGGCAGCCCGGCCAGGTCGCCGAGGGCGGGTGACACCTCCGGCCGGCCGAGGTCGTCGGGCGAGCCCGCCCACCACCCGGCGTACGTCTCGAGCTTGCTGAGGAAGAGCCACGGGTCGCGGGCCGAGAACTGGTGGGTCTCGGGCGTGCTGGTCGTCAGGTCCACCCACGGCGCGATCAGCAGCAGCCGGTCGGCCTGCGGCCCGCCGCGGTCGCGCAGCGTCAGCGCCAGGGCGAGCGCGTAGCCGCCACCCGCGGAGTCGCCGGCGAGCACCAGCCGGTCGGAGTCCTTCCCCCACCGGGCGGTGAGGTCGGCGAGCGCGTGATGGGAGTCGCGCCAGGTGTGCTCGGGGGCCACCGGGTAGTCCGGCACCACGACCCGCGCGTCGAGTGCCTCCGCCAGCCGCGCGAGGTAGCGCAGGTGGAAGGGGTCGATGCCGGCGACGTACCCACCACCGTGCAGGTAGACCACCGTGGTGCCCGGGTCGCTGTGGCGCGGCGTCACGACGTACGACGCGAACGCGCCGCGCTCGCCCTGCACCTGCTCGGTGACGACCGAGAACCGCTTGTCGAAGCCGCGCACCGCCTGGGTCGGCAGCCGGGGCTCGAGCGTGCGGTGCAACGCCTCCAGCCGGGCCTTCTCGGCGTCGGCAGAAAGGATCTCGCCCGACTTCCGCATCCGCGGGATCGCCCAGGCGAGGAACTGGTGGCGACGGCTCGGCATGGGGTTCAGCGTAGGGCTGTCACACGGACGGGTCGGCCGGCGTCTTCATGCCGACACGAGGCCGACACGATCCGAGGAGGAGACATGCCCAGCACGTTCCGCATCCCGAAGGCACCGATCACCGGGCTCTACGGGAAGTTCCTGACGGCGTACGCCGACGCACCTACGGGCAGGTGCCCGACGGCGTCCACACCTACTTCCACCACAAGCCGGTGCTCAAGGCGGTGCTCGGGTTCGAGGGCAAGGTCGCGAAGTGGCGCGAGCTCGACCCGGCCCTGAAGTCCTACGCACAGCTCGCCAGTGCCGCCACGATCGGCTGCAGCTGGTGCCTGGACTTCGGCTACTTCCTCGCGCACAACGACGGGCTGGACGAGGCCAAGGTCCGCGAGGTGCCGCGCTGGCAGGAGTCCGACGTGTTCACCCCGCTCGAGCGCGAGGTGCTCGCGTACGCCGACGCGATGTCGACCACGCCGATGACCGTCACCGACGAGATGGTGGCGAGCCTCGTCGACCAGCTCGGGACCCCGGCCGTCGTCGAGCTCACCCAGATGATCGCCGTGGAGAACATGCGCTCGCGGTTCAACTCCGCCGCCGGCCTGCAGAGCCAGGGATATTCGGATGTGTGCGAGCTGCCGCTCGCCGTACCGTCGTCGACTGTGAGGCACGCATGATGGGCGGGAAGAGCCGCGCCACCGACCTCTTCGTCGAGCACCGCAACCTGCTGTTCACGGTCGCCTACGAGATGCTCGGCTCCGCGGCCGACGCCGAGGACGTGCTCCAGGAGGCCTGGCTGCGCTGGGTCAAGGTCGACCTCGACGAGGTGCGCGACGAGCGCGCCTACCTGGTGCGGGTCACGACGCGGCTCGCCATCGACCGGATGCGCAGCAACGCCCGCCGGCGGGAGTCGTACGTCGGGCCGTGGCTGCCCGAGCCGCTGCTGACGACGCCCGACGTCGCCGAGGACGTCGAGCTCGCCGACTCGGTCTCGCTGGCGATGCTCACCCTGCTCGAGACGCTCGGGCCGACCGAGCGGGCGGTGTTCGTGCTGCGCGAGGTCTTCGGCTTCGAGTACGACGAGATCGCGGCCTCGGTCGACAAGACCCCGGCCGCCGTGCGGCAGATCGCCCACCGCGCCCGGGCCCACGTCGCCGAGCGACGGCCGCGCGCCGAGGCGTCGCAGGTCGAGCGCGACCGGGTGCTCGAGCAGTTCGTGCGCGCCGCGTCGACCGGTGACATCCAGAGCCTGATGGACGTGCTCGCGCCCGACGTCGTCCTGGTCACCGACGGCGGCGGCCTCAAGAAGGCCGCCCTGCGCCCGATCCTCGGCGCGGAGAAGGTGGTGCGCTTCCTGGCCGCCGTCTCCGAGGGCCTCGACGCCGCGGCCGACGTCGTGGTCGTCAACGGCGCGCCCGCCCTGCGCGTGGTCATCGACGGCGAGATCGACACGATCGCCAGCATGGTCGTCGAGGACGGCCTCGTGACCGGCCTCTACGTCGTACGCAACCCGGAGAAGCTCGCCCGCCTGGACGCCGTGACCGCGCTGACCCGCTGAGGGACTAGGCTCGACTCCACAAGACAGGGGAGCACGCGCGAGCGTGCTGAGAGTGCGGACCAGCCGCAGACCCTATGAACCTGATCCGGTTAGCACCGGCGAAGGGAGTCGGAGTTGAGAAACATGCGCATGGTCGCACCCGTCCTGGCCACCGTCCTCGCGGCGTCGGCCTGCTCGACCGTCGGCAACGACAGCGGCAGCGAGTCGGAGGAGCAGCAGTCGGACCGGGTCGTGCTCGTGACCCACGAGTCGTTCGTGCTGCCGAAGAAGCTCCAGAGGCAGTTCGAGCAGGAGTCCGGCTACGACCTCGTCGTCCGCGCCTCCGGTGACGCCGGGGCGCTCACCAACAAGCTGGTGCTGACCAAGGAGGACCCGCTGGGCGACGTGGCCTTCGGCGTCGACAACACCTTCGCCTCGCGGGCGCTCGAGGAGGGCGTCTTCGCGGCGTACGACGCGACGCTGCCCGAGGGCGCCGACCAGTACCGCCTGCCGGGAGACGACGACCACGCCCTGACGCCGGTCGACAATGCCAGCGTCTGCGTGAACATCGACGACACCTGGTTCGCCGACCAGGACCTCGAGCCGCCGACCGGGCTCGACGACCTCGCGGACCCGGCGTACCGCGACCTCTTCGTCACCTCCGGCGCCGCCACCAGCTCGCCTGGCATGGCGTTCCTGCTGGCGACCATCGCGGAGTACGGCGACGAGTGGCCGGACTACTGGGAGCGCCTGATGGACAACGGCGCGAAGCTCACCGACGGCTGGTCGGACGCCTACCAGGTCGACTTCACGCAGGGAGGCGGCCAGGGCAAGCGCCCGATCGTGCTGTCCTACGACTCCTCGCCGGCGTTCACGATCGCCGACGACGGCTCGTCGACGACCAGCGCGCTGCTCGACACCTGCTTCCGGCAGGTCGAGTACGCCGGCGTGCTCGACGGGGCCGCGAACACCGACGGCGCCGAGGCCCTCGTCGACTTCCTGCTGACGCCGGAGGTGCAGGCGGCGCTGCCGACGAGCATGTACGTCTTCCCGGTCGACGCGTCCGTCGAGCTGCCGGCGGAGTGGGCGACGTTCGCGGAGCAGCCCACCGAGCCCCTCGAGGTCGACCCGGCCGACATCGCGGAGCACCGCGACGAGTGGCTGCGCGACTGGAGCGACGTCACCAGTCGATGAGACCCCGGGCATGAGGCGCATCGCCACGCTGGTCGGCCTGGCGGCGGTGCCGCTGGCCGTCCTCGGCGTGTTCTTCGTGCTGCCGGTGAGCGGCATGATCGGCGAGGGGTTCGTCGTCGACGGCACGTTCGACCCGGGCGCCGTGGCGGAGGTGCTGACCCGGCCGCGCACGGTACGGGTCGTCTGGTTCACGGTCTGGTCGGCGCTGGCCGGTACGACGGTCGCGGTGCTGCTCGGCGTACCCGCGGCGCACCTGCTGCACCGTCGTGTGTTCCCAGGCCGCCGCGCCCTGCGGGCCGCGCTGCTGGTGCCGTTCGTGCTGCCGACGGTGGTCGTCGGCGTCGCGTTCCGCGAGCTGATCGGCGAGGCCGGGCCGCTGGGCTTCCTGGGGTTCGACGGCTCCGCCGTCGCGATCATCGCGGGCCTGGCCTTCTTCAACGTGGCCGTCGTGATCAGGGCCGTGGGCGCGGCCTGGGAGTCGCTCGACCCGCGCCCCGCCCAGGCCGCCGCGGCGCTCGGGGCCAGCCCGGCGCAGGTCTTCCGCACCGTCACGCTGCCGTCCCTGCGCCCGGCGATCGTGTCGGCGGCGAGCGTGGTCTTCCTCTTCTGCGCCACTGCCTTCGGCGTCGTGCTCACCCTCGGCGGCCTGCGCTACTCCTCGGTGGAGACCGAGATCTACCTGCTCACCACCAACCTGCTCGACCTTCAGGCGGCGGCTGCGCTCTCGATCGTGCAGCTGCTGGCGATCACCGCGCTGCTGCTCATCACCAGCCGGCTGCGCGCCGTGCCCGACCCGACGCTCGCCCGCTCGACCGACCGCCCGCCGCGCCCCTCGCGCGGCGACTGGCCGAGCCTGCTGTCGACGGGGCTGGTCGTGGTGCTCGTCGGGCTGCCGGTCGCGGCGCTCGTCGTCGGCTCCCTCCGGGTCGGCGACGCCTGGAGCATCGACAACTACCGGGCGCTGACCACCGAGGGATCGCGCCAGGCGCTGCTGGTGCCGGTCACCCACGCGCTGGTGACGTCGCTGCGCACCGCGGTCGACGCCACCTGGATGTCGCTGACGCTGGGCCTGCTGGTCGCCGTCGTCGTGACGCGGCGCTCGCACAGCCGCGCCGAGCGCCGGGTCCGCGGCCTGCTGGACGGCCTGTTCATGCTCCCGCTCGGGGTGTCCGCGGTGACGCTCGGCTTCGGCTTCCTGATCACGCTCGACGAGCCCCCGCTCGACTTCCGCGACTCCCCGCTGCTGGTGCCGATCGCCCAGGCGCTGGTGGCCCTCCCGCTCGTCGTACGCACGCTGGCGCCGGCGCTCGGCGGCGTCGACGACCGGCAGCGGCAGGCAGCGGCCTCGCTCGGCGCGGGGCCGATGCGCACGTTCGCCAGCGTCGACCTGCCGGTGCTCTGGAAGCCGCTGCTGGCCGCGGCCGGCTTCGCCTTCGCGGTGTCGCTGGGGGAGTTCGGGGCCACGTCGTTCCTGGCCCGTGAGGAGAACCCGACCGTACCGATCGTGATCTTCCACCTGATCGGGCACCCGGGTGCGATGAACTACGGCATGGCCCTCGCCGCCTCCGTCGTCCTCGCCGCGACCACCGCCGTCGTGATGCTCGCGGTCGAGCGGCTGCGCGTCCCCTCGGTCGGAGCGCTCTGATGCTCACCCTCGACGACGTCTCCGTGGCGTACGACGGCGTGCCGGCCGTCGTCGGCGCCTCGCTGTCCCTCGACGAGGGCCACGTGCTCGCCGTGCTCGGACCGAGCGGATCCGGCAAGTCGACGCTGCTGCGCGCGATCGCCGGCCTCGAGCCGGTCGGCGCCGGCCGCGTCTGCTGGGACGACGCCGACCTGACCGGCGTGCCGACGCACAAGCGCGGCTTCGCGTTGATGTTCCAGGACGGCCAGCTCTTCGGCCACCTCACGGTCGCCCGCAACGTCGGCTACGCGCTGCGCCTCCGGCGTACGCCGAACGCGGCGGCCCGGGTGCGCGAGCTGCTCGCGCTGGTGGGGCTCGACGGCTACGGCGACCGGCTGCCGGCGACGCTCTCCGGCGGCGAGCGCCAGCGCGTGGCGCTCGCCCGCTCGCTCGCGGTGCAGCCACGGCTGCTGCTGCTCGACGAGCCGCTGTCGGCGCTCGACGCCGGCCTGCGCGAGCGGCTCGCGGCCGACCTGCGCGACATCCTGCGCGAGGCCGGCACGACCGCGCTGATGGTCACCCACGACCAGGAGGAGGCGTTCGCCGTCGCCGACCGGCTCGCGGTCATGCGCGCCGGCCGGATCGTGCAGCAGGGCGACATCACCGCGGTCTGGCGACAGCCCGTCGACGTCGAGACGGCGCTCTTCCTCGGGTATGCCCACGTGCTGGAGGGTGATCCCGCCCACGTGCTGATGCGGGCGGCCGGGCTCGACCTGGGCGGCCGCGCGGTCGCCGTACGCCGCTCCGCGCTCGTGGTCGCGGACTCGGGACCGCTCGCCGGCACGGTCACCGCCGCCCGCGTGACGCCGGTGCAGATCCGGCTGCGGGTCGATGTCGACGGCATCGGCGAGGTCGACGCCGTCGCGCGCCTGGACGCGCACCCGGCGCCGGGCGACCGCGTGTCGATCGTGGTGGACGCCTCACGACTGGCCGCGATACCTCGGGGTCTCGAGAGACACGGTGGTTGAGGAGCCGAGGAACGAGGCGTCTCGAAACCTCCCTACACTTGCGGGCGTGTATCGCCGTGCCTGGACCCTTCTCGTGGTCAACGCCATCGTCATGGGTCTGTGGGCGATCATCACGGCATGGTCGGTCGGCCGACCGCTGATCGACCCCGAGGGCAGCTTCCTCGGACCGTCCTGGCTGCGCCTGCCGATCCTCTGCCTGGGCGCGCTCTTCCTCGACCTCGTGCCGCGCGCGATCTGGATCTCGCGGGGCCGGCCGCGCCGGATGCCGGAGCTGATCCGCGAGCGCTGGCACGCGCACTGGTCCCGGGAGCGGTTCCTGCTGGTGGTGCTCGGCATCGTCTGCTTCTACGTGATCTACGTCTGCTACCGGAACCTCAAGTCGTTCCTCCCGCTGGTCAGCGACCGGATGTACGACCGCGAGCTGCAGGCCCTCGACGAGATCCTGTTCTTCGGGCACCACCCCGGGCCGATCATCCACGACCTCCTCGGCACGACGGTCGTCGCGCACGTGCTCTCCAACTTCTACCTGCTCTTCATCCCCATGGTCGCGATCATGGTGACGGTCTGGCTGGTCTGGTCGCGCAACCTCTCCTACGGCTGGTGGTTCGTCACCGCCCAGGGCATCGCGTGGACGCTCGGCACCGTCTCCTACTACGCGCTGCCGACGATCGGCCCCGGCCTCGAGTACCCCCACCTGTACGACCTCACCCACACCGGCACGACCGACCTGATGGAATCGCTGGTCAACGCGCGCCAGGGCGTGCTCTGGGGCGACGGCGAGGCGCAGACCGTCGCGGGCTTCGCCAGCCTGCACACGGCCATCTCGCTGCTGTGGGCGCTGATGGTGCAGTTCACGGTCCGCTCGCGGGCCATCCGCATCATCTTCTGGGTCAACTTCGGCCTGACCGTCGTCGCCACGCTCTACTTCGGCTGGCACTACATCGCCGACGACATCGCCGGCGTGATGATCGCCTTCATCTCCTTCTACGTCGGCGGCATCGCCAGCGGGCAGAAGTTCGACCGGCACGGCCTCGCCTCGCACCCCACCACGACGACCTCGCACGTCCCCGTCGACCATTAGCTTGACCGCGCCCCGGCGTGGGTAATCCTCCGGGCATGACCACCGACGCCGCGCCCGAGGTCGACGTCCCGGCGCTGACGCGACTCCTCGACGGCGAGTACGCCGAGGTGCGCGACCTCGTGCGCACCAACCTCGCCAAGTACGCCTCCGTCCTCGACGAGGCCGACGAGCTCGACATGGACGCCTTCCGCGAACGGGTGCGCGAGCTCGTCGTCGAGATGGCCGCGACCGGGCAGACCGGCATGGGCTTCCCCGAGGAGTACGGCGGCGGCGGCGACATCGGCGCATCGGTCGCGGCGTTCGAGACACTGTCCTTCGGTGACCTGTCGGTGGTGGTGAAGGTCGGCGTGCAGTTCGGGCTCTTCGGCGGCGCGATCCTCCAGCTGGGGACCAAGCGGCACCACGACGCCTACCTCAGCGACGTCGTGACCGGCCGGCTGATGGGCTGCTTCGCGATGACCGAGACCGGCCACGGCTCCAACGTGCAGGCGCTCGGCACGGTTGCGACGTACGACGTGGACACGCAGGAGTTCGTGATCACCACCCACGGTGACCAGTCGCGCAAGGACTACATCGGCAACGCGGCGAAGCACGCCGAGCTCGCTGTCGTCTTCGCGCAGCTCGAGGTCGGCCCTGAGGACGACCGGGTGTCGGAGGGGGTGCACGCGTTCGTCGTGCCGATCCGCGTCGACGGCGAGGTCGCGCCCGGCGTCCGCATCGAGGACGACGGCCGCAAGATGGGCCTCAACGGCGTCGACAACGGCCGGATCTGGTTCGACGGCGTGCGGGTGCCGCGGGAGGCCCTGCTCAACCAGTTCGCCGACGTGACCCCCGAGGGCGTCTACGAGAGCCCGATCGACAACCCGAACCGGCGCTTCTTCACGATGCTCGGCACGCTCGTCCAGGGCCGCGTGAGCGTCGGCGGCGCCGCCATCAACGCCAGCAAGGTCGCGCTCGCGATCGCGACGACGTACGCCGTGCGCCGGCGGCAGTTCGAGGCGACCTCGGAGACCGAAGAGGAGCTGCTGCTCGACTACGGCCTGCACCAGCGGCGGCTCCTCCCGCTGATCGCCCGCACCTACGCGCTGCACTTCGCGCAGGACGTCGTACGCACGCAGCTGCACGAGGTGTTCTCCGGCATCAAGACCGACGAGCACTACCGCCGCGAGCTCGAGGCGCGGGCGGCCGGCACGAAGGCGCTCGGCACCTGGCACGCGACCCGCACCATCCAGGAGTGCCGGGAGGCGTGCGGCGGGGCGGGCTACCTGGCCGTGAACCGGTTCGCGGCCCTCAAGGCCGACAGCGACATCTTCACGACGTTCGAGGGTGACAACCACGTGCTGCTGCAGCTCGTGGCGAAGGGCCTGCTGACCGACTACGCCAGCGAGTTCGAGGACATGGACCAGCTCGGGATGGTCCGCTTCGTCGCCGGCCTCGCGGTCGAGACCGTCATCGAGAAGACCTCGGTGCACACCCTGCTCGAGCGGGTGCGCGACCTGCTCCCCGGCGGCAGCAGCGACGACGGCGACCAGGAGGCCGGGCTGCTCGACTCGGACTACCAGCTCGCGATGCTGCGCTACCGCGAGGAGCACATGCTGGCCGGCGTCGCCCGCCGCCTGAAGCGGGGCATCGACCAGGACCTCAACCCCGGCGTGGTCTTCTCGCAGGTGCAGGACCACGTGGTCGGCGCGGCCAACGCCCATGTCGAGCGCCTCGTGCTCGAGGCGTTCGTCGACCGGATGCGGTCACTGCCCGACGACGCGCCCAACCGGGTCGCGCTGGGCCTCCTCTGCGACCTGTTCGCACTGTCGACGATCGAGGCCGACCGGGCCTGGTTCATGGAGCACGCCCGCCTGTCGGCGCAGCGGTCCAAGGCGATCACCCGCCAGGTGAACCGGCTCTGCCAGCAGGTCCGGCCGATCGCCGTACCGCTCGTGGACGCCTGGGGCGTGCCGCCGGAGATGCTCAGGTCACCTGATCTGGTCGGGTGACCGACCGGTCAGTGACCCTCGGTCTTGAGCCGCTCGAAGGAGGCGTGCACCTCGGTCTCGGCCTCGGTGCGGCCGACCCACTCGGCGCCCTCGACGGACTTGCCGGGCTCGAGGTCCTTGTAGACCTCGAAGAAGTGCTGGATCTCGAGGCGGTCGAACTTCGAGACGTGCGAGATGTCGCGCAGGTGCTCGAGGCGCGGGTCGGTCGCGGGGACGCAGAGGACCTTGTCGTCGCCGCCGGCCTCGTCGGTCATCCGGAACATGCCGATCGCGCGGCAGCGGATCAGGCAGCCCGGGAAGGTGGGCTCCTGGAGCAGCACCATCGCGTCGAGCGGGTCGCCGTCGAGGCCGAGGGTGTTCTCGATGTAGCCGTAGTCGGCGGGGTACTGCGTCGACGTGAAGAGGGTCCGGTCCAGGCGGATGCGGCCGGACTCGTGGTCGACCTCGTACTTGTTGCGCTGACCCTTCGGGATCTCCACCAGCACGTCGAACTCGAGCACGTCTTCCTCCGCCGATCTCGGGACCATCGTCTTGCGAACAGGTGACCCGTCGCACGGGTCCAGGTCAGTCTCGCGCACAATGACGGCAAACGCGCAGTCGGAAGGGGTCAACGGTGGGGAGACGTGACGCACACCACCCGTCGCGCGCGGCCTCCCGTGTCGCCCTCTGGCTGCCGGTCCTGCTGGTCGTCGGGCTGCTCGGCGGAGCGGGTACGGCGTACCTGGTCGACGGCCAGCCCGACCCCGACGAGGAGCCGGCGAGCGTCGAGCCCCCCAGTGGGCTCGCGCTGCCGGCCCTGGCCGAGCCGAGCCCGGTCGCGGCCGTCGCCACCGGGGTCGCCGACCCCGCGAAGGTGCGCCGGGCCGTCGCCCGCCTGCTGCGCGACGAGGACCTCGGGCCGCACGTCCTCGCGACGGTGGCCGGCGTCGACGGGACCCCGCTGTACTCGAAGGGCACGGACGACGCCGTGCCCGCCTCCACCCTCAAGCTCCTCACGGCCGCGGCCGCGCTCGAGACCATGGGCCCGGAGCACACGTTCGCAACCACCGTCGTCGCGCCGGGCCGGAAGCGGATCGTGCTGGTCGGCGGCGGCGATCCGCTGCTCGCCGCGAAGCGCCCCGGCAAGGACGGCTACCCCGACGTCGCCGACGTGGTGACGCTCGCCAGGGACACGGCCGCCCGTCTGCTCGAGCGTGGCACCACGCGGGTGCGGGTCGGGTACGACGCGACGCTCTTCAGCGGGCCCGACGTCAACCCGCACTGGCCGGACTCCTACATCCCCGACGGGGTGGTCGCGCCGATCCAGTCGCTGTGGGTCGACGAGGGCCGCCCCGAGTCCGGGTTCGGCCGCGTCGAGGACCCCGCGCAGGCAGCGGCCACGGCTTTCGCGACGGCGCTCGCCAAGGCCGGCGTCGAGGTGGTGGGGATCCCCGAGCCCCGGCAGGCCGACCCGGCCGACGACGAGCTCGCCCGGGTCACCAGCCCGCCGCTCTGGCAGGTCGTCGAGCACACCATCTCGACCAGCGACAACGAGGCCGCCGAGGTGCTCGCCCGACACGCCGCCCTGGCGACCGGGGCGCCCCCGACGTTCGCCGGCGGCGCGGGCGCCGTGCTCGACACCGTCGCCGCGCTGGGCGTGCCCACCGACGGCGCCGAGGTGTACGACGGCAGCGGGCTCTCCCGCGACAACCGGCTCGACCCAGACACGCTCACCGGCGTGCTCGCGGTCGCCGCGGCACCCGAGCACCCCGTGCTGCGGACGGTGCTCACCGGGCTCCCGGTGGCCGGCTTCACGGGGTCGCTGACCGAGCGGTTCACCCAGGACGTCGACGCGCCCGGCCGGGGCGCGGTGCGGGCCAAGACCGGCACGCTGACCGGGGTGAGCGGGCTGGCCGGCACGGTCGTCGACCACAGGGGCACGCCGATGGTGTTCGCGTTCCTCTCCGACCGGATCGACCCGGTCGACACCCTCGACGCGCGCGCGGCGCTCGACCAGATCACCTCCGCGCTGGCCGACTGCCGCTGCTGAGCGGCTGCGCCCGGCGTACGTTGCCGCGCACGGGTAACGTCCCCGTATGAGCAACCCCGGCCCGAGCATGGTCGACTGGGACCTCGCCGTCGCGATCGGCTCCCGTCTCGCCGGCCAGGGACCCGTGGTGAGCCGCGAGGACGCGGCGGCGGTCGTCGCCGAGCTGCGGGCCGACGCCGCCCGGTCGACCGGGCTGGTCCGCGGGTTCACCGGGCTCGACGCAGCCGACGGCACCGCGCCGGTCGTGGTCGTCGACCGCCCCGGCTGGGTGCAGGCGAACGCCGACGGCTTCGCGACCGTGCTCGCCCCGGTCGTCGACAAGCTCGCCGGCCGGTCGAAGACGTCCGGGCTGGCCCACGCGGTCGGCTCCCGGGTCACCGGCGCCGAGGTCGGCGGCCTGCTCGGCTTCCTGGCCGGCAAGGTGCTCGGCCAGTTCGACCCCTTCCACCCGCCCGCGGGCCGGCTGCTGCTGGTCGCGCCGAACATCGTGCACGTCGAGCAGGAGCTCGGCGTCGACCCGCACGACTTCCGGCTCTGGGTGTGCCTGCACGAGGAGACCCACCGCGTGCAGTTCACGGCCGTGCCGTGGCTCGGCGACCACCTGCTCGCGCAGATGCACGCGCTCGCCGACTCGCTCGAGCCCTCCGGCCTGCTCGACGACGGGGTCCGGCGGATGGTCGAGTCGCTCAAGGGCGGCGCGCGGGGCGGCAACCTGCTCGAGGCGGTCAGCACGCCGGAGCAGAAGGAGATCATCGACCGCGTCACCGGGGTGATGTCGCTGCTCGAGGGCCACGCCGACGTCGTGATGGACGGCGTGGGCCCGCAGGTGATCCCGACCGTCAAGGACATCCGCAAGCGCTTCAACAAGCGCCGCCAGGGCGTCGGCCTGCTCGACCGCACCCTGCGCCGACTGCTCGGCCTCGACGCGAAGATGGCGCAGTACCGCGACGGTGCGAAGTTCGTGCACACGGTCGTCGACAAGGTCGGCATGGCCGAGTTCAACGCGATCTTCGAGCGCCCGGAGAACCTCCCGTCCAAGGCCGAGATCGGCGAGCCCTCCGCCTGGATCGCCCGAGTGCTCTGAGCCGGGACCGACGATGACGCTCCACCCGGCGGTCGCAGCCGTCCGCCTCGCCGTACGCCGCTCGCTCGTCGACGTCGAGCCTGGACGCACGGTCGTCGTCGCGTGCTCGGGCGGACCCGACTCCGTCGCGCTCCTGTCCGCCACCGTCTTCGAGGGCCGCAAGGCGGGCTGGCACGTCGTCGGTGTCACCGTCGACCACGACCTCCAGGAGGGGTCGGCCGAGCACGCCGCGGCCGTCGTCGAGCAGATGGCCCGGATGGGCGCCGACGAGACCGTCACCGCGCGGGTGCGCGTCGAGGGGGGCGGGCTCGGGCCCGAGGCGGCGGCACGCCGGGCGAGGTACGCCGTCCTGGAGCAGGTCGGCGACCGCTTCGACGCCGCCGCCGTGCTCCTCGGCCACACCCGGGACGACCAGGCCGAGACGGTGCTGCTCGGACTCGCGCGCGGCTCCGGCGGCCGGTCGCTCTCGGGCATGCGCCGCCGCTACGACCGCTTCGTGCGCCCGCTGCTCGACGTCGGGCGGGACGACACCGTCACCGCCTGCCTGGTCGAGGGGCACGCGACCTGGGACGACCCGCACAACCGGGATCCGGCGTACGCCCGCTCCCGGGTCCGGCACACGGTCCTCCCGGTGCTCGAGGAGCACCTCGGGCCCGGCGTCGCCGAGACGCTCGCGCGCACCGCCGACCAGCTGCGCGCCGACATGGACCTGCTCGACGACGTCGCCGAGGCGGCGTACGAGGACCTGCGCGGGCTCCCCGTCGACGGGCTCCTGCGCCAGCCCACCCCGATCCGGCGCCGGGTTCTCAGGCTCGCGGCCCTGGCCGCGGGGTCCCCGGCGTCCGAGCTCTTCCACGAGCACGTGCTCGCGATGGACGCGCTGCTGACCGACTGGCGCGGCCAGAAGTGGGTCGACCTGCCCGGCCGGGTCCGCTGCACCCGGGTCGACGGCGTGCTCCGACTGGAGTCGGTTTAGTCTCTCGCCATGGACGCATCCGACGTGCAGGACGACCTCGTCAACGTTCTCTTCACCGAGGAGCAGATCCACGATCGGCTCCGCGAGCTCGCGGACGAGATCGAGACCGACTACGAGGGCAAGGACCTGCTGATCGTCGGCGTCCTGCGCGGCGCGGTGATGGTCATGGCCGACCTCGCCCGCAGCTTCGGCCGGCACCTCGAGATGGACTGGATGGCGGTGTCGTCGTACGGCTCCGGGACCAAGTCCAGCGGCGTGGTGCGGATCCTCAAGGACCTCGACACCGACATCTCCGGCCGCCACGTGGTCATCGTCGACGAGATCATCGACACCGGCCTGACGCTGTCGTGGCTGACGTCCAACCTCGCCTCCCGCAACCCCGCGAGCGTCGAGATCTGCACGCTGCTCCGCAAGCCGGAGGCGCTGACCATGCCCGTCGACGTGAAGTACGTGGGCTGGGACATCCCGAACGAGTTCGTGGTCGGCTACGGGCTCGACTACAAGGAGCGCTACCGCAACCTGCGCGACATCGGCACGCTCGCCCCGCACGTCTACTCGTGAGCGGGGACGCGTCAGCGGACCCGCTGATGGTGGTCGAGCAAGCCGCGCGACCGAGCTTGCGAGGTCGCGACCGGCGTGTCGAGACCCGGTGACGGACGCGCCGACGGCGATCTCGACAGTTCCGGGGTCTCGACAGGCTCGACCACCGGCGGAGTCGCGACTCGGTCCGGATGCACCGCGCGCGACGATTCCTGAGACAATGTTGATTGGCGATGGTGTGTAACGTCGTCAGTTCAGTTGAGCGTCCAGGCGGCCGCACGGTCGCCGGACGGCCAGGTCGTGTCGAGAGAAGCCTGTGAAGCGCATATTCAAGGGTCCGTGGCTGTGGATCGTCCTCGCCGTGGTGGGCGTGCTGCTCGCCCTCCAGTACCTCGCCCCCAACGGCGGGTACGACGAGATCGAGTCGTCGAAGATGGAGTCCTACATCTCGAGCGGCGAGATCAAGGAGATCACCTTCGTCGACGGCGGTGACCAGCAGATCAAGGCGACGCTCGACAACGGCGACAAGGTCACCTCGTTCTGGCTGGACGGCACCCAAGCCGAGCTCAAGAGCGAGATCCAGACGCAGACCGACGAGGGCGCCGTCGAGAAGTTCAACGTCGAGGTCCCCAAGCCCAGCCTGCTCGGCTCGATCCTCGCGACGCTGCTGCCCTTCGCGCTGATCATCCTGCTGTTCCTCTTCCTGATGAACCAGGTCCAGGGTGGCGGCGGCCGCGGCGTCATGCAGTTCGCCAAGTCGCGCGCGAAGCTGATCTCCAAGGACATGCCGAAGACGACGTTCGCCGACGTCGCCGGCTGCGACGAGGCCATCGAGGAGCTCGGCGAGATCAAGGAGTTCCTCCAGGAGCCCGCCAAGTTCCAGGCCGTCGGCGCCAAGATCCCGAAGGGCGTCCTGCTGTACGGCGCGCCCGGCACCGGCAAGACACTGCTCGCCCGCGCGGTCGCGGGCGAGGCCGGCGTGCCGTTCTACTCGATCTCCGGCTCGGACTTCGTCGAGATGTTCGTCGGCGTCGGCGCCTCGCGCGTCCGCGACCTGTTCGAGCAGGCCAAGGAGAACGCCCCGGCCATCGTCTTCATCGACGAGATCGACGCCGTCGGCCGCCACCGCGGAGCCGGCATGGGCGGCGGCCACGACGAGCGGGAGCAGACCCTCAACCAGCTGCTCGTCGAGATGGACGGCTTCGACGTCCGCGGCGGCGTCATCCTGATCGCCGCGACCAACCGGCCCGACGTGCTCGACCCCGCGCTGCTGCGCCCGGGCCGCTTCGACCGCCAGATCCAGGTCGACGCCCCCGACCTCGCCGGTCGCGAGCAGATCCTCAAGGTGCACGCCCGCGGCAAGCCGCTCTCCCAGGACGTCGACCTGCGCGCCGTCGCGCGGCGTACGCCGGGCTTCAGCGGCGCCGACCTCGCGAACGTGCTCAACGAGGCCGCGCTGCTGACCGCGCGCGGCAACCAGAAGCTGATCACCTCGCAGACGCTGGACGAGGCGATCGACCGCGTGATCGCCGGCCCGCAGCGGCGGACCCGCCTGATGAGCGAGAAGGAGAAGCTGATCACCGCCTACCACGAGGGCGGCCACGCCCTCGTCGCGGCGGCGCTGCCGGGCACCGACCCGGTCCACAAGATCACGATCCTGCCGCGCGGCCGCGCGCTCGGCTACACGATGGTGCTGCCCGACGAGGACAAGTACTCCCAGACCCGCTCCCAGATGCTCGACTCGCTCGCCTACATGCTGGGCGGCCGGGCGGCCGAGGAGCTGATCTTCCACGACCCGACGACCGGTGCCGGCAACGACATCGAGAAGGCCACCAACGTGGCCCGGGCGATGGTGACGCAGTACGGCATGACCGAGCGCCTGGGTGCGATCAAGCTGGGCGAGTCCAACTCCGAGCCGTTCCTCGGCCGCGACCTGGGCCACTCGCGCAACTACTCCGAGGACGTCGCCGCGATCGTCGACGAGGAGACCAAGAAGCTGCTCGCGACCGCCCACCAGGAGGCGTTCGAGATCCTCGACGAGAACCGCGACGTGCTCGACGCGCTCGTGCTCGAGCTCTTCGACAAGGAGACGCTCGACAAGGAGCAGGTGGCCCGGATCTTCGAACCGCTGCGCCGCCGCCCGGCGCGACCCGCGTGGACCGGCTCCGACCAGCGGGTGCCGTCGACGGTGCCGCCGGTCGAGATCCCGCAGTGGATCAAGGACCGCGCGGCCGCCAACGGCCAGTCCGGCGACGAGCCCGAGGCGGGCGCCGTGCTGACCCCGCCCGGCGCGGGTGGCGACGTGCACGGCGACCCCGTCGAGGGTGGCGCCCGCCCGCGGCCCGAGCCTCCCGCACCGGGAGCCTGACCAGCCGATGACGGACTCCATCCGCGCCGATTCGCGCCGTCCGGACGAGATCCCGGCCTTCGACCAGCCGCGTGCCGAGGCCGCGGTCCGCGAGCTGCTGACCGCGATCGGCGAGGACCCCGACCGCGAGGGCCTGCGCGAGACGCCGGCCCGGGTGGCGCGGGCGTACGCCGAGCTCACGGCCGGCCTGCGGATGTCCCCGGAGGACGTGCTGACCACGACGTTCGACATCGGCCACGACGAGATGGTCCTGGTGCGCGACATCGAGCTGTGGTCGATGTGCGAGCACCACCTGGTGCCGTTCACCGGCGTCGCGCACGTCGGCTACATCCCGGCCGAGAGCGGCAAGATCACCGGGCTGTCCAAGCTGGCCCGGCTGGTCGACCTCTACGCCAAGCGCCCGCAGGTGCAGGAGCGGCTCACGACCCAGGTCGCCGACGCGCTCATGGAGCTCCTCGAGGCCCGCGGCGTGATCGTGGTGATCGAGGCCGAGCACCTCTGCATGACGATGCGCGGTGTCAAGAAGGCCGGCGCCCGCACGATCACCTCGGCGGTGCGCGGCACGATGCTCTCCAACGCGACCACCCGGGCCGAGGCGATGGCGCTGATCCACCGCCGCTAACCTCGTGGGCATGCCGACGACCCCCCTCCTCATGGGCGTGGTCAACGTGACCCCTGACTCGTTCTCCGACGGCGGTCGCTGGCTCGAGCCCGACGCCGCCATCGCGCACGGTCGGCAGCTCGTGGCCGAGGGCGCCGACATCCTCGACATCGGCGGCGAGTCCACCCGCCCCGGCGCCACGCGCCCCCTCGTCGAGGAGGAGCTCGGCCGGGTCATCCCGGTCATCACGGCGCTCGCCGCCGACGGGGCGACCGTCTCCGTCGACACCATGCGCGCCGAGGTGGCCGAGGCCGCCGTCGCCGCCGGCGCCTCCGTGGTCAACGACGTCTCCGGCGGGCTGGCCGACCCCCGGATGCACGAGGTCGTGGCCGCGACCGGTGCGTCGTACGTCGCGATGCACTGGCGCGCGCACGCCGACCACATGCGCGACTTCGCGGTCTACGACCGACCGGGTGGTGTGGTCGCCGCCGTCCGCGACGAGCTCGCCCAGCGGGTCGAGGCGATGCTGGCGGCGGGCATCGAGCCCTACCGCATCGTGCTCGACCCCGGGCTGGGGTTCGCGAAGCGTCCCGAGCACAACTGGGCGCTGCTCCAAGACCTCGGGACGCTGCGCGAGCTCGGCTTCCCGCTGCTCGTGGGCGCCAGTCGCAAGTCCTTCCTCGGCCGGCTCCTCGGCGCCACCGGGACCCCGCGCCCGGTCGACGAGCGGGAGCACGCCAACACCGCGCTCACGGTGCTGCTGGCCCAGCAGGGCGTGTGGGGCCTGCGCGTCCACGACGTACGAGCCTCGAAGGACGCCCTGAGCGTGCTCGAGCGCATGACGGGAGAGGGGGACCGATGACCGACGAGCTCGCCGTGCTCGGCATCGAGTGCTACGGCCACCACGGGGTCTTCGAGTTCGAGAAGCGCGAGGGACAGGTGTTCGTCGTCGACCTCGTGCTCGGCCTCGACACCGCCCCGGCGGCGGCGAGCGACGACTTGCGGCACACCGTCGACTACGGAAGTCTCGTGGCCTCGGTGAAAGCCGCCGTGGAGAAGGATCCGGTCGACCTGATCGAGACCCTCGCCCAGCGGATCGCGGACGTCTGCCTCTTGGACGACCGTGTTGAATGGGCGCGGGTGACGGTTCACAAGCCGGACGCACCCATCGACGCGACGTTCTCGGACGTCGCGCTGACGATCACCCGGAAGGGCCGCCCGTGACTGAGACGCCGAACCCCCACATCATCGACGCTGACACGCTGACCGGCGAGATGCGTCCGATCCGTCGGGCGGTGCTGGCGCTCGGGTCGAACCTCGGTGAGCGGATGGCGAGCCTCCAGGGTGCCGTCAACGCCATCGCGGACACCCCCGACGTGTGGATCACCGGCGTATCGCCGGTCTACGAGACGGAGCCGGTCGACTCCCCGGTGGAGGCGAAGACCTACCTCAACGCCGTCGTGCTCATCGACACGACCCTCGCCGCCACGCGGCTGATGGACCGCGCGCTCGCGATCGAGGACGCCTTCGACCGCGAGCGCAGCGAGGTCCGCAACGCCCCGCGCACCCTCGACGTCGACCTCATCGTCGTCGGCGACCGGCGCAGCGACGACGAGTCGCTGCGGCTCCCGCACCCGCGCGCCCACGAGCGCGCGTTCGTGCTGCGGCCGTGGCTCGACGTCGACCCCGGTGCCGAGTTCCCCGACCTGGGCGCCGTCGCGGACCTGCTCGAGCGGGCCGACCAGAGCGGCATCAAGCTGCGCGACGACCTGGTCCTCGAGCTGCAGTGACCCTGCGGTGAGCGACGACCCGGACGACCGCCCGGGTCGACTCCGTCCGACCTCGGCCGCCACGCTCACCGCGTGGGGCGTCGTCGGGCTGGCCGGTGGCTGGCTGCTGCGGACGCTCGTGGTCCGGGCGGGCGGCACGCCGCCGATCGTGACCTGGGCCCAGCCGCTCGCGCTCGTCCTGGTCGCGGCGATCCTCGGCGCCACGGCGTACCTCACCTGGCGGACCGTGCACGTCCACCACCAGCGGCTCGAGCCGCACCAGGCCGTCAACCGGTTCGTGCTCGCGCGGGCGTGC
Organism: Nocardioides sp. GCM10030259; assembly: GCF_042666375.1. Classification (NCBI taxonomy): domain Bacteria; kingdom Bacillati; phylum Actinomycetota; class Actinomycetes; order Propionibacteriales; family Nocardioidaceae; genus Nocardioides; species Nocardioides sp. GCM10030259. The sequence continues at coordinate 331,977 of NZ_JBHTDF010000025.1, read as the reverse complement.
GCGCTCGTCGGGGCGCTGGTGGCCGGCGGCTACCTCGGGTACGCCGTGAGCTGGGTCGGCGTCGGCACCGAGCTGGCCGACCAGCGGGTGGTGCGCTCGATCGTCGCCGGGATCGCCGGTGTTGCGATCGTCGTCACAGCTCTGCTGCTCGAGCGCGCGTGTCGCGTCCGTTCCGACGACGAAGAGCCCTAACGTGGTGACATGGCTTCCCCCCAGGCTCGACCGGAACGGCCCATGCCCGAGGCCGCTCGCTCAAGTCGGCGCAGGCAGCGCAGTACCCGGCTGACCGTCGCCGTCGCCCTCCTCGTGCTCGCCGCCGTCGTGGTGGTGGGTGCCATCGCGAGTGGCTCGTGGCTCCTCGTCACGGTCGCTGCCGCGCTCGGCGTGCTCCTCGGAGCCGGCGCCACCCGGATCACCCACTCGGAGCTGGTCGCCACCCGGCGCGACGCAGCCCGTGACCGCGCCGAGCAGGCGCAGGCCTACCGCCGCCTCACCGACGAGCGGACCGCCGAGAACGCCGCGTTCGCCAGCTCGATGGAGGAGCGTCTGCGCGGCCGGGAGCAGGCCGTCCGCGAGCTGGAGGACGCGCTCACCGCCGCCCAGCAGCGGGCCGCGGACGCCACCCGCAAGCTCAACGCCGAGGCGCGCCGTGCCGAGGCCGTCGAGCGCCACGGCCGCGAGGAGTCCGAGCGCCTCGGCTCCCGCCTCGCCGAGGCCGAGGAGCGCGCGGCCGAGGCCGTCGTACGCGTCGCCGAGCTGGAGCAGGAGCTCGACGTGCTCCGCGCCGAGCTCGAGAGCGTCACGGTCGCCTGGCGCGAGGCCGAGACCGGCCAGCGCCGCCACGCCTGACGCGTTCCCTGAGTCCGACATCACGCTGACCCGGCAGATTCTTTCTGCCGGGTCAGCGTCATCTCGGCCCCCGTGGGGCATGGTGACGACCGTGATCCCCGACCAGAACCGGTTCGAAAGCGATCCCGACACGGCCCTGGGCGACGTGCCCGGACTGCCACCGGGCTGGACCGTCGGGGTCCCCGACGCCTCGGATCGCTTCGACGTCGCTCGGCTCACGCACCTGCTGCGGGCCCACGAGCGACAGGGCCGCGGCTGGGCGGGCGCGGGGGTCGACGACGTGCTCGTCGAGGTCTCCGAGCACGGCCTGAAGATGCGCGAGAACGTCGTCGTGCGCGACGCCGACCGCGACATCCGCGCCTGGGGCAGCGTCCACGACCGGTCGGTCGGCCGGATGCTCTTCGTCCACGTCGTCGGGCGCGACCTCCCCGACGCCGTCGCCGACCGGTGCTCCGAGCTGCTCGTCGAGTGGGCGCAGGTGCAGGCGCGCTCGGTCGGCGCCGCCCGGGGCCTCGAGGTCCAGCAGATCGACACCGGCGCCTTCCAGGACGACGAGCGGCAGGCGCGCTGGCTGACCGACTCGGGCTTCGAGCGGGTCCGCACCTGGTGGCAGATGAGCCGGCCGGTCGCCGCCGACGAGACGGACCTCGTGCCCGACCCGGAGCGCTGGGAGGACGAGGGCGTCGTCGTACGCCTGGTCAGGCGGGCCGGCGGCGGCATGCCCGACGAGGACGACCTGCGCGAGCTGCACGAGGTGCTCGAGGGCGCGTTCGTCGACCACTTCAACTCCAGCGAGGAGACCTTCGAGGAGTTCCTGCACCGGCTGCGGGAGGACCCCGGCCACCGCTGGGACCACTGGTGGCTCGCCGAGCTCGTCGACGGCCCGGAGCCCGAGCCGGTCGGCGCCCTCATCGGCACCGTCTCGGAGGCCCCGGACGCCCCCGACGGCTCCTACGTCTCCTACCTCGGCGTGCTCGCCTCCGCGCGCGGCCGGGGCGTGGCGAAGCGCCTGCTGCGGACGATCATCTCCGACGCCGCCCGGCGCGGCCGCAACCGCGTGGGCCTCGAGGTCGACGCCGACTCTCCCACCGGTGCCGCCGGCCTCTACACGTCCATGGGCTGGGCGACGAAGTACGCCACCGAGTCGTGGCACCAGGACGTGCCGGTCGAGGAGGCCTGATCAGGCGTCCATCTCCGCCAGCGCGGCCCGGAGGGCCCGGTGCACGCCGTTGGGCGTGAGGACGCCGACGAAGCGGGCGCCGTCCCGGACGCCGACCATGCCGCGGTCGTCGCGCAGGAGCACGGCGAGGGCGTCCCCGAGGGAGATGTCGAGGCCGACGGCGGCGCCGAGGTCGCCGGTGCGGACCCCGTCGAGCGACTCCACGTGGGCGGGGTCGAGCGGGGTGACAGCGAGCCGGCGCAGCCCCGAGGTCGAGCCGACGAACTCCGCGACGAAGTCGTCGGAGGGGCGCCCGAGCAGCCGGGTCGGGGTGTCGAACTGCGCGAGGCGGCCACCGGCCGCGAAGACCGCGACCCGGTCGCCCAGGCGCACCGCTTCGTCGATGTCGTGGGTGACGAAGACGACCGTCACGCCGAGCTCGTCCTGCAGCCGGAGGAACTCGTCCTGCAGCCGGGTGCGCACCACCGGGTCGACGGCGCCGAACGGCTCGTCCATCAGCAGCACCGGCGGGTTCGCGGCGAGCGCCCGGGCGACCCCGACGCGCTGCTGCTGGCCGCCGGAGAGCTGGTGCGGGTAGCGGTCGGCGTACGTCGCGGGGTCGAGCCCGACCAGCTCCAGCAGCTCGCGAGCGCGTGAGCGGGCGACCGACTTCGACTCGCCGTACAGGAGCGGGACCGTCATCACGTTGGCGAGGATCCGCTGGTGCGGGAACAGCCCGACCTGCTGGATCACGTAGCCGATGCTGCGCCGGAGCTGCACCGGATCCTTGCGGGTGACGTCCTCGCCGTCGATCTCGATGCGGCCGGTGCTCGGCTCGATCAGCCTGTTGATCATCTTCAGCGTCGTGGACTTCCCGCACCCCGACGGGCCGACCAGGCAGACCAGCTCCCCGCGGGCCACCTCGAGGTCGAGCTCGCGCACGGCGACGGTGCCGTCGTCGTACGTCTTCCCGACACCCGAGAGCCGGATCAGGGGGTGGGCGCCCGGCGGCGGGGTAGCGTCCATGCGCGTGACCCTACTCGTGGCCCGGCTGTCATCGGCGGAGGAGCCGAGCTGCTACAGCCGGCTCACCAACGAGTGGTTCTGTCGTGACTACCTCCAGGACTACCGGCACGAGATCGTCGACGCCACGGTCCAGCACCTCCAGATCACGATCGCCGCGGTCGTGCTCGGCGTGCTGGCGGCCTTCCCGCTGGCACTGCTCGCCCGACGGCTGCCGCGGCTCGAGTCCACGATCCTCGGCGTCTCGACGGCGCTCTACACGATCCCCTCGCTGGCGCTGCTGCCGCTGCTGGTGCCGTTCACCGGGCTCACGATGACGACGGTCGTGATCGGCCTCGCGATCTACGCGCTCACCGTCCTGGTGCGCAGCATGCTCGAGGGGCTGCGGTCGGTGCCGGCCGAGGTGAAGGAGTCCGCGACCGGCCTGGGGTACGGCGCGACCCGGCGCCTGCTCAAGGTCGAGCTGCCGCTGGCGCTGCCGGTGATGATGGGCGGCCTGCGGGTGGCGACGGTGTCGACGGTCGCGCTGACGACGATCGGCACGATCGTGTCCTTCGGCGGCCTCGGCAACATGATCAGCGACGGCGTGCTCACCAACTTCCGCGCCGAGCTGATGACGGCCTCGGTGCTGTGCATCGTGCTGGCCGTCGTCCTCGACCTGCTGATCGTCGGCTCGCAGTGGCTGCTGACGCCCTGGACGCACCGGGGGGTGGCGCGAGCATGAACACCCTGTCCGACGCCTGGGACTACCTGACGACCGCCTCGAGCTGGACCGGCGAGGGCGGCATGCTCCAGCTGATGGGCCAGCAGCTGCTGCTGACCGTCACCGCGCTGCTCGTCGCCATGGTGATCGGCCTGCCGATCGCGCTGTGGCTCGGCCACCTCGGCCGGGGCTCGCTGCTGGCGATCAACGTCTCGAACGTCGGGCGCGCGGTCCCGACCTTCGCCCTGCTCGCCCTGCTGGTGGTCGCCGACTGGCCGGGCACGCGGGAGCTCGGGCCGTACGGCCGGGCCGGCCTCGCCACGATCATCGCGCTGACGCTCTTCGCGCTGCCGCCGATCATCACCAACGCCAACATCGCCGTGCGCGAGGTCTCGCCCTCCGTGCGCCAGGCGGCCGACGGGATGGGCATGACCGGCGCGCAGAAGTTCTGGCGGGTCGAGCTCCCTCTCGCCGCCGGGCTGGTCCTGTCCGGCGTCCGGCTCGCGCTCGTGCAGGTGTGGGCGACCGCGACCATCGCGGCGCTGGTCGCAGGGCCCGGCCTGGGCGAGGTCGTCATCGACGGGTTCCGCCGTACGAACTACGGCAAGGGCATCGCCGGCGCGATCGTGATCGCCCTGGTCGCGCTGGTGCTCGAGGCCATCGGCGCGATCGCCCAGCGGGTGCTCGACCCGGTCCCGCGTACAACGGTTCCGAAACGGCGTCGTGGAATGTCGGCGGGAGTCCCTATGGTTGCCGAGGAGACCGACCCCGTCGGCAGGTGACGACACCCGTCGTCTCTCGGAGACCTCCAGCTCGATCCGGACACGCGCGGCAACCCCCGCGGGACACAGAAGGTGAAGCACATGAACGTTCGACGATCCCTGGCGGCGGTCCTCGCCGTCGGGTCCTTGCTGCTGGCGACGGCCTGTGCCGACGACGACCTCGACGAGGCCAGCGACGACGAGAGCACCCCGGCGGCCTCGGAGGACCAGGGCCCGGTCAACATCGCCGGGCAGAACTTCCCCGAGGCCCAGCTGGTCGCGGCGATGTACGAGCTCCTGCTCGAGGACGCGGGCTACCAGCCCGACGTCACCCTGGTCGACGCCCGCGACGCCTACATGCCGACCTTCCCCGGTGACGTCGACGTCGTGCCGGAGTACGTCGGCGGCATCGTGAACTTCCTCAACGGCCGCGCCAACGGCGCCGACGCCGAGCCGTTCACCGCCGGCGACGGCGCGGAGCTGGCCGACCAGGGGCAGGCGCTGCTCGACGACGCCGGCATCTCGCTGCTGGACATCTCGCCCGCGACCGACACCAACGCGTTCTTCGTGACACAGGAGTACTCCGACGCCGAGGGCGTCACCACGCTCTCCGACCTCGAGGGTCAGTCCGTCGTGCTCGCCGCCGCGCCCGACTGCAAGGGCCGCCTCGACTGCGAGGGCGGGCTGTCGGACCAGTACGGCATCGACATCACCAAGGTCCTGCCGCTCGGCTACGCCAGCGAGCAGACCTACCAGTCGGTGCTCGACGGCGAGTCCCAGCTCGGCGAGACCAGCACCACCGACGGCACCCTCGACTCCCTGGGTCTCGTGGTGCTCGAGGACGACAAGCAGATCCAGCCGGCGCAGAACCTCGTCCCGGCCGTGAGCACCGAGTTCCTCGACGCGCACCCGGACGTCGCCGACGTGCTCAACCCGCTGATGGCGGCGCTGACCACCGAGAAGCTCACCGAGCTCAACGGGCGGATGGCCATCGACCGCGAGAAGGCCGAGGACGTCGCCGAGGACTTCCTCACCGAGGAGGGCCTGCTCTGACGTTGCGCGAGGGGACCCGGGCGGCCGCGCGACGCGTGCTCCCGGGGCGGGTACGCCGTGCGCTGAGGTCCGCGGTCCAGCCGTCGGTCGACGTCGTCGTGGTCGTCGACCCCGCTGACCGGCCGCGTCTCGACGAGGCACTGAGCTCGGTCAGGACCCAGGAGGGCGCCGCGCCGGGTGTGCTGCTCGCACCCGTCGAGGGCTCGTGGCAGCAGGCGGCGAACACCGCCGTCGCGTCCTCGACGGCCGACCTCGTGCTGCTGCTGCGCGGCTGCGACGTCCTCGCGCCTGACGCCGTACGACTGGCGGCCGAGCGGCTCGGCCGCAGCGGGCCAGCGGTCGGGCTCGGCCGGCTGGAGCAGGCCGGCGACCCGGACCCGTGGCTGCACCGCCTGCAGCGCGCGTCCGAGGCGCTCGAGCCGAGACTGGCCGGCACCGCGATCCGGCGCGCGACGTGGGCAGCTCTGTCGGAGCACGACGACTGGCTGTGCTCGCCGACGCTGGCGGGCCTGTTCGCCCAGCACGGCCCGCCCGCGCGGTGGGGCGAGCCGGCCGTCACGTGGTACCCCGACCACGGTGCCCGCGCCTACGGCGCCACCCCGAGCCCGCTGCCCGGGCTCGCGGCACTGGTCGAGCACTGGGCGCGGGTCGAGGGCCGGCTCGGCGAGGACGCGCGGCTGGCCGAGCGGTGGCGGCGTACCGTCGCCGGCTTCGAGCTCCCACGACTGCTACAGGATGCCGAGCGCGCCGACGAGGCGCAGTGGTCCGAGCTGCGGGCGCTGGCCGCGCACGCGACCGCGGAACCCGGCTGGACCCGCGGCGTCGGCGTCGCCGCCAAGGCCCTCGTGGCCCTGGCGGCCGCCGACCGCCGCGCCGATCTCGAGGTCGTCGCCGCCGACCTGCTCGGCCTCGGCGACGACCTGCGCACCGAGCGTCGTGGCGCCGACGTGCTCGCGGTCTGGCCGGTCGGCGACCTCTCCGACGACGTGCGCCGGCTCGACGACGGCGAGACCGCCGCGGAGGTCCACGTGGCGCGCACCGGCTCGGTCACGACCGACCTGTGGATCGGCGTACCCGGGGTCGACCTCGACGGGGCCGACATCTCGGTCGAGGTACGCGAGGGGGACGGCCCGCAGCTCCCGACCGTCCTGACCGACCACGAGGAGGCGACCCGGTGGTGGGACCGCCGCTTCCAGAGAGCGGTCGCGGTGCGTGTCGACGTCGCCGGACCTGCCCGGCTGCGCGGCGTCGTGCGCGCGGGCGGGGTGGTGCGCACCGCCGAGGTCGACGTGCCGCCGCCCAGCGGTCCGCCCCGCAGCCCGGTCACCGTCACCGGCCTCGACGTCGAGGGCGACGACCTGGTGCTGAGGGTCAGCGGCCCGACCGACGACCTGCGGGTGCTGCGCCGCGGTGTCGTCCCGGTCCCGGTCCCGCAGCACCGCGACGGCGATCGGCTCCGGATCGGCCTCGAGACCGACCTGTTCGGCCGGGCGACGGCGCTGCCGCCCGGGAGCTACCGGGTGGTGGTCGGCGCCGGAAATGTCGCCGTGACCGGCGAGCTCCGCGGCCGACTGCCGATCGAGCGCCGCACCGCGCGGCACCGGGTGCGGGCGCATCTCGGCCCTCGGGGCGGCCTGGTGCTCGAGCTCGGCCCGCCGCTCGCCGACGACGAGGCCGGCCGCTACGCGCAAGAGAGCCTGCAGTCGGCGTACCGCCTCGACGACCGGCCCCTCGACCCCGCGCTCGTCTACTTCGAGAGCTACGCCGGTCGCACCGCCACCGACAGCCCGCTGGCGATCTTCGAGGAGCTCCACCGGCGCCGGCCCGACCTGCGCCTGGTCTGGGGCGTCGCCGACGGCGGCCAGGCCGCGCCGCCGGGCGCGGAGCCGGTGCTGCTGCGCAGCCGGGAGTGGTACGCCGTGCTCGCCCGCGCCCGGGCGCTCGTGCTCAACACCGACACCGAGGCGTGGTTCCGGCGGCGGCCCGGGCAGCACCTGCTCCAGACGTTCCACGGCTACCCGTCCAAGGCGATGGGCGCGAGCCAGTGGGAGGCGCAGGAGTACTCGCCCGCGTGGATCCGGGAGCTGCGCTCCCGCGGGGTCGACACGTGGAGCACGATCCTCACGCCGACGCCGGAGATGACCCACCACTACCGCGAGCAGTACTCCTACGCCGGCCCGGCCCTCGACCGCGGCTACCCCCGCGACGACGCGCTGGTCGCGCCCGACGCGGGGGACCGGCGGGCCGCCACGCGACGCCTGCTCGGCATCCGCGACGACCAGACGGCCGTGCTCTACGCGCCGACCTGGCGCGAGCACCTCGCCTTCCGCCCGCGCGGCGCCGCGATGACCGAGCACCTCGACCTCGCCGCGGCGGCCGCCGCCCTCGGCGACGGCTTCGTGCTGCTGCTGCGCGGCCACCGCTTCCACGCGCCGGCCCCGGTCGATGCCCCCGGCGCCCGGGTCGTCGACGTCACGGCGTACCCCGAGGTCAACGACCTGATCCTGGCCGCCGACGCCAGCGTGCTCGACTACTCGTCGATGCGCTTCGACATCGCGCTCACCGGTCGGCCGATGGTCTTCCTGGTGCCGGACCTCGACGACTACGCGAGCGGCAGCCGGCGCTTCCTCTTCCCCTTCGAGGAGTCCGCGCCCGGTCCGCGCGTGGTCGACACGGCTGGCGTCGTGGAGCAGCTGCTCGACCCGGCGCTGGCCGACCGCTGGGCCGGCCCGATCGCGGACTTCAACGCCCGGTGGAACCCCTGGCAGGACGGCCGTGCGGCGGCCCGCGTGGTCGACGCCCTGGAACGGGTCCTTATCGAGGACGCGTGATCCGCCTCCCAGGGCCGTGGGTGGATGCAGGACCGCACGCACCCAGCCGTTAGGTTGGTCGGCGTGTCACGCGACGAGTCATGCCCGGGGATCGCGCAAGCGAGCGGCGTTCGGCGCCGCGCTGGCAAGGCGTCGGCGCGACGGCAGGCTCGGTGCCTTTCGAGCGTCGGCAACGAAGCCAGCGTGGATGCCGGGCGCCGCGTAGCGTGCGAGGCCTGGGCATGAGTCGTCTTGCCGCTCGTCGTCACCAGGCGGCCGTCCTCGGCCGCCGGGTCGCCCGCCGCGCCGCGCGCACCGGCATCGGCCGCCGCATCCGGCCACCGCACATCAGCGTGATCGTGCCGTTCTACAACGTCGAGAGCTACATCGCGGAGTGCCTCGACAGCATCGTCGCCCAGGACTTCACCGACTTCGAGGTCCTGCTCGTCGACGACGGATCGCCCGACGGGTCGCGGGCGATCGCCGAGCAGTACGCCGCGCGCGATCCGCGGTTCCGCATCGTCACGCGCGAGAACGGCGGCCTCGGCGCGGCCCGCAACACCGGCGTACGCGCGGCTCGCGGCCGGTTCCTCACGTTCGTCGACTCCGACGACAGCCTCACGCCGTGGGCGCTGCGCCGGCTCCACGAGACCGCCGTCCGCACGGGTTCGGACATCGTCGTGGGGGCCGTGGACCGGTTCAACATCGCGAAGGACTGGTGGCCCACCTGGGTGCCCGAGGTCCACGACGACCTGCGCCAGCGGGTGACGATCGCGGAGTACCCGGCCCTGCTGCGCAACCTCTACACGTGGAACAAGCTCTTCCGTCGCAACTTCTGGGACGCCCAGGACCTGTGGTTCCGCGAGGGCGTCGCCTACGAGGACCAGCCGATCGTCACCCAGCTCTTCGCGCGGGCGGCGGCGATCGACGTCATCCCCGACCACGTCTACCGCTACCGCGCCCGTGACGACCTGAGCTCGATCAGCCAGCAGACGGCGAGCATCAAGGACCTGCGCGACCGGATCGCCGCTTGGCACGTCAGCCGCGAGGTGCTGACGAAGGAGCTCACGCCCGAGCTGTACGACGAGTGGCGACTCACGCTCTTCCAGGTGCACTTCCACTGGTACCTGACCAGTGGCGGCACCGTCGACGACGACTACTGGGCGGAGCTGGTCGCCGCCATCCGCGAGCTCGCCGAGGGCGCGCCGGACTGGGTGTGGGAGCAGACCCTCCCCAACCGGCGCCTGCTGGTCCAGCTCGCGATCCAGGACCGCCGCGAGGACCTCCAGGAGCTGGTCCGCCGCAAGGTCCAGAACCTCCCGCCGTGGCCGTCCCGGCTGCGCGAGGACGGCGTGCTCCTCGAGCTGCCGCTGCTCGGCGACCCCGCGCTCCCCGACGAGCTCTTCGTGATCCACCCGGACCAGCTCCAGCTCTGGCACCACGTCGAGAACTTCCACTGGGAGACCGACCCCGACGGCGAGGTCGTCGCCCGGATCACCGGCCGCGCCTTCCTCGGCAAGGTCGACCTGGCGACCCACGAGCAGCGCGTCGCCGTCGTGCTCCGCGACGACCAGACCGGCGAGGAGCACGTCTGCTGGTCGACGGAGACGCCCGAGTCGTCGTTCGAGCCGCCGACCGAGGACGCCTGGTGCGACTACAACCCCGGGCTCTTCGGGGTGCGGGTCCCGATCGGCCGGCTCGCCGCCGCGGCGCGGCAGGGCTCGTCGTGGACGGTGCACCTGCGCATCGAGGTCGGTGACATGAGCGTGACCCGGCCGATGCAGCGGATGCTCCGCAGCGGCGCGGCCGGCCTGGTGCCGGCGGTGCTGCTGCGCGGCGGCGGCCGGCTGCTCACGGAGTGGCAGGTCAACCGGGTGCTGCGGCTCTCCGTCGACCGGACCGCCGCCGTCGTGCGCGACGTCGCCCTCGAGGACCGGACGCTGCGCGGCACCGTCGTCGACACCGCCGGGGTCGCGGCGATCGTGCTCAACGACGGCGGCGACCGTGCGGTCGCGCCGGTCGGCGGCGACGGGTCCTTCCAGATCACGCTCCCGCGGGTCGCCACCCCGAAGCCCGGCCACGCCGTCGAGTGGCGGTTGCTCGCCCAGCGGACCTCGGGCGGTCGCTCCGACATCGTCCCGACCGACGACACCTACGCCTACCCGGCCGGCGTCGCCCTGGCGGTCGACGTACGCCGCGACTTCGCGCTGATCGTCCGCGAGTTCGGCGCCGCCGTCCGCGTCGACAGCGCCGAGGTGGGCGAGGACGGCGTGCTCCGCATCGTCGGCCGCGTCGTGGGCCGCCCGGCCACCCGGCTGCGGATCCGGGCGCGCAGCAAGCGCAGCCTCGCCGTCGGGGAGTTCTTCCCGGTCACCGACGGCCGGTTCACCGCCGAGCTGGAGCTGCGGCACGAGGTCTACCGCTTCGGCAGGTGGCCGCTGCCGCTGGGCGACCACGACATCTCGGCGGACCTGACCGTCGCCAAGGGCGACGTCGTGCGGGTGCCGATGCAGGTGTCGCGCAAGCTCAACGAGCAGCTCCCGGCGCCGGTGCACACCAGCCGGATCGAGGGCCGCGTGGTGCGCGGCCCGGAGTCGATGGTCCGGATCTCGATCCTGCGGCCGATCGGCGACGGGCGCGGCAACTACCGCCAGAACCGGCTGCGGTCGGCGCCACGGCGTACGACCCTGACGCGCGGCCTGCTGCTGCGCTCGTACTTCGGCGAGCTCGCCACTGACAACGGCCTCTCGATCCAGCGCGAGCTCCAGCGCCGCGGCTCCGACCTACCGGTCTACTGGGCGGTGCACGACCACTCCGTCGTGGTGCCCGAGGGCAGCATCCCGGTCGTCGTGAACAGCCCGGAGTGGTACGAGCTCATGCAGTCGGCGAGCTACTACGTCGACAACATGTACCAGCCGGAGTGGCACCAGAAGCCCGAGGGCCAGGTGCTGGTGCAGACGTTCCACGGCTACCCGTTCAAGCAGATGGGCCACACCCACTGGCGCAACGTGCAGTTCTCGCAGGCCCGCATCGACTCCTACGACGAGCGCGCCCGGCAGTGGGACCACCTGATCTCGCCGGCCCGCTACGCGACGCCGCTGCTGCGGCGCGACTTCGCGTACGACGGGAACGTCCTCGAGATCGGCTACCCCCGCAACGACGTGCTCCAGTCGCCGCTCGCCGGGCCGATCCGCGAGGCGACCCGCTCCGCACTGGGCATCGAGCCGCACCAGAAGGCGGTGCTGTACGCACCGACGTTCCGCGACTACCTGTCGGTCGACGACAACAGCGCGTGGTGGCCGGACTTCCTCGACTTCGAGCGGGCCGCGTCGGCGCTCGGCCCCGACTACGTGATCCTGATCCGCGGCCACGCGTTCAACGCCCGCACGGAGCACCGGCTCGCGTCGCTGAGCGGCTGCATCGACGTCACCGACTACCCCGAGATCTCCGACCTCTACCTGGCTGCGGACGCCGCGGTCGTCGACTACTCGTCGCTGCGGTTCGACTTCGGCGTGACCGGCAAGCCGATGGTGTTCCAGGTGCCGGACCTGCAGCGCTACAAGGACACCCGCGGCTGGCTCTTCGACTTCGAGCCGACGGCTCCGGGGCCGCTGGTGTCGACGACCGACGACGTCGTCGACCACCTGCGCGACCTCGACCGGCTGGGCAGCGAGCACGCGTCGGCGTACGAGAAGTTCCGCGCGGACTACCTCGACCTCGAGGACGGTCGGGCGGGCGCCCGCTTCGTCGACGCCGTCATGGTCCCGCGGGGCGACGCGCCGCCGGATCCCGAGAAGGAGAACCGATGAAGCAGCTGATCCTCATCACCGGGACCGGCCGGAGCGGCACGAGCACGATGTCGGGCACGCTGCACCACCTCGGGCTGTTCGTCCCGGGGCCCTACCTCGGCGCCAACGAGTCCAACCCCAAGGGGTTCTTCGAGTCGAAGTGGGCGGTGCGCTTCCACAAGGAGATCACCGACGCCGCGGGCATCCACGAGTTCGACAGCCGCCCGACGGCGTTCGGGCGCGTGCAGGACGCGGTCACCGACGACACCCGCAAGCGGCTCGTGGCGTTCCTCGCCGAGCAGGCCGAGCAGGGCGACCAGGTCGTGGTGAAGGACCCGCGCACGGTGTGGATCCAGGAGCTGTGGCGCTCGGCCGCCGCGGAGGTCGGGCTCGACCTGCGCTGCATCTCGATGCTGCGGCATCCCGCGGAGGTGGTCGGCAGCCGCTCGACGTACTACGCCAACCCGGACGACGAGGCCGCCCGCCGCCGCTACGAGACGTTCAACGTCGCGCGCTGGATCAACAACTCGATCGTCAACGAGCGCGAGACCCGGGGGCTGCCGCGCGCGTTCGTCCGGTACACCGACCTGCTCACCGACTGGCGGCCGGTGCTCGCCGGGCTGGGGGAGGACCTGGGGCTGCGGTACGACGTCGACGTGACCACCGACGCGCCCACCCCGGTCGACGACTTCATCGACCCCGACCTGCGCCGGCACCGCGTCACCTGGGACGACCTCGAGGTGCCCGCCGACCTGCAGGACGTCGCGCAGCGCATCTGGGACGACCTCGACGTGCTCGCCGACAGCCACGGCGTCGACGCGACGGTGTCGGCCGACCTCGACACCCTCTCCACTCGCTACGACCGCCTGCTCGCCGACGCCACCGCGATCAGCCACGACGCGATCGAGGAGGTACGCCGCGACGCCCGCGCCGCCGGGGCCCGCGAGGCCCGGAAGTCGGCCCCGCCCGCCCCGGCCACGGTCGCCGACCGCCGGGTCGGCGACACCGGCAGCAAGGACCTGCTCCGGGTCGTGGGTGGCCGGCTGCGCGGCAAGCTGCGCCGGCGCTGACGCCCGTCAGCCCCGCAGGCCGAGCTTCCCGACCAGCTTGTCGCGGAGCTCGGCGACGGACATCTTCCCGTCGATCACCTTGACCGTCGACCAGCCGCTGATGTCGAGACCGGAGAGCTCGGCGAACCGGGCGAGGTCAGGGGCGTAGACGTCGACGAGGCGCTGGACGTGCTCGACGCTCGGCGCCGCGCCCTCGTTGCTGGTGGGCGTCTGGTTGCGGTGCAGCCGCTCGGGGTACTTCTCGAAGCGCGGCAGCGAGAGGTGGTCGGTGACCCGGTCGAGCACCCCCTCGGGGTCGGTCGCGATCTCCTTGAGGTCGAGCAGCAGCCACTGCTCGCGCGGGAAGTGCGCGAGGCCGCGCTCGAGCTGCTGGCCGTAGAGGCCGCGCGTGTAGAGGGAGCGCCGGCGCAGCTCGTAGGGGCTGACGCCGTCGGGGATCTCGTCGGGGATCCGCGGGTCGGCCCACAGCTCGATGGTCTCCGGTACGTCGGGGAAGTCCGTGTCCCGCGAGCGCTGCATCGACCACTGGGAGAGCGCCCGCTCGATCGGGTCGCGGAAGGTCGCGATCAGCGGCAGGTCGGGGTTGTAGCGCTGCATCCGCTCGAGCCCGCGCGGCCAGAAGAGGTACTCCGGCGTCGCGTCGCCGGCCATCGTCTGCTGCTCGCTGCGCGCCGGGCGCACGTAGTCGGAGTAGTCCGGGTCGGCCCAGTCGACCTGCTCCATCATGAACAGGCGCATCTCCTTCTCGGGTCCGCGCGCGATGTTCTTGTGGGCCGCCAGCATCATGTAGACCGTGCTGGTCGCGGCCTTCTGCACGCCGACGATCGAGAAGTTGACCGGCACCCGGAGGGGCGCCTTCTCCAGGGCCGCCAGCCGCCGGAGGCGGCGGTTCTGCACGGCGTTGGGGTGGAGTCGCGGGGCGTTCATCGGTCCTTCTCGTGCGGGTCGTCCTTGCGGACGTCGTAGATGTGTCCGGTCTGGGGGCTGAGCAGCACGTCGAGCGACGTCTGGGCCACGGTCTGGGAGTCGAGCAGCGAGCCGGGCGGCTCCTGGCCGAACGCCTTCGTCCGCATCGGGGTCGCGGTGCGCTCGGGGTTGACGCAGTTGACGCGTACGCCGTCGCCGGCCCACTCGTCGGCGAGCGCCTGGGTGAGGTTCACGGTCGCGGCCTTCGCCGACGAGTAGAGGCTGTAGCCGCTGCGGCCGCGGGTGTAGGAGCTCGACGTGAAGAGCAGCAGCGAGCCCTGCGTCTCCCGCAGGAGCGGGAAGAAGACCTGGGCGATGAACACCGGGGCGAGGTAGTTGACCTCGGTGGCGTTGTAGATGGTCTCCTCGGTGGTGTCGATCAGCTCGCCGCGGGGGAGCACGCCGGCGGTGTTGACGACGAAGTCGACCCGGCCGGTCTTCTCCAACACCTGCTTGGCGGCCTCGGCGATGTCCGCGCGCCGCTCGACGTGCGTGCCGGTGCTGGACCGGCTGAACGTGAACACGTCGGCGCCCAGCTTGCCGGCGAGCTCGGCGATGTCGGCGCCGATGCCGTAGCTGCCGCCGAAGACCACCATCGTCTTCCCGGCGAGCGCGTCACGGTAGTCGGCCTCGGTGCCGGGCGCCGGGAGGTCGTTGCTGGTGAGCTGGAAGAGCTTGTCGGCGAGGTAGACGTCGATCGGCTCGGTGACCTTCATGTTGCGGTCGTCGCCGGCGACCACCCAGATCGGCTGGTCGGGGAGGTAGCGCAGCACGACCGTGCAGTCGTCGGTGGCGACGAAGTCCGGGTCCTTGCCGGCCTCGACGTACGCCGCCCGGATCACCTCGGAGCGGAACGCCTGCGGGGTCTGGCCGCGCCGCAGCGCGGCGCGCGGCGGGATCTCCCGGATCGTGTTCGCGGGCCCGACCTCGATGATCGTGTCGGCGGACGGGATGGCGACGTCCACGGCCGGGTGGGTGTGCAGCGCCTCGAAGCACTCCTCGATGATCCGGGCCGACACGAACGGCCGCACCGCGTCGTGGAAGAGGACGTGGCACTCGTCGTCGCCGATCGCCTCCAGGGCGCGCCACGTGGTGTCGTTGCGCGTCTCGCCGCCCTCGAGGATCTGGCTGACCTTGTCGTAGCCCCCCTTCGAGACGATCGCGCGGACGGCGTCGAGGTGCCCCGGGGCCATCATGATCACGATCTCGTCGACCAGCGGGTGCTCGTGCAGCGCGATCAGCGAGTGCTCGAGGATCGTGCGGCCCGCGACCTTGAGCAGCTGCTTCGGGATCTCGAGCCCGATCCGTGCCCCGACGCCCCCGGCGAGGAGGACGGCGACGCGGCGCTGAGAGCTCGAATCCATGCCGGATAGTGTCGCAGACGGGCCTCAGCGGGCTGGTGCCGCCCGGCGCCGCCCGTGCGGGCCGGAGCGCCCGCCTCCGTTACAGTTCCACCCGGACTGAACGGGGCGCCGAGGCACCGTCGGACGACGCCCGGGAGGTGTGGCACGTGAGCGACGACGCCGACCTGCTGCTGCCCGCGGGCACCCGTCTCGTGCACATCGGCCCGCACAAGACCGGCAGCACCGCGGTGCAGGTGGCCTTCCACGACGCGCGCGAGCAGCTCGCCGCCCACGGCGTCCACTACGCCGGCTCCGGACGCCGCCCGCGGCTCGCCGGCTGGTCGATCGGCCTCGCCGGCAAGAAGTACGGCGTGGAGCGCCCGCCCGTGCGGCACTGGGACGAGCTGGTGGCCGAGGTCGACGGGGCCGGCGACCAGCGGGTCTGCATCTCCAACGAGGACTTCGGCCGCGCCACGAAGGAGCAGCGCCAGCGGATCGTCGACGACCTCGGCGGTGACCGGGTGCACGTCGTCGCGGTCGCGCGCCGCCTCGACTCCTACCTGCCCTCGCAGTGGCAGGAGCGGGTCAAGGCCGGCGTCACGCTCTCGTGGGAGGAGTGGCTGCGCATCGTCCTCGATCGCGACACCGAGCAGCGCCACTACGAGCGGATGAACGTCTGGCGCGCCCACGACGTCGACCGCCTGCTCCGCAACTGGACCGAGGTGGTCGGTCCCGAGCGCATCACGCTGATCGTCAACGACGGCGCCGACCGGGCGCTGCTGCCGCGCACCTTCGAGCGCCTCCTCGGCCTCCCCGAGGGCCTGCTGGTCCCGGACCCGTCGCAGTCGAACCCCAGCCTGTCCTGGGCCGAGGTCGAGCTGGTGCGGTCCGCCCACCTGGCGTTCGAGGCGCTCGGCGTCGACCGGCGCGACCGCGACCCGTGGACGGCCGCCGGGCTGGTGCGCCACCTCCAGGGGGCCGACCTGCCGCGCTCGACGCCGACGACGCCGCCCTTCCCCGAGTGGGCCGCCGAGCAGGTGCGCCGGATCGGTGCCGACCGGGCCCGCGCGGTCCGCGAGTCGGCGGTCCGGGTGGTCGGCGACCCCGACGCGCTGGAGACCCGCGAGCCCCTGCCGGTCGGGCCCGTCGACGTACCCCCCGCGCTGCCGCAGGCGGCGATGGCCGTCGCCGTGCAGGCGCTGGTGCAGGCGACCGTGGAGCGGCTGCCCGACCTCGTGACCCCGAGGAAGGGCGCCGAGGAGGGCGCGGATGCCTGACCTGCTGCTGCCTCCCGGCACCCGCCTGGTCCACATCGGCCCGCACAAGACCGGCAGCACCGCTGTCCAGGTCGCCTTCCACCAGACGCGCGAGCAGCTCGCCGCCCACGGCGTCCACTACGCCGGCTCCGGGCGCCGCCCCCGGCTCGCGGGGCTGGCGATCGGCCTCGGCCAGCGCGCCCGGCCGCCGATCAAGCACTGGAAGCGCCTCGTCGCCGAGGTCGAGGCGGCCGGCGACCGTCGGGTCTGCATCTCGAGCGAGGACTTCGGCCGGGCGTCCGAGGAGCAGCGTCAGCGGATCGTCGACGGCCTCGGCGGTGAGCGCGTGCACGTGGTCGCCGTGGTCCGCCGGTTCGACTCCTACCTGCCCTCGCAGTGGCAGGAGAAGGTGAAGTCCGGCATCACGATCCCGTGGGAGGAGTGGCTGCGGATCGTCCTCGCCTCCGACGACGCCGAGCCGCGCCACCGCGAGTGGATCAACGTCTGGACCGCCCACGACGTACGCCGCCTGCTCGCCGACTGGACCGGGGTCGTCGGCCCGGAGCGCGTCACGCTGATCGTCAACGACGGCGTCGACCGCGAGCTGCTGCCCCGCACGTTCGAGCGGCTCCTGGGGCTCCCCGAGGGCCTGCTCGACCCCGACCCGTCGCAGTCGAACCCCAGCCTGTCCTGGGCCGAGGTCGAGCTGGTGCGATCCGCCCACGAGGCGTTCGCAGCGGCCCGCGTCGACCGGGAGAAGCGCCGCCCGTGGACCGCCGGCGGGCTGGTGCGGCACCTGCGCGATGCCGACCTGCCGCGGGCCACGCCCGTCGTCCCGCCCTTCCCCGAGTGGGCGGCCGACCGGGTGCGTGAGATCAACGCGTCGCAGGCACAGGCCGCCCGCGACGCGACCGTCCGTGTCGTCGGAGACCCCGACGGCCTGCTGACCCGCGAGCCGCTGCCCGTCGGGCGCGCCGACGCGCCGCCCGACCTGCCGCACGCGGCCGTGTCCGTCGCGGTCGAGGCGCTCGTCCGGGCGACCGTCGAGCGGCTGCCCGAGCTGGTGGGCGCCCGACCGGGACCGAGCAACGAGGAGATCCCAGATGCGTGACCTGCTCCGGCGTGTACGCCGGACCACCGCCCAGGCCGTGCCGGCACCCGCCGTCGTCGGGATGGTCGAGGAGTTCTCCCATGAGCAGGTGCTCGGCTGGGTGTCGGTGCGGCCCGAGGCGGCGCCGACGCGCGTGGACCTCTTCCTCGGGCCCATCAAGGTGAGCTCGACGTACGCCACCCCCGACGGTGCGATGTCGCAGGCGTCGGCGAAGAAGAAGCGCGACCGCACTCCCTCCATCCGGTCGCCGCGCGGCGACCGGCGCAACAGCCGGGCGCAGATCCGCACGTTCTCCTTCAAGATCCACAGCCTCTGGGGCTACGCGGCTCGGGGCTCGCGGCTGCGCGTCGAGGTCGACGGCCGGCCGCTCCCGATCCACGGCCACGGGATGTTCGTCAAGGCTCCGCGGGACGGCGCGCACGACCCCGACCTCCTCAAGGAGCGGCTCGGCGCCGGCTGGGTGCTCGCACGAACCGGCATGGTGCAGCTGTCGAAGCAGCTCAACACCCAGTGGCAGGAGGCCGTCATGGGCCTCTACGACGACGTCCGCACGATCCTGCGCGAGGAGCACGGCAACGACCTGTTCCTGACCTTCGGCACGCTGCTCGGCGCGATCCGCGAGGGCAACTACATCGGCCACGACAACGACTTCGACGTCGCCTACGTGTCCCGGGAGCGGTCCGGCCCCGCCGCGGCTGCGGAGCTCGTGGCGATCGCGCGGACCCTGATCGACCGCGGCTACCGGGTCGAGGCGATGGGCTCGTGCCTGCACGTCGTCGACGAGGACCGGTCGAAGTACCGCATCGACATCTTCCACACCTACCTCGACGCCGACGGGGTGATGCGGCACCCGTTCGGGTACGCCGGGACGGCGCCGGTCACCGACGCGCAGTGGGAGGGCATGCGGGAGATCGACTTCCCCGGCGGGCGCCCGCTCGTGCCGGTGCGCTCCGAGGAGCTGCTCGCCGCGATCTACGGCGACGACTGGCGCCAGCCCAAGACCGGCTTCGACTGGAAGATCGAGCGCCGCGGCGAGGACGTGGACGGCCAGCTCACCCCGGCCCAGCGCACCACGGTCTACTGGGCCGACTACTACGCGCACAACGGCCACACCGAGGGGTCGTCGTTCGCGCAGTTCGTGCAGGACCGCCCCGAGACGGCCGGCACGATCGTCGACATCGGCTGCGGCGACGGCCGCGACTCCTTCTACTTCGGCTCGGTCGGCCGCACGGTCGTCGGCCTGGACCGCTCCGACGTCGGCGTCGCCCACGCGCGCGACCGCGCCACGGGAGCCGGGTTCGGTGACCGGGTGACCTTCGAGGTCGTCGACCTCGGCGACGCCGCCGGACTCGGCGCCGTGCTCGACAAGGTCGCCGGAGACGGGCAGAGCGGGCCGGTCGTCCACTACACCCGCTTCGTGCTGCACGCGATCACCGAGGACGTGCAGGAGACGCTGCTGGACGTGCTGGGCGCCAAGGCGAGGTCCGGCGACCTGCTCGCCGCGGAGTTCCGCACCGACAAGGACGCCCACCTCCAGAAGGCGCACCCCAAGCACTACCGCCGCTACCAGAACGCCGAGGCGTTCCTCGTCGACCTCCGCCAGCGCGGCTGGGAGGTCCTCTACGAGGTCGAGTCCGACGGCCTCGCGCCCTGGGGCGAGGAGGACCCCGTGCTCTGCCGGGTGATCGCCCGCAGACCCTGACCCTCGTGTGACCCACCCCACGGCTCGCCCCCGTTTGTGCGGGGTCGCCCGCGGCGTACCCTCACAGCGTCGGGATCCACCAGGATCAAGAACGAACGTCCGGTACCCACACCGGCCCGCACGGACCTCGGTCCCGCGGGTGGTCGGAGGGACTGGAACGAAAGGTTCGACATGACGCACCACACCCGGGAGACCGGGCTGCGGGTGGGCGTGGTCGGCGCGGGTCGCGTCGGCGCCGTCCTGGCCGCCGCCCTCGGCGCAGCGGGCCACCACGTCGTGGCCGCCGCCGGCGAGTCCGACGCCTCCCGCGCCCGCATCGCGGCGCTGCTGCCCGGCGTCCCGACGCGCAAGCCCACGGCCGTGGCGCGCGCCTGCGACCTGCTGCTGCTCACGGTGCCCGACGACATGCTCGCCAACGTCGTCACCACCCTCAGCGACGCCGGCGCGATCCGGCCCGGACAGTACGTCGTGCACACCTCCGGCCGGCACGGCCTCGACGTGCTCGCTCCCGCGGCGGCCGTCGGCGCTCGGGTCGCCGCGATGCACCCCGCGATGACCTTCACCGGCACCGCCCTCGACCTCGAGCGCTTGGCCGGCTGCGTCTTCGGCCTCACCGCGGGCCCCGACGAGCGTGAGCTCGTCGAGTCGCTCGTCGCCGACCTCGGCGGCCGCCCCACGTGGGTGCCCGAGGAGATGCGGACGCTCTACCACGCGGGCCTGGCCCACGGCGCCAACCACCTCGTCACCCTGGTGACCCAGGCGATGGAGATGCTCGCCGCCGCGGGGTCCAGCGACCCGGCCGGCACCCTCCGCCCGCTGCTGACCGCCGCGCTCGACAACGCGCTCGAGCAGGGCGACGCCGCGCTGACCGGCCCGATCGTCCGTGGCGACGTCAACACCGTGCGCGCGCACCTCGCCGACATCAGCGCCAACGCACCCCACACGCTGCCGTCGTACGTCGCCATGGCCCGGGCCACGCTCGACCGCGCCGTCACCGACGGCCGGGTGCTGCCGATCCGCGCCGCCGCGATCATCCGCGCGCTCGACGGCGCCGAGCAGGGTGCCGAGCAGGGTGCCGAGCAGAGCACCGCACACACCCCGGCCCGCCGATGACCGCTCCCGCCCTCTCCTCGACCCGCGAGGAGCTCGCCGGCCTGCTCGCAGGCGCCCGCGCGGGCGGCCTGCCGGTCGGCTTCGTGCCGACGATGGGCGCCCTGCACGAGGGCCACGCCAGCCTGATCCGCGCCGCGCGGGAGCGCGTCGGCGCCGGTCCGGTGGTCGTGTCGGTCTTCGTGAACCCGCTCCAGTTCGGCCCGGGGGAGGACCTCGACCGCTACCCGCGCACGCTCGAGGCGGACCTGGAGATCTGCGCCCGCGAGGGCGTGGACGTCGTCTTCGCGCCGAGCGTCGAGGAGGTCTACCCGGGCGGCGACCCGCAGGTCACGATCGAGCCCGGCCCTGGGGCGAAGGTCCTCGAGGGGCGGATCCGGCTCGGCCACTTCCGCGGCGTCCTCACCGTCGTCGCCAAGCTCTTCGGCCTGGTCCGGCCCGACGTGGCGGTCTTCGGCCAGAAGGACTACCAGCAGCTGGTGCTGGTGCGCCGGATGGTGCTCGACCTCAACATGGGCGTCGAGGTCGTCGGCGCCCCGACCGTCCGCGAGGACGACGGGCTGGCGCTCTCCAGCCGCAACCGCTACCTCGACGGCGAGCAGCGGGTCGCGGCCACCGCGCTCAACCGCGCCCTGCGCGCGGCACGCGAGAACGCCGGGTACGGCGTGGAGGTCGCCGTCGACGAGGCGCGCACCGAGCTGCGGGAGCACCTCGTGGACCTCGACTACCTCGTGGTCACCGACCCCGACCTGGGCGACCTGTCCCACGACGTACCTCCCGGGACCGAGGCCCGGATCCTGGTGGCGGCACGCGTCGGCACCACCCGACTGATCGACAACATGCCGCTCGTGCTCGGGCGCGCGGCCGCACCCGAGGGGGAGTCCTGATGCTCCGCACCATGATGAAGAGCAAGATCCACCGCGCCACCGTGACGCAGGCCGACCTGCACTACGTCGGCTCGGTCACCGTCGACGAGGACCTGCTCGACGCCGCCGACCTGCTGGCCGGCGAGCTCGTGCACATCGTCGACATCACCAACGGCGCGCGCCTGGAGACCTACACGATCGCCGGCGAGCGCGGGTCCGGCGTCATCGGCATCAACGGCGCCGCGGCCCGCCTCGTGCACCCCGGCGACCTCGTGATCCTCATCGGCTATGGCCAGATGGAGACCGCCGAGGCGAAGGAGTTCCAGCCCCACGTCGTCTTCGTCGACGCCGACAACAAGATCCTGGCCACCGGGTTCGACCCGGCCGAGGCCGTCGAGGGGTCCGGGCTGGTCCGCGGCGACGGGCTCGCCAACCGATAGATTGCGCCAATGCCCCCCGCCACCGTCCGGCGCGTGCCCGGACGCCTGCTCGCCCCGGCACCCGGCTGGACCACCACCGCCGACGTCGTCGTCGTCGGGTCCGGCATCGCGGGCCTGACCGCGGCGCTGCGGCTGCGCGGGCGGGTCGGCAAGGTCCTGGTGGTCACCAAGGACGTGCTCGCCGCGGGGTCGACCCAGTGGGCGCAGGGCGGGATCGCCGCCGCACTCGGCCCGGAGGACACCCCCGAGGAGCACCTCGTCGACACGCTGGTCGCCGGGGCCGGAGCGTGCGACCGCGCCGCGGTCGAGGTGCTGGTGACCGAGGGCCCGGAGGCCGTGCACGAGCTGATCGCGCTCGGCACCAACTTCGACCACGACCCCGACGGCGAGATCTCGCTCACCCGCGAGGGTGGCCACCACCGCGACCGGATCGCGCACGCGGGCGGCGATGCCACCGGCGCCGAAATCCAGCGGGCCCTGATCGCCGCGATCGAGCAGGCCCCCGAGATCGAGGTCATCCAGCACGCTCTCGCCGTCGACCTGCTGCTCGCTGACGACGGCGGCATCGCCGGGCTCACCCTGCACGTGATGGGAGAGGGGCAGCGCGACGGGGTGGGCGCGGTCCTCTGCCGCGCCGTCGTGCTCGCGAGCGGCGGCCTGGGCCAGGTCTTCTCGCAGACCACCAACCCGGCGGTCTCGACCGGCGACGGCATGGCCGTCGCGCTGCGCGCCGGCGCGGTGCTGCGCGACCTGGAGTTCGTGCAGTTCCACCCCACGGTCATGTACCTCGGCCCCGACTCCCTCGGCCAGCAGCCGCTGATCTCCGAGGCGGTCCGCGGCGAGGGCGCGTTCCTGGTCGACTGGGACGGTGACCGCTTCATGCAGGGCGTCCACGACCTCGCCGACCTCGCCCCGCGCGACGTGGTCGCCAAGGCGATCACCCGCCGCATGAACGAGACCGGCCAGCCGCACATGTGGCTGGACGCCCGCCACCTCGGCGCTGACTTCTGGGAGCGCCGCTTCCCGACGATCCTCGCCACCTGTCGCCGCCACGGCGTCGACCCGGTCACCGAGCTGATCCCCGTCGCCCCCGCCTGCCACTACGCATCCGGCGGCGTGCGCACCGACCTGTGGGGCCGCAGCAACGTCCCGGGCCTCTACGCGACCGGCGAGGTCGCCTGCTCCGGCGTGCACGGCGCCAACCGGCTGGCCTCCAACTCGCTGCTCGAGGGCCTGGTCTTCTCCCGCCGCATCGCCAGCGTGCTGCCCGGTGAGCTGCGGCCCCAGCTCCCGCCGGCGCCCGACGCCCGCACCGCCGGTCTGGTCCCCGGCGACGTCCGCCGCGACCTCCAGGAGGTCATGACCGCGCAGGCGGGGGTGCTGCGCAGCGCCGACGGGCTCGCCGACGCGGTCGGCCGCCTCGACAAGATCGCCGGCGCCACCGCCGACGCGATCGACCAGGAGTCCTGGGAGACCACCAACCTGCTCACGATCAGCCTCGCCCTCGCCGACGCGGCCGCGCTGCGGGAGGAGACCCGGGGCTCCCACTGGCGCGAGGACTTCCCCGACCGCGACGACGCCGACTTCGCCGGCCACTTCGACGTCGCGATGAGCGACGGCGCGAGCACGCTGGCCTTCGCCTCCAGCCCGGCCACCGACGGAGACACCGCATGAGCACGCCGTACGACGACGAGCTGCGCGCGGCGGGGCTCGACCCCGACGCCGTGCTCGCCCAGGTCCGCGCCGCCCTCGCCGAGGACCTCCCGGCGGGCGACGTCACGTCGACCGCGACGATCTCGGCCGAGGCCACCGGGACCGGCGTCTTCGCGGCCCGCGAGGCCGGCGTGATCGCGGGGCTGGGCATCGCCGCCCTGGTCTTCCACGAGGTCATGGGCGGCACCGTGTCGGTCACCGACCGCCTGCCCGACGGCACGCACGTCAAGCCGGGCGACGTCGTCATGCGCGTGTCCGGGCCGACTCGGGGGCTGCTCACCGCCGAGCGCACCGCGCTCAACTACGCCAGCCACCTCTCGGGCGTCGCGACCGCGACCTCCCACTGGGTCGACGCGCTGGCCGGCACCCGCGCCAAGGTGCTCGACACCCGCAAGACGCTGCCGACCTTCCGAGCCCTGCAGAAGTACGCCGTGCGGTGCGGCGGCGGCGTCAACCACCGGCTCAGCCTCAGCGACCGGGCGATGGTCAAGGACAACCACGTGGTCGCGGCCGGCGGCGTCGTGCCGGCGTACGACGCGGTGCGCGCGGCGTACCCCGAGCTCCGGGTCGAGGTCGAGGTCACCGACCTCGACCAGCTGCGCGCGCTGCTCGAGGCCGGCTGCACCGAGATCCTGCTCGACAACATGGACACCGCGACGATGGCCGAGGCCGTGACCATCACCGCGGGCCGGGCGACGCTCGAGGCCTCGGGCGGGCTGACGATCGACCGCGCCCGCGAGGTCGCCGAGACCGGCGTCGACTTCATCTCGGTCGGGGCGCTCACCCACTCCGTCCAGGTCTTCGACCTCGGCCTCGACCTGAGCGAGGGCTAGCCGTGCCCCTGCTCGCGGCCGACATCGGCAACAGCCACACGGTGCTGGGACTGGTCAGCGACGGGCAGGTCCGTGCCGACTGGCGGGTCGCGACCGACGCGCGGCACACCTCCGACGAGTGGGCCGTGCTGCTGCGCGGCCTGCTGGGTGACGCGCTCGACGCGGTCGACGGCATCGCGGTGTGCGCGACCGTGCCGGCTGTGCTGCACGAGTGGCGGGACATGATGGCGCGCCACTTCGCCACGGTCCCCACGGTCGTCGTCGAGCCCGGCGTGCGCACCGGGATCCCCGTGCTGATGGACAACCCGCGCGAGGTCGGCAGCGACCGGATCATGAACGCCCTCGCCGCCGCGCAGGAGTACGGCGGCCCCGCGATCGTGGTCGACTTCGGCGGCACGGCCACGACGTTCGAGGTCGTCAACGGGCAGGGGCAGTACGTCGGCGGCGCGATCGCCCCCGGCATCGAGATCTCCCTCGAGGCCCTCGGCCGCCGCGGTGCGCAGCTGCGCACGGTCGAGCTCGCCCGGCCGCGCTCGGTGGTCGCCCGCAACACCGTCGAGGCCCTCCAGTCGGGCATGGTCTTCGGCGTCGCCAGCCAGGTCGAGGGCATCGTCGGCCGGATGATCGAGGAGCTCGGCGTCGCCGTCGACGACGTCACGGTGATCGCGACCGGCTACCTCGCCCCGCTCGTCGTCGACGAGTGCCGGTGCTTCACCGACCACGACCCGTGGCTGACGTTGCGGGGGCTGGAGCTGGTCTTCACCCGCAACAGGTGACCGGCCGGCCTCGGGTAGAGTGCGCGCGATCGGGCGGGGGCCATCATCGTTCAGAGCCTCGACACGAACGGATGGAGAGACGTGGCCAGGTACGACGCGGAAATCGACCTCACGAACCGGAACACCAGTCATACGCAGATCGTGGAGCTGGTCGGCTCGAAGAAGCGGGTTCTCGACGTCGGCTGCGCCACCGGCTACCTCGCCCGGACCCTGGTCGCCCGCGGCAACCAGGTGTGGGGCCTCGACAACGACCAGGAGCTCGCCGAACCGGCCCGCGACACGGTCGAGTCGCTGGTCATCGCCGACCTCGAGAACAGCCTGCTGACCGATCACTACGACAAGGAGTCGTTCGACGTCGTCGTCTTCGGTGACGTCCTCGAGCACGTGAACGACCCCGAGGGCGTGCTGCGCGACTCGCTCTCGCTGCTCGCCGAGGGCGGACGGGTCATCGTGTCGATCCCGAACGTGACGCACGGATCGGTGCGCCTGGCTCTGTTGGAGGGACGCTGGCGCTACACGGACACCGGGCTGCTCGACAGCACCCACGTACGGTTCTTCGACCGTCAGGCGGTAGGCGAGCTGTTCCGATCGGTCGGGATGACCGTCGAGGTGCTGTGGGGCACGACCGCGGATCCGCTCCGGACCGAGGTCGGGGTGGACGGGACGGATCTCCCACCGGCGGTCGTCGAGTGGGTCCGCGAGCAGCCTGACGCGCTGGTCTACCAGTTCGTGGCCTCGGCCCGGGTCGCGGAGGCCGGCGACAGCCTCGCGCTGCCGGACCTCGAGCTCCCCGTCCCTCCGGACGAGGTTCGCCTCACCGACGACTACACCCACCGGTACATCGGCGCCCTGCAGACCATGCAGCACCGGGAGAACGTCATCACGCTGCGTGAGGCCGAGAACGCCGAGCTGCGGCACGCGGTCATGACGCAGCGCGACCACATCATCGGTCTCGAGGCGACGGCGGCAAGTGCGAGCATGCGTGCTCGCGAGGCCAATCGCCGGGTGCAGCGGCTCAGGGCGTCGGTCCAGCGGCTCAAGAAGGAGAAGGCCAGGTCCGCGCGACAGGCGCGTCGTCTCCGGGAGGAGGCGAAGCGACTGCAGGAAGAGTCACGAGCGCTGACCCGGTCGCGGTCCTGGCGAGTCGGGCGGGCGCTCACGAGCCCCGCGCGCGTCTTCCGACGTGGGAGCTGAGGCTGTGTCCAACCCGTACTTCTCCGTCGTCACACCGGTCTACCGACCAGAACCCGGCGCCCTGAGTGCCACGATCGACTCGGTCGTCGGGCAGACCTTCGCCGACTGGGAGCTCATCCTGGTCGATGACCACTCCGACCAGGAGGGGGTCACGGAGGTGCTCCGCCGGGCAGCGGAGCGCGATGAGCGGATCCGCCTGGTCGAGCGCGAGGCCAACGGCGGCATCGTCGCGTCGTCCAACGACGGCATCGACGCGGCGCGCGGTGAGTTCGTCGTGCTGCTGGACCACGACGACCTGCTGACGCCCGACGCCCTCGAGCGCAACCACGCGGTGATCTCGCGCCACCCCAACGCCGACTACCTGTACTCCGACGAGGACAAGGTCGGCGAGGACGGTCGTCACTACGACGAGTTCCGCAAGCCGCCCTGGTCGCCGGAGCGGCTCCGCGCCCAGATGTACACCAGCCACCTCTCGGTCCTCCGCACCGCACTGGTCCGTGAGGTCGGCGGGTTCCGCGATGGCTTCGACGGCTCCCAGGACCACGACCTCGTCCTCCGGGTGACCGAGCGTGCGCGACACGTTGAGCACGTACCGCAGGTCCTCTACCACTGGCGCGCCAGCGCGGGCTCGACCGCGGCCGATCTCCACGCGAAGTCGTACGCCGACGACGCGCGGCGCCGCGCGGTGCAGGAGCAGCTCGATCGGCTCGGCATCGACGCCACCGCCGAGATCGATCCGACGACCACCTTCGTCCGGCTGCGCCGCTCCCTCGACCCGGAGACCCTGGTGAGCGTCGTGATCCCGACGAGAGGGACGGCCAAGCAGATCTGGGGCGAGCCGCGGCTGCTCGTCCTCGAGGCGGTCCGGTCCGTGCTGGAGCGTGGTGGGCACGACAACCTCGAGTTCGTCGTCGTCTACGACCTCGACACGCCGGACAACGTCGTCGAGGAGCTGCAGCGCCTGCTCGGGGAGCGACTGCGGCTGGTCCCCTACGACCGGCCGTTCAACTTCAGCGAGAAGTGCAACGTGGGCGTGCTCGCCTCCCAGGGCACCTACGTGCTGCTGCTCAACGACGACATCGAGGTGCGGTCCGAGGGATTCATCCCCGACCTGGTCGCGCCGCTGGTGGAGTCGGGAGTGGGGCTCACGGGTGCCCGCCTGCTGTTCGCGGACAGCACCATCCAGCACGCCGGGCTGGGGTTCCACGGCCAGTGGCCGCATCACCTCTCCTACGGAGCGTTGGAGGACGATCCTGGTGCGTACGGCCTGCACCGGATCAACCGTGAGGTCAGCGGCGTCACGGGCGCCTGTGTCGCGCTGAGGCGGGAGACCTACGACCGCGTCGGCGGCATGACCGAGGCCCTCCCGGTCAACTTCAACGACGTCGACTTCTCGCTCAAGGTTCGACACCTCGGGCTTCGGGTCCTGTGGATCGCGACGGCGGAGGCGTTCCACTTCGAGTCGCAGACCCGGGACAACAAGGTGCAGGACTGGGAGAAGGAGATCCTGCGGAGCCGATGGTGGATGCCGCGGACCGACGAGTTCGTCCCCGACTTCACCCCGCAGCCGAGATGAGCGTCCGCGCTCTCGAGACCGTCGCGAAGGCCGACGACGGTCGACCGGTCGGGAACCCGCGATCGGCTCGCGTGCGCCGCTCGGCAGGCCTGGTGCTGCCGTGGCTGGCAGCGCTGGCCGCGCTCGTGGCCTGGTCGTTGGCATCGCCGGCCGGGTCGTCCCCCGACGACAACTTCCACCTGCCGTCGATCTGGTGCGCGGCGGGCACGGACGATGTGCGGTGCCTGCCCATCGAGGGCAACGACGAAGCACGCGTCGTGCCCGACGAGGTTGCCGGGGCGCCTTGCTTCGCCTTCAAGGCGGACGTCTCCGGGCAGTGCCAGGCACCGTTCGGGAAGACCACGGGCCCGAACGTGGGCACGGACTTCGGCAACTGGAACGGTCTCTACCCGCCCGGCTTCCACCGGGTGATGCACGTCTTCGTCGGGGACAGCGTCGCGTCGTCGGTGCTGAGGATGCGCCTGGCCAACTCCGTGCTGCTCCTGGTCATGCTGGCGTCGCTGACCTATCTGCTCCCCCGGCGGTTGCGCATCATTCCGGCGATGACGGTCCTGCTCACGGCGGTGCCGTTGGGCCTGTCGATCTACGCGTCCAGCAACCCGAGCAGCTGGGCGCTGATCAGCGCGGCGACGGTGTGGGTCTCGTTCCACGCCGCGCTCCAGGTCGAAGGTCGACGGCGTCTGGGACTTGTCGCGCTGGGTCTGGTGGGCGCTGTCCTCGGGGCGTCCGCGCGGAGTGACCAGGCCCTGTTCACCGTGCTGGCGATCGGCGTGGTGCTCCTGGCGCGGCTCCCGTGGTTCATCGGTGATCCCGGCCAACGCTGGGAGCGCATCCGAGCCAGTGGGGTCGTGCTCCTGGGAGCCGGACTGGCCGCGTTGATCTCCGCGTGGGGCTTCCTCGCCGGCGACCAGTCGTCGGCGGTCTCGGGAGGACTCGCGACCTCGGCCGGCGGCTCCTGGTGGGACCTCACGCGCCACAACGCCTTGGGGCTGCCGACGGTGTGGTTCGGGGCGCTCGGCTACGGCGACCAGGGCACGATCGGCTGGCTCGACACCCGGTTCCCCGCGGTCGTCGGGTTCGGCGCCCTCTTCGCCTGGGTCGCCGTGATGTTCGGCCAATGGCGTGGGATCTCGCGGGCCCGCGGTGCCGCCATGGGAGTACTTCTCCTCGCCATGGCCGTATATCCCCTCTATTTGCTCGCCGTCAGTGGTGCGACGATCGGCACGCAGTTCCAGCCTCGATACGTGCTGCCACTCTTGATCGTATTCACCGGATTCAGCCTTCTGGGTCGCAAACGTTGGCTCCACCACGGTCCCTGGCAGCGATGGGCACTCGTGGTTGCATTGTCGATCGCGCAGAGCTTCGCACTGTTTACCCAGATACGGCGCTACACCACCGGCACCGATGTTCCGGGCTTCAATCTCAACAAGGACACGGAGTGGTGGTGGCCCGTCGGCGGGCTGCTTTCCCCCAACGGGGTCTGGCTGATCGGCTCCGTGGCCTTCGCAGGGCTCGTGTGGTGGATGCTCGGGAGGCGCACCGCGTTCGGTGTCCAACGTGCTTCAGGGAAGTAGACGACCCGCCGGATTCCACATTCGAGCGAATGGATACTGCGCAGGCATCGAATGCGCGTAACCTCTGATTTGGGCAACGGGATTCGTGCGATACGAGGAGAAGTAGATGGCGCAGAAAGTCCAGATCATTCTCGAGGACGATATCGACGGAGGCGAGGCGGTCGAGACCGTGACCTTCGGTATTGACGGCACCACCTACGAAATCGACCTCAACGAGGCGAACGCGACACGTCTTCGTGATGCACTGGCGCCATTCGTCGGGCACGGTCGCAAGGTCTCCGGCGCCCGTCGCGCGCGCAAGTCCTCCGACAGCGGCCCCAGCGCCAAGGAGATTCGCGACTGGGCGCGCGAGCATGGCTTCGACGTGCCCGACCGAGGCCGAGTCTCGGCGGAGGTACGGGCAGCCTTCGAAGCCGCGCATTGAGGACGTCGGACGCAGCCGGGACGCGCTCGGAGCGCTCCCGGCTGCGAGTCGCTGACCACGCGACGACGATCGGCCTGGCCGCGCTGACCCTGCTGCTGGCGGCCGCGGTGGTCCTGGATCTGACGGGATCCAGTCCGTTCCTGCTGCTCGCCACCGTGGCTGCTGCGAGCACGGCCGGCCTCGCAGCGCGGCTGGGCTGGGCGGCCGCAGCCGCCCTGGTCGTCATGGGAGCGTTCGCCGCCCTCCTCGTGCTCACGTGGTGGGGTCCGCTCCTCGGCCTGCCCTTTCGCGTCACGGCATCGGTCGTGCTGTACGTCGTCGGCGCGGTGAGCCTGGCGGACCTGTGGTGGCGACGCCGTGACCTCCGGCCGCCGTCGGCCGGACAGTGGGTCGACGCCGCGGTCTCGACGCTGCCGTCAGCCGCGATGTGGGCGATCCTGGAGATCGCACGCGGCAGGTCCGGCCTGCCCAAGCTCTCGTGGTTGATGCAGAACGACGCGCCGTTCAACCTCATCCTCGCTCGGTTCATCCTCGCCGACGACGGGGTCGATCCGGGGTTGCACGACAACCCGGTCCCCACGACGGCCGGGATCATCGCCTGGTTCATGGCGCCGGGCCGCGCTGACCTGGGCCCGGCTGCCATGCTCC
The DNA here is from genome assembly GCF_042666375.1 of Nocardioides sp. GCM10030259. Lineage (NCBI taxonomy): Bacteria > Bacillati > Actinomycetota > Actinomycetes > Propionibacteriales > Nocardioidaceae > Nocardioides > Nocardioides sp. GCM10030259. The sequence continues at coordinate 301,229 of NZ_JBHTDF010000025.1, read as the reverse complement.
GGCACGACCTCGCACGATCCTCCGACGGCCTGATGTTCGTGACCGCTGCCATCTCCGTGATCGCCGCGATCACGGTGCTGAGGACCGTCCGGGAGCGCAACGTCGTGCTGCGGGCAGCAGTCGGCCTCGCGGCGGCGCTGATCCCCTGGACGTGGGCCGCGTTCGGATTCGCCGTGAGGTACGGCTTCTGGAACGCGCTTCCCACCGTGTTGCTGCTCCTGTGCCTGTGGATCGCGTGGATCGAGTCGGCGAAGCGCCCGGTTCTCGGATCTGCCCTCGTCGCCCTCGCCGGCCTGACCCTGCTGGCGACGTGGGGGCCACTGGTCGCCGCGCCTGCTGCGATGTGGGTGGCCATCGCCGCTCGCTCCCGGCGGCAGCTGCTGGCGCTTCGCGGTCGAGCGTTGGCACTGTGGCTCGTTCCCCACGTCCTGCTGCTCGCGTACGTCGTCTTCCGGTTCCTTCCGAGCCTGCGACTGGTCGGCGCGGAGGCACTGGGCGGCGACGGCGCCTTCTTCGGGTTCAGCATGTACGACGCCATCGCCGCGGCGTCGGGCCTGGCGCTGGCTGCCCTGATCGTGGTGGCGGCGACCGGCCGCGGCTGGATGCCCGTCGGGGTGGCTGTCCTGCTCGTCGCAGGGTTCGGTGGTGCGGCCTACCTGGTTCACCAGCGCCTTTCGGCAGGACTCGCGAACTGGGGCTACTACCCGGCCAAGTACGCCTGGCTGTGGTGCGTGGCCGCGGCCGTCATCGCGATCGGACTGGTCGCCGACCTCGATGCGCGTGGCGACGGTCGCGACGCGGGTGGCGGCAGCGCGGGGCGGCGCCTGCGGACGGGTGCGGCGGGGGCCGCCGCGATCGTGCTCGCCGCGCTGATGCTCAGCCGCGTGTCCCCGGCCGACCTGCGTCCACCGTCACTGGCGCATCCGGCGCTCGACCCCGCCCCCGACTGGTCCCTCGACACCGTTCTGCCGGTGCTGTCGATCGCCGGTTCGGACGGGATGAGCGACCAGGACGACGTGGTGAGGGCCATGCTGGTCGGCGATCGGTGGGCCGACCGGACGTTGTTCTCGCAGTACTTCGGCGATCCGTACCGAGACGGCCTTGCCAACTACTGGCTGCTGCAGCTGCACTCACCGACGGCGACCGGCGGCGAGAACGCCGGCATGGACCCGATCAGGTCGGAGGCGTACACCCACCTGTACTCCCTGGTCGCCGAGGACCCGAAGAGCGTCTGCGCGACGTCGCGTGCGTGGGGCGGCGGCGTACGCGTCCTGACCCGGAATCCGGACCTGCGTCGTGCCCTCGAGAAGGCGTGCCCGGGCCTCCGGCTCGACGTCGACGTCGTCAAGTGACCGCGCGGCGGCCCCTGTTCGCTGACAGCGGACTGAATTGGCGGCTACGGGGGAACGCGTAGTCTTGCAGCGGGGTTTGATACAGGTACCTGCCCTCCACCAAGGTGGGCGGGCCCCGCAGAAGCTTCAGGAGAGATGCGCATGTTCGAGCGGTTCACTGACCGAGCCCGCCGGGTGGTCGTGCTGGCCCAGGAAGAGGCCCGCATGCTCTCCCACAACTACATCGGCACCGAGCACATCCTGCTCGGCCTGATCCACGAGGGCGAGGGCGTCGCAGCGAAGGCGCTCGAGAGCCTGGACATCTCGCTCGAGGCCGTCCGCGCGCAGGTCGAGGAGATCATCGGTCAGGGCCAGCAGGCGCCGAGCGGCCACATCCCGTTCACGCCGCGTGCCAAGAAGGTGCTCGAGCTGTCCCTGCGCGAGGCGCTGCAGCTCGGCCACTCCTACATCGGCACCGAGCACATCCTGCTCGGCCTGATCCGCGAGGGGGAGGGCGTCGCCGCCCAGGTGCTGCAGAAGCTGGGCGCCGACCTCAACCGGGTCCGCCAGCAGGTCATCCAGCTGCTCTCGGGCTTCCAGGGCAAGGAGGCCGCGGGCGCCGGCGCCACCACCGGTGGCTCGCAGAGCGACGCCCCGTCGTCCTCGCTGGTGCTCGACCAGTTCGGCCGCAACCTCACCCAGGACGCCCGCGAGGGCAAGCTCGACCCGGTCATCGGTCGCGAGCAGGAGATCGAGCGGGTCATGCAGATCCTGTCCCGCCGTACCAAGAACAACCCGGTCCTCATCGGAGAGCCCGGCGTCGGCAAGACGACCATCGTCGAGGGGCTCGCCCAGGACATCGTCAAGGGCAACGTGCCCGAGACGCTCAAGGACAAGCAGATCTACACCCTCGACCTCGGTGCGCTGGTCGCGGGCAGCCGCTACCGCGGTGACTTCGAGGAGCGCCTGAAGAAGGTGCTCAAGGAGATCCGCACCCGCGGCGACATCGTGCTGTTCATCGACGAGATCCACACCCTCGTCGGCGCCGGCGCGGCCGAGGGCGCGATCGACGCGGCGAGCATCCTGAAGCCGATGCTGGCCCGCGGCGAGCTGCAGACCATCGGCGCCACCACCCTCGACGAGTACCGCAAGTACCTCGAGAAGGACGCCGCGCTGGAGCGCCGCTTCCAGCCGATCCAGGTCGCCGAGCCGTCGATCGCCCACACGATCGAGATGCTCAAGGGCCTGCGCGACCGCTACGAGGCGCACCACCGCGTGACGATCACCGACGAGGCGCTGGTCTCGGCGGCGACGCTCGCCGACCGCTACATCTCCGACCGCTTCCTGCCCGACAAGGCGATCGACCTGATCGACGAGGCCGGCTCGCGGCTGCGGATCCGCCGGATGACGGCGCCCGCGGACCTGCGCGAGTACGACGACAAGATCAGCGACGTCCGCCAGCGCAAGGAGGCCGCCATCGACGGCCAGGACTTCGAGGCCGCGGCGCGCCTGCGCGACGAGGAGAAGCAGCTGATCCTGAAGAAGTCCGAGCGCGAGAAGCAGTGGCGCGCGGGCGACATGGACGAGGTCGCGGAGGTCGACGAGGAGCTGATCGCCGAGGTGCTCGCCGTGGCGACCGGGATCCCGATCGTGAAGCTCTCCGAGGAGGAGTCGACCCGGCTGCTCAAGATGGAGGACGAGCTCCACAAGCGCGTCATCGGCCAGGACGAGGCGGTCAAGGCGCTGTCGCGCGCGATCCGTCGTACCCGCGCCGGCCTGAAGGACCCGAAGCGCCCCGGCGGCTCGTTCATCTTCGCCGGCCCGTCCGGTGTCGGTAAGACCTGGCTGTCCAAGACGCTCGCGGAGTTCCTCTTCGGCGACGAGGACGCGCTGATCCAGCTCGACATGTCGGAGTTCGGCGAGAAGCACACCGTCTCGCGGCTCTTCGGCTCGCCTCCGGGCTACGTCGGCTACGAGGAGGGCGGCCAGCTCACCGAGAAGGTGCGTCGCAAGCCGTTCTCGGTCGTGCTCTTCGACGAGGTCGAGAAGGCGCACCCGGACATCTTCAACAGCCTGCTGCAGATCCTCGAGGAGGGTCGCCTGACCGACTCGCAGGGCCGGGTGGTCGACTTCAAGAACACCGTCATCATCATGACCACCAACCTCGGCACCAAGGACATCGCCAAGGGCGTCAACCTCGGCTTCGCCGGCGGTGCTGGTGGCCCCGGCGACTACGACCGGATGAAGAACAAGGTGCAGGACGAGCTCAAGCAGCACTTCCGCCCCGAGTTCCTCAACCGCGTCGACGAGATCATCGTGTTCCCGCCGCTGTCGCAGGAGCAGATCGTCTCGATGGTCGACAACATGATCGGTGCCGTGGAGGTCCGCCTGAAGGACCGCGACATGCGGATCGAGCTCACCCAGGCCGCGAAGAACCTGCTCGCCGAGCGGGGCTTCGACCCGGTCCTGGGCGCCCGCCCGCTGCGTCGTACCGTCCAGCGCGAGATCGAGGACGTCCTCGCCGAGAAGATGCTGTACGGCGAGGTCGGACCCGGTCAGATCGTGCTGGTCGACGTCGAGGGCGAGGGTCCGTCCGCGTCCTTCACGTTCGCGGGCCAGAAGGTCGGCGAGCTGCCCGACCTGCCCCCGTTCGAGACCGCCGAGGTCAGCTCGTCCGACTCGCCCACCGAGGGCCCGGACGACTCCGACAGCGGCTCGGACGTGCCCCGCTCGGCCGACTAGGGCAGCGCGTACGCGTCGGGGGCGGCCTGGGCGACCAGGCCGTCCTCGATGAGCGAGGCGAGGCAGCGGATCCGCTGGCCCTCCTCCGACCAGGCCGCGTCGAGCCGGGAGCGGTGCACGGGGCCGTCGCTGTCGCGCAGCACCGCGAGCAGCCGCCCGCGGCACTGGCGGTCGGTGCCGGCCCAGGTCTGGACCTTGCGGGGCGGCCCGTCGTACGCCGGGTGTCCGGCGGCCCGCCAGGCGCACAGGTCGGCGACCGGGCAGTCGCGGCAGCGCGGGTTGGCGGCGGTGCAGACCAGTGCGCCGAGCTCCATCACGGCCACCGACCAGGTCGCGGCGGTGGCGTCGTCGTCGGGCAGCACCTCCAACGCGACCTCCCGCTCGGCCCTCGTCACCGACGGCGACGGGAACTCCACGCCCTGGACGACCCGGGCGAACACCCGCCGGACGTTGGTGTCGAGCACCACGTGCCGCCGGCCGTACGCGAAGCTGGCGATCGCCGCGGCGGTGTAGTCGCCGACGCCGGGCAGCGCCTTCAGGTCGTCGTACGACGCAGGCACCTTGCCGCCGTGCTGCTCCACGATCGCGGTGGCGGCGGCGTGCAGGCGCAGCGCCCGGCGGGGGTAGCCGAGGCGGCCCCAGGCGCGGACCGCCTCGCCGGACGTCTCGGCGGCGAGGTCGGCCGGTGTGGGCCAGCGACGTAGCCACTCCGCGTGCACCGGCAGCACCCGGCTGACGGGCGTCTGCTGGAGCATGAACTCGGACACCATCACCGACCATGGCGAGGCCGCGGCGCCGCGCCACGGGAGGTCGCGGGCGTGGGCGTCGTACCAGCTCAGGACCGGCTCGTTGAGTGCGCTCATCTCTTGACCATTGTCGCCGGTGTGGCACCGCGACGGCGGCCGGGCCGCTGACTAGCGTTTGCGCCATGCCTCCCTTCACCCGTGGTCCGCTGCCGGCCCGGGTCTACTGGGTGCGCCGAGCCATGGTGCTGGGCACCGCCGTGCTGCTGGTCGTGGCGATCGCGCGGCTGCTCGGCGGCGGCAGCGACGGCAAGGGCGGCGACGACTCCGCGGAGCTCTCGGCGGGCTCGCCGACGTCGTCCGCGCCGACCGTGGTCGACAGCGGCACCCCGGTGACGCCGAGCACCACGGGCACCACGGGCACCACGGGCACCACGGGCACCACGAGCACCGGGAAGGGCACCGGCAAGGGCAAGCCCGGGAAGGGCAAGCCGACCAGCGAGGCGCCGGTCCTCGCCGACCCCTCCGGGGAGTGCGTCGGCTCCGACATCGCGGTCACGCCGAAGGTCGGCAACGCGATCGGCGGCCGCGACGTGATGATCGTGCTGCAGCTGCGCACGATCTCCGCCGAGGCGTGCACCTGGCGGGTCACTCCCGATGCACTGGCCGTGAACATCACGTCGGGCAACGACGCGATCTGGAGCAGTCGCGAGTGCCCGCGGGCGATCCCGCGTCGCGACGTCGTGGTGCGCAAGGCCGTCACCACCCGGGTCGGCATCGTCTGGCGGGGCGCGAAGCGCTCCGGCGACACCTGCATCATCGGGACCGCGTGGGCCTACCCGGGCTGGTACCACGTCACCGCCGCGGCGCTGAGCGGCGAGCCGTCGGACGTGCAGTTCGAGCTGAAGGCCCCGACCGCGGCGACGGTCACCGTGACGGCGTCGCCGAAGAACGACCCCCAGGACGACGAGCCGACGAGCGAGTCGCCGTCCGGCGCGGTGGAGCCGGATTGAGCCTGCTTCCAGGCTCGCCGGGTCTCGACACGCGGGTCCCTACTTCGCAAGCTCAGTCGCGCCGCTTGCTCGACCACCATCAGCGCTACGAGTAGCTCCGCTACACGTAGCGCTCGAGGATCGTCGACTCGGCGAGCCGGGAGAGGCCCTCGCGGACGCTGCGGGCCCGCAGCTCGCCGACGCCGTCGACGGCCTGCAGGTCGTCGATGCCGGCGGAGAGCAGCTTCTGCAGGGTGCCGAAGTGGTCGACCAGCCGGTCGACGACGGTGCTCGGCAGGCGGGGCACCTTGGCGAGCAGCCGGTAGCCACGCGGGGCGACGGCACCGTCGAGGTGCTCGCCGGTGCCGAGGCCGAGCGCGCGAGCGGCGGCGGCCGGGTCGACCAGCTCGGTCGACGACAGCGACTCGAGCCGGGCGAGCACCGACTCCGGGGTGCGCGACCGGCGGCCGACGGGCAGGTAGTCGCGGATCACCAGCTCGCGCTCGGTGTCGACCCCCGTGACCAGCTCCTCGAGCTGGAGGGACAGCAGGCGGCCGTCGGTGCCGAGCTCGAGCACGTAGTCCTCGATCTCGCGCGCGATGCGGGTGACCATCTCGAGCCGCTGCGCGACGACCGCGACGTCGCGGACGGTCACGAGGTCCTCGATCTCCAGCGCCGACAGGGTGCTCGACACCTCGTCGAGTCGCAGCTTGTAACGCTCGAGCGTCGCGAGGGCCTGGTTGGCCCGGGAGAGGATCTGGCCGGAGTCCTCGAGCACGTGGCGGGTCGCGCCGACGTACGCAGCGATGATCTGCATCGACTGGGAGACCGAGATGACCGGGAAGCCGGTCTGGCGCGCCACGCGGTCGGCGGTGCGGTGGCGGGTGCCGGTCTCCTCCGACGGGATCGTGTGGTCGGGCATCAGGTGCACGGCCGCGCGCAGGATCCGGGTGACGTCCTTGTCGACGATGATCGCGCCGTCCATCTTCGCCAGCTCGCGCATCCCGGTGGCCGTGAACGGCACGTCGAGCGTGAAGCCGCCGGTCGAGATCGAGTCGACGACCTTGTCGTGGCCGAGCACGATGAGGGCGCCGGTGCGGCCGCGCAGGATGCGCTCGAGCCCGTCGCGCAGCGAGGTGCCGGGCGCGATCGTCGCCAGCGTGGCGCGCAGGCGCAGCTGCTCGTCAGAGCGATCGGTGACCACCTCGACGTCCTTCCCCGTTGGCATGAGGCTGCGGCCCTCTTCCGAACGGCCGCGCGGTCAGTCTAGGGGGAGGGAGCCGTCCGCAAGGTCACAGATCGCTCACAGAGAGTGCGGCCGGCTCGGGCCGGCGTCGGACACCAGGTCGACGAGGCGCAGCGCGGAGCGGACGTCGGGCACGTCGATGACCCGCATGCCGTCGACGGTCCACGACTCCGGTGACCGCGGCCCCCCGCGCCCCGGCTCGGCCGGCACGACCGCGAGCTGGAAGCCGAGCCGGGCGGCCTCCCCGAGCCGCTGCGGCAGGTCGCGGACCCGGCGCAGCTCGCCGGCCAGGCCGATCTCGCCCATGGCGACCAGCCCCCGCGGGGCGGGCACGCCCCGGAACGCCGATGCGAGTGCGACGGCGGACGCGAGGTCGCTCGCCGGCTCGACGACCCGGGCGCCCCCGACCGTCGACGCGAACACGTCCATCGTCTGCAGCCGGATGCCGCAGTGCTGGTGGAGCACCGCCATCACCATCGCGACGCGGGACGAGTCGAGCCCGGACGTCGTACGTCGTGGTCGCTCCGCGGCGCTGTGGGTCACCAGTGCCTGGACCTCCGCGAGCATCGGCCGGCGGCCCTCCATCGAGACCGCCACGCAGGTGCCGGGCACCTGGGTGTGGTGGTTCTCGACGAACAGCCCGGTCGGGTCGGTGACCGCGCTGATGCCGTCGGCCCCGAGGTCGAAGCAGCCGACCTCGTCGACCGGCCCGAAGCGGTTCTTCATCGCGCGCACCATGCGGAACCGGGAGTTGCGGTCGCCCTCGAAGTGCAGCACCACGTCGACGAGGTGCTCGAGCACGCGCGGCCCCGCGATCGAGCCGTCCTTGGTGACGTGGCCGACGAGCACCGTCGTGATGTTGCGGGTCTTGGCGACCCGGATCAGCGCGGCCGCGACCTCCTTGACCTGGGTGACGCCACCCGGCACCCCCTCGACCCCGGCGGCGCCGATCGTCTGGACCGAGTCGACGACCAGCAGCGTGGGACGGACCTGCTCGATGTGGGTGAGCACGGCGCCGAGGTCGGTCTCGGCCGCGAGGAACAGCTCGTCGTGGACGCCGCCGGTGCGGTCGGCTCGCAGCCGGACCTGCGCGGCGGACTCCTCGCCGGTGACGTAGAGCGTGCGGCGCTGGTAGCGCGCCGTCTGGGCGGCGACCTCGAGCAGCAGCGTGCTCTTGCCGACGCCGGGCTCGCCGGCGAGCAGGATCGCGGCGCCCGGGACCAGGCCGCCGCCGAGCACGCGGTCGAGCTCGGGCACCCCGCTGGTGCGGAACGCCGACTCCTCCACCGACACCTGGCCGATCGGGACCGCCGGCGTGGTCACCGGGCTCGCGGTGGTGCGGCCGGTGCGGACGACGGCGGCCTCGGCCACCGATCCCCAGGCCTGGCACTCGCCGCAGCGTCCCACCCACTTCGCGGTCTCCCACCCGCACTCGGAGCAGCGGTAGGCGGGTCTGGCGGTCTTCGGCATGGCGCACACGGTAGGCGGCGGCGCCGACAGCGGCTCATGTGATGTCATTGGATCGATCAAGGGCGACCCTGCGTGCGCTGAGGAGGTGGGGGTGTCCGACCAGCCCGCCGTTCGCCGGCCCTACCGCGGCCTGGCGATGCCCGTGACCCCACCGACCCTGGCCGACGTCGCCGAGCGCGCCGGGGTCTCGCGCCAGACCGTCTCCAACGCGATCAACAACCCCGACCTGCTGCGCCCCGACACCCTGCAGCGGGTGCAGGGGGCGATCGCCGAGCTCGGCTACTCGCCCAACCGGGCCGCCCGCAACCTGCGCACCCGCTCCTCCCAGCTGATCGGGATGCGGATCGGTCCGGCCCAGGAGGGCACCGCGAACGCGACCATGGACCGCTTCGTGCACTCGCTCGTCGAGACCTCGCGCGAGGCCGGCTACCACGTACTGCTCTTCGCCGGTGACGGCATCGACCCGGTGGAGGGGTACGACGACCTGCTCCGCTCGACCGCCGTCGACGCGTTCGTCGTCACCGACACCTACCTCGGCAACCCGCAGGCCGCCTGGCTCGAGGAGCGCCGCGCGCCGTTCGTCGCGTTCGGGCGTCCGTGGGAGAACCCGCAGGCCCGGCACCCCTGGGTGGACGTCGACGGCGCCGCCGGCACCGAGCGGGCCACGACCCACCTGCTCGACAAGGGGCACGAGCGCATCGCGTGGATCGGCTGGCGCAAGGACTCCCGCATCGGCGAGGACCGCCGGTCGGGGTGGACGCGGGCCATGCACGACCGGGGGCTCCCCACGACCGGCCTCGCGTCGCGGGTCGAGGACACCGTGGCCTCCGGACGCGAGGCGAGCGCCCACCTGCTCGACAGCGCCCGGCCGTCGGCCTTCGTCTGCGCCAGCGACACCCTGGCGATGGGCGTGCTGCACACGCTGGCCGAACGCGGGCTGCGCGCCGGCGAGCACGTCGCCGTCATCGGATTCGACGACTCCCAGGTCGCCCAGGTCGTGTCGCCCGGGCTGACGTCCGTGCGGCAGCCGCTCGAGGACGTCGCCGTCCACGTCGTCTCGGCGCTCGCGGGCCTGCTCGCCCACCCGCCGGCCGTCGGGCCCGGCGTGATGCTCACCCCGACGCTCGCCGTACGCGGGTCCTCCTAGAAGCCCTTCCACCACACGTTGACGGCGTAGTCGACCTCGGTGCCGGCGTGCTCGGCGAGGACCGCCTCGGCGACCGGCGCGGTGAACTCGATGCGCACGACGCTCTCGAGGTCGGCGCGCGATCCGAAGGACCACCGGGTGTCGACGGGGATACGGGTCCAGCCGCGCGTCGACCAGAAGCGCTCGACGGCGACCGGGTCGACCTCGGGGTAGCCGCGGCGGAACCACGAGCCGAAGGTCGATCGGGTCGGGTCGTTGTCGACGACGTAGGCCGTGCCGCCGCGGCGCACGACCCGGTCGAGCTCGGCGAGGCCGGGCTCGCAGCCGGGCCCGAAGAAGTAGGCCCACCGCGCGTGCACGACGTCGACGGACGCATCCGGCAGCGGCAGCTCCTGCGCGCTGCCCTGGTGAACCCCGACGTTCGGGAGCCGGCGGGTGCGTCGGCGGGCGAGCGACACGAGGTCGCCGTGCGGCTCCACGCCGACGACCGCGGACGCGGTCGCGGCGAACCGGGGCAGGTGGAACCCGGTGCCGCAGCCGACGTCGAGGACCGTGCGCCCGTCCCACGTCGCGACCGACCGCATCGCGGCCTCGATGGCGCCGTCCGGGTCGACCGCGCGGTTCTCGGTCTCGTACGTCGCCGTGTGGTGCCAGATGTTGGGGCTCGGGCGAGCCCCGGGGGAGATGGTCAGAGCCGGACGAGCCCGTTGGGCGTCTGCACCTGCGCGGCCAGGATGCCCGGGGTGCCGTTGGGGGCGACCCACTCGACCTTGACGTCCTCCAGCGGCGCCTCGACCGACTCGCCGAGCCACTCACTGACGCGCAGCGGGTCGCCCGCGATCTCCAGGCAGTGCAGGGAGAACGCGACGTCGGCGCCCGTGCTCGGGTGCATCTCGCGGGGGCTCTCCCACTCGATGAAGAACGGCAGCTGCGGGTCGGCGATCAGGCCGTTGACGCCGATCTGCTTCCACAGCAGCTCGGAGCCGTCGGGCCGGTGCCGGTTGCCGTGGGCGGACTCGCGGCCCAGCCGCTTCTCCACGATCGAGATGTCCTTGACCGCGACGACCCAGCCGAGCCAGCCGCCGCCGAGGGCGGACCGGGCCTTGACGGCCTGGCCGAACGGCGCCTTGTCGGACGCCGGGTGGTCCAGGGCCTCGACGATCTCGAGGTAGGTGTCACCTGCGAGCGGCAGGATCATGTTGCGGGTGCCGAAGCGGGGGTGCACGCCGCCGTCGACGAACTCCTGGCCGAGCAGTCCCCCGAGTCGACGGGCAGTGCTGGCCAGGCCATCCGGTCCTGCGGCGAAAGAGAGATGGTCCAGGCGCATGCAGTGATTGTGTGTTCCCCCTTGACAAGCCGGCACACCGGGGTCCGGGTTTCTTGACGTCGAGAGGTCCCGCGGCGGCCCGGCCGACCGGTTTGCTGCCCTGCCCAACGGGCGAGACTGGGGTTACGCTGGCGATCCCGGATCGTCCCCGGGGACGGCACCGGCACCCGCATCGCCAGACTCGGAGCGAGGGCACATGGGTGATGAGAGGGCGGAACCGGACGCCCGGCGGAAGGTGCGCCGGCTGGTCTCGTACGTCGCGACGCTCGTCGCCCTCGGCGCCTTCCTCACCGCCGTCCCGCAGGAGATCGCGCACGCCGCCAACACGGTGGCCTTCACCCCGAAGTTCCAGGCGAACGCGAACGGCGCGCTGCTGTCGATCGGCAACAACCTGTTGACCTGCCCGGGTGAAGCGACTGCCGACCGGATCCACTGCTCGGACGCCCGCAACGGCGCCGTGATCGACAACAACAGCTACCACATGCGACGGCTCGACGCGGACAGCAGCGCGTCGACGTTCAACTCCTCCTCCTCGCAGCTCGACCTCCCGGCCGGCTCCACCGTGCTCTGGGCCGGCCTCTACTGGGGCGCACGGCTCGAGGCCGGCTCCGGCGGCTCGGGAGCCTCCGCGGCCGACATCGACCAGATGCTGCTCCAGGTCCCGGGAGGCAGCTACCAGACGATCGTGGCCAGCACCGCCGCGCACGACCAGTTCGGGCCCAACAACTCCAGCTACAACGCCTACCAGCGCTTCGCCGACGTGACCTCGCTGGTGCAGGCCGCCGGCAACGGCGCCTACTGGGGAGCCAACGTCGCGGCCGCGACCGGGCAGGACCGGTACGCCGGCTGGGCGCTGACCATCGCCTACTCGGCGCCCGGCCTGCCGCTGCGCAACCTGAGCGTCTTCGACGGCTTCGACGTCGTGAGCTCCGGCCAGCCGCAGACCGTCAACATCTCCGGGTTCCTGGCGCCGGCCGCCGGCACGGTCGACGCGCAGCTCACCATGCTCGCCTACGAGGGCGACCTGTCGCAGACCGGCGACTTCACGCGGCTCAACAACACCCAGCTCGCGACGGCGACCTCGCCGGGCTCCAACTTCTTCGACAGCGTCAACGCGCTCAACGGCACGTCGGTCACGACGCGCACCCCCGCCGACCGCAACATGCTCGGCTTCGACATCAAGAACCTCGGCGCGTCCGGCGCGATCCCCAACAGCGCCACCAGCGCGAGGTTCACCTTCTCCAGCAACGGCGACGTCTACTACCCCGGCGTCGTCGGCCTCGCGATCAACCTCTACGCCCCCGACTTCACGGCCTCCTCGAAGAGCGTCGTCAACGTCGACGGCAACAGTCCGTCGCGGCCCGGGGACACGCTGCAGTACACGCTCAACTACGCCAACACGGGCCAGGACCCGGCGGTCGGCGTCGTGTCGACCGACGTGCTGCCGCCGAACACCACCTACGTGCCCGGCTCGCTCGCCCTCGTCAACCCGCTGACCGGCGCCACGACTCCGTTGAGCGACGCCGGCGACGGCGACCGTGGCGAGATCGACGGCCGCACGGTCCGCGTCAGGCTCGGGTCCGGCGCGACCGGCGCGACCGGCGGCCGGATGGCCTGCTCGGGGACAGGCTGCGCCGACAACGGCACCTCGCGGCAGAGCTACACGTTCCAGGTGACCCTCGACGACGCCGCCGGCGGCACGACCGTCACCAACCTCGCGAACCTCGACTACCGCACCGAGACGACCGACACGTCGGCGACGTACACCACCAACCCGGCGAGCGTGGACGTCGTCCAGCAGGCCGACGTGTCCGTCGTGAAGACGATGACGCCCAGCCCGGCCGCTGTGGGGTCGACCGTCACGGCGACGCTGGAGGTGGCCAACGACGGCCCGAACGCCGCGACGGGCGTCGTCGTCACCGACCCCGTCCCGGGGGGCTGGAACGGCGTCTCCGCCGCGACCTCCCAGGGCTCCTGCGCCGTGGGCGGCGGCACGGTGACCTGCGACCTGGGGAACCTCCCCGACAACGGGACCGCGACGATCACGCTCACCGGCACGACGAGCCCGAGCTCGACGGCCACGACGCTGACGAACGTCGCGACCGTGGTCACGACGGCCTTCGACCCCGACCCCGCCGACAACATCTCCGGTGCCTCGATCGCGCTCAACCGGCAGGCGGACCTGTCCCTCACCAAGACGCCCGTGACGCAGACCGGTGTCGCCGGCGAGCAGGTCACCTGGACCCTGACGGTCAGCAACGGCACCGCCTCCGACGCGGTCAACGTCCGCATCGACGACGCGTTCGACGTCGCCGGGCTCGCGAACATCACCGACGCCACGATCACCGGCGGCACGGGCGGGTCGTGCACCGACCCGGTCGGCCGCAGCGTGCGCTGTGCCCTGGCCACCCTCCCCGCCGGCGCGACCGCGACCGTGACCATCACCGGAGTCCTGGCCACGAACCTCCCGGCCGGGACCGACGTGGTCAACGCCGCACGGGTCGCCTCCGACACGCCCGACCCGACTCCCGGCAACAACGCCGACTCGGCCACCGTGACCACCACGGCCCCGCAGGCCGACGTGCGGGTGACGAAGACCGGTCCCGACTCCGTGGTCGCGGGCACGCAGGTCAGCTACACGGTCACCGCGACCAACTTCGGCCCCTCCGACGCCGACGACCTCGTGATCACCGACCCGCTACCCGCCGGCGTGACGCCGGTCAGCGCGCAGCCATCGCGCGGGACCTGCACCATCGCGGGGCAGGTCGTGACCTGCACCGGCATCGGGACGCTGTTGTCCAACGGGCCCGGCGTGGCGGGCGGCTCCGTGAGCGTGACCGTCGTCGGCACGGTCGGCGCCGGCGCGACGGGCTCGCTGAGCAACACGGCCACGGCGACGACGAGCACCACCGACCCCGCGCCGGGCAACAACAGCGCGACCGCGACGACCGCGGTCACCTCGTCCTACGACGTCGCCGTGAGCAAGACCGCCAACCGCTCGACGATCCCGGGCGAGCCGTCGACCATTCCCTACGTCATCGCCGTGGTCAACAACGGTCCCTCGACCGCACGGGACGTCGCGGTCCGCGACCTCGTGCCGCTCGTGCTAGACCTCGACGGCGTGACGACGTCCGGCGCCCCGGCCACCTGCGACACGACGCAGGCCGGCACCCCGCAGCCCGCTCCCGACCAGGACCAGGGGCTCGTCACGTGCCAGATCCCCGAGCTCGCGCCGGGGGAGCAGGTCACCATCACCGTGACGATGTCGACCGACGAGCCGCTGTCCGACGACCCGACCATCACCGAGATCGTCGAGACGGTCGAGATCGCGGCCGCGGGCGACACCGACGCCACCGACAACGAGGCGACCTGGACGCTCCAGGGGACACCGACGACCGACCTCTCGATCACCAAGGACGCGCCGGCGACGGCGTACGCGGGAAGCTTCCCGCCGGGCAGTCCGCTCAACCCGAGCTACACGCTCACGGTCACGAACAACACCCCGCCCGGCGAGGCCGACGACCTCGACGCGGTCGCGCCCGTCGTCGTCGACACCCTGCCCGACGGAGTGGGACTCCGGGGCGGCGTCGGAGCCGTGACGGCGGCCATCGGGGACCAGGGCGTCCCGGTGGCCTGCGACCTCGAGGGACAGACGCTGACCTGCCAGCTCGGGGAGAACCTCGACGCCGGCGCCACGGTGACGCTCACCGTCCCGGTGGCCATCGGCGACGACGTCCCGGCCGGCACGACCCTGGTCAACAACGCCAGCGTCGACACCGGCGCTCCCGTGGCCAACCCCGACAACAACCTCTCCAACAACACCGCGCAGGCGTCCACCGCCGTGCTCACCCTGGCCGACCCGTTCGTCGGGGGACTCGCGATCCAGCCCTTCGACCCCGACCACACCGGGCCGGGGTCGAGCTGGACGATGTCGTTCGACGTCGGCAACAACGGCCCGTCGACGGCCCGGGACACCCAGCTGCGGATCGGGCTCGACGTCCTCGACGCCTGGGTCAGCCCCGCGACGCTCGGGAACCTGCCCGACGGCTGCGACGTCGTCAACCTCGAGCTGGTGTGCCCGATCGGAGACCTGGGGTTCGGCGAGAGCCAGGCGTACACGTTCGAGTTCGTCGTGACCGGGTACGCCGATCCGGGTGCCTACCCCGGCTACGTCCAGGTCTCCACCAGCACCCAGGAGTTCGACCAGGACGTCCCCGGCCACAACACCCCGCCGGTCCTGCTCAACAACCGCGCCCAGACGTCGTTCACCGTCGGCCCGGCGGTCACCGACCTCACCGTGACCAAGTCGGCGCTCGACACCACGCCGAACCCCGACGAGCCGGCGGACCCGCACCCGTCGTTCGTCGCCGGCGGTCCGTTCACCTACCAGGTCGCGGTCCGGGTGCCCGACCAGGCGCCGGGCGAGGTCGTCGCCGGCAACACGGGGCTCGCCGACGCCGAGGACGTGGTGGTCACCGACGAGCTGCCGCTCGGGTTCATCGCCCAGCAGGCGACCGCCCCGGGAGGCGCGTGCGACATCGCGCAGCCGGCCGACCCGACGACGGGTCGGTACGTCGTCACGTGTCCGCTCGGGACGGTCGCGGGCTTCGCAGGCAGCACGCCGGCGCAGCCGGCCGTCGTCACGGTCCACGGCGTGCTCCACCCCGACGCGAACAACCTCAACGGGGGTGACCGCTTCGCCGAGCAGGTCGCGAACACCGCCGTCGCCACCACCGGCACGCCCCTGCTGGACGGCGCGTCCGAGGTCAGCGACACCGTCGCCGTCGACGTCGTCGAGATCGCGGACCTGCAGATCGTGAAGACCCCCGAGTCCGGCACCGTCAACGCGGGGGGTTCGATCGGGTACACGCTGACCGTCGTCAACGCCGGACCGTCCGGGGTGGAGCACGCGGTGATCACCGACCGGCTGCCGGTCGGGTTCACCCTCGACGACCCCGACGGGAGCGACTGTCCGCCTCCGCAGACCACGCCCGTGGACGAGACCCAGGCAGCGCCGCAGGTCCCAGACGGCCCGGGCCAGCGGATCGCCTGCCGGGTCGGCGCGGTGCCGGCCGGCGAGTCGCGATCGGTCCACGTCGTCGCGACCACCGACGCCACGATGGGTGCGACCACCGCGACCAACACGGCCACGGTCGGCCTGCTGGCCAACGACGGCGACCTGGGCAACAACACGGTCGCCGCCGAGGTCGCGGTGGCGCGCCTCACCGACCTGGGGATCTCGGCGGCGGTGAGCACGAGCACCCCGGCGGCCGGGGAGCAGATCACCTTCACCGGCTTCGCGGTCAACAACGGGCCCTCGACGGCCGTCGGCACCAGCGGCGACACGGTGTTCCCGCGCGGGTTCGTACCGGTGCCGGACGGCGTCAGGGTGCCGTTCAACGACTGCACCTGGAGCCCGGACCCGCCCGAGGATCCGGAGACCGAACCCTGGCGCGACATCGCGTACACCCTGCACTGCGAGCCGCAGACACCGGGCGCGGCGTGGGAGCCCGGCGGCGCAGCTACGAACGTCGTCGTCATGCACGTCCCCGGAGACACCCCGTCGGGCGCCTACTCCGGCACCTCGACGATCCGGTCCAGCACCCCGGAGGTCGCCCTCGAGAACAACCGGACGACGGAGACGGTCTTCGTGCAGCGCGTCTCCGACACCAGCATCCGCAAGACCCTGGTGCGCCCCCACCCGATGGTGGCCGGACAGCAGGCCACCTGGCGGTTGACGATCCACAACAACGGGCCCTCCGTCGCCAACAACACCGTCATCTCCGACACCGTCCCCGACGGCATGAGGTTCGTCTCCGCGACCAACGGGGCCGGCGAGTCGTGCCCCGCGCCCGAGGTCCACGACACCGAGACGATCGTCAAGTGCCCGATGGGCAGCCTCAGGGTCGGGGAGACGGCCTCCGCCCTCGTGACGTTCGACGTCGCCGCCGGGGCTGCCGGCAGCCAGCTCTGCAACGGCGCACTGGTCGGCTCCGGCTCGCTGGACCCCATCGCCGTCGACGACCCGGAGGACGACGCCTACAGCGACAACGAGGCGAGGGCCTGCGATCCGGTCGTGGCGGGTCCGGAGGAGCCCGGTCAGCCGGGATCGGTCGACACCGACGTGGGCGTCCGGGTGCAGGCGCAGCAGCAGCGCGTCCGTCCGGGCGGCACCGCGCGCTTCACCGCGGTCGTCCGCAACCACGGGCCGGGGACGGCCACGGACGTCGTCGTCCGGATGCCCGTCCCGGACGGCCTGCGCAACGTCTCCGCGCCCGGGTGCGAGGTCGTCGCCGCTCGCCAGGCGAGGGCCGCGCGGGTGCTGGTCTGCGAGGTCGGCACCCTGGCCCCGGGGCAGCGGGTGACGCTGCGGGTCAGCGGGACCGTCACCGCTCCGGCGGGCAGCCAGGTCCGGCTGCGGGCCACCGTCAGCAGTGCCGAGCCCGACACGAACCCCGCGAACGACACCTCGCGCGACGCCGTTCCGGTGCGCAGCGCGGACGACGGCCCGGACCCCGGCGGCGGACCGAGTGACGAGCCGGGCGACGGGCCCGATGACGACTCGGGCGGGCCGTCCGGGGGCAACCTCCCCGGTGACGGTCCACTGCCCGGCACGGGCGGGCCGGCGCTGGCGCTCCTGCTCGCCGGGCTCGGGGCCGTGGTCCTGGGCCTCGGCCTCGTGGTCGTCGGCCGCCGACGACGCTCCTAGCGCGGGTCGGCAGCGCGTCAGCGCGGGTCGGCAGGGTGCAGCGCGAGCGCCGAGCGCGACCGCACGTGCGCGTCGCAGTGCCGCACCAGCTCGTCGTACGCCGGCTTGCCCATCAGCTCGGTCAGCTCGGCCTCGTGGGTGACGTAGACGGGCTCGGGCGCGACGTGGGCCTCGGTGTTGCCGGAGCAGTACCAGTCGAGGTCGTGGCCGCCGGGACCCCAGCCGCGGCGGTCGTACTCGCCGATCGAGACCTCGGTGTACGTCGTGCCGTCCTGGCGCTCGACGGTGCGGAACGTCCGCCGGATCGGCAGCTGCCAGCACACGTCGGGCTTGGTCTCGACCGGGTTCTTCCCGAGCACGTAGGCGAGGGCGTGCAGCGCGCAGCCGGCGCCGCCCCCTCCCGTCGGCGGAGCGAAGTCCTTGCGATTGTGGAAGACGCACGCCTGCTGGCCGTCGACCTCGGTGGTGCGGGTCTTGCGCTCGCCGTCCTCGTCGAGCTCGATCCAGTCCTTCTTCTTGACCGGTCGGTCGCGCGGCTTCTGCTGCCAGAGATTCTCGTCGAGCATCTCGACGTACGCCGCGACGCGCTTCTCGTCGGCCTTGTCGGCGAAGTGCGCGCCGAGCGTGCAGCAGCCGACGTCGGGCGCGTCGGCGTAGATGCCGGGACAGCCCTGGCCGAAGATGCACATGTAGCTCGACGTCAGCCAGGTGAGGTCGCAGCGCATCACCTCCGACTCGTCGGCCGGGTTCACGAACTCCACGTAGGCGCGGGGGAAGACCAGGTCGACTTCGGGCACACCCCAACCCTACGTGGCGACCTGACGTCTCCTAGTAGCGTGGGATCCATGCGCCTGGGCGTCCTCGACATCGGGTCCAACACGGGCCACCTCCTCGTGGTCGACGCCCACCGTGGCGCGGCCCCGCTACCGGCGTACTCCTACAAGGAGCCGCTGCGGCTCGCCGAGCACCTCGACGGCAGTGGTGCCGTGTCCCAGCAGGGGATCGACGCCCTCGCGGCGTTCACGGTGCAGGCGCAGCGGGTCGCGGAGGACAAGGGCTGCGAGGACATGCTCGCGTTCGCGACGTCCGCGGTGCGGGACGCGGTGAACTCCGACGCCGCGCTGGCCGAGATCGCCGACCGCACGGGCCTGCCGATCCCGGTGCTGTCGGGCGACGACGAGGCGCGACTGACGTTCCTCGCCGTACGCCGGTGGCTCG
The DNA here is from genome assembly GCF_042666375.1 of Nocardioides sp. GCM10030259. Taxonomy (NCBI): domain Bacteria; kingdom Bacillati; phylum Actinomycetota; class Actinomycetes; order Propionibacteriales; family Nocardioidaceae; genus Nocardioides; species Nocardioides sp. GCM10030259. The sequence continues at coordinate 282,304 of NZ_JBHTDF010000025.1, read as the reverse complement.
GCTGGTCGGCGGGGCGGCTCTGGGTGTTCGACATCGGCGGCGGGTCGCTGGAGGTCGCGGGCGGCGCGGACGAGGAGCCCGAGGTGGCGTGGTCGCTGCCGCTCGGTGCCGCCCGGCTCGCGCGCCAGCACTTCCCGGCCGCGCCCGTCGACGAGGATGCGCTGCGCGCGATGCGCAAGCTGATCCGGACCGAGATCGCCCGCGACGCCGGTCGGCTCCTGCGGCACGGCGTGCCCGACCACGCCGCCGCGACGTCGAAGACGTTCCGCTCGCTGGCCCGCGTCTGCGGTGCCGCGCCGTCGGCCGAGGGGCCGATGGTGCCGCGGTCGCTGCCGTTGGACGCCGTCGTGGAGTGGATCCCCAAGCTGGCCGCGATGCGGCACGACGAGCTCGCCGAGCTGCCGGGCGTGTCGGCCGGACGCGCCCACCAGATCCTGCCCGGGGCGCTCGTCGCCGAGGCCGTGATGGACATCCTCGAGCTCGGGGCGCTCGAGATCTGCCCGTGGGCGCTGCGCGAGGGAGTGATCCTCGAGCGGCTCGACCAGATCGGCCAGGGGTGAGCGCCATGCCGCGCATCGGGCTCTCGACGGTCTCGGTCTACCCCGAGTCGTCCGCCCACGCGTTCTCGTACGCCGCGTCCCTCGGCTACGAGGCGGTCGAGGTCATGGTCGGCATCGACGCGCTGAGCCAGCAGACGGCGGCGATCCGGCAGCTCTCGGAGCACCACGACATGCCGATCTCGGCCGTGCACGCCCCCTGCCTGCTCTTCACCCAGCGGGTCTGGGGCACCGAGCCGTGGGGCAAGCTCGAGCGCTCGGCGGAGATGGCGCACGCGGTCGGCGCCGAGGTGGTCGTCGTGCACCCGCCGTTCCGGTGGCAGAAGACCTACGCCCGCGACTTCGTCGACGGCATCGCCGCGCTCGAGGCCTCCACGGGCCTGGCCTTCGCGGTCGAGAACATGTACCCGTGGCGCACGTCGGGCCGCTCGATGGAGATGTACCTGCCCGGCTGGGACCCCTCCGACGAGTCGTACGCCAACACCACGATCGACCTGTCGCACGCCTCGATCGCGCACGCCGACGTGGTCGCGATGGCGACGCGTCTCGGCGACCGGCTGCGGCACATCCACCTGACCGACGGCACGCGCTCGGCCAAGGACGAGCACCTCGTCCCCGGTCGCGGGACGACGGGCGCCGACGTGTTCCTGCGGCACCTCGCGACGACCGGGTTCCGCGGCGAGGTCGTGCTGGAGATCAACACCCGCAAGTGCGCCGACCGGGCCGAGCGCGAGCGCGACCTGCGCGAGTCGCTGGAGTTCGCCCGCCAGCACCTGGCGGTCGAGGCGACGTGACGTCCGCCGCCCCGCGCCGCGGTCGCCGGCCGGGCGCACCCGACACCCGGGCGGCGATCCTCGCGGCCGCCCGGGCGCGCTTCGCGGAGCACGGCTACGGACGTACGTCGGTCCGCGCCGTCGCTGCCGACGCCGGCGTCGACGCGGCCCTCGTGCACCACTACTTCGGCACCAAGCACGACCTCTTCGTCGCCGCCCTCGAGCTCCCCATCGACCCGACCAGCGTGATCCTGCCGGCGGTGGCCGGTGGCCTCAAGGGCGCGGCCGAGCGGCTGCTGACGACGTTCCTCGGCGTCTGGGACGATCCCGAGCTGCAACCCTCCCTGCTCGGTGTGGTCCGCGGCATCCTCGAGCCCGAGGGGGCCGTGCTGATCCGCGAGGGCTTCCTCCCGGCGATCATCATGCCGGTCGCCACCGCCCTCGGCCTGGACCAGCCGGAGCGCCGGCTGCCGTTCGTCGCGAGCCAGGTCTTCGGGCTGATCGTCGGCCGCTACGTCCTCGAGCTCGAGCCGCTCGCCTCCATGCCCGCCGAGGACGTCGTCGCCGCGGTCGCCCCCACCATCCAGCGCTACTTCGAGATGCCCCTGCCGTAGGGCTGCCGCCCTTGTCGACCGCCCACTCCAGGGCGCACAATTCATCACATGGTGAAAAACGCGGTGGAGATCCGGGACCTGCACGTGGTCCGGGGCGGGCGCACGGTGCTGGAGCACCTCGACATCACGATCGGCGGCGGCGTCACCGGCCTGCTCGGCCCGAGTGGGTGCGGCAAGTCGACGCTGATGCGCTGCCTGGTCGGCGTCCAGCGGGTGCGGTCGGGCAGCGTCAGCGTCTTCGGCGAGCCCGCCGGCAGCGCGCCGCTGCGGTCGCGGGTCGGTTACGTCACCCAGGCGGCGAGCGTGTACGACGACCTGACGGTCGTCGAGAACCTCCGGTTCTTCGCGCGGGTGCTCGGGACCGGCCGCGACGACGTCGACCGCGCCATCGACGCGGTCGACCTGGCGAGCCACCGCGACCAGGTCGTCGGCCGGCTCAGCGGCGGCCAGCGCTCCCGGGCCAGCCTCGCGGTAGCCCTGCTCGGGAAGCCCGAGATGCTGGTGCTCGACGAGCCGACGGTCGGCCTCGACCCGGTGCTGCGCCGCGACCTGTGGGCGCTGTTCCACCGGATCGCCGACGGCGGCGCCGCGGTCTTCGTGTCCAGCCACGTGATGGACGAGGCCGACCGCTGCGACCGGCTGCTGCTGATGCGGGAGGGCCGGATCATCGCCGACGGCAGCCCCGACGAGATCCGGCAGAAGGCCGGTGCCGACGACGTCGAGTCGGCGTTCCTCGCGATCGTGGAACGAGCGGCGGCATGAACCCCCGCATCACGCTGGCGATCACCGGCCGCGTCCTCACCCAGCTCCGGCGCGACCACCGCACGCTCGCGATGCTGCTCCTGGTGCCGTGCCTGCTGATCACCCTGCTGTGGTGGATGTTCGAGGACACCCCGGTCTTCGGCCAGGTGGGGCCGGCGCTGCTGGCGATGTTCCCGTTCATCGTGATGTTCCTCGTCACCAGCGTCACCACCCTGCGCGAGCGCTCCAGCGGCACGCTCGAGCGGCTGCTCGCGATGCCGATGGGCAAGCTCGACTTCCTGCTCGGGTACGGCGTGGCGTTCGGCGTCGTCGCGGCCGTGCAGTCGGTGCTCGCGGTGGCGTTGAGCGTCGGCCTGCTCGACCTGGAGGTGCTGGGGCCGGTGTGGCTGCTGACCGTGGTCGCGGTCGTCGACGCGGTGCTCGGCTCGGCGCTGGGACTCTTCGTCAGCGCGTTCGCCCGCACGGAGTTCCAGGCCGTGCAGTTCATGCCGGCGCTGGTGATCCCGCAGATCCTCCTCTGCGGCCTGTTCGTGCCGCGCGACCAGCTGCCCGACGTGCTCTCCGCGGTCAGCGACGTGCTCCCGCTCAGCTACGCCGTCGACGCCATGCAGACCCTCACGCTCACCAGCAGCACGAGCGAGGTCTGGCAGGACCTGGCCGTGGTGGCCGGCTTCGCGCTCGCGGGTCTCGGCCTCGGCGCAGCCACCCTCCGCCGCCGTACCGACTAGGGCGGTCGTAGCCTGAGACCCATGCCACTGCTCCGTCAGCCGCTCCTCCTGCTCGCTCGCAGCGGGATGGTGAAGACCCTCGTCAGCACCATGCCGGTCTCGTCCGGCATCGTGCACAGCTACGTCCCGGGCGAGTCCACGCAGTCCGCGGTCGATGCGACGGCCGGGCTGGTCGACGACGGCCTCCGCGCCACGCTGGACTTCCTCGGCGAGGACACGCTGGACGCCGCCCAGGCCGACGCCACCGTGGCGGCGTACCTCGACCTGCTCCAGGAGCTCGCCGCGCGCGGCCTGACGCGCAACGCCGAGGTGTCGGTGAAGCTGAGCGCCATCGGGCAGTTCCTCCCGGACAACGGCCACAAGATCGCGCTCGAGAACGCCCGCACGATCTGCCGCGCCGCCCGCAACGCCGGCACCACGGTCACGCTCGACATGGAGGACCACACCACCACCGACTCGACGCTGACGATCCTGCGCGAGCTGCGGAAGGACTTCCCCGAGACCGGCGCCGTGCTGCAGGCGATGCTGCACCGCACCGAGGCCGACTGCCGCGCGCTGGCCCACGAGGGCTCCCGCGTGCGGCTCTGCAAGGGCGCCTACCTCGAGCCCGAGACGGTCGCCTTCCAGGACCGCATCGAGGTCGACAAGTCCTACGTGCGCTGCCTGAAGGTGCTGCTCGCCGGCGAGGGCTACCCGATGATCGCGACCCACGACCCGCGGATGGTCGAGATCGCCTCGTCGCTCGCCAGCCGCTACGGCCGCGCCCCGGGCACCTACGAGTTCCAGATGCTCTACGGCATCCGCACCGACGAGCAGCGCCGCCTGGCCGAGCGCGGCGAGCGGATGCGCGTCTACGTGCCCTACGGCACCGAGTGGTACGGCTACCTGATGAGAAGGATGGCCGAGCGTCCGCAGAACCTGACATTCTTCCTGCGGTCCCTGATCTCGAAGAAGTAGGTGGGAGAGATGGCGCAGACCGCGATCCTCGGAGCCGGCGTGATGGGGGAGACCCTCCTCTCCGGCCTGGTCCGCGCGGGCCGCCGGGTCGACAACCTGCTCGTCGGCGAGAAGCGCGCCGAGCGGGCCCGCGAGCTCGAGGAGCGGTACGGCGTCGCCGTGGTCACCAACCGCGAGGCGGCTCGCAAGGCCGACACCCTCGCGCTGGTCGTCAAGCCCCAGGACATGGGCGACCTGCTCGACGAGATCGCCCCCGAGCTGCGCCCCGGCCAGCTCGTCGTCTCGCTGGCCGCGGGCATCACCACGACCTTCATCGAGGCGCGTGTGCCCGAGGGCGTCGCCGTCGTCCGGGTCATGCCCAACACGCCGGCGCTGGTCGACGAGGGCATGGCCGCGATCTCGCCCGGCTCCCACTGCGACGACGGGCACCTCGCCGAGGCCGAGGCGCTGATGGCGTCGGTCGGCCGGGTGCTGCGGATCCCCGAGCGCCAGCAGGACGCGGTCACGGCGATCTCCGGCTCCGGCCCCGCCTACATCTTCTTCGTCGTCGAGTCGATGATCGAGGCCGGCGTCCACCTGGGGCTGCCGCGCTCGACCGCCACCGACCTCGTCGTCCAGACCGTGGTCGGCTCGGCCAAGATGCTGCGCGAGACCGGGACCCACCCCGTCGTGCTGCGCGAGCAGGTCACCTCGCCCGGGGGCACCACGGCCGCGGCGCTCCGCGAGCTCGAGATCCACAAGGTGCGCGCGGCGTTCCTCGCCGCGATGGAGGCGGCACGCGACCGCTCCAGCGCCCTGGCCGCGGGCAGCTGAGCCGATGGCCGGCGTGATCCCACTGGCGTGGGGCTGCACGCGGGCCGACCTGCGCCGCGCCTACCCGGCCGACTCGATGGTCGAGGGGCCCGTCCTCCGGATGACCCGCGCGGTCCACGTGGACGCCGACCCCGCCGTCGCCTGGCGCTGGCTCTGCCAGATGGAGGTCGCGCCGTACTCCTACGACTGGATCGACAATCGGGGCCGTCGCAGCCCGCGCGGGCTCACGCCGGGAGTGGGCGACCCCGAGGTCGGTCAGCGGGTGCAGGTCTTCCGGGTGACCGACGTCGAGCCCGGGCGCCAGTGGAGCGGCTACACGATCCCGAAGGCCTTCGGGCGCACCGCGGTGACGTACGCCGTGGAGCCGGACGGCGAGGGGAGCCGGCTGGTCTGCCGCATCACGACCGGTCAGCGCGGGCCGGTCGCGTGGGCGTGCTCGCGGCTGCTGGCCTGGGGCGACCTGGTGATGATGCGCAAGCAGCTGCTCACGCTGAAGGAGCTCGCCGAGACGACGCGCTAGATTCGTCAGCGTGATCGAGCTGCAGATCGGCCAGGAGATCGAGCTGTCCGGCAAGCTCCTGATGGGGCTGGGCTGGGACCAGCAGCCGAACGCGAACGCGCTGAGCACCGCCGGCCGTCAGGTCGACCTCGACGCGTCGGCGATCCAGTTCGGCGGTGGCCGGCTCTTCGACATCGCCTTCTACAACAACACCCGGACCCGCGACGGCTCGGTCGTGCACCTCGGCGACAACACCACCGGCACGGGCTCGGGCGACGACGAGATCATCAGCATCGACCTGAGCGGCGTCCACCCCCAGATCGACACGATCTTCCTGCTCGTCACCAGCTACCAGGGCCAGTCGCTGGAGTGGGTCGCCAACGCCTACTGCCGGGTCGTCGACGAGACCGACACCGAGCTCGCCCGGGTGACGCTCACCCTCGGCATCCCCGAGACCGGGGTCGTGCTGGCGCGGATCGCCCGCGAGGGCGACGGCTGGCGCCTGCGCGCCCTCGCGGAGCCGGTGCCCGTCAAGCTCCCCACCGAGTCCGAGCGGGCCCTGCGCCGGCTGCTCTGACCCCTACAGCCCGATCGCGGCCTCCGCGGCCGCCAGCACGGGCGCGGTGACCTCACGGCAGCGCTCGGCGCCGGCGCGGAACACGGCGTCGACGTGGAGGGGGTCGTCCGCGAGCTCGGCGTACCTCTTCTGCAGCGGCTCCAGCTCGGCCACGACCGCGTCGGTGACGGCGCGCTTCAGGGCGCCGTACGTCGTGACGCCCTCGGCGCTGCCGCCGCAGGCCGCGAGGATCTCCAGCAGGTTGGTCACGCCGGGCTTGGCGGGGTCGCGGCGCACGGCGTCGGCGCCCGTGTCGGAGTCGGTCACCGCGCGGGCGACCTTGCGGCGTACGACGTCGGGCGGGTCGAGCAGCGCGATCACGCCTGCCGCGGAGGCGTCGGACTTGCCCATCTTGCGGGTCGGGTCGTCGAGCCGCATGACCCGCGCGCCGACGGGCGGCACCGTCACCTCGGGCACCGTGAACACCGGGCCGTAGGCGTTGTTGAAGCGGATCGCGAGGTCCCGGGTCAGCTCGACGTGCTGGCGCTGGTCGGCGCCGACCGGCACCTGCTGCGGCCGGTAGAGCAGGATGTCGGCCGCCATCAGCGCCGGATACGTGTAGAGCGAGACGCGCGTGGCGTCCACGCCGCGCCCCTTCTCCTTGAACTGGATCATCCGGTTCAGTTCACCGGTGTACGCCGTGCACTCGAGCAGGTAGGCGAGCTGGGCGTGCGCCGGCACCCGGCTCTGCACGAAGAGCGTCGAGTCGTCGAGGCCGGCCGCGAGCAGCAGCGTGGCCGTCTCGCGGGCGAGCTCGCGCAGCCGGGCCGGGTCGTGCGGGGTCGTCAGGGCGTGCAGGTCGGCGATGCCGTAGAACGAGTCGGCGTCGTGCTGGCCGGCCGCCATCGGGCGGAGCGCGCCCAGCAGGTTGCCGAGCGTGAGGTGGCCGCTCGGGGTGAGCAGCGAAAGGGTGCGGTGCATGGGATCTCCTGGGTGTGAGAGCCCACGGGTGGAACGCGAGAACGGCCGCCCGTGGGCGGCCGTGTGAGGTGTGCTGAGAGGGTGGGCCGCCGTCAGGCGGGCCACCACGCGGTGGTGCGGAGGATGGAACGGGTCGTCGGCACGCGCCCACTGTAGCGGTAGCGTCCGTCACATGGCCCAGTCGTCGGTGGAGTGCTCGGGACCGGCGACGGTCGTCTTCGACCAGAGCCTGACGGAGTACGACTTCGGGCCCGAGCACCCGATGGCCCCGCTCCGCGTCGACCTGACGATGCGGCTCGCGACCGAGCTCGGGATCGTGGGCGACCGGCTGCGCGTCGTACCCGCGCCGATCGCCGGCGACGACGTGATCGCCACCGTGCACCGCCCGGAGCTGATCGAGGCCGTCATGCGGGCCGGCAGCAACCCGGGGACGGTCGACGACGTCCACGGGCTCGGCTCCGACGACAACCCGGTCTTCCGCGAGATGCACCACGCCGCCGCGCACATCGTCGGCGCGAGCGTGGAGGCGTTCCGCCAGGTGTGGAGCGGGGAGTCGGCGCACGCCGTCAACATCACCGGCGGCCTGCACCACGCGATGCCCGACCGGGTGAGCGGCTTCTGCATCTACAACGACGTCGCGGTCGGCATCCGGCACCTGCTCGACCAGGGCGCGGAGCGGGTCGCGTACGTCGACGTCGACGTCCACCACGGCGACGGCGTCGAGCGGATCTTCTGGGACGACCCGCGGGTGCTCACGATCTCGCTGCACGAGACCGGGCAGATCCTCTTCCCGGGCACCGGGTTCCCCGCCGACGTCGGCGGCCCCGAGGCGCAGGGGTCGGCGGTCAACGTCGCGCTGCCGCCGGGCACCGGCGACGCCGGCTGGCTGCGCGCCTTCCACGCGGTGGTGCCGCCGCTGCTGCGGGAGTTCCGGCCACAGGTGCTCGTGACGCAGCACGGCTGCGACTCCCACGCCGACGACCCGCTCGCCCACCTGATGCTGACGGTGGACGGCCAGCGTGCGGCGTACCTCGCGCTCCACGAGCTCGCCCACGAGCTCTGCGACGGCCGGTGGGTGGCGACCGGCGGAGGCGGCTACGCCCTGGTCGACGTGGTGCCGCGCGCGTGGAGCCACCTGCTGGCGATCGTCGGCGGGCGGCCGCTCGAGCCGGGGGTGGCCACGCCGGGCGCCTGGCGCGAGCACGTCCGGGAGCACCTGGGCCGGTCCGCGCCCCTGCGGCTCACGGACGGCCGGACCCCGGCGTACCGTGACTGGAGGGACGGCTACGACCCCGAGGCCTGGCTCGACCGGGCCATCCACGCGACCCGCACGGAGGTGTTCCCGCTGCACGGACTCGACCCGTTGCCCTGAGGCGCCGCGGGCTCGAACTACAGGGGAGAAGTTCGATCACCGGATGCAAGCGGACACGCCGCGTCCGTGGTGCATCTTTGATGAACCTCTTCCCCACGAGTCACATCAGGCTCTATTCTCACGGAGGCATGGCGCGTGTCAGCACCGGTGGGGAAGCCGGTGGCGCGTCCGACAGAAAGAATCGGTGCACGATGGCTACCAGTTCCGGGGACATCAACGACTCGAAGTTCCTCACCGTCGCCGAGGTGGCGGCGATGATGCGCGTCTCCAAGATGACCGTCTACCGGCTCGTCCACGGCGGCGAGCTGCCGGCGGTCCGGGTCGGACGCTCGTTCCGCGTCCTCGAGTCGGACGTCGACGAGTACCTCCGCAAGAGCTTCTACAGCGCGGGCTGACCGGCCGATTCTGCCGGGCGAGCGCACCCCGATAGGCTGACCCGGTCCTCCGGGTCCGTCCGGAGGCGGCTGTACGGCTGTTGAAAGGTTTCCCCGTGGGTTCTGTCATCAAGAAGCGGCGCAAGCGCATGGCCAAGAAGAAGCACCGCAAGCTGCTGAAGAAGACGCGCGTCCAGCGTCGCAAGCTCGGCAAGTAGGCCTCGCGCTCGTCGCCGTATGGGCAGCGCCGGCAGGGTCGTCCTCGTCACCGGGGTCTCACGTGACCTCGGCCGGAGGTTCGCGCGCGCTGCCGCTGCCGACCCCGGGGTCGCCCGGGTCGTCGGCGTCGACGCCGTGCCACCGCGCGGCGACATCGGCGACGTCTCGTTCGTCCGCGCCGACATCCGCAACCCCGTCATCGCGAAGGTCATCGTCAAGGAGGACGTCGACACCGTCGTCCACATGAGCGTGATCTCGACCCCCGGCAGCGCCGGGGGTCGCAACACGATGAAGGAGCTCAACGTCATCGGGACGATGCAGCTCCTGGCCGCGTGCCAGAAGGCGCCGGGGCTGCGCACGCTCGTCGTGAAGTCGACGACGACGATGTACGGCGCGAGCAGCCGCGACCCGGCGATGTTCACCGAGGACATGGAGCCGCGGCGGGCGCCGCGGTCCGGCTACGCGAAGGACATCGCCGAGATCGAGGGGTACGTCCGCGGCTTCGCCCGCCGGCGCCCCGACGTCCGCGTGACGCTGCTGCGCGCCGCCAACGTCATCGGTCCGCACGTCACCAGCCCGATCACGTCGTACTTCCGGCTGCCGGTCATCCCGACCGTCCTCGGTCACGACGCGCGGCTGCAGTTCCTGCACGAGCAGGACCTGCTCGACGTGCTGCTGCACGCGTCGCGTGCGGAGGTCCCGGGCACCTTCAACGTCGCCGGGGACGGCATCCTGATGCTGTCCCAGGCGCTGCGCCGGCTGCGCCGCCCGACGGCCGTGCTGCCGTCGTTCGCGGTCGGCAACGTCGGCTCGCTGCTCCGCTCGGCCAGGCTCGCCGACTTCTCGCCGGAGCAGACCTCCTTCCTCACCTACGGCCGGGGCGTCGACACGACCCGGATGCGCACCGACCTCGGCTTCGAGCCGACGTTCACCACCGCGAGCGCCTTCGCGGACTTCGCAGCGCCGCTCGCCGGCGCGAGAGGACGCGCGGAGCGCGTGCTGGACGGCCTCGGAGCGCGGCTGCCCGACGCCGCGCCGGTCGGGAGCGACCATGGGTGACGCGGAGATCATCCCCATCGGCACCCGCGGCCGCCCGGGGCGCGGCACCGGCACCCAGCCGTCCTCGGCGGCCCGCGGCCTCGCCCCGAAGAAGCAGGCGCCGAAGGCGGAGCCTCGGCCCGAGCCCGTCGCAGAGCCCGTCGCTGAGCCCGTCGCTGAGCCCGTCGTCGAGTCCGTCGAGGAGACCGTCGCGCGCGGCCCGGTCACCACCGAGGAGCCGACGCCGAAGGGCGGGATCCCCGCCGCCGACTGGCTGGCGGCCTTCCAGCACGCCGCCGTGGAGGTGTTCGGCGACGACTGGGAGCTCCAGCTCGCCCGGTTCCTGGCGTTCCTGCGCCGCCGGATCACCGGCGACTACGCCGTCGACGAGTACGGCTTCGACCAGGAGGTCACCGAGCGGTTCCTGATGTCGGCGCTGCGCCCGATCGCCGAGAAGTGGTTCCGCATCGAGGTGCGCGGCGTCGAGAACATCCCGTCCGACGGCGGCGCGCTCGTGGTCTCCAACCACTCGGGCACCATCCCGGTCGACGGGCTGATGACGATGGTGTCCATCCACGACCACGCCGGTCGCTTCCTGCGCCCCCTGGGTGCCGACCTGGTCTTCAAGCTCCCGTTCGTCAGCTCGATCGCCCGACGCAGCGGCGCCACCCTCGCGTGCAACGAGGACGCCGAGCGGATGCTCCGCAACGGCGAGCTGGTCGGGGTCTGGCCCGAGGGCTTCAAGGGCATCGGGAAGCCGTACGCCGAGCGCTACAAGCTCCAGCGGTTCGGCCGCGGCGGGTTCGTCGCGGCCGCGGTCCGCACCGGCGTCCCGATCGTCCCGCTGTCGGTCGTGGGCGCCGAGGAGATCTACCCGCTGGTCGGCAACCTGCCCTCGCTCGCCCGGCTCCTCGGCGTGCCGTACATCCCGATCACGCCGTTCTTCCCCCTCCTCGGCCCGCTCGGGCTCGTGCCGCTGCCCTCGAAGTGGCTGCTGGAGTTCGGCGAGCCGATCCGCACCGACGAGTTCGACGCCGGCGCGGCCGACGACCCGATGCTGGTCTTCAACGTCACCGACCAGGTGCGCGAGACGATCCAGCAGACGCTCTACTCGCTGCTGATGCAGCGCCAGTCGGTCTTCCGCTGACGCCCCGCCCGTCGGCTACTGGGGCGGGAGCAGCGTGCCCGTGATCGGGTCGAGCACGCCCTGGAGGATCTCGGTGACGCCCTCGACCGTGCCGGTGACGGCGCCGGTCACCGGCTCGGTCGCCGGGGTGCTGCCGCCGGTGCCGGACGACGTGCTGCTCGTCGGCTTCGTGCCACCGGTGAGCACGCCGGTGAGGCCGTCGGTGAGGTCCTTGACGGGGTTGGTGCCACCGGAGGGCGAGGGCGACGGCTTCGGCACGGTGGTCGGGTCGAGCACGCTGCCCGGGCCGACCGCGTCGTCGACGTCCGGCAGGGTGGGGGTGCCGTCGGCACCGGAGTCCTGGCCGCCCTGCGACTGGTCGTCCTTGCCGTTCTTGCCGCCGTCCTGCTTGTCGCCCTTGCCCTTGCCGTCGCCGGCCTTGGCGCCGGTCGGTGCGACCGTCGGCAGCTCGATCGGCTGCGAGGCCAACAGGGACGGCGGGAACGCCTCGATGGGCGTGCCCCCGCAGTCGGGACACTGCTGGGCGGCCTCGGCGTCGATCTGGGCGACGACGTTGGCGGCGGCGATGAGCTCGTCACGGGCGTCGTTGGGCACGATCTGCTCGAGGTCCTCCAGCCTGGTCAGGCTGCTCGAGGCGAAGTCGCGCAGCTTCGCGATCGACGCCTCCCGGCCGTTGTCGGCGTAGTCGGCGAAGAGCAGGTCGGCGCCCGTGGTCGCCTGGTCGCTGAACGTGGCGAGCGTCGGGGCGACGCGCTCCTGCGCGCCGAAGTCGTCGGACGCGGCGAGCGCCGCGGCCTCCTCGAGCCGGTCGGTGGCGGCGGACAGCTCGATGCTGCCCCGGCGGGCCTCGCTCGGCGACAGGGTCGCCTGGGCGGACTCGATGACGCGCTTGATCGGGTAGAGGGACTCGCCGGGCAGCGCGGACTGCGACGCGACGGCGACCGAGGTGGTCGCGCCGGCGATCGCCAGGCCGCCGACGATCGCGGCGAGCCGGCGCTCCCGGGCCGTCCGGCGCGGCGGCAGCCGCAGCTTGGACAGGTCGTCGGGCACGAGCGCGGTCTCGGCCTCGGCCATCAGCTGCGCGCGCAGGTCGGCCACGAACTCCGGGCGCGGCTGCGGGTCGGGGACCGACCGCAGGGCCCCGACGAGCTCCAGGAGCTCCGCATCCCGCGTCTCCACGTGAGCCCGCTCGCCCGTCGAGGATCGCTCGACCAGGCTCTCGAACTCGTCGGCGCGCTGCCGCGCCCTGTTCCCCCATGTCATGTCGACTCCAACGACGGGAGAACCGGCGGAGTTACGGGAGCGCCGCCGATGACGTGAACGATTTCGAAGCAGACTGCCATCAGTCCCGGAGTCCTTCCGGCATCAGCTTGGCGAGGTTGCGCACCCCGCGCAGCTGCAGCTGCTTCACGGCACCGTCGCTGCGGCCCAGGACGGCGGCCGTCTCGGCGATGCTCATGCCCTGCAGGAAGCGCATCACCAGGCAGTCGCGCTGCTCGGCCGGCAGCTCGGTGAGGGCCTGCATCAGGATCTCGTTGGTGATGCCCGCGATCACGGTGCCCTCGGGGCCGTCGGTCGCGTCGTCGTGGAGGCTCATGTCCTCGGTGGTCAGCTCGAGGCGGGTGCGCCCGGCCTTGAAGTGGTCGGTCGCGAGGTTGCGCGCGATCGTCATCAGCCAGGCGCCGAAGTCCTTGCCCTGCCACCGGAAGTTGTTCATGCTCCGCAGCGCGCGGAAGAAGGTCTCCGAGGTGAGGTCCTCGGCCAGCGTGCCCGACCGGGTCCGGTAGAAGAGGAAGCGGTAGACCGACCCGTGGTAGTGGTCGTAGAGCAGGCCGAACGCCTCGGTGTCGCCCTGGCGGGCGAGCTCGACCAGCGCGATCAGGCGGGTGCGCTCGCCCTCGTCCTCCTCGGAGGAGGCGGCGAGGCCGGCGTCGCCGTACCCCCCGGAGCCTCCTGCGGCGCTCGCGGACCTGTCGGTCGCGGCCTCGCTCGCGAGGAAGCCGGACGGGAGACCGGCGGGAAGACCGGCGAGAACGGGGCGCTGGGCGCACAGGACCTCGGCGACGAGTCGGCGGAGGACGTCGAGTCCGCCCGCCGGGTCGTGCGCGTCTCCTGCCATCGCCGAACAGCCCTCCCAAGACTGGCTCCGGTGGAAGCCTCCGTCATCGTAAACAGGAGTTACGGCTCTGTGAACCGGCTGCGGGGCAAAGGCTTGGTGTGGGCGATGTCACCCCGCTCCGAGGTTTCAGCGGCGCTTGCTGCGCAGCGCGAGGCCGGCCGCGACGGTGCCGGTCGCGGCGCCCGCGACTGCGCCGGCGGCGATCCCGACGCGCAGCGCCTTGCGGCCGGTGCGGTAGTCGCGGATCCGCCAGCCCTGCTCGCGGGCGTGGTGCCGCAACCTGGCGTCCGGGTTGATCGCGCACGGGTCACCGACGAGCGAGAGCATCGGGAGGTCGTTGTAGGAGTCGGAGTACGCCGAGCAGCGCCTTAGGTCGAGCCCCTCGCGGGTGGCCAGCGCCTTGACCGCCTCGCCCTTCGCCGGCCCGTGCAGGAGGTCGCCGACGAGCCGGCCGGTGTAGACGCCGTCGACGTGCTCGGCGACCGTGCCGAGGGCGCCGGTCAGGCCGAGCCGGCGGGCGATGATCTGGGCGATCTCGATCGGGGCGGCGGTCACCAGCCACACGCGCTGGCCCTCGTCGAGGTGCAGCTGGGCGAGCGCCCGGGTGCCCGGCCAGATCCGGTGCGCCATGCCCTCCTCGAAGATCTCCTCGCCCAGCGACTGGAGCTCGGCGACGGTGTGCCCGGCGATGAAGCCCAGGGCCGAGGACCGTGCGTCCGCGACGTGCTCGGGGTCCTCGACGCCGACCACCCGGAAGTAGGTCTGCTTCCAGGCCGCGCCCAGGATCTCGCGCGTCGTGAAGAACTTGCGCCGGTGCAGCCCGCGGGCGAGGTGGAAGATGCTCGCGCCCTGCATCACGGTGTTGTCGACGTCGAAGAACGCCGCGGCCTGCGCATCGAGCGGTGGAGTCAGCGCCGACTCGACCTCGGCCGCGGAGGCCGCGGCCTCGCCGGCAAGGGTCGACCGCAGCTGCAGGTTCAGCGGTCGCGGTCTGCGGTCCGGTGGCGTCACATCGGCAGGGTAGACCCAGCTTGAGTCACTGCGGGATGTGGAAGTATCCCCTCATGTCCGCCATCCCCGACGTGGCCGACCTGGTGACCAGTGCGGCCGTCGAGAGCCCTGACCGACTGGCGGTCGTCGAGGCCGGCGGGCGCAGCCTGACCTGGGCGGAGCTGGACGACGAGGTCGGCCGGATCGCCACCGGCCTCACCGGGGCGGGCGTCCTCGGCGGCCACCGGGTGCTGATCGCCTTGGGCAACCGGATCGAGTTCGTGACCACCTACCTCGGCGTGCTCCGGGCCCAGGCCGTGGCCGTGCCGGTCAACCCCGGCTCGGCGGTCGGAGAGCTGGCCCGGATGCTCGACGACTCCGGCTCGCGGATGGCGGTCGCCGACGCGTCGACCGTCGACGCCGTCCGCGCGGCCCTCGACACGCTCGACCCGTCGCCCCACCTCGTCGTGGTCGGCGAGTCGTCGTACGACGACCTGCGCGCCGGGCCGGCCCGGCCGGTCCCGCCCCTGCAGGACCCCGACAAGCTGGCCGCGCTGCTCTACACCAGCGGCACGTCCGGCCGTCCGCGCGCGGCGATGCTCAGCCACCGCGCGCTGCTGGCCAACATCGAGCAGTGTGCGCAGGTCGAGCCGCCGATGATCCACGGCGACGACGTCGTGCTCGGCGTGCTGCCGCTCTTCCACGTCTACGGCCTGAACGCCGTGCTCGGCAGCGTGCTGCGGCGCCGCGCGAAGCTCGTGCTCGTCGAGCGGTTCGACCCGCAGGAGACGCTCGCGATCATCGACGACGAGGCGTGCAGCGTCGTGCCGATCGCGCCGCCGGTCCTGGCGTACTGGCGCTCGGAGCCCGACCTGCGCGAGCGGCTCGGCCCGGTCCGGCTGATCCTCTCCGGGTCCGCGCCCCTGAGTGCCGAGGTCATGGAGGACTTCACCGAGCGCAGCGGCGTCCAGGTGCACCAGGGCTACGGCCTCACCGAGGCGTCGCCCGTCGTGACCAGCACGCTGTGCAGCGCGATCCTGCAGTCCGGATCGGTCGGTGCGGCGCTGCCCGGCGTCGAGATCCGGCTGGTCGACGACGACGGTCGCCCGCCGGAGGGCGGCGATCCCGGCGAGATCTCGATCCGCGGTGCCAACCTCTTCAGCGGCTACTGGCCCGACGGCGCGGAGGGCCCGGACGGCGACGGCTGGTGGCCGACCGGCGACGTCGGCTTCCTCGACGAGAGCGGCGACCTCTTCCTCGTCGACCGGCTCAAGGAGCTGGTCATCGTGTCGGGCTTCAACGTCTACCCGGTCGAGGTCGAGGATGTCATCGAGGAGGTCCCCGGGGTCGTCGAGGCCGCGGTGATCGGGGTCGACGACGAGCAGACCGGCGAGGCCGTCGTCGCCTACGTCCGCGCTCCGGGCGCCGATCCCGACGCGCTCGAGGAGGCGGTGCGCGCGCACTGCGTGTCCCGGCTCGCGCGGTTCAAGCAGCCGTCGCGCATCGAGGTCGTCGACGAGCTGCCCCGGACGATCACCGGCAAGGTGCAGAAGGGCCGGCTGCGCGGCATCGAGCGACGTCGGACCCTCGGCCTCCTGGAGTGACCGTGGCCGACCCGAGGATCACGCTCTACTCGCGGCCGGGCTGCCACCTGTGCGACGAAGCCCGGGCCGTCATCGAGCGCGTCTGCGCCGACCTCGGGGAGGAGTACGTCGAGGTCTCGATCGACGACGACCCGGAGCTGGGCGAGCGCTTCGCCGAGGAGATCCCCGTGACGTTCGTCGACGGCCGCCAGCACGACTTCTGGAGGGTGGACGAGCGCCGCCTCCGGGCGGCGCTCGCCCCGCACTGACCCTTCCGGGTCAGAACGTGAAGCGGGCCACGGACCCGCGCAGCTCGGCCGCCATCCGCGAGACCTCGTCGACGGCGCTGTGGCTCTGCGCCAGCGCCTGCGTCGTCGCGGCCGCCGCGCTGGAGACGCCGTTGATGTTCGTGGCGATCTCGTTCGAGCCGGTGGAGGCCTCGGCGACGTTGCGGGACATCTCGTTGGTCGTGGCGGTCTGCTCCTCCACCGCGGAGGCGATGGTGAGCTGGTAGTCGTTGATGGAGGCGATGATCGTCGAGATCTCGCCGATGGCGTCGACGGCGCCGGTGGTGTCGGCCTGGATGGCCTCGACGCGGCGGGCGATGTCCTCGGTCGCGCGGGCGGTCTCCTGTGCGAGCTCCTTGACCTCGTTGGCGACGACGGCGAAGCCCTTGCCGGCCTCGCCGGCGCGGGCGGCCTCGATGGTCGCGTTGAGGGCGAGGAGGTTGGTCTGCTCGGCGATCGAGGTGATCGTCTTGACCACGTTGCCGATCTCCTGGCTCGAGACACCGAGCCGCGAGACCGACTCGTTGGTGGTCTCGGCCATCGACACCGCCTGCGAGGCCACCCGGGCCGCGTCGTTGGCGGAGGTCGCGATCTCCCGGATCGAGGCACCCATCTGCTCCGAGCCGGCCGCCACGGTCTGCACGTTGCGCGAGACCTCCTCGGCCGCACCCGAGACCACACCCGCCTGCACCGAGGTCTCCTCGGCGCCCGCGGCGATCTGCTGCGAGGACGCCGACAGCTCCTCCGACGCGGCGGCCAGGGCCTCCGACGACTCGCCCATCGTGCCGATCAGGCCGCGCAGGTTGCCGGTCGCGGCGTCGAGGCTGGCGCTCATCTCGCCGATCTCGTCGCGGCTGGCGACACCGCTGGTGCGGGTCAGGTCGCCCTCGGCCAGGGCGTCGGTCACGCGGCGCAGCCGGGCGACGCTGCCGGCGATGCCGCGGGCGACGAGCAGCCCGATCGCCAGGACGGCGACGATGCCGAGCGCGAGCACGAGGATCGAGGTCGTACGGGCGCTCGTGTACGCCGAGCGGGCGTCGGCCGCCGCGTCCTTGGCCTGGGCCGCCTCGGAGTCGGAGACCGCACCGAGCTCGGCGCTGATCTCCTCGGCGATCGGGGAGACCGCGGAGTTGTTGACCTCCAGCCAGCGACCGAGGTCCTGCTGCTGAGCGATCGGGCCGAGCTCGGTGTCGACCGCGTCGATGTACTTCGTCAGCAGCGCGCGGATCTTGTCGACGTGCGCCATGTTGGCCGTGGTGACGCCGGTGGCGACGTACTCGTCGAGCTGTTGCAGGAAGGTGTCCTGGAGCCCGGCGTACTCGTCGAGGACCGCCTGCCGGTCGGCGCCGTCACCGACGAGCAGGATGTCGCGGGCGCTGAGCGAGATGCTCTTGCGCGTCACGGCGATCTCGCCGAGCACCTTCACCGCGCTCAGGTTGTTGTCGTAGATCTCCTGGCTGGTCTCGGCCGTCCGCGACAGCTGCACCATCCCGAGGACCCCCACGGCCAGGGCGGCGGTGACGCCGACGACGGCCGGGACCAGGACCTTGGTCCGGATCCGCCGGGCGGACCACCATCCGGCGAGTCCGGTGGCGGGTGCGGGGGGCGTGTTCGACACGCTGTCCATGAAGGCTCCTCGAAGTGGCTGACGGGCGTCGTCAGGGGACGCGACTCTGGGCACTATCGGCCGCCGGCCGCGGGACCGGAGGGGTCGGCGGCCGCGACCTCGCGGACCCCCGCTCCGGGTGGGTCATCTCACATGTGCTAGCCGCTCCCGGGCAGCCCGATCGCTCCGTTTTGTTCTCCCGTTCACAAACTCCTACAGTGAACGGGCCGTCAGGTTCGGAGGCCCCCGCCCCCGCGCCCGGCGACGGCCCAGCAGCCCCTGGCTATGGAAAGACAAGAGCAGTGACCGCACGGACCTCATCCGAGACCGCTCGGGACATCCCCGAAGCGACCGTCGCACGGCTGCCCGTCTACCTGCGAGCGCTCACGACGCTGTCCGAGCAGGGCACGAGCACCTGCTCCAGCGAGGAGCTCGCGGTCGCGGCAGGCGTCAACAGCGCCAAGCTCCGCAAGGACCTCTCCTACCTGGGCAGCTACGGCACCCGCGGGGTCGGGTACGACGTCGAGTACCTCCGCTACCAGATCGCCCGCGAGATCGGCGTGACCCAGGACTGGCCGGTCGTCATCGTCGGCATCGGCAACCTCGGCCAGGCCCTCGCGAACTACTCCGGCTTCCGCAGCCGCGGCTTCCGCACCGTCGCCCTCCTCGACGCCGACCCGGCGCGCCACGAGGAGGTCGTGGCGGGCCTGGTGGTCCGGCCGTTCGCCGACCTCGAGCAGATCGTGCACGACCACGACGTCGCCATCGGCGTGATCGCCACCCCGGCGGTCGCGGCCCAGGACGTCGCCGACCGGATGGTCGCGTGCGGCATCACCAGCATCCTCAACTTCGCGCCGATCGTGCTCTCCGTGCCCGAGCGGGTCGACGTACGCAAGGTCGACCTCTCCATCGAGCTGCAGATCCTCGCCTACCACGAGCAGCGCAAGACCCAGGGAGCCGCGTCATGAGCGTCCTGGTCGTGGGTGTGTCCCACAAGTCCGCGCCGGTCGCCCTGCTGGAGCGGGTCGCGCTCGACGGCGACGGCGTCCGCAAGCTGATCGACGACGTCGCCGCGTGCGAGCACGTCACCGAGGCGACCGTGATCGCGACCTGCAACCGCGTCGAGATCTATGCCGACGTCGACCGCTTCCACGGCAGCGTCGAGGAGGTCTCCCGCCTGCTCCTCGAGCGCGCCGGCACCTCTACCGAGTCGATGATCCCGCACCTCTACGTCCACTACGACGACGGCGCGGTGTCCCACCTCTTCCAGGTGGTCGCCGGCCTCGACTCGATGGCCCTCGGCGAGGCCCAGATCCTCGGCCAGACCCGCGACGCGCTCAGCGCCGGCCAGGAGATCGGCACGGTCGGCCCTGCCCTCAACGTGCTCTTCCAGCAGGCGCTCCGGGTCGGCAAGCGGGCCCGCGCCGAGACCGACATCGACCGGGCGGCCCCGTCACTGGTCTCGGCGGCGCTCGACCGCAGCCACGCGGCCGTCGGCGACCTGTCCGGCAAGCGGGTCCTGGTGCTCGGTGCCGGCGCGATGGCCGGCCTCGCGACCGCGACCGTCTCGCGGCGCGGCGCGGCCAGCATCACCGTCGCCAACCGCACCGCCGGGAAGGCCGCGCGCCTCGCCAGCGAGTACGCCGCGCGCTCCGCCGACCTCGCGGACCTCGGGAGCGAGCTGGCGCTCGCCGACGTCGTCGTGTCGTGCACCGGCTCGACCGGCGTCGTCGTCACCCGGGCGATGGTCGAGGCCGCCACGGCCGACGGCCGCGAGCTCTCGATCATCGACCTCGCCCTCCCGCACGACGTCGACCCCGAGGTCCGGGACCTCCCGGGCGTCACCCTCGTCAACCTCACCGAGCTCGCCGAGGAGCTGCGCGACTCCGACGCCGGCCAGGAGGTCGCCGCGGTCCGCCGGATCGTCACCCAGGAGGTCGCGGCGTTCCTCTCCGCCCGTCGACAGGCGAGCGTCACGCCGACCGTCGTCGCGCTGCGCTCGATGGCGACCGCGGTCGTCGACGCCGAGATGGAGCGCCTCGCCGGCCGCCTGCCCGAGCTCGACGACGCGACCCGCGCCGAGGTGCTCCACACCGTCCGCCGCGTCGCCGACAAGCTGCTCCACGAGCCGACCGTGCGGGTGAAGGAGCTGGCCAACGAGACCGGCGCCGTCTCCTACGCGGCAGCCCTCGCCGAGCTCTTCGCGCTCGACCCGGAGGCGGTCGACGCCGTGACCCGGCCGGAGGCCCTGTCATGAGCGCCCCCGTCCGCGTCGGCACCCGTGCGTCGGTGCTCGCGACCACCCAGTCCCGGCTCGTCGGCGACCGGATCGCCGAGCTGCTCGGCCGCGAGATCGAGCTGGTCGAGATCTCCACCGAGGGCGACCGCACCCAGGCGGCCGGCACCCCGCTGGCCGGCTCGGCCACGACCGGCGTCTTCGTCAGCGCCCTGCGCGACGCGTTGCTCGACGGGCGCGTGGACGTCGCCGTGCACTCGCTCAAGGACCTCCCGACGTACCCCGCCGAGGGCATCGCGCTGGTCGCGATCCCGGGCCGTGAGGACCCGCGCGACGTCGTCGTCGCGCGCGACGGCCTGACCCTCGGCGAGCTGCCCGTGGGCAGCCGCGTCGGCACCGGCTCGCCGCGGCGGGCCGCGCAGCTGCTCGCCCTCGGGCTCGGGGTCGAGGTCGCCGGCGTCCGCGGCAACGTCGACACCCGGATCGGCAAGGTGCGCTCGGGGGAGTACGACGCCGTCGTGCTCGCGCGCGCCGGGCTGGCCCGGATCGGCCGGCTCGACGAGGCGACCGAGGTGCTCGACCCGCTGCAGATGCTCCCCGCTCCCGGGCAGGGTGCGCTGGCGGTCGAGTGCCGTCAGGACGACGACCTCGCGGCGCAGCTCCGCGAGGTGCTCGACGACCCCCGCGCCCGCGCGGCGGTCGAGGCGGAGCGGGCCGTGCTCGCGACGCTGGAAGGAGGCTGCTCCGCGCCGATCGGAGCCCTGGCCGAGATGGTCGAGGGCGAGGACGGCGAGGAGCTGTGGGTGCGGGCGATCGCCCTCTCGCCCGACGGGGGCCTCTCGGTGCGGATGTCCGCCACCGGTGACCCCGCCGACGCCGCCGGCGTCGGCGACCGGCTCGCCAAGGAGATGCTCGCCGACGGCGCGGGCGACCTGGACCGGCCGGAGAACGACCACTCGCTAGACAAGGTGCAGAACGCATGACCCGAGGCAAGACCACCCCGAAGGACCAGCCGCGCGGTTGGGTCTCGTTCGTCGGCAGTGGCCCCGGCGACCCGGGCCTGCTCACGGTGCGTGCCGTCGAGCTGCTGCAGCGCGCGGACGTCGTCATCACCGAGGCTCCGGAGCACACCGACCTGATCCGCAAGGTCCTGTGCCTGCCGGTCGCCACCGAGGACTCCGAGCCGGTCGGCCCCGAGATCGTCGACGGCGGCTTCGGTGAGGACGGACAGCCCCTGACGCACGCCGCCCGCGGCAAGGTCGTCGTCAGGCACGCCAAGAAGGGCCAGCGCGTCGTCCGCCTGATGGCCGGCGACCCGTTCCTCTACGCCTCCGGCCCCGAGGAGGCCCAGGCCTGCGTGAAGGCCGGCCTCGCCTTCGAGATCGTGCCGGGTGTGTCGTCGGTCAACGCGGTCCCGGCGTACGCCGGCATCCCGCTCACCACCAAGGACCACCGCGAGGTGGCGGTCGTGACCTGCGGCGACAAGGTGGACTGGAGCCAGTACGCCGACAAGCGCACCCTCGTGCTGCTCTCGGCCGTCGGCCAGATCGGCGACATCGCCAAGGCGCTCGTCGCCGCCGGCCGGGCGCCGGAGACGTCGGTCGCGATGACCCGCGTCGGCACCACCACCGAGCAGGCCACGGTCGCCTCCACCCTGGAGCGGATCGCCGCCGACGCGCGCGCCGCCCGGATGGCCCCGCCGGCCGTCACCGTCGTCGGTGACGTCGTCGACCTGCGCCAGACGCTGTCGTGGTTCGAGACCAAGCCGCTCTTCGGCTGGCGCGTGCTGGTGCCGCGCACCAAGGAGCAGGCGGGCTCGCTGTCCGAGCGGCTCCGCGGCTACGGCGCCGTGCCGGACGAGGTGCCCACGATCTCCGTCGAGCCGCCGCGCAACCCGCAGCAGATGGACAAGGCCGTCCGCGGCCTCGTCGAGGGTCGCTACGAGTGGATCGCGTTCACCTCGGTCAACGCCGTCAAGGCGGTGCGCGAGAAGTTCGAGGAGTACGGCCTCGACGCCCGTGCCTTCTCCGGCCTGAAGATCGCGGCGGTCGGCGACAAGACCGCCCAGGCGATCGCCGACTGGGGCCTGCGCGCCGACCTGGTGCCGTCGGGCGAGCAGTCGGCGGCCGGCCTGCTGGCCGACTGGCCGGAGTACGACGAGCTGCTCGACCCCATCAACCGGGTCTTCCTGCCCCGCGCCGACATCGCTACCGAGAACCTCGTCGCCGGCCTCATCGACCTCGGCTGGGAGTGCGACGACGTCACGGCGTACCGCACGGTGCGGGCCGCTCCGCCGCCGCCCGAGACGCGTGACGCCATCAAGACCGGCCGTTTCGACGCGGTCGTCTTCACGTCGTCCTCGACCGTGCGGAACCTCGTCGGCATCGCCGGCAAGCCGCACGCCTCCACGGTGATCGCGGTGATCGGTCCCGCCACGGCGAAGACCGCCGAGGAGCACGGGCTCCGGGTCGACGTGCTGGCCAGCAAGCCCGACGTCGAGGAGCTGGTCGACGCGCTCGCCGACTTCGGCGCCGCCCGCCGGATCTCGCTGCTCGAGGCGGGCCAGCCGGTCACCAAGCCGTCCGAGCGCAAGACCTCCGCGCGTCGGAAGGCCAAGGCCGAATGAGCCACGGGGACGTCCCTCCCGTCGTCGGGCCGACGATCCGGCCGCGGCGCCTGCGCACCACGCCGGCGCTGCGCCGGATGGTGGGGGAGACGTCCCTCGAGGCGCGGCAGCTCGTGCTGCCGCTCTTCGTGCGCGAGGGCCTCGACGAGCCGCGTCCGATCTCGTCGATGCCCGGCGTCGTCCAGCACACGCGCTCGACGCTGCTGAAGGCGGTCGCCGAGGCGGCCGAGCTCGGCCTCGGCGGCGTGATGCTCTTCGGCATCCCGGAGCACAAGGACGCCGAGGGGTCCGGCGCGATCGACCCGGCCGGCATCCTCAACCTCGCGATCACCGACGTGGTCGCCGAGGTCGGCGACGCGCTCACCGTGATGAGCGACCTCTGCCTCGACGAGTTCACCGACCACGGCCACTGCGGCGTGCTGACGCCCGACGGCAAGGTCGACAACGACCGCACGCTCGCGGCGTACGCCGAGATGGCCCGCGCCCAGGCCCACGCCGGCGTCGACATGGTCGGCCCCAGCGGCATGATGGACGGCCAGGTGGCGGTGGTCCGGGCCGCGCTCGACGCGGCCGCGCACACCGACGTGTCGATCCTGGCCTACTCGGCGAAGTACGCCTCCGCCTTCTTCGGCCCCTTCCGTGAGGCCGTCGACTCCTCGCTCCAGGGTGACCGGCGCACCTACCAGCAGGACCCCGGCAACGCCCGCGAGGGCGTCCGCGAGGTGCTGCTCGACGTGCAGGAGGGCGCCGACATCGTCATGGTGAAGCCGGCCCTGGCCTACCTCGACGTGCTGCGCCAGGTTCGCGACGCCGTCGACGTGCCGGTCGCGGCGTACAACATCTCGGGCGAGTACGCCATGGTCGAGGCCGCCGCCGCGAACGGCTGGATCGACCGTGAGGCAGCCATCCTCGAGACGCTGACCTCGATCCGGCGCGCCGGCGCCGACGTGGTGCTCACCTATTGGGCCAGCGAGGTCGGCCGCCTGCTGGCTCGCTGACGCCCGACCCTCCCGCCGGGCACATGGCTCGGACGTGCCATTGCGACGCGTCCGGCAGCGGAGACAGTGTGGAGTCCTCTTGGGGCCGTCTGCTGGTTCGCGAGGCAGGAGGTGGTTGTCGTGCCCGATGGCTCCACGACCACGGCCTCAGTCGGGGTCGGGGCAGACGGGGTAGCTCGGGGTCTCGTCCCCCCACAGCAGCAGCCCGAGCGCGGAGCCGGAGACCGTGACCTGGGGGACGTCGGAGAGCACGCCGCCGGGCTGGGCGCCGCCCTGGCAGATCTCCCGCGCGCTGATGTCCTTCGGGTCGATCAGCGTGATGGTGCGGTCCCGATCGCTCATGACGACGACCCTCCCCTCGGCCTTGCCCAGGACGTATCCCACGACCACCGTGTCGTCCTCCAGGGTCAGTGCCTGCAGGGGCAACCAGGGCCGCTGCAGCACCAGCGGTGCCAGCGCCAGGAGCACGACCAGGACCATCAGGAGGACGCGCAGCATCCGGCTCCCCCGCAACTCGGCCCTGATGGAGATCGCGCCGCGAGATCGCCGCAGGCCCCACCCCGCCAGCCAGATCGTCCCGACCAGCGCGAGGGTGGCCACGGCGAACGGCAGCGGCGTCAGGCACACCGTCGCCGCGAGGGCGAAGGTCAGCAGCCACGCGTTCGGCACGCCGGTGCTGAGCAGGGAGTCGTCGAGGAACGCGACCACCGCGAGGAACAAGGTCGCACCGAACAGGGCCGGCGGGAGCAGTGTCAGCGCCGTTCCTGCCAGCGCCGTGCCGGTCCCCGAGACCTGCAGGATCATCGCCGCCGTGTTGACGTCGAACCGCGAGATCGCGAGCAGACGTGCCGCGATGAGCGCTGCTGTCGCGAGCGCCGCCAACACCGCCGGGGGCCACTGCATGCCGCTCGACCGGCCGGGAGCGGTCATGGCCAGTGACTCTACTAGCGCCCAGCCGGCAGGGGGATCGGTCAAATGGGTTCTTGCCGCCGGCTTCGTCCTGCTCATCGTCCTCTTCGGCGCCGTCGCCGTCGGAGTGCTCAACACCGGGAGCGGGAACAATCCGACGTCCGGGACGGCCCCGCCGCCCAGCACGACCTCGCAGGGCACCGGCGAGCCGACGCCGGGCGACGAGCCGAGCGCCACACCGACCGTCGAACCGAGCGCCACACCGACCGCCGAACCGAGCGTCGGCGACTTCGTCGGCGTCTGGGTCGGGGAGGCGGGCGCCGTGGTGACCGTCACGGCCGGGCAGTCCTTCGAGGCCACCAGGGACGGCGAGCTCGTCGACTCCGGCGCCGTCGTCCAGAGCGGATCGAGCCTGCTGCTGCTCAGCGACACGGGCCCCGACGGGGAGATGCGGCTGACCTCGGTCGACACCGCCGTCGTCGCGCTCCCGAGCGTCGCGCCGAACACTCAGTTCATCCGGGGCTGAGCTCAGCCGGGCCTGACGCTAGGTCAGTGCGTGTAGGCGTAGACGCACTGGTCGAACGGGTCGTCGGTGCGCAGGATGTTGTCGATGTAGCCGTCGAGCAGGCACTGGGCGCGCGCCTGGACGTCGGTGAGGAGCGTGTCGACCGGGGTGACCGACGTCGACGGCAGCGCCGGGAGCGTGACAGTCGGGAGCGGCAGCTTCGGGGGGTCGCTCACCTTGGTGGTCGGCGAGGGGCTCGGCTGCTGCGTGGGCTCCTGGGTCGGCTGCGTCGGCGGCTGCTGGGTCGGGTCCTGGGTCGGCTGGGTGCCACCGTCGCCGGACCCGGTGTCGGTGGATCCGCCATCGTCGGAGCCGTCCTGGCCGCCGTTGCCGCCGCCCTTGGTGCCCTTGGTCGGCTTCTTGCCCTGGTCGGTCTTGCCGGGCAGGTCGGGCACGACGTAGCCGGCCGACGTGACGCCGTTGGGGACCGAGGTGAACTCGCCGTCGAGGTAGGCCTGCATGATCGACAGCACCAGGTCGACGTACGACTCGCTGTGGTTGTAGCGGAACACGGCGGCGCGCTGGCCGGCGGTGGTGCCCAGGTCGTCGTTGCCCGAGCAGAGGTAGACGGCGCTCGCGAGGGCCGCGTCGTCGACGTCCTGGGGGTTGCGCTGGCCGTCACCGTCGGCGTCGACGCCGACCACCGACCAGGTGGAGGGAATGAACTGCATCGGGCCGACGGCGCGGTCCCAGGCGTCGTCGGAGTCGTACTGCCCGGCGTCCGTGTCGGAGATCCGGCTGGTGCCGTCGCCGCCGTTGAGCGGCTTGCCGAAGATGCCCGGCGTCGCGACGCCCTGGTCGTCGAGCGTGTTGCCGCCGAAGCTGCCGTGGTTGGACTCGACTCGGCCGATCGCTGCCACGAGCTGCCAGGTGAGGTTGCACGCGGGGTCGGCGGAGTTGATGACGGTCTCGGCCCGCTGGTACGCCGCGAGCGCGGCGGCGGGGATGCCGGAGGTCGAGGCGGTCGCAACGGCCTGCTCCGCGTTGCCGACGACTCCCTCGGCGGCGCCGCCGGAGGCCGACGTGACGCTCGCAGGCTCCTCGATCGGCTGGGCCGGCAGGCTGGTGCCGTCGGGCAGCGTCGCGTCGGTCGTAGCGTCGGCGAGCGCGGTGCCGGCACCCGTGGTCGCGATGCTGGCGGTCCAGGCTGCGGACAGCACCGCGAGCGGGACCAGGGCCATGGCCTTCTGGCCACGACCGAAGCGGCCCCGCCGGGGGTCACGCGTCCCTGTTCTCGACATCTCCTGGTGCTCCTGCTCCCTCGGCCCCACCCGTGCTCCCTCGGCGCGGGGGGTGACGGTCTACCAACGACCATGCCCCGATCTCGTTACGGTATGCCGCCCGCTGCGGACGTGCGGCCGAACATGGTGCACCGACCATTCCCGCAGGTCGGAGCGGTGAAACACGTTCTCATCGGCCGCCCGGGCGTGGCCTGGCCCACCCTCCGGGTGCCGCCCGCGGGCCTCGGCTGGGACCGGTTGGGCGCCTCGGGGACAATGGGCCGGTGACCCGACCCACCCAGGCCAGCACGCAGCTGTTCGAGCGCGCCCGCGCGGTGACGCCGGGCGGCGTGAACTCCCCGGTCCGGGCCTTCAACGCGGTCGGCGGCACGCCCCGGTTCATCCGGTCCGCCGCCGGCGCCTGGCTCACCGACGTCGACGGCAACGAGTACGTCGACCTCATCTGCTCCTGGGGGCCGATGCTGCTCGGGCACGCCCACCCGGAGGTGCAGGCCCGCGTCGCCGAGGCGGTCGCGCGCGGCACGTCGTACGGCGCGCCGACGGAGCCGGAGGTCGACCTCGCGGAGGAGATCGCCGCGCGCGCGCCGGTCGAGCGGGTCCGCTTCGTCTCGTCGGGCACCGAGGCGACGATGTCGGCGATCCGGCTGGCCCGCGGGTTCACCGGCCGCGACGTCGTCGTGAAGTTCGCCGGCTGCTACCACGGCCACGTGGACTCGCTGCTCGCGTCGGCCGGCTCCGGCCTCGCGACGTTCGCCGTGCCCGGCACCCCCGGCGTCCCGGCCTCCTCGACCGAGCTGACCGTCGTGCTGCCCTACAACGACCGGGCCGCGGTGGAGAAGGTGTTCGCCGAGCACCCCGACCGGATCGCCTGCCTGATCACGGAGGCAGCCCCCGGCAACATGGGCGTCGTCCCGCCCGACTCCTATGAATCCGGGGGAGGCTTCAACGAGTTCCTCGCGGAGACCTGCCGCGCCCACGGCGCGCTCTTCGTCAGCGACGAGGTGATGACGGGCTTCCGGGCCAGCAGGCACGGGCAGTGGGGCCTCGACGGCAAGGTCGAGGGCTGGCGGCCCGACCTGGTGACGTTCGGCAAGGTGATGGGCGGCGGCTTCCCCGCCGCCGCGTTCGGCGGCCGCGCCGACGTGATGTCGCGGCTCGCGCCCGAGGGCCCCGTGTACCAGGCCGGCACGCTCTCCGGGAACCCGATCGCCACCACGGCCGGCCTCACCACGCTGCGGCTCGCGACCGACGAGGTCTACGCCCACATCGGCGCCGCGGCCGACACCATCAAGGTCGCCGCGTCCGACGCCCTCACCCGCGCCGGCGTCCCGCACGTCGTGCAGTCGACCGGCACGATGTTCTCGGTCTTCCTGACCGAGGGCGTCGACGGGCGGGTCCGCGACTTCGCGGACGCGTCGACGACCGACGTCGCGGCGTACGCCGCCTTCTTCCACGCGATGCTGGACGCGGGCGTCTACCTCCCGCCCTCGGCGTACGAGGCGTGGTTCCTGTCCTCCGCCCACGACGACCGCGCCGTCTCGACGGTGCTCGACGCCCTGCCGGGCGCGGCCCGGGCGGCCGCGGCCGCCCGCGCGTAGGAGTTCGCGATGAGCCAGACCCCTGACACGATCGTCCACCTGCTCCGCCACGGCGAGGTGCACAACCCCGAGGGTGTCCTCTACGGACGCCGCGACGGCTTCCACCTCTCCGACCTCGGCGGCCAGATGGCCAAGCGCGTGGCGGAGGCCGTCGGCGACCGCGACATCGTGCACGTGCGCGCCTCGCCGCTGGAGCGGGCGCAGGAGACGGCCCGGCCGCTCGCCGACGCGCGCGGTCTCGAGATCGTCCGCGACGACCGGGTGCTCGAGTCGACGAACAAGTTCGAGGGCATCAGCTTCGGCGAGGGCGCGATGACGATCCTCAAGCGCCCGCGGCTGTGGCGCTACATGTGGAACCCCCTCAAGCCGTCGTGGGGCGAGCCCTACAAGACGGTCGTGGCGCGGATGATGGCCGCCGTCGAGGACGCCCGCGCCGCGGCGGTCGGCCACGAGGCCGTGATCGTCTCCCACCAGCTCCCGATCTGGGTCACCCGCCTGCACGTCGAGAAGCGCTCCTTCATGCACGACCCGCGCAGCCGGCAGTGCACGCTGTGCTCGCTGACGTCCCTGCACTTCGTCGGCGACCGGATCACGCAGGTGAGCTACTCCGAGCCGGCCGGCGACCTGATCCCGGTCAAGGACCGGAAGGCGCCGTTCTCGGCCGGCGGAGCACCGGAGGAGCGCCGCCCGTGAGACGTCCCCTGGCCGGCGTGGCCGCGCCGCTGCTGCTCGCCCTGGTCCTTCCCGGGCTGAGCGCCTGCACCTCGCTCGGTTCGACCGGCGACAAGGGCTACATCAGCGGCGACGGCTCGGTGCGCATCATCGACGAGGCGGACCGCGACGACCCCGTGTCGTTCGAGGGGGAGTCGCTCACCGGCGAGCCGATCTCGTCCGAGGACTACCTCGGCAAGGTGCTCGTCGTGAACAAGTGGTGGTCCGGCTGCGCCCCGTGCCGCGCGGAGATGCCGATGCTCGCGGAGGCCGCCGATGAGCTGGGGCCGAACGCCGGGTTCCTCGGCATCAACATCCGCGACTCGAGCGCCGCCAACGGCCTGGCGTTCATGGAGACGGTCGGCGCCGACTACCCGTCGCTGTACGACGTGCAGGGCAAGGCGGTCCTCGCGTTCGCAGGCAAGGCCCCGATGTCCGCCATCCCGACCACGGTCTTCCTCGACGATGAGGGCCGGATCGCCGCCGTCATCGGCGGAGAGGTGCCGAGCAAGCAGACCGTGCTCGACGTCGTCGACGAGATCGCCGCCGGCGGGACCGCCGATGGATGAGTGGCTCCGGGAGACGGCGTCCTCCGGGTCGCTGCTCCTCGCGGTGCCGGTCGCCCTGGCCGCCGGCCTCGTCTCGTTCTTCTCGCCCTGCGTGATCCCGCTGCTGCCGGGCTACGTCTCGTACGCCACCGGCCTGTCCGGGGCCGACCTGGCCAACGGCGTCGCCGGCACCCGCCGGGGCCGGATGCTGCTGGGCTCGGTGCTCTTCGTGCTCGGCTTCGCGACCGTCTTCGTCATCCTCGGCACCGCGTCCGGGGCACTCGGTCGCTGGCTGGTCGAGTTCCAGGACCAGCTCACCATCGGCCTCGGCGTGCTGATGATCGTGCTCGGGCTGGTCTTCGCGGGCTGGCTGCCGCTGCTCCAGCGTGAGTGGCGGATCCACTCGATCCCGAGCGTCGGCCTCGCGGCGGCGCCGGTCATCGGCTTCCTCTTCGGGCTCGGCTGGCTGCCGTGCACCGGGCCGACCCTCGGCGCGATCCTCTCCCTGTCGTTCTACGAGTCCACCGCCACCCGGGGCGCGGTCCTCGCCGGCGTCTACGCGCTCGGCCTGGGCATCCCGTTCATCGTCGCCGGCCTCGCCTACGAGAAGACGCTCGCCGCCGTCGGCTGGGTACGCCGCCACCAGCAGTGGGTGATGCGGGCCGGCGGACTGATGCTGATCGCCGTCGGCGTCCTGCTCCTCACCGGCTGGTGGACCGACGCCGTCACCTGGCTGCAGCTCAACCTCGTCGGCAGCACGGAGACCTTCCTGTGAACACCGCCCTCTCCACCCGACCTCCCGAGGACGACCGCCGCCCGGGCGAGCTGACGCTGCGCGAGCTGCTGCGCTGGGTGTGGCGCCAGGTCACCTCGATGCGCACCGCACTGATCCTGCTGCTCCTGCTCGCCCTGGCCGCGATCCCGGGCTCGGTGATCCCGCAGGAGGGCGTGGACTCCCTCAAGACCTCCAACTGGCAGGACGACCACCCGAAGCTCACGCCGATCTACGAGAGGCTCGGGCTCTTCTCGGTCTACGACTCCACGTGGTTCTCGGCGATCTACATCCTGCTGATGATCTCGCTGGTCGGCTGCATCGTCCCGCGCACGTTCCACTACTGGCGCGGCCTGCGCGCCCAGCCGCCCGCGGCCCCGCGCAACCTGACCCGGCTGCCCGACCACGCGTCGTACACGACCACCGACGCGCACGAAACGGTCCTCGAGCGCGCGCGGGTGACGCTGAAGCGGCGCCGCTACCGACTCGTCGACTCCGGGGACGCGATCTCCGCCGAGCGCGGCTACCTGCGCGAGGCCGGCAACCTGGTCTTCCACCTGTCGGTCGTGGTCGTGCTGGTCGGCTTCGCGCTGGGCGGGCTGTTCGGCTACAAGGGTGGCGTGATCCTGCTGATCGGTGAGGACTACGGGTTCGCCAACACCCCCGACCAGTACGACGAGTTCAACCCCGGCAGCCTCTTCGACGCCGACGGGATGGAGCCCTTCTCGTTCTCGATCGACGACTTCTCCGTCGACTGGCTCACCACGGGTCGCCGGGCCGGCATGGCGCGCGGCTTCGAGTCGCACCTGAGCTACCAGGAGACACTCGACGGGCCCGAGCAGACCTACGACCTGAAGGTCAACCACCCGCTGTCGATCGGGAGCACGGACGTCTTCCTCATCGGCCACGGCTACGCGCCCGTCATCACGATCCGCGACGGCAACGGCGACGTCGTGCAGAGCGGGCCGACGATCTTCCTGCCCACCAACCAGAGCTTCCAGTCGATCGGCGTGGTCAAGGCGCCGGACGCCGAGCCGACCCAGGTCGGCCTCGAGGGCGAGTTCTACCCGACCGTGGCCTTCTCGAAGCAGACCGGCAGCTACTACTCGCTGCTCGGCAAGCCGCTCGACCCGATGGTCTCGATGCTCGTCTACACCGGCGACCTGGGCATGGACGACGGCGTCCCGCAGTCGGTCTACTCCCTCGACAAGTCGCGGACGACGATGCTGACGAAGAAGGACGGCACGCCGTACCGCGTCGACCTGCGCGAGGGCGACACTGTGAAGCTGCCCGACGGGCTGGGCACCGTCACCTTCGAGAGCCTCGAGCGCTGGAACAAGATCCAGATCAGCCAGACCCCCGGCAAGTGGACCGCGCTCGCCGGGGTCGTGCTCGCCCTCATCGGCCTGCTCGGGTCGCTCTTCATCCGCCCGCGGCGGGTGTGGGTTCGCGCCCGGCGGGACGGTGACGGCACACTGGTCGAGGTGGCCGCCCTCGACCGGTCCGGTGGCGGCGATGTAGCCGCCGTCGTGGACGACCTGGTCGCGGCCCTGCAGGGCCGACGGCCCGACGAGCGAGAGGACGAGTCGTGACCGACGCAGCGTGGGAGAGTCTCAGCAACCAGGCGGTCGCCGCCGCGGGGCTGCTCTACTTCCTGGCGCTCCTCGCCCATCTCGTCGAGTGGGCGTCCCTGCGCAACGTCCCGGTCGCCACCGGGAAAGCGGCCCGGGCGTCCGTCGACGTGCCCGGCGGCGTGGCCGTCGCGAGCGGTCCCGAGGGGGACGGCGACGAGGCCCGCGCCCGGCGTACGGCGATGTTCGGCCGGCTCGGCTACCTGATCACCTGGCTCGCGGCCGCCGCCCACCTGGTGGCGCTGGTCGCGCGCGGGATGGCCGCCGACCCCAACCGGGTGCCGTGGGGCAACATGTACGAGTTCACGCTGGCCGGCACGTTCGTGGTGACCGCGCTCTACCTCGCCCTCTACCACCGGCTGCGGCTGGCCTGGATGGCGCCGATCGTGCTGGCGTTCGTGCTGTCCGTGCTGATGGTCGCGGTGATCTGGCTCTACGCCCCGGTCGCCCCGCTGACGGAGGCGCTGTCGTCGTACTGGCTGGTGATCCACGTGATCTCGGCGATCGTCGCGACCGGCGCGTTCACCCTCGGCGGCATCACGTCGGCGCTCTACCTGGTGAAGGTGCGCGGCTCGGAGAAGACCACCGGCTACGTCGCGCGGCTGCCGAAGCCCGAGGTGCTGGACCGGGTGTCCTACCGGATGCACGCGTTCGGCTTCCCCGTATGGACCTTCGCGGTGCTCATCACCGGGCCGATCTGGGCGCACCAGGCCTGGTCCTCGTACTGGAACTGGGACCCGAAGGAGGTGTGGGCCTTCATCACCTGGGTCGTCTACGCGGCGTACCTCCACGCCCGCACCACCGCCGGCTGGAAGGGCCGCAACGCCGCGATCCTGGCCCTGGTGGGCATGGCGACGCTGTGGTTCAACTTCATCGGGATCAACTACTTCTCGAGCACGTCGCAGCACTCGTACGCCGGCTCGGCCGCGGAGATCCAGGTCAGCGCCGAGCGGTAGCCGGAGGCGCTAGCTCGCCTCGGGATCCTCGGGATGCTCGGGGTGTTTGCGCTTCCGGTCGAGGTCGCGCAGGAAGTCCGGGTCGTCGTCGGGCCCCACGACACGCGGGGGTTCCGGCCGACGCAGGCGGGGCCGCGGCAGCGGCGCGACACCGCGGCGCTGGATCGCACGGGTCGTCAGGTAGACCGCGATCGCGACGAGGATCACCACGAGCAGGAACTTCAGCACCCCTCCAGCGTAGGACCCCCGTGGTGATCTCTACCCTGTTGGCGTGAAGGAGTTCTGGATCTACACGCTGATGCGGCTCGCCCTGTTCATCGGCTCGTTCGGGATCGTGGTCGGCGTGTGGTTCCTGGTCGACGACGAGGTGCCGATCCTGTGGGCGGTCGTGATCGCCTTCCTGATGAGCGGCCTGGGCTCCTACTTCCTCCTCGACCGGCCCCGGGAGGCCCTGGCCCGCCGGGTGCAGGAGCGCGCCGAGCGGATGTCGGCCCGGGTCGAGCAGAGCCGGACCAAGGAAGACACGGACTGAGCAGTCGGCGCTAGCCGCAGACCACCAGCGCGGCCGCGACCAGGGCCGCCCAGGCCAGCTCGGCCAGGCCGGTCTGCTGGAGCACGGGGATCAGCCCCGGCCCGGTGGCGCCGCCGAGGACCGTGCGCGTCGCCCGGACGGCGAGCACCAGGAACCCGAGCCCGGCCAGGGCGCACCACGACGTCACCACGGCGACGGCGACCACCGCCGCAGCGGCGGCGACCACGAGCGCGGCGTACAGCAGCCGGGTGCGCCGGTCGCCGAGCACCACCGCGAGGGTGCGCTTGCCGGCGACGGTGTCGGTCGGGATGTCGCGCAGGTTGTTGGCGACCAGGATCGCGCAGGCCAGCGCGCCGACGCCGACGGCCGCCCAGAGCGCGGCCCACTCCCAGGTCTCGGTCTGCACGTACGTCGTGCCGGCGACCGCGACCAGCCCGAAGAACACGAACACCATGACCTCGCCGAGGCCGAGGTAGCCGTAGGGCTTCGACCCGCCCGTGTAGAACCACGCGGCCAGCACCGACACCAGGCCGACCGCGACCAGCCACCAGGCCGTCGTCGCCGCGAGCACCAGCCCGGCGACCGCCGCGACGCCGAACGCCAGGAACGCAGCCCGCTTCACGGCCGCGGGCGCGGCCACGCCGGAGCCGACCAGCCGCAGCGGGCCCACCCGCTCGGCGTCGGTGCCGCGGATGCCGTCGGAGTAGTCGTTGGCGTAGTTGACCGCCACCTGGAGCGCGAGCGCCACAACGAGCGCGAGCAGCGCCTTCCACCACACGACGCTGTCGACGTACGCCGCGACGCCCGTGCCGGCCAGGACGGGGGAGACGGCTGCGGGCAGCGTGCGGGGCCGAGCGCCGGCCAGCCATTGAGCTGGCCGAGGATGTGAGGGTGCCACGACCGGAGATTCAAGCACCACGGGCGGGCACTAGCCTCGGGCGGGTGGAGGTGGTGGAGCGGATCGGCGCGTGGCTCGAGGCCGATGACCCGGCGCCGTGGGTCGTCGAGACCTCCGGCTCGACCGGCCGCCCCAAGCGGGTCGTGCTCTCCCGGGAGGCCGTGCTCGCGTCGGTGCACGCCAGCGCGCGACGCGTCGGCGCCTCCGGCCGCTGGCTGCTCGCCCTGCCCGCGTCGTACGTCGCCGGGCTGCAGGTCGCGTGCCGGTCGTACGTCGCCGGCGCGGCGCCGGTGCTGCTCGACGAGCACCCGTCGTTCGCGGCGGCCACGGAGGCCCTCGGGGTCGGGCCGAGGTTCGTCTCGCTGGTGCCGACCCAGCTGCACCGGCTGCTGGAGACTGACGCGGAGGCGCTGCGCACCTTCCACACCGTGCTGCTCGGTGGCGGCCCGATCGACCCGGCCCTGCGCGCCCGCGCGGCCGACGCCGAGGTGCGCGTGGTCGCGACGTACGGCTCCGCGGAGACCGCGGGCGGCTGCGTCTACGACGGCTGCGCCCTCGACGGCGTCGCGGTCGCGCTCGGCCCCGGTGGGCGGATCCGGATCGCCGGGCCGACGCTCTTCGAGGGGTACGACGGCGACCCGGCGTTGACGGCCGAGGCGCTCGTCGACGGCTGGTTCCTGACCTCCGACGCCGGACGGCTCGACGACGACGGGCGGCTCCAGGTGCTCGGCCGGATCGACGACGTCGTGGTCAGCGGCGGCGTCAACGTGCCCGCCCCGGCCGTCGCCGCCCGGCTCCGCGAGCACCCGGAGGTGGCCGCGGCCGAGGTGCTCGGCGTACCGGACGAGGAGTGGGGCAACCGCCTCGTCGCCTACGTCGTGGGCGGGCTGACGCTCCAGGACGCGCGGGACTGGGTCGCGGAGGTGCATCCGCGGTCGTGGGCGCCGCGGCAGGTGGTCGCGCTCGACGCGATCCCGCTGCTGGCCAACGGCAAGCCCGACCGCCTCGCGCTGCGGGAGCTCGCATGATCGTGTGGTCGCTGCCGATGCGCACGAGGTTCCGCGGCATCACGGTCCGCGAGGGAGTCCTGCTGCGCGGCGAGGCCTGGGGTGAGTGGAGCCCGTTCCTCGAGTACGACGCCGCCGTCGCCCAGCCGTGGCTGCGCTGCGCCGAGGAGGCGGCCGCGGGGGACTGGCCGGCGGCGGTGCGCGACTCGGTGCCGGTCAACGTGACGGTGCCCGCCGTCGGTCCCGAGGACGCCCACGCGATCGTGGCCCGCGGCGGCTGCCGCACCGCCAAGGTCAAGGTCGCCGAGCCCGGCCAGACGCTCGCGGACGACCAGGCCCGGCTCGAGGCGGTGCGCGACGCGCTCGGTCCCGGGGGCCGGGTGCGCATCGACGTCAACGGGCTGTGGGACGTCGACACCGCCGTCGCCTCGATCGGGGTGCTCGACCGGGCGGCCGGTGGCCTGGAGTACGTCGAGCAGCCGGTCGCCACGGTCGAGGACCTGGCCGTCGTACGCCGCCGCGTGGCGGTGCCGGTCGCGGCCGACGAGTCGATCCGCCGGGCCGCCGACCCCTACCGGGTGCGCGACCTCGAGGCCGCCGACGTCGCGGTGCTCAAGGTGCAGCCGCTGGGCGGCGTGCGCGCCTGCCTGCGCATCGCCGAGGACATCGGCCTGCCGGTCGTCGTCTCCTCCGCGCTCGAGACCAGCGTCGGCATCGCGGCCGGGGTCGCGCTGGCGGCCGCGCTGCCCGAGCTGCCCTTCGCGTGCGGGCTCGCGACCGTGCAGCTCCTGGGCGCCGACGTCGTGACCGACCCACTGCTGCCGGTGGACGGTGAGCTGCCGGTGCGGGTGCCCACCGTCGACGAGTCGCTGCTCGCGACGTACTCGGCCGCCCCCGACCGGGTCGCGCACTGGGAGGCCCGGGTCGCCGAGGTGCGCGCGCTGCGGCAGGATCGGTCCTCGTGAGCGCCACCGACCTCGCCCGTGCGGTGCTGACCGCGCTCATCGAGGGTGGCGTCACCGAGGTCGTGGTCGCGCCGGGGTCGCGCAACGCGCCGCTCTCGTTCGCGGCGTACGACGCGGCCGCCGCGGGGCTGGTGCGGCTGCACACCCGCATCGACGAGCGCAGCGCCGGGTTCCTGGCGCTCGGGCTGTCGAAGAACGGTCGCCGCGCCGCGGTCGTGTGCACCTCCGGCACCGGCGTGGCCAACCTGCACCCGGCCGTCCTCGAGGCCGCGCACGCCGACGTCGACCTCGTCGTCGTCACCGCCGACCGGCCGGCCCGGCTGCGCGGCACCAACGCCAACCAGACCACCGACCAGGTGGGCGTCTTCGGTCCGCTGGTGGCGACCCAGGACGCGTCGGTGTCGATCGACCTCGGCACCACCGGTCCGGTGCACCTCAACGTGCCGCTCGACGAGCCGCTGGTGCCCGCCGACCGCTGGCAGCCGTCGGTCACCCCGGGCACCCCGGTGCAGCGCGTCCGCCCGGCCGTGCACGTCACCGTCGAGCCCGGGCCGCGCACGGTCGTCGTGGCCGGCGACGACGCCGGCCCGCCCGCGCGCGTGCTCGCGCAGGACGGCGGCTGGCCGCTGTTCGCCGAGCCCACCAGCGGTTCGCGCACCGGCGACAACGCCATCCGCACCTACCGCCTGCTGCTCGGCTCCCCGCTGGGGGAGCGGATCGAGCGGGTGGTCGTCTGCGGGCACCCGACCCTGTCGCGGCCGGTGACCCGGCTGCTCTCCCGGCCCGACGTGCAGGTGATCGACACCCCGACGCGCGGCGCCTGGTCGTCGCGGCCGTTCCCGGTCTCCGAGCGGCTGCCGGTCATCCCGTCCGCTGGGGGCGCCGACACCTCGGGCTGGCTGGAGGAGTGGCGCGCTGCCGACCGCTCGGTCACCCGGCAGCTCGACGCGCTGCTCGCGGCCGAGCCCGACCTCACGCCGTACGAGGTGGCCGGCGCGGTCGCCCGCGCCCTCCCCGCCGGCGGCCTGCTCGTCGTCGGCGCGTCGAGCCCGATCCGCGACCTCGACCTGATGGTGCCGCGCTACGAGGTCGGCGCGCGCCGCAAGGTGATCGCGAACCGCGGCCTCTCCGGCATCGACGGCGTCGTCTCGACCGCGATCGGCGCCGCGCTCGCCCGCCCGGAGAGCCCTCGCGCCTTCGCGCTCGTCGGCGACGTGACGTTCCTCCACGACGCCAACGGCCTCGTCATCGGCCCGGGGGAGCCGGTGCCCGACCTGATGCTCGTCGTGGTCAACGACGACGGCGGCTCGATCTTCACGATGCTCGAGCAAGGCGCTGTGGAGTACGCCGAGCAGTACGACCGCCTCTTCGGCACGCCCCACGGCGTCGACCTCGCCGCCCTCTGCGCGGCCACCCGCACGCCGCACTGGCGCGTCGGGTCGCTGCCCGAGCTCGAGCAGGCGCTGGCGTCGCCCAACGGCGGCATCGAGGTCGTGGAGGTCGTCGTACGCCGCGACAACCGGCGCGACCTCGACGAGCGGATCCGGGCGCTGCGGCCGTGACCTCGTCGCTGCCCTCGGCGTGCCGGGTGGCGGTGCCTCATCCACCCTTTTCGGGCCGTGGAACGGTGGATACCCCACCGCCCGGACCGCCGTGCGACCGGCATCAGCACCGCAATGACGCTCAGTCCGAGACCCGCTCGACGAGCGCCGCGATGGTGGCGGCGACCTCGTCCGGGGCTACGAGCTGGTGGAGGTGGCGGCCGGGAAGCGCGACGAGGGGCCAGTCGCGCAGGTGGGCCACGGCGATCTCGTCGGCGTAGGTGTCGCCGAAGGCGAGGTAGGCGCTCGGTCGGTGCGCCCAGCCGGCGGGCACCTCGACCGAGGACGTGAAGTACGACAGCGGCAGCCGTGGCTGCCCGGCCTCGACGGCGGCACGCGTCGCTGCATCGAGGAAGAGGCCGTCGACCTCCGAGGGGTCCCACCACTGGGTCCACGGCGGCAGCAGCCCGTCAGCGTCGGCGAGCTCGCGCAGGTGGTCGACGAGGCCCGGCGGCGCCAGTCCCGTGCGACCGGTGGTGCCGGGCAGGGCGGCGTCGACGTACACGGTCGCCACGGCCCCGATCCGGTCGGCCAGCAGCGGCGCGTAGAGCCCGGCGTTGCTGTGCGGCACGAGCACGACGTCGGACAGCCCGACGGCCGCCTGCTCGTACGCCGCGAGCACCTCATCGGGCGACGTCGCGCCGGCCGGGTCGGCGACGGTCGCGTCGAGCCGCGAGGTCACCGGGGCCCAGGACGCAGGCCCGAGAAGCGGGCTCGGCAGGAGCAGCAGTGCGACCACGGAGCAGACGCTACGCAAGGACGATCAAGCGCGAGGGCGCGTCGCGCAGCATGATCGGTGCATGACACCGGCCGACACGTTCGCGGACTTCGTGGCCCACCTCGCCGAGGCGCTGGACGACCACGACCTGACGGCCGACGAGCGGGCCGCGCGGCTGCACTTCTCGCGCTACCACTTCGACCGGATGATCCGCGGAGTGGCGGGCGAGCCGCCGCAGGCGCTGCGGAGACGGGTGCTGCTGGAGCGGGCGGCGTACCGCATGGTCACGACCTGCGCGCCGCTGATCGACATCGCGGTCGAGGCCGGCTACTCGTCCCACGAGGCGTTCACGCGGGCGTTCGCGAAGGCGTACGGCGTGCCGCCGGCGACCTGGCGACGCCGGCCGGGACACCTCCAGATCGACGCCCCGAACGGCGTCCACTTCCAACCACCGGGCAGCCTGCGGCTGCCCTCGAGAGATCGGGTGACCGACATGGACCTGCTGCTGAAGATGGTGGAGCACCACGTGTGGCTGACCGGCGAGATGATCCGCGTCGCGGAGCGGCTCACCGACGAGCAGCTCGACCAGGTGATCGAGCTCGACGTCGACGACGACCGCCAGACGATCCGCTCGCTGCTCTCCCGGCTCGTCGGCCAGATGGGCATGTGGAACGCCGCGCTCGCGACCCGCGACTACGACTGGTCGGTCGAGGAGCACGAGTCGCTCGGCTCGATGCGCGACCGGCTCGCGCGCGAGGCCCCGACGTACGTCGCCAACGTGCGCGAGGTCATCGAGCAGGGCCGCCTCGACGACACGTTCGTCGACGCGCTGTGCGAGCCGGCCGAGGTCTTCACGTACGGCGGGATGATCGCCCACGTGCTGACGTTCGCCGCTCATCGCCGGACGCTCGTGGCGCTGGCACTCGGCCGGCACGGGGTCGATGAGCTCGGGTGGGGCGACCCGATGCTCTGGGTCGCCTAGCCCGCCTGACGTGCACCGCTCCCGCGGCAGCCCCGAGTCGGGGAGGATGGCGCCGTGGACGTCGCCCTCTTCCTCGTCGCCCTGGCCGTGTGCGTGCTGGTCGGCGTCGTCGCCGCCAGCCGGATCGGCCTGCCGGCCCCACTCCTGCTGGTGGTGGCCGGCGTGGCGGCGTCGTTCCTGCCGTTCGTGCCCCAGGTCCACCTCGAGCCCGAGGTGGTGCTGCTCGGGCTGCTGCCACCGCTGCTCTACTCCGCGGCGATCACGTCGTCGCTGGTGGACTTCAACGCCCACCGGCGGGCGATCCTGGCGTTGTCGGTGGGTGCGGTGCTCTTCACCACGGCCGGGGTCGGCGTCCTGGTCCACGAGCTCCTGCCGGGGATCTCCTGGCCGATCGCCTTCGCCCTCGGTGCGGTCGTCGCGCCTCCGGACGCCGTCGCGGCCACCGCGATCGGACGCCACATCGGCCTGCCCCGGAAGGTCGTGACGATCCTCGAGGGCGAGTCGCTGTTCAACGACGCGACGGCCCTGGTCGCGCTGCGCACGGCGCTCGCCGCGACGGGCATCGGCTGGGCGGTCGGACTCGACTTCGTGATCGCCGCCGGCGGTGGTGTGCTGATCGGCCTGGTCGGGTTCGTCGTCGTCGGCTGGATGCGCAAGCGCATCACCGACCCGGTGCTCGACGTCGGCCTCTCCTTCATCATCCCGTTCGCCTGCTTCATCGCGGCCGAGGAGATCCACGCGTCGGGCGTGGTGGCCGTCGTCGTCGCCGGCCTGCTGCTCGGCCACAAGGCGCCGCTGCTCCAGACGGCGCAGTCGCGCATCGCCGAGCACACCAACTGGCGGACGATCGCGTTCCTGCTCGAGAACACCGTCTTCGCGCTCATCGGCCTCCAGGCCCAGTGGCTCTTCCAGGACCTCGCTGACAGCGAGCTGTCCGGTGGCCGCATCGTCGCGATCTGCGCGGCCGTGCTGCTGGCGTGCATCGTGCTGCGCATCGTTTGGGTCTACATCTCCCGCTGGTGGCTGGTCCGGATGGGGCCCGACCCGATCACCGGCAGCCGGCCTCCGGCGACCCAGACGTTCCTGGTCGGGTGGGCCGGCATGCGCGGCGTCGTCACGCTGGCCGCCGCGTTCCTGATCCCGGAGGACACCGAGCACCGCGAGGTGCTGCTGATGGCGGCTTTCACGGTGGTCGCCGGCACCCTGCTGATCCAGGGGCTGACGCTGCCGATGGTCGCCCGCTGGCTGAAGGTGCCGTCGCCCGACCCGCTCGACGACGCGCTGGCCCGCGCGACCCTGCTCCAGCAGGCCTCCAAGGCCGCGCTGGACGAGCTCGACGGGATGGAGTACGACGACACCGCCGGCGTCGTGGACCTGGTGCGCCAGCGTCTCGACCAGCGCAACTTCGCCGCCTGGGAGCGCCTCAGCACCCAGCCGGACCAGGAGTCCCCGGCCGCCCTCTACTACCGGGTCCGCACGCAGCTGCTCGACGCCGAGCGACGCCGCATCCTCGAGATCCGCGACTCCGGCAACGTGCCGTCCGACGTGGTCGCCGACGTGCTGGCGATGCTCGACGTCGAGGAGTCGATGCTCGACAGCGCCGAGCAGGAGCGTGACGAGGCTGCGGCGTACGCCGGTCGGCACTGGAAGATCGGGGAGATCTGCGAGGACCTGGAGAAGTACGCCGTCGTCGACGAGCACCCCGAGACCTACTGCGAGGCGTGCGTGGCGGAGGGCACCCAGTGGGTGTCGCTGCGGCGCTGCCTCGCGTGCGGGAACGTCGCCTGCTGCGACTCCTCACCGCGGCAGCACGCGACCCGGCACTTCCAGGACTCCCAGCACCCGGTCATGCAGTCCGCCGAGCCCGGCGAGGACTGGCGGTGGTGCTTCCTGCACCACCTGACGGCGTAGTCAGCTCAGGGCAGCGAGGAACGCCAGGACGCGCTCGGTGAGCAGGTCCGCGGCCACCTTGTCGTAGCCGGCCAGCGAGTCGTCGGCGAAGAGGTGCTGCTTGCCCGGGTAGAGGAACAGCTCGGCCTCGGGCCGGTCGGCGACGAACGCCTCCGCGGCCGGGCGATCCTCGGAGAAGAACTCGTCGTCGGCCATGCCGTGGACCTGCACGGGCACGCCCTCCGGCCAGGCACCGAACTCCTCGGGAGGCACGAACGCCTCGAGGAGGAGCGCACCGAGCGCGCCCGGGCGGGTCTGGGCGAGCTGCTGCGCGGGCATGGCGCCCAGCGAGAACCCGGCGTAGACGAGGCCCGCAGGCAGCCCGTCGGCGGCCGCGACGCCACTCTCCCGCACGTTGCCGAACCCGAGCTCGCGGGCGTGGCCCACGCCGTCCTCGATGGTCTCGAACGTGGCGCCGTCGTAGAGGTCCGGCGTGTGCACGGTGTGCCCGGCGCGGGACAGCCCGTCGGCGAACCGTCGCACGCCCTCGGTCAGGCCCTGGGCGTGGTGGAAGAGCAGTACCTCGGCCATCGCGGCCTCCTTCAAACGATCCGGAAAACTCGTACGTTCGAGCAGGCTAGTATGTTCGTCGGTGGAGAGCAATCCCGACGTCCCGGACTACGACCTCGACGATGTCCTGGTCCTCAGCGAGCCTGCCCAGGTGCGCGCGCTCGCCCATCCGCTGCGCACCACGATCCTCGGGCTGCTCCACGAGCGGGCCGCCAGCGTCACCGAGCTGAGCCGCACGGTCTCGCGGCCGAAGAGCACGGTCGCGCACCACGTGAAGGTGCTGGCCGACGCGGGCCTGGTGCGCGTGGTCCGCACCCGTCGGGTGCGGGCAGTCGAGGAGGCGTTCTACGGCCGTACGGCGCGGATGTTCTACGCCGGGGTCGGTCCGGGCGGCCAGGACCTGCCGCCGGACTTCAACGACTTCGAGGTGGCGGCACGGGAGTCGGCGCCGGCCTACGAGGCCGGCCAGCTGTGGGCGTTCATCCGGCACGCCCGGCTCGGGCCGGCGCAGCACCGGGAGTTCTGGCTGCGCCTCAAGGAGCTGGTGGCGGAGTTCGACCACCTGCCGCGCGGTGGCGAGACGACCTACGGGTTCGCCGTGGGCATCTACCCGATCGAGGGCTACCCGCAGCTGCCCGGCGACGAGGGTTGATCAGGCCGGCCGGAAGCGGATCGGGAAGCGCACCGGCCCGGTGTTGCCCGACACGGGCAGCCACTCACCCGGCCCGTCCGGTACGGCGTCCGGCATCCGCCGCGCGAGCAGCGGCAGCGCGACGGCCATGTCGGTGCGGGCCACGAAGTGCCCGAGGCAGTGGTGCACCCCGGCGCCGAAGCCGTGGTGCGGCGGGCGCTGCGCGGTGATGTCGAACGCCGGGTCCGGCATCGCGTCCGGGTCGGTGCCGGCGCTGTGGGACAGCATCTGCACGATGCCGCCCTTCGGGATGTGCAGTCCCTGGAACTCCACGTCCTCGAGGGCCTCGCGGGTCACCCAGGTGACGGTCGGGTTGACCCGCATCACCTCCTCGACGCACGTCTCGCCGAGGTCGGGCCGCTCGGCGAGGAGCCGCCACTGGTCGGGGTGCTTCAGCAGCGTCTGGAGCGCGAGGCCGAGCTGGTTGCGGGTGGTCTCCATGCCGGCGAAGGCGAGGAACACCAGCGCCACCCCGAGCTCGTGCTCGGTCAGCCGGTCGCCGTCGTCGGTGGCCTGCACCAGCGTCGTCACGAGGTCGTCGCGCGGGTGGGTGCGCCGGTCGGCGACCACCTCCTCGACGTACGCGTAGAGGCCGCCGAGCGCGGCCTCGATGCGCGGCACCTGGTTGCCGACGTCGATCGAGAACGACGCGCCGAGGTCGTCGGCCCACTGCGCGACCTGGTGCCAGTTGTCCTCGGGCAGGCCGAGCAGCACGCAGATGATGCGGGCGGCGTACGGCTCCGCGAACTCGCGCACGAACTCCACCTCGCCTCGCGAGGCGAAGCCGTCGATCAGCTCGTTGGCCAGCGCCTGGAAGCGCGGGCGCATCGCGGCGATGGTCTTGTTGCGGAAGGCCGGCATCAGCAGGCGGCGGATCCGGGCGTGGTCGTCGCCCTCGAGGCTGAGCAGGGTCTCCTGCCACCAGTCGGAGAAGAGTCCGGAGTGGATGCCGTTCTGCTCCGGCCAGCGGGCGTTGCCCTGGCGGAACCTCCGGTCGCGCAGCAGCGCGCTGAC
Source organism: Nocardioides sp. GCM10030259 (assembly GCF_042666375.1). Lineage (NCBI taxonomy): Bacteria > Bacillati > Actinomycetota > Actinomycetes > Propionibacteriales > Nocardioidaceae > Nocardioides > Nocardioides sp. GCM10030259. The sequence continues at coordinate 238,670 of NZ_JBHTDF010000025.1, read as the reverse complement.
CTCCGCGTGCCGGAGCACGGCCCAGCCCCAGTTGGTCTCGACGTACCAGCTCTCCTCGCGCGCGGCGTGTACCGCCGGAGAGGTGACGTCGAAGGCCGGGTCGGAGAGGTCGAAGCGGGTCACGGTGGCATCGTAGAGACATGCGGATCACCAAGTTCGGACATGCCTGCGTGCGGATCCAGCACGTCGGGACGACGGTCGTCCTCGACCCGGGCGTCTTCACCGATCCGGCCGCGGTGGCGGGCGCGGACGCGGTGCTGGTCACCCACGAGCACCCGGACCACTACCTGGCCGACAACCTGGTCGCCGCGGAGGCGCCGGTCTTCACCATCGAGGCCGTCGCCGCGAAGATCCGCCAGGACGCCCCGGCTCTCGCCGAGCGGCTCACCGTGGTCGCGCCGGGGGAGACGTTCGACGTCGGGCTGCCCGTGCGCGCGGTGGGTGAGATGCACGCCGTGATCCACCCGGAGATCCCGCGGATCGCCAACAGCGGCTACGTGATCGACGCCGGCGGCACCAAGGTCTACCACCCCGGAGACGCGCTGACCGAGCCCGGCGAGGCAGTCGACGTGCTGTGCGTCCCGGTCTCGGCGCCGTGGATGAAGGCTTCGGAGGCGATCGAGTTCGCCCGCGTGGTCAAGGCGCCGAAGAACCTCGCCATCCACGACCGGGTCTACAGCGAGGCGGGACTCGGCATCGTCGACGGCCACATGAACCGGTTCCTGCCCGCCGAGGGCCTGGAGTACGTTCGGCGCGCGGACGGCGCGGACCTCTAGGAGGTCAGCTAGGACGTCAGTGCTCGGGGAGGTCGACGACGGCGACCGGCCGCTCGGCGTCGTTGAGGACCTGGCGGCTCACCGAGCCGAGCAGCACCCGCCGGACCAGCCCCTTGCCGTGCGACCCGACCACGATCAGCTGCGCGTCGTCGGAGTTGTCCAGGATCGCCTCGGCTGCGGGACCGGCCACGGCCACGTGCTCGATGTCCACCGACGCGGCGTCCGCGCCCAGCTGCGCGAGCGCCCGCGGGACGACGGACGCGGCCTCGTCCTCGGCCCCCGCCTTCATGCGCGCGGCCAGCTCGTCGTCCAGCGAGAAGGCCGGGTGCACGTAGTCGAAGGCGGCGATCGCCCGCACGGAGGTACGGCGTGCCGCCGCCTCGGCGATGGCGTAGCGGAGTGCGTGGACGGCGAAGTCCGACCCGTCGAGGCCGACGACGACCGGCCCCGTCGTCGGGAGCTCGTCGGCTCCGACGACGACGACCGGGCACTTCGCCTCCACGGTCAGCCGGTTGCTGACCGAGCCCAGCACGGCGCTCGCGGCGCCGCCGAGACCGCGGCGACCGACGACGAGTGCAGACGCCGACTCCGAGGCCGCCGCGAGCACGGTGCCGGGGTGGCCCCGCTCCACGGTGGCGGTGCAGGCCAGGTCGGGAGCGAGGTCGCGGACGCGAGCCGCGGCGGTGTCGACCAGCTTCTGGGAGTACTCGGCGTACCAGTCGATCGGCTGGGTGTCCGCGAGGCCGTGGTAGCCGTAGAAGTCGAAGACGGGCGTGAGCGTGTAGGCGCTCACGAGCGCGAGCTCCTCACCCCCGAGCCGGGCCCGGGCGACCGCCCACTCGAGCGCGTTGCGGCTCTGCTCCGAGCCGTCGATGCCGACGACGATCCGACCGGTCATGCGAATGTCCTCCCGCGAGAGACCCGAGGGCTCGAACATAGCGGGTGCGGCGGTGCGCGTCAGCCGGCGATGAGCGCGTCCCGCACCGGCACGAACTTGGCCTGGGCCTCGGCCAGCTCCGCCTCGGGGTCGGACTCGGCGACGATGCCGCACCCGGCGAACAGCTGGACGGTCGAGCCGGAGATCCGTGCGGAGCGCAGCGCGATGCCCCACTCACCGTCGCCGCTGGCGTCCATCCAGCCCACCGGGCCGGCGTAGCGGCCGCGGTCCATGCCCTCGATCTCCGCGATCAGGTCGGTGGCCACGGGGGTCGGCGTGCCGCCGACGGCGGCGGACGGGTGCAGCGCCTCGGCGAGCTGGAGCGACGACACCGTGGCCGCGTCGTGCACGACGCCCGCGACGTCCGTCGCGAGGTGCATGACGTTGGGCAGGTGCAGCACGAACGGCGCCTCGGGCACGTTCATCGACGAGCAGTGCGGGTCGAGGGCGTCGGCGACCGAGCGTACGGCGTACTCGTGCTCCTCGAGGTCCTTCGACGACCGGGCGAGGGTAGCGGCGAGGGCGAGGTCGCGCTCGTCGTCGCCGGTGCGGCGGATGGTGCCGGCCAGCACCCGCGACGTGACGAGGCCGCGCTCGCGGCGCACCAGCATCTCGGGGGTGGCGCCGAACATGCCGTCGACGTGGAAGGTCCAGCACATCGGGTAGATCTCGGTGAGCCGCCGCAGCGGCCAGCGCACGTCGATCGCCTCGTCGGCGGTGGCGACCAGGTCGCGCGCGAGCACGACCTTCTCGAGGTCGCCGCGGCTGATCCGCGCGACCGCGTCGGCGACCGCGGACATCCACTGCTCGCCGTTGAGCGCGCCGTCGGCGAAGCTCACGCCGGTCGGCCCCGCGGGCGGGTCGGCCGGGGCCAGGTCGGGGGCGGGGTCCGTGCCGACGGTCGTCAGCCACGCCACGTCGCCGCGGCGCCCGACGATGACGCGGGGCACGACGAGCACGGACTCGCCCGGCTCGTCGGCGAACGCGAACGTGCCGAACGCGACCGGCCCGGTGCCTGGCTCGACCACGTCGTCGTGCACCACGGCGCGGGCCGTCGTCTCGCGCCACCACTTGTCCGCGTCGGCGAATCGGGTCGCGCCGCTGGTGCGGACCTCGGCGGCGACGCCCCAGCCGACGAGGCCGTCGCCACGGCGCAGCCAGGTCACGGGCCGGTCAGCCGGGACCAGGTCGAGGAGCCGCGTGGCCTCGGCGAGGTCGAGGCGAACCGTGCGGACGGTGAACGTCACGCGCTGAGACTACCGACGGACCCGGCAGATCCCCGCCTCGGGCGGGCGGGTAGCGTCGCAGGACGTGAGCACCCCCACCTCCGCGAGCCGTACGTCGACCTGGATCGGCATCCTCCTCGGCGTCGTCTTCCTCGGCCTGATCGCCGCGTTCGCCATCGCGCTGCCGAAGGCGCACGGTGAGGAGTCCGGCGAGGCAGAAGCGATCGAGCTGGAGCTCCCGGCGACCCTGCCGGGCGGCTACATCGCCTCCGACGACCCGCGGGCCTTCGAAGGTGGCCAGCTCGCGGAGCAGGCCGACGCGATCGTCGAGCAGGAGCGGGCCGCCGCCGAGCACGGCAATCAGGTCCTGCCCGAGGTGCTCGGCCGGTCGGCCGTCACCCGCACCTACGTCGCCGAGGGCACCCAGGCGGTCTTCGTCCAGGTGTTCCAGTCCGAGGGCGGCGCGTTCGCCCCGAACAGCCTCCCGGACCCCGAGGCGTCCGGCGGCCAGGCGCCCACCGAGATGACCAGCGTCGGCGACGGCGCCTGCATCATCAACTACGGCCAGGGCACGACCGGCGCGGCGCCCGCGCCCGCCTTCAGCCAGTGCCAGGTCACCCGCGGCGAGCTGACCGCGCAGGTCGGCTCCGGCGCGATCTCCGCCGAGGAGCTCGTCGACGTCGCCGACCAGCTGCTCGACGACCTCCAGCAGGACTGACTGATACCTCCTCGGGAGGGGCGGCAGCACCGATTGTGGTGCTTCGTCGTCTCGTCGAGGAGGTGCCCGGATGGGGTTCGTTGGTGGTGAGGAGCAGGCCGAGTTCCTGCGTCTGATGGATCTGGCCGGCTCGGTCCGGACAGTGCTCGTTGGTGTCGATGTCGGCAAGGTCGAGGCGCTCGCGCTGATCGCTGATGGTCGTGGCGAGCTCATCGGGGAGCCGGTGAGGTTCGCACTGGATGAACCAGGGGTCGAAGCACTCGAGGCCGCTGTCGCGCGGGCCTGCTCGGTGCGATCGGCGACGCTGGTTCGGTTCGGGGTGGAAGCGTGCGGTCACTACCACCGGTTGCTGGTCCACCGACTGCGCACGGTCGGCTGGGACACCGTCGACCTCTCGCCGGCGCAGGTCCATGCCGCCCGCGCGCAGATGGGCTATCGCCGGTTGAAGTCCGACCAGCGCGATGCCGCGGCCATGATCGAGCTACTCCTGCGCGGTGCCGGTCGACGCGGCGGCACCGATGACGGCGCGATGGCTCGGCTGCAGGCCTGGGTCGCACACGCCACCGCAAGCAGGCAGCCCGAGTAGCCCTGGGCAACCAGCTGCTGGCCAGCATCGACCTGGCGTTCCCGAGCCTGCAGGGCTGCTTCAGCGACCCACTGGCCCGCAAGAGCTTCTGGCTGGTGCTGCAGGCACTTGGCGCCGACATCGACCAAGTCGCTGCTCTGGATCCCGGAATGCTTCGGGCGCTGGGCAGCGAGCACGCCGTGCGTGTCGAGACGCCCAAGGCGATCAGGATCATCGCCGCTGCCCACCAGTCCCTGCGCCTGCCGGAGCCAGAACGCCAAGCCCGGCTGGAGATCGTCCGCCGCGACGCTGCCATGCTCGAGGACCTGTTGCGTGAGCTCGACGACACCGACCAGATCGTCGCTGACCTGCTCACGCAGACCCCGGCCCGGGTGCTGACCAGCCTGCCGGGCGTCGGCAGCATCCGGGCTGCCGACTATGCCGCTGCCCTGGGTGACCACACCCGGTTCCCCAGCGCCGAGCACGCCTACCGTGCCAGCGGACTGGTCCCGTCCCAATACGACTCCGCCGGCACCAACCGCCGGGTGGCATCGGCCGCGAGGGATCAGCGGCGCTCCGGCACGCGATCATCGAGATGGGCCGCGGCCTGGCCCAGCACGACCCGCACTTCGCGGCCTTCAAGCGCACCCTGATCGGGCGCGGGAAGCGGCCCAAAGTCGCCAACGTCGCCGTCGGGCATCGCGCCCACCGGCTGGCCTTCGCCCTGATCCGCAACCAGCAGACCTACGACCCCGACCGGTTCGCGATCGCGATCAGCACTCAGGGCGAGAGGAGAAGAGCGGCGGACAGGCCCGTCAACGGCCGTCGAGCGGCATCTTGCGCAAACGACGTGACCTGCCCGCCACCACCAACGGTGACCCCAACGGCTGCCCGCCGCAACACCCCGGTCGCCAGCTGACCCGCCTGGTGGCGGGGGCCCGGATCAACGTCGCCCTGACTCTGCAGCCCGAACCCAGTTCGGGACCGCGCGCTGAGTAGGACGCCGGGCCCCTCCCATCACGCGAGCGCGCACGCCGTTGCATCAGCCGCCCCGCGAGCTTGAGTCATCAGTGAGCACCGCCGGAACGCCACCAGCCCCGATCAACAGCGACCACGACCGAACCGCCCGACGACGAGCGGTCAGCCACCCCTGCCCACCCAGCCCCTTGACACGAGCAGACCGTTACTCAGGACCAGTAGACGACCACCGTGTCGCCGATCCGGACCCGGTCGTAGAGCTGGGCGATCCCGTCGTAGTCGCGGATGTTGACGCAGCCGTGGGACGCCCCGGCGTACCCCACCGCGGCGAAGTCCGACGAGTAGTGGACCGCCTGCCCGCCGGAGAAGAACATCGCGAACGGCATCTCCGAGCCGTACAGGCGGGACACGTGGTCGGCGCTCTTCACGTAGACGTGGAAGACGCCCTCGCGGGTCGGAGTGCTGCTCGCGCCGAAGCGTGCGTCGAGGGTCTGGAGGACCTTGCCGCCCACGACCCAGCGCACCGTGGAGCTCGTCTTGTCCACGCACAGCACCCGCCCGATCCGGCAGCGGGGGTCGAGCGCGCCGGCGACGTTGCCGCGGTTGTGCAGCTCGGCGTACGTCGGCTTCGCGGTCATCGCGTGCAGCCGGTCGAACGTGCGCCGGTCGACCCGGCCGGTGACCGGGATGCCGCGCTTGGCCTGGAAGCCGCGCACGGCCGCCGTCGTCAGGCTTCCGTAGGTGCCGGTGACGTCGGACTGGAACCAGTCGATCTGCTGCAGCCGGGCCTGGAGGTCGCGGACCGCGCGTCCGGTGTCGCCGGGCCCGAGCAGCGTGCGGCCGGCCTCGCGGCGCGGCTCCCGGGCGCGGGTGGGCCGGTACGTCGCCACCGGCGCGATCGTCGGGGTCGGTGCCGTCGTCGGTGCCGTCGTCGGTGCCGGCTCCGGGCCACCGGTGCCGGCGGCGGACGGGTGGCCGGCAGGCTCGTCGTTGAGAGCATCGCCCGCGATGAAGGCGGCCGTGCACAGCAGCGCCGCGACCGAGAGGCCGAGCAGCAGGCGACGCAGGAAGAACATGGACTCTCCTGGGGAAGAAGGGGAGACGGACGCAAGGGTGACGCGTCCGGGCGGGGTCCGGTTGCATCTCGGGCGGCGCGTCGTGCGGGTCGTGACCAACTCGTGACCGGCGCCGAGGCCACTGGGCCCGACCTGCTGTCGCTGCCCGTAGTCTCTGCCCGTGGTCCGCGCAGAGCTCGACAAGCAGCCGTCCGACGTCCGTCGCATGTTCGACGCGGTGGCCCGGCGCTACGACGTCACCAACGACGTCCTGTCGATGGGCCAGGACCGCCGCTGGCGGCGGGCCGTGATCGCCGCCGTGGACCCGCAGCCCGGTGAGCGCGTCCTCGACCTGGCCGCCGGCACCGGTACGTCGAGCCAGCCCTTCGCCGACGCGGGGGCGACCGTCGTCCCGTGCGACTTCTCGCTCGGGATGCTCCGCGTGGGCAAGCAGGGGCGGCCGCACCTGCCGTTCACGGCCGGCGACGGCACGCAGCTGCCGTTCGCCGACGAGAGCTTCGACGCGGTGACGATCTCCTTCGGGCTCCGCAACATCGTCGACCCCGAGGCCGGCCTCCGCGAGATGCGGCGGGTCACGAAGCCGGGCGGCCGCCTCGTCGTCTGCGAGTTCAGCCACCCGACCTGGGCGCCGTTCCGCACCGTGTACGTCGAGTACCTCATGCGCGCGCTGCCGCCGATCGCCCGCGCGCTGTCGTCGTCGCCCGACGCCTACGTCTACCTCGCCGAGTCGATCCGGGCCTGGCCCGACCAGGCCGGCCTCGGCGCGCTCATCGCCGGCGCCGGCTGGCAGGCGCCGGAGTGGCGCAACCTGTCCGGCGGCGTCGTCGCCCTCCACCGCGCCACCCGCTGACCGGCCTCACCCGGTCACGGTCAGCGTGACCCGCGCCGGCGGGACGTCCTGCTGGCGGAACTCGAACTCCAGCGGGCCCGGAGGCGTGCCGGCCGGGATCGCGTAGGCGCGCGTCCAGATGCCGTCGCCGGCGGCGGACCGGGACTCGACGAGCACGCCCCCGACGTACAGCTCCACGGTGCGGCCGGCGAGCAGGCCGCGGGCGGTGGCCCGGACGGTCTGGCCGGGGGCGGCGCTGACCAGGTCGAGCGCCGCGGCGGCCACGACGGTCACCGTGCCGGGCGCCGTCGCGGTCACCGTCGGCACGTTGTTGGTCGTGCCGGTCACCACCTGCCCGGACCCTCCCGGGACCGCCTGCGGGATGCAGCTGGCGTCGAGGTTGCCGCCGGTCGCGGTGAGGGTGCAGACGAGCGAGCTGCCGACCCGGATGCCGACGAACTGGCCGGCCGGCCAGCCGGTGCCGGTGACGCGGACCGCCTGGTTGGGCACGATCGTCGAGGTGCTCAGCTGGAGGGTCGGCCGGTAGATCGTGAGCGTCGCCTCCGGGCTGGCGCCGAGCGCGCCGACGACCTGGACGGCGGCGGGTCCGGCCGGTAGGTCGGGCACGGGCACGGACGGGTTGGCCTGTCCCGACGAGCTCGTGGTGGCCGTCGCGACCTGCTGTCCGCCGATCAGGAAGGTGGCGCTGCTGCTCGCGGGGAGTCCGGTGGCGGACAGGATCAGCGACTGGCCCGGAGATGCCATGGAGTAGGTGGACGTGACCTTCGGGGTGATCGTGAACGTGATCGACGAGCCGAGGACGGCGGTGTTGCTGCTCGCGGTGACGGCGTGGGGGCCGCCCGGCAGCTGGGGGACCAGGCAGCTCGTCGGCCCGAACGTGCCGTCGGCCCGGGTGACGGGCGTGCAGTTGTAGGTGTTGCCGTCGAACCTGATCCCCACGCCGACGTTCGCCGGCCAGTTCCGTCCGCTGACCTGGATCGCCATCTGGGTCGGGCCGGAGCTGTGGGACAGGGTGAGCTCCGGCGCCACCACGGTGATCGTCGTCGTGGCGGCGTTGCCGGACGCGTCGCTCACCCGCACGACGTGACTGCCGCTGCCGAGCTGCGGCACCGTCACGCTGAACGTGAGCGTCCCGGACTCCGGCGTGCTCTGGCCGGTCGGGGTGACGGGTCCGTCGTCGAACTGGACCCCGATCGCGGTGTGGCCACCGAGCCCGCGCACCTTCAGCTGGAGGGAGCCGCCGGGGCTCGTCGACACTGCCGAGGTCGGCGCCACCGACGCGAGCACGCGGAGCGCGGTGGCGACCGTGGAGGTGCCGTTGTTCGCGACGATCTCGGTGTCGCCTCCCGCCGTGTCCGGCAGCGTGCACTCGCCGGAGATCGCACCGGACACATCGGGGGTGAGCGAGCACATCGGCGTCGAGCGGATCCTCAGGCCGACGGCCGCGCCGGCCGGCCAGCCGGAGCCGCTGACGCGGACGGTGTCGCCGGGTGTCGCCGACGCCGGGGTCACCTGGAGCCCGGCGGCGGCGACCGCCACCGGCGCCTGCGCCTCGTTGCCGGCCGCGTCGACGAGGCGCAGTGCGTACGACCCGGGGGCGACATCGGCAGGGACGGTCAGCTGCACGGTGTTGGTCTCGCCGGACTGGGTCGTCGTCACCCGGGTCAGCAGGCGCTCGCCCAGCCGGACGTCGACCTGGCTGCTCGCCGCGAAGCCCCGTCCCCGCACCGAGAGCTGCCCGCCCGGGCTGGTGGTCGGGCTCACCGACCGCAGGCCCGGCACGACGGCGACGTTCCCGGCATCGACGACCGTGGTGCCCGAGCTGGCGCGTACGGCGTACGTGCCCTGCGCGCGCTCGGGCATCGGGCAGGAGGCGTCGCTCGCGACGGTCCCGTCGGCAGCGCTGGGCACCGTGCACATGACCGATCCGCCGACCAGGACGGTGACCTCGCTGCTCGCAGGCCACCCGGCGCCGGTGACGGCGATCGCGTCGCCGGGCGTCGCCGACCGCGGCGACACGTCCAGGGTCGCGGTGCTGGCGCCCTCCACCTCGACCGGGGTGCTCGCGGTCGACCACGGCCCGGTCCAGGAGCCGAGCCGGGCGCGGACGCGGTAGGTCCAGGTGCCCGGGTCGGCGTCACTGTCGACGCACTGCGTCGTCGTGACGACCGCGCCGCCGCACGCAGGCTGGGTGGTGCCGGTCGCCTGGTGGGTCCGCTGGACGACGTAGCCGGTCGCCGTGACCGTCGACCACGCCACCGTCACACTCCCGTTGGCGATCGTCGCGTCGGGCCGGTCCGGTGTCGCCACCACCGCAGCGTGGGCGCCCGCGGTGCCGGTGGCGGCCGCGGACCAGCTCGCCCACGTGACGGTGGCGACGCCGATGAGCAGGAGGGTCAGGACGACGACGAGCGTGCGGTGCATCGGTGCTCCAGGAGTTCGGTCGACGGGAGTTCGGTCGGCGGGAGATCGGTCAGCGGCGGGCGCGGGCGCGCAGGGTGAGCTGGAACCTGACGCCCTGGCAGGCGTCCGGAGCGGACTTGGCGAGCCGGATCGGCAGCCGCACCCGGAGGGTCCTGCCGGAGCGCAGCCTCGTGCCCGGCGTGGCGGACCCGATCCGCAGCAGTGATGCCGCGCAGCCGCGCGGGGTGGTGCGGACGCCGGCGGTGACGGAGGTGACCTCGACGGTGCGGCCGGCGCGGTTGCGCACGGTGACGGTGAGCCGGTCGCGCTCACCCGGGTGGAGACCCGCGACGGTCGCGCCGTCCACCACGAGGCGAGCCGGGCGCCGCTCGTCGGCAGTGGGCGTGGCGGTCGCGCCCGACGCCAGGAGCGCCGGGATCGCGACGACCGTGACGAGCCAGCCCGGCCGCACCGCGCGGCTCACTGCTGGGCGCCGGAGAACGACAGGCCGACGGTCAGCGGCACGCCCTGGCAGGAGTCGTCGGCGGCCGCGGCGAGCCGGAGCACGCCGGGGATCGAGTCGGCGACCGTCTGGCCGGCGGGCACGACGATGCTCACCGCGGTCGGGGCGCCCGGGGCCATGGTGACGTTCGCCGCGGCGCAGGCCGAGCCGCCGGTGCCGAGGGCGCCGTACGACACCGAGGTCAGCCGGACGTCGAAGGGGTTCGGGTTCGTGACCTCGAAGCCGACGGCCCCGGCCGGGCCGCCGGGGTAGAGGTCGGCGTCGATCGAGGACGCGACGACCGTGAGGTCCTTGGCCGTGCCCGTCGTGGCGGCGCCGGTGCCGGTGCCGTCGACGGTCCAGGCCGCGAAGGCGACCCCGGCGGTGGCGACGAGGGCGGTGCCGGTGGCGACGACGGTGAGACGACTGCGCAGACGCATGATGAGGCCTTTCGGAGATGGGTGGGTCGGCAGGTCCGACCACATGACCCCTCTGTTGCGGCGGCCGCACGAAACGGTTCGCGGTTCACGCGAATACCCGAATTAGGGCAGTTCGTTGTTTCGTAAATGCGCAGGTCAGCGGGAATCTCGGGACCTTCGACATCAATCCGCGGCGCGAGGCCACCCCGGGGTGCAGGGGTGTTTCAGGAGTGGTTAGATGTGCTCAGACCACTTAGTGATTCAGTTCACAAAGTCACAAAGGCGGCTCTGGAAACGGCTCGGAAGAGAGGCGAAGCATGGAGCTCTACACGCCGGTCCTCGCGTTGGCCATCCTGGCGGCGGGGTTCGCGGTCTTCTCCGTGATCATGAGCGCGCTGGTCGGGCCCAAGCGGTACAACCGGGCGCGGCTGGACTCCTACGAGTGCGGCATCGAGCCCACGCCGCAGCCTCTCGGCGGCGGCCGGTTCCCGGTGAAGTACTTCATCACCGCGATGCTCTTCATCGTCTTCGACATCGAGATCATCTTCTTGTACCCGTGGGCCGTGCACTTCGACGAGCTGCTGCTCTTCGGGCTCGTCGAGATGGTCATCTTCATCGCCACCGTCTTCGTCGCCTATGCCTATGTATGGCGCCGCGGCGGCCTTGACTGGGATTGAGCGCCGCGATGCACGCACATTGCCTTCGTTGTCGTCGGTCGACGGCCGCTCCGCTGCGCTCCGCAGAAGGCCGCCTTCCCTCCTCCGCCTTGGCACTGCACGCGCCTCGCGACGCTCAACTGATTGGATGGTCTGAGAGATGACCGGTATCGAGGAAAAGCTCCCCAGCGGCGTCCTGCTGACGACCGTCGAGGGCGTCGCCGGCTACATGCGCAAGGCGTCCTTCTGGCCGGCGACCTTCGGACTTGCCTGCTGCGCCATCGAGATGATGACGTCCGGTGGCCCGAAGTACGACCTCGCGCGCTTCGGCATGGAGGTCTTCCGGGCCAGCCCGCGCCAGGCCGACCTGATGATCGTCGCCGGGCGGGTCAGCCAGAAGATGGCGCCGGTCCTGCGCCAGATCTACGACCAGATGCCCAACCCCAAGTGGGTGCTGGCGATGGGCGTGTGCGCCAGCAGCGGCGGCATGTTCAACAACTACGCCGTCGTCCAGGGCGTCGACCACGTCGTGCCGGTCGACATGTACCTCCCCGGCTGCCCGCCGCGGCCCGAGATGCTCATCGACGCCATCCTCAAGCTCCACGACCAGGTCCAGCACACCAAGCTCGGCGTCAACCGCGAGCGGGAGGTCGTGGAGCTCGAGACCCAGGCGCTGCAGGCCCTCCCGACCTCCGAGATGAAGGGCATGCTCCGGTGACCGAGAACAAGGGACCCGAGCAGCCCGCCGTCGAGCAGTCGCCGGAGAACGTGCCCGCCCCCACGGGCGAGGTGCACGAGGTCGGCGTACGCCACGGCATGTTCGGCGTCCGCGGCACCGGTGACACCAGCGGGTACGGCGGGCTCGTCCAGCCGGTCGTCCTGCCCGGCGAGGCGCAGCGGCCCTACGGCGGCTGGTACGACGAGGTCGCCGACGCGCTCGAGCACGCCACGCGCCAGGCCGGCCTCGAGACCGCGGTCCCGCGCGTCGTCATCCACCGCGGCGAGATCACGTTCCACGTGCGCCGGGAGGACCTCCCGACGGTGGCGAAGGTGCTGCGCGACGACGAGCGGCTGCGCTTCGAGCTCTGCTCCGGAGTCAGCGGCGTGCACTACCCCGACGACCGGGGCGCCGAGCTGCACGCGGTCTACCACCTGCTGTCGATGACCTACAACCGGCGCATCCGGCTCGAGGTCAGCGCGCCCGACGCCGACCCGCACATCCCGTCGATCGTCGCGGTCTACCCGACCAACGACTGGCACGAGCGCGAGACCTTCGACATGTTCGGCATCGTCTTCGACGGCCACCCCGCGCTGACGCGCATCCTCATGCCCGACGACTGGCCGGGCCACCCCCAGCGGAAGGACTACCCGCTGGGCGGCATCCCCGTCGAGTACAAGGGCGGGACGGTTCCCCCGCCCGACCAGCGGAGGAGCTACAACTGATGAGCACCACCGAAGATCTGTACGCCGGCTCCAGCGAGACCACCCAAGAGATGACAGAGAGTCGCGTCTTCACGGTCACCGGCCAGGAGGTGGCTTGCTGATGTCTACCGACCAGGATCTCTACGCCGGCTCCAGCGAGACCACCGAGGGTCGCGTCTTCACGGTCACCGGCCAGGACTGGGACACGATCGCCGAGGGGCTCTCCGACGACGAGGCCATGGAGCGGGTCGTCGTCAACATGGGCCCGCAGCACCCCTCGACCCACGGGGTGCTCCGCCTGATCCTCGAGCTCGAGGGTGAGACGGTGACCGAGGCCCGGTGCGGCATCGGCTACCTGCACACCGGCATCGAGAAGAACATGGAGTACCGCTCCTGGACGCAGGGCGTCACGTTCTGCACCCGGATGGACTACCTCTCGCCGTTCTACAACGAGATGACCTACGTGCTCGGCGTCGAGCGGCTGCTCGACATCGAGGACGAGGTGCCCGAGAAGGCCCAGGTCATGCGGGTCCTGCTCATGGAGCTCAACCGCATCTCCTCCCACCTCGTCGCGATCGCGACCGGCGGCATGGAGATCGGCGCGCTCACGGTGATGACGATCGGGTTCCGCGAGCGCGAGCTCGTGCTCGACCTGTTCGAGCTGATCACCGGCCTGCGCATGAACCACGCGTTCATCCGCCCCGGCGGTGTCGCGCAGGACCTGCCGCCGGGTGCGCTCGACGAGATCCGCGGCTTCATCGCCCTGATGCGCAAGCGGCTCCCCGAGTACGCCGACCTCTGCAACGCGAACCCGATCTTCAAGGCCCGCCTGGAGGGCGTCGGCCACCTCGACCTCGCCGGCTGCCTGGCGCTCGGCATGACCGGCCCGGTCCTGCGCAGCACCGGCTACCCGTGGGACCTGCGCAAGACGCAGCCCTACTGCGGCTACGAGACCTACGACTTCGACGTGCAGACGTGGGACACCGCCGACTCCTACGGTCGGTTCCGGGTCCGCCTGAACGAGATGTGGGAGTCGCTGCGCATCGTCGAGCAGGCGGCCGACCGCCTCGCGAACCTCGACGGCGCTCCCGTGATGGTCGCCGACAAGAAGATCGCCTGGCCCAGCCAGCTCGCGATCGGCAGCGACGGCATGGGCAACAGCCTCGACCACATCCGCCACATCATGGGCGAGTCGATGGAGGCGCTGATCCACCACTTCAAGCTGGTGACCGAGGGCTTCCGGGTGCCGGCCGGGCAGGCCTACGTGCCGGTCGAGTCGCCGCGCGGCGAGCTCGGCGCGCACGTCGTCTCCGACGGCGGCACCCGCCCGTTCCGGGCGCATTTCCGCGACCCGTCGTTCACCAACCTCCAGGCCACGAGCGTGATGAGCGAGGGCGGCATGGTCGCCGACGTCATCGTCGCGATCGCGTCCATCGACCCCGTGATGGGAGGCGTAGACCGATGACGCTCTCCGAGGAGACGCTGGTCGAGCTGAAGGAGATCGCGGCGCGCTACCCCGAGCCGCGCTCCGGCCTGCTGCCGATGCTGCACCTGGTGCAGTCGGTCGAGGGGCGGGTCACGCCGGAGGGCATCGAGGCGTGCGCCGAGATCCTCGGCATCACCGCCGCCGACGTCAGCGGCGTCGCGACGTTCTACACGATGTACAAGCGCCGCCCGGTCGGCGACTACCACGTCGGCGTCTGCACCAACACGCTGTGCGCCGTGATGGGCGGCGACGAGATCTTCGACTGCCTCAAGCGGCACCTGGGCGTCGGCAACGACGAGACCACGGAGGCCGCCCCAGGTCAGAAGAGCATCACCCTGGAGCACGTCGAGTGCAACGCGGCCTGCGACTACGCGCCGGTCGTGATGGCCAACTGGGAGTTCATGGACAACATGACCCCGGAGTCCGCCGTCCAGCTGGTCGACGACCTGCGGGCGGGCAAGGAGGTCCGCTCCACCCGCGGCCCGCGCGTCGTCACCTGGCGCGAAGCCGAGCGGGTGCTCGCCGGCTTCCCCGACGACCTCGCCGACGAGGGACCCGCGGCCGGGCCCGCGTCCCTGGTCGGGCTCCAGATCGCGCGGGAGCAGGGCTGGACCGCTCCCGACGCCGGGCAGGAGGAAGGCAAGTGACGGACACACTGACCCCGGTCCTCACCGACAACTGGGGCGACGAGCGCAGCTGGACGCTTGCGGCGTACGAGGAGCGCGGTGGCTACCGGGCGCTCGACAAGGCGTTCGCGATGGCGCCCGACGCGGTCATCGGGGAGGTCAAGGAGTCCGGCCTGCGCGGCCGTGGCGGCGCGGGCTTCCCGACCGGGATGAAGTGGGGCTTCATCCCGCAGGACAACCCGAAGCCGAAGTACCTCGTCGTCAACGCGGACGAGTCCGAGCCGGGCACCTGCAAGGACATCCCGCTGATGATGGCCAGCCCCCACACCCTGGTCGAGGGCGTGATCATCAGCAGCTACGCCATCCGCGCCAACAAGGCGTTCATCTACATCCGCGGCGAGGTGCTGCACGTGATCCGTCGCGTGCAGCGGGCGGTGCAGGAGGCCTACCTGGCCGGCCACCTCGGCCGCAACATCCACGGCTCCGGCTTCGACCTCGACGTCGTGGTCCACTCCGGCGCCGGCGCCTACATCTGCGGCGAGGAGACCGCGCTGCTGGAGGGCCTCGAGGGCCGCCGCGGCCAGCCCCGCCTGCGCCCGCCGTTCCCCGCTGTCGCCGGCCTCTACGCGAGCCCGACCGTCATCAACAACGTCGAGTCGATCGCGTCGGTGCCGAGCATCATCGCCAACGGCCACGGCTGGTTCGCGTCGATGGGGACCGAGAAGTCCAAGGGCTACGGCATCTTCTCGCTCTCGGGCCACGTCCGGCGGCCCGGTCAGTACGAAGCGCCGCTCGGCATCACGCTGCGCACGCTCATCGACCTGGCGGGCGGCATGCGCGAGGGCCACGAGCTGAAGTTCTGGACGCCGGGCGGCTCCAGCACCCCGCTGCTCACGGCCGAGCACCTCGACATCCCGCTGGACTTCGAGGGTGTCGGGTCGGTCGGCTCGATGCTCGGCACCCGCGCGCTGCAGATCTTCGACGACACCACGTGCGTGGTGCGCGCGACGCTGCGGTGGACGGAGTTCTACAAGCACGAGTCGTGCGGCAAGTGCACGCCCTGCCGCGAAGGCACCTGGTGGCTGGTGCAGGTGCTCTCGGCCCTCGAGAAGGGCCAGGGCGACGAGAGCGACCTCGACCTGCTGCTCGACCAGTGCGACAACATCCTCGGCCGCTCGTTCTGCGCGCTCGCCGACGGTGCGGTCAGCCCGATCACCAGCAGCATCAAGTTCTTCCGCGACGAGTACGTCGCGCACCTCACCGAGGGCGGGTGCCCGTTCGACCCCGCCCGCTCGACCGCCTGGGCAGGACAGGAGGTGCCGGCATGACGACCGCTCCGGAGAAGACCGACCTGGTCACGCTCACCATCGACGGCGTGCAGATCAGCGTCCCGAAGGACACGCTGGTCATCCGCGCCGCCGAGCAGATCGGCGTCCAGGTGCCGCGGTTCTGCGACCACCCGCTGCTCGCGCCGGTGGGCGCCTGCCGGCAGTGCCTCGTCGACGTACCCGACGCCGGCAACGGCCGCGGGTTCCCCAAGCCGCAGGCGTCCTGCACACTGCCGGTCGCCGAGGGCATGGTCGTCAACACCCAGGCCACCAGCCCGGTCGCCGACAAGGCGCAGCAGGGGATCATGGAGTTCCTGCTGATCAACCACCCGCTGGACTGCCCGGTCTGCGACAAGGGCGGCGAGTGCCCCCTGCAGAACCAGGCGATGTCCAACGGCCGCCCGGACTCCCGCTTCTCCGCGCGCGGCGGCGTCAAGCGCACCTACCCCAAGCCGATCAACATCTCCGCGCAGGTGCTGCTCGACCGCGAGCGCTGCGTGCTCTGCGCCCGCTGCACCCGCTTCTCCGAGCAGATCGCCGGTGACCCGTTCATCGCGCTCATCGAGCGCGGCGCGCTCCAGCAGGTCGGCATCTACGAGCGCGAGCCGTTCGAGTCCTACTTCTCGGGCAACACGATCCAGATCTGCCCGGTCGGCGCGCTCACCAGCGCCGACTACCGCTTCCGCTCCCGGCCGTTCGACCTCGTGTCGACGCCCGGTGTCGCGGAGCACGACGCGTGCGGCTCCGCGATCCGCATCGACCACCGGCGCGGCAAGGTGATGCGCCGGCTCGCGGGCAACGACCCGGAGGTCAACGAGGAGTGGATCACCGACAAGGACCGGTTCGCGTTCCACTACGCCACCGAGGCAGACCGGCTGACCTACCCGCAGGTCCGTGAGGACGGCGAGCTGCGCCCGGCCTCCTGGCCCGAGGCGTTCGCGGTCGCGGCCCGCGGCCTCGCCGCCGCCGGCGGCGCCGCCGTGCTCACCGGCGGCCGGATCACCGCCGAGGACGGCTACGCCTACAGCAAGTTCGCGCGGGTCGCGCTCGGCACCAACGACATCGACTTCCGCGCGCGGCCGCACTCCGCCGAGGAGGCGGCGTTCCTCGCCGCCGAGGTGGTGCTGCGCAGCCCGGTGACGTACGGCGACCTCGAGTCGGCCGCGACCGTGGTGCTCGCGGGCCTCGAGCCCGAGGACGAGGCCGGGATGATCTTCCTGCGGCTCCGCAAGGCCGCGGGCAAGGGAACCCGCGTCGTGTCGATCGCGCCGTACGCCTCTCGTGGCCTCGAGAAGATGCACGGCCAGCTGATCCGCACCGCTCCCGGCGGCGAGCCCGCCGCGCTCGACGCGCTGGTGGAGCAGGGCGAGTTCGGCATCGACAAGACTGCCGTCATCCTCGTCGGTGAGCGGCTCGCGACCGTGCCCGGCGCGCTCAGCGCCGCGGCCGGCCTGGCCGCCAAGACCGGCGCCCGGCTCGCCTGGGTGCCCCGGCGCGCCGGCGACCGCGGCGCGGTCGAGGCCGGCTGCCTGCCCAACCTGCTGCCCGGTGGCCGCCCCGTCGCCGACGCCGGCGCCCGCGTCGACGTCGGCGCCGACTGGGGCGTGGACGTGCCGGAGACCCCGGGCCGCGACGCCGACGGGATCGTCGCCGCGCTGCGCTCCGGCGAGCTCGGCGGACTGGTCGTCGGCGGCGTCGACCCCGACGACACCTCCGACCCCGCGGCCACCCGCGCGGCGATCGAGGCCGCGTCGTTCGTGGTCGCGATCGAGGTGCGCGAGTCCGACGTGACGCGGGTCGCCGACGTCGTCTTCCCGGTGGCGCCGGTCGCCGACAAGGCCGGGACGTTCGTGACCTGGGAAGGCCGGCCGCGTCCGTTCGAGGCGGTCTTCTCGAGCCCGAGCTCGCTGCCCGACCTGCGCATCCTCGCCGGCATCGCCGAGGAGCTCTCTGCCCTTGGAGTCGGCACACCGCTCGAGTTCCGCACCGTCGCCGACGTGCGGGCCGAGATGGAGGAGATGGGTCCCTGGGACGGCGCTCGGGCGGCGCTCGGTGGTTTCGAGGCTCGTGCCGCTACCACCGGTGACGGGCTCGCGCTGGCGACCTGGAAGCTGATGATCGACAACGGCTCGATGCAGGACGGCGACAAGGCCTACCGCGCCACCGGCCGGGCCCCCCTCGCACGGGTCTCGCCCGCGACGTACGACGCCTACGGACCGACCGTCACGCTGACCGGTGACCGCGGCTCGGTGACGCTGCCGGCCGAGCCGGCCGACATCGACGACGGCGTCGTGTGGGTGCCGGCCAACTCGTTCGGCAACGGCGTCCTCGCCGACCTGGCCTCACCCGGCAGCCGGGTGACGATTGCGAAGGGAGCAGCCGAATGACCGCGATGGCGACCGACTCGCTCGGCGCGTTCGGCAACGACGTCTGGTGGATCATCGGCATCAAGACGCTGCTGATCTTCCTGGTCCTGGTGCTGCTCACGCTGTTCAACATCTGGTGGGAGCGCCGGGTCGTCGCGCGCATGCAGCACCGCATCGGCCCCAACGTCAACGGCCCGTTCGGCCTGCTGCAGTCGCTCGCCGACGGCGTGAAGCTCGCGCTCAAGGAGGACGTCACCCCGACGGCCGCCGACCGCGTGGTCTTCGTGCTGGCGCCGATCCTCGCGACCGTGCCCGCGTTCGTGACGTTCGCGGTGATCCCGTTCGGGCCGACCGTGAACTTCTTCGGTGAGGAGACGCCCCTGCAGCTGACCGACATGCCGGTCGCCGTGCTCTTCGTGATGGCGATCGCGTCGATCGGCATCTACGGCATCGTGCTCGGCGGTTGGTCCAGCGGGTCGACGTACTCCCTGCTCGGCGGCCTGCGCTCGAGCGCGCAGATGATCTCCTACGAGGTCGCGATGGGCCTCGCGCTGGTCGCGGTGTTCCTGTACGCCGGGTCGATGTCGACCTCCGAGATCGTCGACGCCCAGGAAGACCTGTGGTTCGGGCTGATCCTCGCGCCGTCGTTCGTGATCTACGTGATCTCGATGATCGGCGAGACCAACCGCGCGCCGTTCGACCTCCCCGAGGCCGAGGGCGAGCTGGTCGGCGGCTTCCACACGGAGTACAGCTCGCTGAAGTTCGCGCTGTTCTTCCTCGCCGAGTACATCAACATGGCCACGGTCTCGGCGCTGGCCACCACGCTGTTCCTCGGCGGCTGGCGCGCGCCGTTCTGGATCGACCAGGTGTGGGCGGGCGCCAACGAGGGCTACTGGCCGCTGCTGTGGTTCTTCGGCAAGGTCCTCTTCTTCATCTTCTTCTTCATCTGGCTGCGCGGCACGCTGCCGCGGCTGCGCTACGACCAGTTCATGGCGTTCGGCTGGAAGCGGCTCATCCCGATCGCGCTGGTCTGGATCGTCGCGGTGTCGACGATCCGCGCCATCTCCCTCGAGGGCGGCGTCGACCGGCGCTGGGTCCTCATCGGCATCGGCGTCCTCGCCGTCCTCTTCCTCGTCCTCTTCTTCGTCGGCGAGGACAAGGAGGAGGAGCCCGAGGTCGAGGCGCAGGCCCCGACCGGGTTCCCGGTCCCGCCGATGCCGGTCGGCGGACCCGCGCGCGGCGCCGCCCAGCCGCTCGCGTTCCGCACCTCGAGCTCCACCGTCACCGGAGGTGAGGGCTGATGGCCCAGCCCAACGAACAGTCCAAGTCCATGAAGGAGCAGTTCTGGGACCCGGTCGCCGGGTTCGGGGTGACCTTCCGGACCATGTTCAAGAAGGTGGTCACCGAGCAGTACCCCTTCGAGAAGCAGCCGACCGCGCCGCGCTTCCACGGGCGGCACCAGCTCAACCGCTGGCCCGACGGCCTCGAGAAGTGCATCGGCTGCGAGCTCTGCGCCTGGGCCTGCCCGGCCGACGCGATCTACGTCGAGGGTGCGTCCAACTCCGACGACCCCGACGGCGAGGGGCGGTTCAGCCCCGGCGAGCGGTACGGCCGCGTCTACCAGATCAACTACCTGCGCTGCATCCTCTGCGGCCTGTGCATCGAGGCCTGCCCGACCCGCGCGCTCACGATGACCAACGAGTACGAGCTGGCCGATTCGAACCGTGCCGACCTGATCTACGAGAAGTCCGACCTGCTCGCCCCGCTGCTGCCCGGCATGGAGCAGCCGCCGCACCCGATGCGGCTCGGCGACGACGAGGGCGCCTACTACCGCGGTGAGTACGCCGCGCCGGAGCCGGTGCGGGAGGGTGAGTCCTGATGGTGCTGTTCTGGATCCTCGCGCCGATCATGGTGCTCGCGGCCCTCGGCATCCTGTTCGTCCGCAAGGCCGTGCACGCGGCGCTGCTGCTGGCGGTCGTGATGATGTCGCTCGCGGTGCTCTACCTCGCACTCGAGGCGCCGTTCCTCTTCGCGGTGCAGATCATCGTCTACACCGGCGCCATCCTGATGCTGTTCCTGTTCGTGCTGATGCTGGTCGGCGTCGACGCGTCCGACTCGGTCGTCGAGACGATCCGCGGCCAGCGGGCGTTCGCGATCGTCGGTGGCGTGGCGCTCGGCGTCCTGCTGGTGCTCGGCCTCGGCCAGATCTCGCTCGGCACCGCCGTCGGCCTCGAGGAGGCCAACGAGCCGGGCAACATCCAGGCGCTCGCCAACATCCTGTTCTCGCGCTACGTCTTCGGGTTCGAGGTCACGAGCGCCCTGCTCATCACCGCCGCGGTCGGCGCGATGGTGCTCGCCCACCGCGAGCGGCTCACACCGAAGCCCGGACAGGCCGAGCTGGCCGCCCAGCGGCTGAAGGACTACGCCGACAAGGGCACCCACCTCGGCCCGCTGCCTCCTCCGGGCGTCTACGCCCGTCACAACGCCGTCGACACCCCGGCGCTGCTGCCCGACGGCACGGCGGCCGAGTCGTCGGTCTCGCGGGTGCTCGCCGCCCGCGGCACCGTGCGGTCCGCTCCGGCGCTGGCCGACGACATCGAGGAGATCGAGAACCAGATCGGCTGGGCACCCCACGCGGGCCGCGACGCGGCCCCACCGGCGTCGACCACCGAGGAAGCACCGGCGACGGGAGGTGATCACTGATGGACGACGTCACGCCGTACGTCGTGCTGTCGGGGATCCTGTTCACCATCGGCTGTGTGGGCGTGCTGACGCGCCGCAACGCGATCGTGGTGTTCATGAGCGTCGAGCTGATGCTCAACGCCTCGAACCTCGCGCTGGTCGCGTTCGCGAAGCAGCACGGCAACCTCGACGGGCAGATCGCGGCGTTCTTCGTCATGGTCGTCGCCGCGGCCGAGGTCGTGGTCGGGCTCGCGATCATCATGACCATCTTCCGGACCCGTCGCTCGGCCTCGGTCGACGACGCCAGCCTGCTCAAGTACTAGGAGAAGGACTCGATGTTCGCACTCCAGACGGAGCACCACGTCCCCGTGGTCGATCCGACCACCGCAGATGGCGTGTTCTCCCTGCTGTGGCTGGTGATCGCGCTGCCCCTGGCCGGTGCGGCGATCCTGCTGATCGGCGGCAAGTACACCGACAAGTGGGGCCACCTGCTCGGTGCCGCGCTGCCGATCGGCTCGTTCGCGATCTCGCTGGCGATGTTCTTCTCGCTGCTGGGCCGTGACAGCGACGACCGGCAGGTGGTCCAGGAGCTCTACACCTGGTTCCAGACCGGCAGCCTCGACGTGGGCATGGACCTGCTCTACGACCCGCTGTCGGCGCTGTTCCTGCTGCTGATCACCGGCGTCGGCTCGCTGATCCACGTCTACTCGATCGGCTACATGGCGCACGACCCGCGCCGGCGCCGGTTCTTCGGCTACCTCAACCTCTTCGTCGCCGCGATGCTCATGCTGGTGCTCTCCGAGAACTACCTCGGACTGTTCCTCGGCTGGGAGGGCGTCGGCCTCGCGTCGTACCTGCTCATCGGCTTCTGGCAGCAGAAGCCGTCCGCCGCGGCTGCCGCGAAGAAGGCCTTCGTGATCAACCGCGTCGGCGACATGGGCATGTCGCTCGCGATCATGCTCTTCTTCGTCACGTTCGGGTCGACGAGCTTCACCGTGATCAGCGCCGCCGCCGGCGACGCGTCGGAGACCACGATGACGATCCTCGGCCTGCTGCTCCTGCTCGGCGCCTGCGGCAAGTCGGCGCAGTTCCCGCTCCAGGCCTGGCTGCTCGACGCGATGGAGGGCCCGACCCCGGTGTCGGCGCTCATCCACGCAGCGACGATGGTGACCGCGGGCGTCTACCTCATCGTCCGCTCCAACTTCGTCTTCGATCTCGCGCCCGACGCGCAGACCGCCGTCGTGGTCGTCGCGGTGATCTCGATCTTCTGGGGCGCCTGGATCGGCTGCGCGAAGGACGACATCAAGAAGGCCCTCGCCGGCTCCACGATGAGCCAGATCGGCTACATGATGCTCGCCGCCGGCCTCGGCGTCGCGGGCTACGCCTTCGCGATCTTCCACCTGCTCACGCACGGCTTCTTCAAGGCCAACATGTTCCTCGGCGCCGGCTCGGTCATGCACGGCATGAACGACGACGTCGACATGCGCCACTACGGCGCGGTGAGCAAGGCGATGCCGGTGACCTACCTGACGTTCGCGATGGGCTACCTCGCGATCATCGGGTTCCCCGGCTTCTCCGGCTTCTGGTCGAAGGACAAGATCATCGAGACCGCACTGGCCGACAACTGGGTCGTCGGCCTCTGCGCACTGCTCGGTGCCGGCGTCACCGGCTTCTACATGACCCGGCTGATGCTGATGACGTTCTTCGGCGAGAAGCGCTGGGAGAAGGACGTGCACCCGCACGAGTCCCCGTCGGTGATGACGATCCCGCTGATCGTGCTCGCCGCGCTGTCGGTGCTCGGCGGCGTGCTGATCATCGGCGACTGGATCGTCGACTTCCTGGAGCCGGTCACGGGCGTGCCACCGCACGAGGAGCCCCCGATCCCGGCGCTCGCGGTCACCGTGATCGCGGTCTGCGTGGTGGCGGTCGGTGTCGCGATCGCCTGGCTCTTCGTCGGGCGGCGTGACGTGCCGCGCGTGGCACCGCAGGACGTCTCGTTCGTCACCCGCGCGGGCCGTGAGGAGGTCTACGGCAACCTCATCAACGACACCCTCGTGGTCAACCCGGGCCGGCACCTCACGACGGCCCTGCTCGCGACCGACAAGTACGCCGTCGACGGCGTGCTCACCGGCGGCCCGGCCACCATCGGGCTGGCCGCCCAGGTCGGCCGACGCGTCCAGAACGGATTCGTCCGCTCCTACGCCCTGTCCATCCTCGGCGGCGCCGTGCTGGTCGCCCTGGCCCTCCTGGCGGTGAACCTCGTATGAGCGACTTCCCCTGGCTCACCTTCCTGATCGCCGTGCCGCTCGTCGGCGCGCTGGTCACGGCGTTCCTGCCCAAGGCGTCCCGCACGACCCCGCTGCCGAAGCAGGTCGCCCTGGCGTTCTCCCTCGTCACCGCGGCGGTCGGTGTCGTCATCGCGACGCAGTTCGACGCGGGCGCCGGCATGCAGCTCACCGAGACCCACACCTGGATCGAGGCGTTCGGCGTCCACTACGCGCTCGGCGTCGACGGCCTCGGCCTGCTGATGATCCTGCTGACCGTGGGCCTGGTCCCGGTCGTCTTCGTCGCCTCGTGGCACGAGGCGGAGGGCCGCAACCCCGCGGCGTTCTTCGCCTGGGCCCTCGCCCTGGAGGCCTTCTCGCTCTGCGTCTTCGCGGCCACCGACGTCTTCCTGTTCTACGTCGTCTTCGAGGCCACGCTGATCCCGGCGTACTTCCTCATCGGCGGCTTCGGCCGTGAGGGCCGCGCGTTCGCCGCGCTGAAGTTCCTCATGTACCAGCTCGGCGGCGGCCTCGTGCTGCTCGTCGCGGTCATCGGGCTCTACGTCGTCTCGGCCGACGAGGGCTCCCCGTCGTACCTGCTCTCCGACCTCCAGCAGCTCGACATGAGCACGACCTGGGAGCGCTGGCTCTTCGTCGGCTTCATGGTCGCGTTCGTCGTGAAGGCGCCGCTCTTCCCGCTGCACACGTGGCTGGCCGACACCACCGAGCACGCGACGCCCGGCACGAGCGTGCTGCTGGTCTGCATCCTCGACAAGATCGGCACGTTCGGCATGCTGCGCTTCTGCCTCGGCATGTTCCCCGGTGCCTCGGAGTGGGCGACCCCCGTCGTGATCACGCTCGCCCTGATCTCGATCGTGTACGGCGCGTTCCTCGCCATCGGCCAGGACGACATCCTGCGGCTCATCGGCCTCACGTCCCTGAGCCACTTCGGCTTCATCACCCTGGGCATCTTCGCGCTCACCACGCAGGGTGGCTCGGGCTCGATCCTCTACATGGTCAACCACGGGGTCGGCACCGCGGCGCTCTTCCTGCTGGCGGGCTACCTGATCCGGCGCAAGGGCACCTCGCTGATCAGCGAGATCACCGGTGTCGAGCACCGGGCGCCCGTGCTGGCCGGCCTCTTCCTGGTCGCCGGTCTCGCCACGCTCGGCCTGCCGGGCCTGAGCCAGTTCGTCTCCGAGATCCTCGTGATGATCGCGGCGTTCGACTACCACTGGTGGGTCGGCGTCGTCGCGGTCACCGGCATCGTGCTGGCCGCCGTCTACGTGCTCTGGCTCTACCAGCGCACGATGACCGGACCACCCGTGCCCGCCGACGAGGGCATGCGCGACCTCGGCCGCCGCGAGCTGGCCGCCGTCGTACCCCTGATGGCTGCGCTCGTGCTCTTCGGCTTCTTCCCGCAGCCGCTGCTCGACGCCGCCAACCCGACCGTCGAGTCGTTGCTGGAGCACGTCGGAGTGACCGACGACCAGCCGACCGTCCCCGTGGCCGAGGAAGGTGCTCACTGATGGACTTCACCAAGCCCACCATCGAGTACGCCGACATCTGGCCGCTGCTCGTGATCTTCGGTGTCGCCTGCCTCGGGGTCGTCGTCGAGGCGTTCCTCCCGCGCGAGCGCCGGTTCCTCATCCAGACGGTGCTCGCCGGTGGTGGCCTCGTCGCCGCCCTGGTCGGCACGATCATCGTCGCCCGCGGCCTCGAGGTGCACGGCGACGGAGCGGCCCGCGGCGCGATCGACGTCGAGGGCACGGTCGTCGTGGACGGCCCCACGGTCTTCCTGTGGGGCATCATCCTGGTCTTCGCGCTCGGCGGCGTGCTCCTCTTCGCCGAGCGGCGGCTCGAGGGCGGCGTCTCGGCGTTCGCCGGCCAGGCGGCCGCGCTGCCCGGCACCGAGGCCGAGCGCCAGGCGTCGACCCGCGGCCTCGAGCACACCGAGGTCTACCCGCTGCTGATGTTCGCGGTCGCCGGCATGCTGCTCTTCCCGGCGTCCAACGACCTGCTGACGCTCTTCGTCGCGCTCGAGGTGCTCTCGCTCCCGCTCTACCTGCTCTGCGGCCTCGCCCGGCGGCGCCGGCTGCTCAGCCAGGAGGCCGCGCTGAAGTACTTCATGCTCGGTGCCTTCTCGTCCGGCTTCTTCCTGTACGGCGTCGCGCTGATCTACGGCTTCTCCGGCTCGATGGTCTTCGCCGACATCAACGAGGCGGTCCGCAACGACCTCGGCAACGAGGCCCTGCTGCTGATCGGCGTCGGCATGCTGTCGGTCGGCCTGCTCTTCAAGGTCGGCGCCGCGCCGTTCCACTCGTGGACGCCCGACGTCTACCAGGGCGCGCCCACGCCGGTCACGGCGTTCATGTCCGCGGGCACCAAGATCGCGGCGTTCGGCGCGATCATGCGCGTCTTCTACGTCGCGCTCGGCGCGGACCGCTGGACCTGGCAGCCGATGCTGTGGATCATCGCGATCCTGACGATGGTGGTCGGTGCGGTGCTCGCGGTCGTGCAGACCGACATGAAGCGCATGCTCGCCTACTCCTCCATCGCCCACACCGGCTTCCTGCTCACCGGCGTGCTCGGCGTCCAGCAGGCCTCCGACCTGTCGGACGGCCAGATCACCTCCACCCAGGCGGTGCTCTTCTACCTGACGACCTACGGCTTCGCGCTGATCGGCTCCTTCGCCGTCGTCACGCTGGTCCGCGACTCGTCGGGTGAGGCGTCGGCGTTCGCTCGTTGGCGGGGCCTGGGCCGGCGCTCGCCGCTGGTCGCCGGCACGTTCGCGTTCTTCCTGCTGTCGATGGCCGGCATCCCGCTGACCGCCGGGTTCATCGGCAAGTGGGCCGTGTTCACGGCCGCGCTGGCGGCCGGCGCCTGGCCGGTCGTGATCGCCGCGATCGTGTGCAGCATCATCGCGGTGTTCTTCTACGTCCGGGTCATCGTGCTGATGTTCTTCGTCGACGCCGGCCCCGAGCACGGGGAGGTCGCGAGCGTGACGAGGCCGTCGGTGCTGACGTCGCTGACGATCGTCGTGGGCGTCGCCGCGACGGTCGCGCTGGGCGTCGTCCCCGGGCCGGTTCTCACGCTGGCGGACCATGCTGGACAATTCCTCAGGTGACGACAGGTTCTGCTGCACTCGCTCTCCCCGTCGGTGACGAGGCCCTGGCCGCGAGGCTCCGCGACCGCCTGGGCCTCGTCGAGGAGGCGCTGGCCGGGCACGTCCGGAGCCGGGCCGACTTCGTCACCGAGATGGCGAGCCACCTCATGGAGGCGGGCGGCAAGCGGTTCCGGCCGCTGCTGGTGCTGCTCGCGGCCGAGGCTGGCGACCGGCCCGACGCCGATGAGGTGATCACCGCGGCGTGCGTCGTCGAGCTGACCCACCTGGCGTCGCTCTACCACGACGACGTCATGGACGAGGCCGACCTGCGCCGCGGCGCCGTGACCGCGCACTCGCGCTGGGGCAACCACGTCGCGATCCTCACCGGCGACTTCCTCTTCTCGAAGTCCTCCGAGCTCACCGCCGAGCTCGGCGCCGATGCCGTGCGCATCCAGGCCCAGACCTTCACCCAGCTCGTCGAGGGCCAGATCCTCGAGACCGTGAAGCCCGGCCCCGACGAGGACCCGCTCCAGCACTACCTCGAGGTCGTCGCCGGCAAGACCGGGTCGCTGATCGCGACCTCCGCCCGGTACGGCGCCCGCTTCGGCGGCGCCACCCGCGAGGTCGAGGAGGCGCTCACGGCGTACGGCGAGATCGTCGGCTCCGCCTTCCAGCTCTCCGACGACATCCTCGACATCGCCTCCGAGTCGGGGGAGTCCGGCAAGACCCCGGGGACCGACCTCCGCGAGGGCGTCCCCACCCTTCCCGTGCTGATGGCGCGCGCCTCCACCGACCCGGCGGACGCCCGCCTCCACGAGCTCCTCGACGGCGACCTCACCGACGACGCGCGGCACGCGGAGGTCCTCGACCTGCTGCGCAAGCATCCCGCGATGGACGAGGCCCGCGCCTACGTCGTCGCCGAGGCCGGCCGCGCCAAGGCGCAGCTCGCCGCCGTACCCGAGGGCCCCGTCCGCGCTGCCCTCGAGGCGTTCGCCGACATCGTGGCGACCCGGTCCTCCTAGACCGCGGCCGCCTCGACGGTCAGCCGCAGCTGCCGGCGGCGGTGGTTGACCGCCTCGACGGTGAAGATCACCAGCGCGATCCAGACCAGCACGAAGCCGGCCCAGCGGCCGGCCGGCATGTCCTCGTGCAGCCAGAAGACGCCGAGGCCGAACTGGAGGATCGGCGCGAGGTACTGCAGCAGCCCGAGCGTCACCATTGAGACCCGGGTCGCGGCCGCGCCGAAGCAGATCAGCGGCACGGCGGTGACGATGCCGGTGGTGAGGAAGAGCAGCGCGTGCCCGGTGCCGTGGCTGCCGAAGTCCGCCGTGCCGTTCGCCCCGATCCACAGCACGTAGAGCAGCGCGAACGGCGCGATCACCGCGGTCTCGTAGGTCAGGCTCTCGGTGGCACCGACGTTCGCGGTCTTCTTGCACAGCCCGTAGCTGCCGAACGAGAGGGCGAGCACCAGCGCGACGTACGGAAGCCGGCCGTAGTCCAGCGTCAGCACGACCACCGCGAGGGACGCGATGCCCATGGCGACCCACTGGAGCGGGCGCAGCCGCTCGTGCAGGATCAGCACGCCCATCAGCACGGTGACGAGCGGGTTGATGAAGTAGCCGAGCGACGTCTCGACGACGCGGTCGTTGTTGACGCCCCAGATGTAGGTCAGCCAGTTCACGCTGATCACGGCGCCGGCGATGGTGAGCAGCAACCGGACCCGGCGGTCGCGCCAGATCGCCTTCAGCTGCCGCGTGCGGCGCAGGAGGAAGACCAGCACGACCATCGTGATCGACGACCACAGCACCCGGTGGGCGAGGATCTCGCCGGCGCCGGCGGGCTCCAGGAGCGGCCAGTAGAGCGGGAAGAGTCCCCACATCACGTAGGCCGCGACGCCGAGGAGGAATCCGCGGCGGGCGTCTGGCACCGGTCAAGGATAGGGCCGGGTTTATCGGTGGGGCGAACGGGTATCCGACCGACGGCAGATGCACACACAGGAAGGTCCCCGCTCTCGGGCGGGGACCTTCCTGTGTCTGGAGCCTGTCAGGCCGATCGTCAGACGATCGTCCAGGTGTCGCCGCCGCCGATCAGCGCGGCCAGGCGGTCGCTCGGCTCCCCGGGGGCCGCGTCCTGGGCCGAGGCGATCTGGCCGCGGGCGCCGTCGTCGTACGTCGGCCGCTCGACCTGGCGGAAGATGCCGATCGGGGACTGGTTGAGGTAGCCGGAGTCGGTGAGCCGCGAGATCGCGAACGCCGTGCTCGGGTCGGGGTTGTGGGCGTCGTGCACGAGCACGGAGCCCTCGCCCACGTCGGCGACGTCGACGACCTTCACGCCGCCGGTCTCGCTGTCGCGGATCAGGCCCTTGGCGCCCTGCCCTGATTCGGTGGGAGCGCCGAACCGGATCGGCTCGCCGTGCACCAGCGGGATGATCGCGTCGGCCTTGGTGTCGGGGCTCTTGATCGCGTCGAACGCGCCGTCGTTGAAGATCGGGCAGTTCTGGTAGATCTCCACGAACGACGTGCCGCGGTGGGCGGCGGCCGCGGACAGCACCGAGGTGAGGTGCTTGCGGTCGGAGTCGATCGTGCGGGCAACGAACGAGCCCTCCGCCCCCAGCGCCAGGGACACCGGGTTGAACGGGTGGTCGAGCGAGCCCATCGGGGTCGACTTGGTGATCTTGCCGGCCTCGGAGGTGGGGGAGTACTGGCCCTTGGTCAGCCCGTAGATCCGGTTGTTGAACAGCAGGATCGTCATGTTCACGTTGCGGCGCAGCGCGTGGATCAGGTGGTTGCCGCCGATCGACAGCGCGTCGCCGTCACCGGTGACGACCCAGACCGACAGGTCCTCGCGGGCCGTGGCGATGCCGGTCGCGATCGACGGCGCGCGGCCGTGGATCGAGTGCATGCCGTAGGTGTCGAGGTAATAGGGGAACCGCGACGAGCAGCCGATGCCGGAGACGAACACGATGTTCTCGCGGCGCAGGCCGAGGTCGGGCAGGAAGCCCTGCACGGCCTTGAGGACGGCGTAGTCACCGCAGCCGGGGCACCAGCGGACCTCCTGGTCGCTGGTGAAGTCCTTGCCGGTCTGCGGCTGGTCGGTCGTGGGGACGCCCTCGACGCCCGAGCGGAGCCCGGGGAAGGGGAGCTCAGTCGTGCTCACTTGTTCGCCTCCTGGGGAACGGAGAGGTCGACCTCGATGCCCTCGGCGTCGGCGACGAGGCCGCCGATGGCCTCGGCCAGCTCGGCCGCCTTGAGCGGTAGTCCGCGGACGTGGTTGTAGCCGATGGCGTCGACGAGGTACTTCGCACGCAGCAGCATGCTGAGCTGGCCGAGGTTCATCTCGGGCACCAGCACCTTGTCGTAGCGCGCGAGGATCTCGCCGAGGTCCTTGGGGAACGGGTTGAGGTGGCGCAGGTGCACCTGCGCGACGTTGTGGCCGGCCTTGCGCACCCGGCGTACGCCGGCGCCGATGGGGCCGTACGTCGAGCCCCAGCCGATCACCAGCACCTTCGCGCGGCCACTCGGGTCGTCGACCTCGAGCGGCGGCAGCGACTCGGCGATCCGGTCGATCTTGGCCTGGCGGGTGCGGACCATGAAGTCGTGGTTGCCGGGGTCGTAGGAGATGTTGCCGTGCCCGTCGCCCTTCTCGAGGCCACCGATGCGGTGCTCGAGGCCGGCGGTGCCCGGGACGGCCCACGGACGCGCGAGGGTCTCCTCGTCGCGGAGGTAGGGCCAGTACTCCTCGGACTCGGTGCCGTCCTTGGCGACGACCGTCTTGTTGCGGTCGGTCGCGAACTTCGGGTCGATCGTGGGCAGGTCCGCGACCTCGGGGATCCGCCACGGCTCGGAGCCGTTGGCGAGGTAGCCGTCGGAGAGCAGCATCACCGGGGTGCGGTAGGTGATCGCGATCCGGGCCGCCTCGACGGCCGCGTCGAAGCAGTCGCCCGGCGACTGCGGCGCCACGATCGGCACCGGCGCCTCGCCGTTGCGGCCGTACATCGCCTGCAGCAGGTCGGCCTGCTCGGTCTTGGTCGGCAGGCCGGTGGACGGCCCGCCGCGCTGGACGTCGACCACGATGAGGGGGAGCTCGGTCATCACGGCCAGCCCGATCGCCTCGGACTTCAGCGCGATGCCGGGGCCGGAGGTCGTGGTGACGGCGAGCGAGCCGGCGAAGGAGGCGCCGATCGCCGAGCCGATGCCGGCGATCTCGTCCTCGGCCTGGAGCGTCGTGACGCCGAAGGCCTTGTGCTTGCTCAGCTCGTGGAGGATGTCGGAGGCCGGCGTGATCGGGTAGGACCCGAGGAAGAGCGGGAGTCCGGACTGGACGCTGCCCGCGATGAGCCCGTAGGCGAGCGCCAGGTTGCCGGTGATGTTGCGGTAGGTGCCCGGCGCCATCGGGGCGGGCTTGATCTCGTACTGGACGACGAACGCCTCGGTGGTCTCGCCGAAGTTCCAGCCGGCCTTGAACGCCGTGATGTTGGCGTCGCGGATGTCGGCGACCTTCGCGAACCGCCGCTCCAGGAACGTCACCGTCGGGTCGGTCGGGCGGCCGTACATCCAGGACAGCAGGCCGAGCGCGAACATGTTCTTCGCGCGGGCGGCGTCCTTGCGCGACAGCCCGAACTCCTTGACCGCCTCGACGGTCATGCCGGTCAGGTCGACGGGGTGCACCTGGAACTCGCCGAGCGGGTCGTTGGCGTCGCCCAGCAGGTCGAGCGGGTTGGCGTCGTAGCCGGCCTTGGTCAGGTTGCGGGGACTGAAGTCGTGGGTGTCGACGATGACGGTCGCGCCCTTGGGCAGGTCGCCGAGGTTGGCCTTGAGTGCCGCGGGGTTCATCGCGACCAGCACGTCGGGTGCGTCGCCCGCGGTCAGGATGTCGTGGTCGGCGAAGTGCACCTGGAACGACGAGACGCCGGGCAGGGTGCCCTGGGGCGCCCGGATCTCGGCGGGGAAGTTCGGCAGCGTCACGAGGTCGTTGCCGAAGACCGCCGACTCCTGGGTGAACCGGTCGCCAGTCAGCTGCATGCCGTCGCCGGAGTCGCCTGCGAACCGGATGATCACCCGGTCGAGCTGCTTGACCTGCTTGTTTGACACGGGACGTGCCCACTTCCCTCGGATTGCGTGCTCGGGTCGCCAGCCCACGTGCCGTGGCGGGCGGACGACCGCCTCGATCGTACTCGCGGTACGCGAAATCTGGAACGTGTTCCAGTTTCGCGCTGCCGCCTTCCGACTTACCACGATAGACGCCGCTCCGGGCGGGCCGAACCCGTCTCTGCTGGTGGGCGGCGGAGCGGGCCGTGAGTCGCGACACACCCCCGTCCAGAAAGTGGGCATTGGACATTAACCCCCTTAAGTCGAGTAATCTCCTTCTCATTCACCAGAAACGCCCCCGGTGTGGGCGGAGGAATGAGGAGAGATGAAGACAACGATCAAGGTTGCGGCGGCTGCGGTCGCCGGGGTGCTGGCCTTGACCGGCTGCTCTACCGCGGACGGTTCGGACAGCGACGAGACCATCCACCTGAGTGCGTTCTCCGTGATGGAGGCGGCCAACGAGCCGGTGTTCGAGGACTTCCAGGACACCGACGCCGGTGACGGGGTCGACTTCGAGCCGTCGTACGGCGCCTCCGGTGACCAGAGCCGCGCGGTCGTCGCAGGGTCGGAGGCCGACGTCGTCCACTACTCGCTGGAGACCGACGTGACCCGACTCGTGGACGAGGGCCTCGTGGCCGAGGACTGGAAGGACAACCCGACCAAGGGCATCGCCACCTCGTCCGTGGTGGTCTTCGTGGTCCGGGCCGGCAACCCCGAGAACATCCAGACCTGGGACGACCTGGTGAAGCCGGGCGTCGAGATCATCACGCCCAACCCGGGCTCCTCCGGCTCCGCCCGGTGGAACATCCTCGCGGGCTGGGCGCACGCCACGGGTGGCGCCGACGACGAGGCGGCCGGCCGCGACTACCTGACCAAGCTCCTGAACAACACCATCGCGCTGCCCGCGAGCGGTCGTGAGGCGACCACCGCGTTCACCGACGGCAGCGGCGACGTGCTGCTCTCCTACGAGAACGAGGCGATCCTCGCCAAGCAGAGCGGTGCGGACGTCGACTACGTCGTCCCGCCGGACACCCTGCTGATCGAGAACCCGGCGGCGGTGACGACGGAGGCCGGTGACAGCGCGCAGGCGTTCCTGGAGTTCATCACCGGCCCCGAGGCCCAGGCGGACTACGCCGCGTCCGGCTTCCGGCCGGTCGTCGACGGCGTGGAGATCCCGGAGGTCGACGGCGCCAACGACCCGAGCGACCCGTTCCCGGCCCCGGAGACGCTCTACACGATCGACGAGAACTTCAACGGGTGGGGCGAGGCCGCCGACAAGTTCTTCGGCGATGGCCAGGAGGGCAACCCCCTCGGCATCGTGACCGAGCTCCAGCAGGACCTCGGCAAGGAGGGCGAGGAGTAATGACCGCCGCCCTCTCCGGGGCGACGATCGACGCAGGCCGGCCGGCTCCCGATCCCGGGGGCCGGCCCGGCCGCGTACGCCGTACGTCCCCACGCAACACGCTCACGCCCGGCGCCGGGCTGGGCCTCGGCATCGCGATGCTGTGGTTCAGCCTGCTCGTGCTGGTGCCGCTGGCGGCCATCGTCGCAGCCGCGGCCGCCGGCGGCTGGGCCAACTACGTCGACGTGCTCACCGACCCGCAGACCTGGAACGCGCTCAAGCTGACCGTGGTCCAGGCCGCCCTGGTGACCGTCGTCAACATCGTGATGGGCACGATCATCGCCTGGGTGCTGGTCCGGGACCGGTTCCCCGGCAAGACGGTCCTCAACGTCGTCATCGACATCCCGTTCGCGCTGCCGACGGTCGTCGCGGGCCTGGTGCTGCTGGCGCTGTACGGGCCCAACAGCCCGATCGGCCTGCACTGGGCGTTCACCGAGAAGTCGGTGGCGCTGGCCCTGGCCTTCGTCACGCTGCCCTTCATCGTCCGCACCGTGCAGCCCGTGCTCGAGGAGCTCGAGGCGGACGTCGAGGAGGCTGCAGCGTCGCTCGGCGCGAAGCGGGGCACCATCTTCCGCCGGATCCTGCTGCCGAGCCTGGTGCCCGCGATCACCGCGGGCGCGGCACTCAGCTTCGCGCGTGCGATCTCGGAGTACGGCTCGCTGGTGCTGCTCAGCGGCAACCGGCCCAACGAGACCGAGGTCGCCTCGGTGCGCATGCTGTCCTTCATCGAGAACGGCAGCTACGCCTCCGCCGCGGCGGTCGCCTCGGTGATGCTCGCGGTCGCGCTCTTCGTGATCGTGGTGCTCGACATCGTCCAGAGGCGGGTGGCGCGCCGTGGTTGAGGTATCCGCACCCGTCCGCTGGACCCTGCGCCTGCTGGCCATCGGCTACGTGTTCTTCCTCGTCGCGTGGCCGGTCGGCATGCTGTTCCGCCGTACCTTCGAGGGCGGCCTGACGAACCTGATGGACGCGCTAGGCGACGAGGACGTGATCTCGGCGCTGCTGCTCACCGCCCAGGTGGCCGGCATCGCCGTGGTCATCAACCTCGTCTTCGGCGTGACGATCTCGATCCTGCTCGTCCGCTACGAGTTCCCCGGCAAGCGCCTGCTGTCGGCGCTGATCGACGTCCCGCTCTCGGTCTCCCCGGTGGTGGTCGGCCTGGCGCTGGTGCTGGTCTACAACGGCCGCGACGGCTGGTTCGGCACGACGCTGGAGTCCAGCGGGCTCCAGGTCATCTTCGCGACGCCCGGCCTGATCATGGCCACCTGCTTCGTCGCGCTGCCCCTGGTGATCCGCGAGGTCGTCCCGACGCTCGCGGAGGTCGGGGACGAGCAGGAGCAGGCGGCCCGCAGCCTCGGCGCGAACGCGCCGCAGACCTTCTGGCGGATCACGCTGCCCAGCATCAAGTGGGCGGTCGTGTACGGCGTGGTGCTCAGCCTCGCCCGGTCCGTCGGTGAGTTCGGCGCGGTGAAGGTCGTGTCGAACAACGTCAGCGGGAAGACCCAGACCGCCACGCTGATGGTGGAGGAGAAGTACCAGAACTTCGCTCAAGGCTCGGCCTACGCGATCGCGTTCCTGCTGGTGATGCTCTGCATCGCCTGCCTGGTCGTGGTCGCCGTACTCCGACCCCGGGACGAGCACTGAGACAGGAGCAGACATGAGCATCGACATCACCGGAATCACCAAGACCTACGGCGACTTCGTCGCCCTCGACGACGTCAGCCTGACGATCCCGACCGGGCAGCTCACCGCGCTCCTCGGGCCGTCGGGCGGCGGCAAGTCCACGCTGCTGCGCGTCATCGCGGGCCTCGAGACCGCCGACACCGGCAGGGTCAGCATCGAGGGGACGGACGCGACGAAGCTGCCCCCGCAGAAGCGCAACGTCGGCTTCGTCTTCCAGCACTACGCCGTCTTCAAGCACATGACGGTCGCGAAGAACGTCGCGTTCGGCCTCGAGATCCGCAAGCGTCCCAAGGCCGAGATCGAGGCGCGGGTCGACGAGCTGCTGCGCCTCGTGCACCTCTCGCAGTTCTCGCACCGCCTGCCCTCGCAGCTCTCCGGCGGTCAGCGCCAGCGCATGGCCCTGGCCCGCGCGCTCGCTGTGGAGCCCACGGTGCTGCTGCTCGACGAGCCGTTCGGCGCGCTCGACGCGAAGGTCCGCAAGGAGCTGCGCGACTGGCTCCGCCGGCTGCACGACGAGGTCCACGTGACCACCGTCTTCGTCACCCACGACCAGGAGGAGGCGATGGAGGTCGCCGACGAGATCGTCGTCATCAACGACGGCAGGGTCGAGCAGGTCGGCACGCCGGACCAGCTGTACGACGAGCCCGCCAACGACTTCGTGATGGGCTTCCTCGGCGAGGTCACCACGCTGGGCGGCGTGCTCCTCCGGCCCCACGACGTGCACGTGTCGACGACACCGCAGCTCGCCGGTGCCGCCGAGGGCACGGTCTCGCGGGTGCTGCGGGTCGGCTTCGAGGTCCGCGTCAACGTGCTCACCGACGACGGCGAGGACGTCCTGGTCGTGCTGACCCGCACGCACGCCCGCCAGCTCGGCGTCGAGCCGGGCGTGCGGGTGTGGGTGACGCCGGCCTCCGGCGCCACGACCGTCCCGTCGATGGTGGTCGCTGCCGGTTGACCGTCAGGCGGTGACGTGAGGTCGCGTGCGGACTAGGGTCCGAAGCATGCGCATCTCGGGTGTCCTGTCCACGCTCGTCCTGGCTCTCGGCCTGCTCGTCCCTCTCGGGTCGCCGGCCGCGTCGGAGCCCGGCTTCCAGGCCACGATCCGAACCGTCGACGAGGAGACCCGGGCGGCGATGATCGGGGTCTCCTGGAAGCCGGGCTGCCCGGTGCCGATCGACGACCTCCGCATCATCGAGATGAACTTCGTGGGCTTCGACGGTGCCGTCCACAGCGGTGGACAGCTCATGGTGCACCGGCTGGTCGCCCAGGACGTGGTGGCGGCCTTCCGGGTGCTCTTCGAGCACCGGTTCCCGATCCGTCGGATGGAGCTGATCGAGAGCTATGGCGGGTCCGACGACGCCTCGATGGCGGCGGACAACACCTCGGCGTTCAACTGCCGGCCGATCACCGGCACGACGGACCGGTTCTCGATCCACTCCTACGGACAGGCGATCGACATCAACACCGTCGAGAACCCGTACGTCCGCGGGACGACGGTCCTCCCGGAGGCCGGGGTCGAGTACCTCGACCGCAGCGACGTACGCCCGGGCATGATCACCAAGAACGACGTCGTGGAGAAGGCGTTCCGCCACCAGGGCTTCTTCTGGGGCGGGGACTTCAACTCCCTGAAGGACTACCAGCACTTCGAGACGAAGAAGCTTGCGCTCCCCGACTGAGATGAGCACGAGACCCACCGAGGCCCAGCTGCGCTGGCAGCGGGCCGGCTTCGGCCTGTTCCTGCACTTCGGCGTGAACACCTTCAACGGCGTGGAGTGGAGCGACGGGACGCTCCCGGCGTCGAGCTTCGACCCGACGAGCTGCGACCCGCGGCAGTGGGTCGAGACGGCGGTGGCGGCCGGCGCGCGCTACGTCGTGCTGACCGCGAAGCACCACGACGGGTTCTGCCTCTGGCCGACCGCCACCACCGACTACTCGGTGCGTGCGTCCCCGTGGCGAGGTGGGCGCGGGGACGTCGTACGGCTGCTGACCGACGCGTGCGCCGAGGCCGGCATCGGCGCCGGGCTCTACCTCTCGCCGTGGGACCGCAACGCCGCCTGCTACGCGGACCCCGCGGCGTACGACGACTTCTATGCCGCGCAGCTGACCGAGCTGTGCACGCAGTACGGCGAGCTCGCCGAGCTGTGGTTCGACGGTGCCGGCTCGGAGGGCCGCGAGTACGACTGGGACCGCTACATGGCCGTCGTCGACCGGCACCAGCCCGACGCGATGGTCTTCAACATGGGCCGTCCGACGATCCGCTGGGTGGGCAACGAGGACGGGATCGCCGCCGACCCGGTCGAGTACGTCACCGCCGTCACCCGCCGCAGCGTCTACGCGACCGAGGACGACGGTCTGGCCGACCTGCGCTACCTGCCGCCGGAGTGCGACGTGCCGATCCGCGCGAACTGGTTCTGGCAG
Source organism: Nocardioides sp. GCM10030259 (assembly GCF_042666375.1). NCBI lineage: Bacteria > Bacillati > Actinomycetota > Actinomycetes > Propionibacteriales > Nocardioidaceae > Nocardioides > Nocardioides sp. GCM10030259. The sequence goes on along the minus strand of NZ_JBHTDF010000025.1, from coordinate 201,694 downwards.
CCCGACGACCTCGACTCCCTCAAGAGCCGCGACCAGCTCCTGGAGATCTGGTACCGCTCCGTCGGCCTCGGCGCCGGGCTGCTGCTCAACGTTCCGCCCGACCGGCGCGGCCTGACCGACGAGCGTGACCGGGCCCGCCTGCTCGAGCTCACCGACGAGCTGGCGCGACGGTTCCGCGACCCACTCCCGGCGACGCTCGAGCAGGTCGCGCCGGGCGTCGTGCGCGCGAGCTGGCCACAACCGGTCCGGCTCGACCACCTCGAGCTCCGCGAGGACCTCGGTGACGGCCAGCGGGTCGACCGCCACGAGGTCGTCGCGGACGGCGCCGTGGTCGCCGCCGGCCGGACGGTCGGCGTACGCCGCGTGCACGCCGTACCGGTCGTCACGACCCGGGAGGTGCTCGTCCACCTCACCGAGGGGGCGCGCCTGGAGTCGGTGACCGGCTACCTCAGCGGTAGTTCGTGAACTGCACCGCGAAGTCGTAGTCCTGGGCCTTGACCAGCGCGATCACGGCCTGGAGGTCGTCGCGCTTCTTGGACGACACCCGCAGCTCGTCGCCCTGGATCTGGGCCTTGACGCCCTTGGGGCCCTCGTCGCGGATCAGCTTCGAGACCTTCTTGGCGTCCTCGGAGGAGATGCCCTCCTTGAGCGCGATCGCGATCTTGCTCTGCTGGCCGCTCTGGCGCGGCTCGGAGGCGTCGAGCACCTTGAGGCTCACGTCGCGCTTCACGAGCTTGGACTTGAAGACGTCGAGGACGGCGTTCGCGCGGTCGTCGGCCGACGCCGAGATCTCGATCGCGTGCTCGCCCTGCCACTCGATCGTCGCGCCCGTGCCCTTGAAGTCGAACCTGGTCGCGATCTCGCGCGCGGTCTGGCCGAGCGCGTTGTCGACCTCCTGGCGGTCGATCTTGCTGACGATGTCGAACGACGAGTCGGCCATGTCTTCTCCCTCTCAGCCGGCGGTTCGCCGGTTTCGTGCCGCTGATGTGCCTGCGCTATTGTTTCGCCTTGCTGCCAGCGGGCCAAACGGGCCCGCCAGGAAGCGCTGAGGCAGGTTGCCCGAGCGGCCAATGGGAGCGGACTGTAAATCCGTCGGCTTTGCCTTCGCAGGTTCGAATCCTGCACCTGCCACAGACGAAGGCCCCGCACAGTGACTGTGCGGGGCCTTCGGCGTTCCTGGTGGTCAGGAGAGGGTGCTGGTGTCGATGACGAACCGGTAGCGGACGTCGGAGGCGAGCACTCGCTCGTAGGCCTGGTTGACCTTGTCCGCGGAGATGACCTCGACCTCGGCGCCGATGTTGTGCTCGGCACAGAAGTCCAGCATCTCCTGGGTCAGGGCGATGCCGCCGATCATCGACCCGGCGAAGGAACGGCGGGCGCCGATGAGCGAGAACACGTTGACGCTCAGCGGCTCTGCCGGGGCGCCGACGTTGACCAGGGTGCCGTCGACGCCGAGCAGCCCGAGGTAGGCGTCGAGGTCGATGCTCGCGCTGACGGTGTTGATGATCAGGTCGAACCGGCCGGCCAGCTGCTCGAAGGTGCCGGGGTCGGAGGTGGCGTGGTAGTGGTCGGCACCCAGCCGCAGGCCGTCCTCCTGCTTCTTCAGCGACTGCGACAGGACGGTGACCTCAGCCCCGAGGGCGTGGGCGAACTTGACGGCCATGTGGCCGAGGCCGCCGAGGCCGACGATCGCCACCCGCTTGCCCGGTCCGGCGCCCCAGCGGCGCAGGGGTGCGTAGGTGGTGATGCCGGCGCACAGCAGCGGAGCGGCGGCGGCCGGGTCGAGGCCGTCGGGGACCGAGAGGACGTAGTCGGCGTCGACCACGACGTGGGTGGAGTAGCCGCCCTGCGTGGTCGTGCCGTCGCGGTCGGTGCCGGCATAGGTGGGCACCATGCCGTCGAGGCAGTGCTGCTCGTCGCCGTTGCGGCAGTTGACGCACTCTCCGCAGGAGTTGACCATGCAGCCGACACCGACCCGGTCGCCGACCCGGTGGCGGGTGACCTCGCCTCCGGTCTCGGTGACGATGCCGACGATCTCGTGGCCGGGGACGACCGGGAACGGCTGGCGGCCCCAGTCGCCGTTGACGGTGTGGATGTCGGAGTGGCAGATGCCGGCGTACTGGATCTCGATCAGCACGTCGTTGGGTCCGACCTCACGACGCTCGATGGTGGTGAGGGCCAGGGGCTGGCCTGCGGCGGGTGCCGCGTACGCGTTGACGCGCATGAGAAGTGCTCCTTCGTGTGACTTCGCAGGATCGGTTGGTGGATGTGAGATGGGCACGCGCGGAGGATCCGACCGGCGGAACTCATGGGTCCGCCGGCGGCACCGGCCCTCGCTACGGCTTCCTGGCGTCCCTGAGCTGGTCGGCCAGGGCACGCGCCTCGCTCGACAGGAGCTCGGTGCGGGCGTCGTCGCCCGCCTGGACGGCGTGCCAGTAGTCGATCTTGAGCCGGACGTACCGCCGACGCAGGGCGAGGTGCTCGGCCTCGAGCGCCAGCCGCCGCCCCTGCTCGACCAGGAGCTCGATCTGCTCCCTGGCTGCGCCGGGGCCGAGCTGTCCGTTCGCCACGTACTGCCGCATGTCGCTCACGGACATGCCGGTGGCCGCCAGGCAGGCGACCGCCATCAGCTGGTCGAGGTCGTCCTCGTCGTAGACGCGGTGCTTGCTGCTCGCGCCGCGGCTGATCGGCGAGATCACCCCGATCGACTCGTAGTAGCGCAGCGTGCTCGCCGGAAGCCCCGTCAGCGCGGCCGCTTCCTTGATCGTGTAGCTGTGCTGGTCAGTACGTGCACTCACTCCATCGACCGTAGGAACTTCAAGTACTTGAAGTCAAAGGTCGGCTGGCTCACACCTGCCACACAGCACGAGGGCCCCGCACAGGACTGTGCGGGGCCCTCGGCCTTGGTTCGTCAGTCGAGCAGGTGGTCGAGGGCTCGTCCCATCACCTCGTTCCGCTCTGCTTCGGTCGAGACGCCCTCGAGCCCGAAGCCCATCAGCAGCGACTGCGGCGTGGCGATGACGTTGCCGACCGGGAAGCCGGACGCGTCGGTGCGCTCGAAGTTGTTGGCGTTCGTCGAGCCACCCGGAGGCGGCCCGGTGACCGCCCAGCCGCCGAGGTCGGTCTCGAACGACGTGCTGGTCCCGTCGGGGAGCGTGATGTCGTCGAGGAAGACGCCGATGCCCTGCGTCGCCCAGTCGCTGGCGTAGGCGATCGAGATCTCGACGGTCTGGCCGGCGTACGCCGAGAGGTCGATCCTCCAGTCCTGCCAGCCGGCGGAGTTCCCGCTCGCCGCGTGCCAGGCGCCCGTCGTACCGGTCGGCGAGCACGCGTCCGCGCCGACCTGCGTCTGGTAGTGGTCCAGGTGCGGGTGCAGGGTCCGCCAGCCGCCGGAGGTCGCCAACGGACAGCTGTCGCCGGTCTCCTGCGTCGTGTGGCCGTTGGCGTCCGGCAACGTCGTCCAGTTGTCCTGGCCGGGCGTGCGCGCCTCCACGAACAGGTGGTCCCAGTGCGACTCGGTGTCGTACGACGTCCAGAACGTCATCGATCCGCCCGCCGCCGGCACCGCGATCTCGCGGGTCAGCCGCTTGTAGGAGACGTCGGCGATCTGGGAGTAGACGTACTGGCTGCCCGAGTGCGGGTCGAACGGCCCGCCCGGCTTCTCGTACCGCGCGGCCGGCCAGGTGTCGAAGTGCGGGAACTGGTCGGGCGGCAGGATGCCGCTGGTCGACAGGAACGACGACCTGCGGACCGTGTTCGTGTCGGCGAAGGGGTCGTCGAGGCCCCACGAGAATCCCGCGAACGGGTCGTCGACGCCTCGGGCGTCGAACGCTGCGCCCGCGTCGTCGAGGCCGTCGGCTGGCACGGAGAGGTACGCGCCCAGGTAGTACTGCAGCACGTCGTGGGTCTGGTCACCGCCGCCGAACGAGCCCCACAGCGGCAGGCACCGCCGCGGGTCGATGTCCGCGGGCGGCGGGGTGCAGGCGACCTCGCCCTTCGGGTCGTACATCTGGTTGCCCACGTTGTTGGTGTACTGCTGGCCCGCGGAGTCGCCGGCGAACAGCACCCGTCCGCCCTCGTTCAGGTACGAACGGAACTGGAGGATCTCGTCGAGGGCCAGCAGGTCAGCGTTGCCGCCCCCCAGGCCGGCCGTGCGGGTCACGAGGTCGTTGCCGGTCTCCCAGACCACCGCGTCATAGTGGCTGAGCACGCCGAGGGCGTCCGGTGCGAGGCGGCCCGCGGCGTCGACGTCGTAGAGGTCGGCATCCTCGCCGTTGGCGGCCAGCGCGTCGACGTACGTGTCGGCGTAGTGGGGGCCGGCCGTCTGGTTCGGCGAGGCACCCGTGTAGTCCTCGGCCGCCACGACGAGCACGTCGTTGTCGGTCTCGGAGACGGCGTCGTAGGTGAAGGACTCACTCCGCTCGCCGCCACCGGTGAACCAGACCCGGACGGAGTCGCCGGGGTCGGTGCCGCGCACGACGCCGCGCATCTGGTGGTAGTAGACGGACGCAGGGTCGTACCGCGTGCCGCCCTCCCACTCCGACGTCCGCGCGGTGTGCTCCCGTCCGCCGTTGATACGCCAGTGCAGCGTCACCCGTCCGAGGCTCCGCTTGGCCAGCACGGCGACCGGCTGCGGGTCGCCGTACGACTTGGTGAAGCTCAGCTGGACACCCGGGTTGCTGCGCTTGTAGGGGTCCTCGCTGTCGATGTAGAAGGGCTTGGTCTCGATGCCGGTGACGGTCTCCGGGTCGTCCGGGTCCTGCGCCGAGTCGGCCACGGACTGGGCGAACGGCAGGTTGCGCTCGAACTCCTCCTGCACCAGGGCCTCGTCGTCCGGGAACACGAAGCCGCAGCCGTCGCAGCCCTCCGACAGCTCCGGGGTCCAGGCCAGCGCGCCCGTCTCCGCGTGGGCGTAGTCGGTGGTCTCACCGTTGGTGACGTAGAGGACGTCGGAGCTCAGGCCCGGGTGGAAGTCGGCGATCGCCGGGTCGTCGAGGTTGCCCGACATCGCGTAGTAGATCGGGTCGTCGGCGCTCGGCGTCCCCGTCTGCCAGCCCTCCGCGTAGAGCAGCCACTGGCCGTTGGAGTGGTAGTTGACCTGGAAGGAGAACCCGATCCGGTCGAGCAGCCCGGCCAGCGCCCGCGTCTCGGGCTCGGACCTCGGCGCCGGACCGCGGTAGGTACCGCTGGAGGGGATGGACGAGGAGCCCTCCTCGTCCCAGCCCCAGTGGCTGGGGTAGTTGCGGTTGGGGTCGACGCCGTCGCCGCCGTCGACCTCGCCGTTGCCGTTGTTGTCGCGCAGGTTCTTGCGCCACAGGCGCTCGTTGTCGAACGTGTACTGGTAGCCGTCGGGGTTGGCGACGGGGACGAACCACAGCTCGGTCGACTTGAGCAGCTTGCGGATCGAGCGGTCGTTGTCGCGCCATCCGTCGATGTAGTGGTTCATCAGGCGCCGGACCACCTCGGTGGCGATCCACTCGCGAGCGTGCTGCGTGCCGCTGTAGAGGACCGCGGGCTTGCGGCCGTCCTTCTGGCCGCGCGCGCCCTCGGTCACCTTGACCGCCAGGATCTCGCGACCCTGCGCGGTCCGGCCGAGCACCACCAGCTTGACGAGCTGGGGGTTCTGGCGCGCCGCGGCGTAGAGCTGGTCGCGGATGCCGCCCTGCTCGTCGTACGACCGCCAGACGTTGAAGCCGCTGACGGCCTGCGCGGCCGCGAACTGACGGACCGTCTGGCCGCCCTTGACCCGCGTGAGCTTCAGGTCGATGCCCTGGCTCCGGAGCCGTTCGGCGTCCGCCTGGTCGAGGACCATGTCGAGCTGTACGCCGGACGCGACGCGTCGCTGGCCGCTCACGTCGACCCCCGCCTCGGTGACCACCGGCATCTCGGCCGGCCTCACCGTCGCGGTGTAGACGTCCAGCTGGTCCGGGTCCCTGCCTGCGTTGGCCGTCGGTGTTGCGGTGGCGGTGCTCAGTCCCGCGGCGAGCGCCGCGATGACGGTGAAGACAAGGGCTACGACCAACGAGCGACGCATGGTTCGACCTCCCGGGCAGGTGTCACAGTGGACTCACTGTGACATTGCCCACACCGGGCCGCAATCGTCGATTCTCGTGGACTTCCGATCAGGCGGCGAGCTGGGCGGTGCCGGGAGCGGCGGGCGGCACGCAGCCACAGGTGTCGCTGCAGGCCAGGTAGGTGTGCGTGGCGTGGCCGCAGCGGGCGCACGGAAGGTCGTGCGACAGGTGCTGCTGGTTGCTCTGGGGGGTGTCCCACATGACGGCGCCTCCTCGCTGCCGAATCGTGCTCTCACTGACTCCACGAACCACGGAGCCTGAATTCGACATCGGCCGCAGAGCTTCGTTCCTGAAGGGCTGGGCCGTGGGAGGTGCCCGGATCAGCAGCGCACCAGCACGTCCCGGGTGAGGTCGGCGATGCTGGCGTAGCCGTTGAGGCCCATCGTCAGGTCGGTCTCGGCGAGCAGGCAGGACAGCACGAACTCGACGCCGGCGGTGCCGCCGAGGACCGCGCCGTACCCGTAGGGACGGCCGATGCCGACGGCCGTGGCGCCGAGGGCCAGCGCCTTGACGACATCGGCGCCGGAGCGGACGCCGGAGTCGAAGACGACCGGCATCCCGTCGGCCGCGTCCACCACCGCGGGGAGCAGGTCGAGCGCCGGGGCGCTCGCCGCCTGGCGGCCGCCGTGGTTGGAGCAGTAGATGCCGTCGACGCCCTCGTCGCGAGCGCGGCGTACGTCGTCGGGGTGGCAGATGCCCTTGAGCAGCAGCGGCAGGTCGGTCAGGTCGCGCAGCCACGCGAGGTCGTCCCAGCTCAACGTCGGGCTGCCGAACATCAGCGCCCAGGCGAGGGCGGCGGCGCCGGGGTCCTCCTCGGGCGGGGTGGCGAGCCGGGAGCGGAAGACCGGGTCGGAGAAGTAGTTGGCAAGGCAGTAGCCGCGCAGCTGCGGGAACGTCGCGTGCTGCAGGTCGCGCGGCCGATAGCCCAGCGTCCACGTGTCGAGGGTGACCACGAGGCCCCGGAAGCCCGCGGCCTCGGCGCGGCGTACGAGGCTCTCGGCGACCTCGCGGTCGTTGGGCGTGTAGAGCTGGAAGAAGCCCGGGGTGTCGCCGAGCGCAGCGGCGACGTCCTCCATCGGATCCTGCATCAGCGTCGACGCGACCATCGGGACGCCGGAGCTCGCGGACGCCGCCGCCACGGCGAGGTCGCCGTGCTCGTCGTCGGTCATCACGCCGAGCACGCCGATCGGCGACATCAGCAGCGGCGACGGCAGGGTGTGGCCGAAGAGCTCGACGGACAGGTCGCGCTCGGCGGCTCCCACCAGCATCCGCGGCACGATCCCCCAGCGGCCGAAGGCCTCGACGTTCCCGCGCTGGGTGTGCTCGTCGCCAGCGCCGCCCGCGACGTAGTCCCAGAGGCGGTGCTCCATCTTCTCCTGCGCGGCCTTCTCGAGCCCGGCGAAGGTGAGCGGGTACGCCGGCACCTCGCCGCCCAGGCCCGCGAAGTAGAGACCGATCTGGAAGTCCGCGTAGTTCGCCATGCGCGTATCCAACTACGTCGGCAGCTCGTCGGCGCGCTCCGCGACGAGATCCGCGGGCGCGGTGAGCCGCCATGCCTCGAAGGTCAGCTCGCCGAGCTCGTCGCGCTCGACCCCCTCCAGGTGGACCACGACCCAGCCGAAGGCGCCCGCGGTGAACTGCACCTCGAAGACCTCGGGCCGCTCGGCCACCAGTGCCAGCTGCTCCGCCAGCGTCTGCTTGAGGCCGACCGTGCTGGTGCGCGGCCAGAGGTAGCCGAACGTGTGACCGGCCACCTCGTAGCGCGTCCACCGGTCGGTCGGGTGGTCGCCGACGGCAGGCAGCTGGGCGATCAGCTCGAGGAAGTCGGGGATCGCGCAGGGCACCACCGGATCATCGCAGGCGGCTACTCTCCGTCCGTGGGCATGCACACGAAGCGGCTGCTGAACCGCGGCGCTCTCGCCGGCTGGCGCTGGCTCGACCGCCTCGGCGAGATCACGCCGGGCACGCGGGCGGCCGAGGAGTTCGGCTCCTTCGGTGCCGACACCAGCATCGGCTTCCCGTCGGCGACGCTCATGGGTACGTCGTCGATCCACCTCGGGACGGGCACGCTCGTCGGGCGGCACGTGACGCTTTCGGTCGGCTACGGACCCGGCGACCCGGGCATCCCCGAGCGCGGCCTGGTCATCGGCGACCGCTGCGTGATCGGCGCGCGGTGCAGCCTGGTCGCGCACGCCTCGATCGACGTCGGCGACGACGTGTGGTTCGGCCAGGACGTCTTCGTGTGCGACGCCAGCCACGGCTACCAGGACCCGCACCTGCCGATCGGCGAGCAGTTCGGCGCCCACCAGCCGGTCCGGATCGGGTCGGGCTCATGGATCGGCCACGGCGCGATCATCCTGCCCGGCGCGACGATCGGCCGGAACGTCGTCGTCGCGGCCGGCTCGGTCGTGCGCGGCGAGGTCGCCGACCACACGGTCGTCGGCGGTGCCCCCGCCCGGTTGATCCGTCATCTGGAGCCGGGCGTCGGCTGGGTCGGCACCCGCGGCGACGTACGCCCGGTGCTGCGTGGCCACTTCGGCGGCGCCGAGGAGACGGGCTTCGCGTCGGCGTGACCCCGGGCATGGTTGTTGCCCCACCGGCGGTGCCGGTGGGGTGGGGGTCAGCGGGTTCGTCGGCGTTGGTGGGTGTGGTCGACCAGGTAGGTCCGTCCTGAGGGTGATGTCCACTCTAAGGACGTGCGGGTCAGGCGCCGATAGGTCCAGAACCCCAATGTCTTGAGTCGGTGGTGCAGGCGACACAACGGGGCGAGGTTCCACGACGTCGTCTTCCCGCCGTCAGGGTTGTCGGGGTCGAACGGGATGATGTGGTCGAGGTCGCAGCCGCGGGCGTGGCGGCCGCAGCCGGGGAACACGCAGGTGGGGCAGGTCAGGACGGCTTGGTCGCGCTGCCGCGGGGTGGGCCGGTAGGTCTCGGTGCCGATCTCGAGGTCCAGGTCGAGCACCGGCCGGACGGTGATCTTGGTGGCGGACTGGGTGCACCACTCCGCCACCTGCTCCAGGGTGGTGGCGCCGAGGCGCTCGACGTCCACGATCCCGTGTCGATCCTCGGGCGTGTAGTGGGCGTAGACCACGATCTCTTTTGTCGGGCTGGCAGCGCCGGTGCCGGTGGTGGGGGTGAGGCGGCCCAGGGCGAGGGCGCGGCGCTCATCCAGGGTGAGGTCGGGGTGCTCGTCGGCGAGCTCGCCGGCTTTGGCCTGGACGGTGGCCTCGAAGGCGAGGGCGTCGGGGTAGTCCAGCAGCCCGAAGAACGGGACCCGCCCGCCGTAGAGGTGGGCGTCGTGGAACCGCACCTGGACGTGCGGGGCGTTGTGGGGCTCCAGGCGGGTGTCCTCGGCGTGCTCGGGGTCGGCCTCGGCCGCCGCGGCCTCGACGGCCCGTTCGATCTGCGCGAACGAGCACGAGCCCAGGATCGGTGCGAGCTCGGCGTCGACCTGCGCCGCCGCCGCGGCGGTGAGGCGGTGGGTGCGGTCGGTGACCCGACGCACCTTCCACACCGGCACCTGCCCGCTGATCGTGCGGACGTAGATGTCGGGGAGCCGGTGCTTGGCCTCCACCGCCGACCCGATCAGTGCGCGGCCCTGGAAGGTGGACAGCCCGCAGGCGGCGGCGAACTCCGCGACCGCGAACTCCGCCATCTGCGGGGCACCCTCACCGGCGATGGTCAGCGGCTGGTCGCCGTACATGATCAGCACCCCGGCCTCGTCCACGATCTCATCGACCAGGTCCTCGACCGGCGCGGGATGCGCCTCCGCCCAGGCCGCCGCGAGCTCGAACCTGCGCGCCGCGGCGAGGGTCTCAGCGCGGGTGGCCTCTGCGGCAGCATCCAGCACACCGTCGAGCACGGGGGCCGACGTCGTCGTGAGCTGCTCCAGGGCCATGTCTCATTCTACATCGATTCGCACACATGTTCTATAGATTTGGCCGGGCGACGAAGGAGCACCGGAGACGTGCCGCGAGCCCGTGAGCCTGGGTCGCGGCACGTCTCCGTCACCCGTGCTGCGCTGCGGTGGCCGCAGCCAGGCCCGACCTTGGCCTCTCCGCTGAGACCCCCTGGCCTTCACTCCGCTGTGGCGGCGCAGTGGTCTGCGGCGGCCCGATGCGCCGAAGCGGTCACGTACCTGACGTAGTCGGCCTGGATTGCGGCCCACGGGTCGTACGCGGCGTGCTCACGCCGGTCATCCGCGTAGGCTGCCCGGACGGCCGCGCGGGCGACGTGGTCGCGGGCCATCTGCGCCTTGCGCATGGCAACGACCTGGCCGACGTCGATCTCGTCCACCGCTGCCGGGCGGCCTGCGCCATGGTCAGCCTTCGTGGCCTGTGCCGGAGTGGCCCACGCTCCGCCGATGCAGATCGCGGCCGCCATTGCGGTGATGAAGCTCTTGGTGTGGTTGGTGTTCATGGTCCTTCTCCTTGCCTTGGATGGACCACCACCGTCAGAGCCTCGATCTCCCTCCTTCCGGTGCCTGACAAAACCTTCCAACGCGAGCATCCTGAACGCAGGCGGTCACGTTGTGGGAGGCACAGCAGGAGGCCCCGGTGGGAGGACTTGCACGCCCGGAGCTGCCGCCGGGCGCCCAGCGCGACCTGGTCGACGCACTTCATGCCCTGCACCACGAGGCCGGCTGGCCGAGCCTGCGGACACTGGCCGGGCAGGCGGGTTGCTCGCACACGACCATCTCGGTGACCTTCTCCTCGCCCAAGCTCCCGACTTGGGGAGTACTGGAGCTGGTCGTCGAGGCGATGGGGGGTGACGTCGCCAAGTTCCACAGGTTGTGGCTGGCAGCGAGCAACCCCGCTGGACCATCAATGCAGAACCCTCCCCGGATCGCCGGTCGGGAGACCGAGCTCGCGGCGGTACGGAGACACCTCCACACGGGAACCGGCATGCTGCTGGTGATCGGTGAGGCCGGCGTCGGGAAGACCCGGCTCGTCGACACGGCCCGCGCCACCGCGGATGTCGTGGTCGCTCGCGGCGCCGGCTTGCCGCTGTCCAGCGAAGTGCCGTTCCTTCCCGTGACCGGCGTTCTCCAGGCACTGCATCGGGCTGCGCCGTTGACCGACGTCATCACGGAGTGCCCGTCGTACGTGCGGGGCACGATCGGTTCCCTTCTCCCCGAGGTCAGCATTGACGAGGCGCCCAAGGGACTGGAGACCTCGGCCCGGCCGCGGCTGTTCAGCGCGGTGCATACGGTGCTGGAGGCAGCGGTGGCACGCCGACGAATGGCGGTGTTGATCGACGACCTCCACTGGGCCGACAGCGACACGCTCGACCTGCTCGAGCACCTGCTGGGCGCCGGGATCAACGCCCCGGTGCTCGGCACGTTCCGTCTCGATGACCCCGCGATCCCTGATCCGGTGCTGGCGTGGGCCGCGCGTGTGCGGCGACTGCCGAACGTCGACACCCTGGACCTACCGCCGCTGACACGCGACGAGACCGCTGACCAGATGCGGATGCTCCCGGCACCGCATCCGCGCACTGACGAAGAAGTCGACCGCATCTACGCCCGCAGCCGGGGCCTACCGCTGTTCACCGAGCAACTCGCCGTCGACGCGAACGGTCCGATGCCCCGCCTCCTCGACGACGTGCTCGGACAGCGGGTGGCCGACCTACCGGCCGCCGAGCAGCAGGTCGCCAGCACTCTCGCCGTGGCAGACCGAGGGCTCCCGATCGACGTCCTGCTCCCCGTGAGCGGGATGGCGGCCGACGCCCTCACGCCCGCACTGCGCGGCCTTGACCGGCGCCGGCTCCTGGCCGATGGCGACGATGAGGCCGTCGCCCTGCGACACCCGTTGCTGGCCGAGGCCGTCAGGCGTCGGCTGGTCCCGGGGGAGGCGACCGAGCTGCACTGCAAGCTGGCCCTCGCGCTCGCAGCCTGCGGAGAGCCCGCAGAGGTTGCCGCCCACTGGCAGGCGGCCGGCGACGCCACGGAGGAGCTCGGCTGGCGTATCCGGGCAGCCCGGTCGGCCCAGGAACGGATCGCGGTCGAGGAGGAAGCCCGGCAATGGCGTCGCGCCCTCGAGCTGTGGGCCGATGGGGGCGACCTGGACGAGAACGCTGGGCTGCGTCGGATCGACGCCGAGATCGCCCTCGTCGACGCCCTCCTGTACTCCGGACAGATCGAGCTTGCGTGGGAAGTCATACAACCAGTGCTCGACCGCGTCGACGAGCTGCCCACGCTCGTGGCCGCGGAGGTGCTGTACCGAGCGGCCGGCTACGAGACGGAGCTCGTCGACGGCCCCGTGCCAGTCGAGCGAGCTGCGACCGCGGTAGCGCTCTTCGAAACCGCGCCTCCCGGACGGAGCCTGGTGCGCGCGCTGCTCCAGTATGCGAACTGCCTGCACCTCGCCGGCCGGGCCGCCGAGGTGCGGGACGTCGACCGGCGCCGCGTGGCCGTGTGTCGGTCGATCGACGACCCGATGGAGCTTCGCCGGGCGCTGACGGTACAGGCGATCCACCTGGCCGACCGCGGATCGCTGAGTGAGATCCGCGAGCTCCTCGACGAAGCCCACCGCATCGTGCCGTCCCCGCCCGATCCGATCGGCGACACGTGGCTCGGTGGGATCGAGACCGACCTCGTCCTCAAGTTCGGCGGCGGGACGACGGCCCTGGTCGCAGCCGGTCGCGACGCGCTCGCCGCGGCCGACGAGTGGGCACTCGATACCTACGTCGCGGCCGCGGTCCGGTACAACATCGCCCTCGGCTGGCTGCGCGCCGGCCACCTGGTGGAGGCCGCGGCGATGGTCGACGGCAGAACCCAGGGACCGCCGACCCACGACAAGACGCCCCTCCACGAGGTCCGGGTCGCGCTCGACGCCGTCCGCGGCAGACGGGAGGAGGCCGCCCAAAGGCTGAGCGCCGTGATGTCCCAGATCGGCGCGGCGAGGCTCGACCCAGAGTTCAATGCCGTCGTGACAGAGTGCGAGCTCTGGTCGGGACGCGCTCACGATGCCTACGACCGACTGAGCGAGTCGCTCCAGTCCGAGAGTGGTCGCGTCCACGCGATCATGGCCGGCGAATGCCAGGTCCTCGCGGTCCGGGCGGCCGCGGACCTCGCGGAGGAAGACCCAGCGCGACGCGCCACGCTGCGCCGCCGTGTGACAGACCTCCTCGACCGCGACGACCCCACCGACGTCGCGAGCCAGGCGCAGCAGGCGTACCGGTGCGCGAGGGCCGCCGAGCTCTCCCGCCTCGCGGGTGATCCACGTGTCGATCTGTGGGCCTCGGCGGCTCGGGAGTGGAGCCGGATCGGGCGGCCGTTCGACGCGGCGTACTGCAGTTGGCGCGGCGCTCAGGTCGCTCTCCTGACCGGACAAGGCTCAGTCGCGCTGCGCCTGCTGCGCCGCGCCGCCCGTGAAGCCCGCGACCATGTGCCACTCTCCGCAGCCATCGCCGAGACCGCAGCAAGAGGCCACAGCTCTACTGCAGCGCGCTGAGCACGCCCGCAGTGAGGAACCCGAGGACGGTGAGCAGGCCGGCGACGCGACCGGCGCGCTCGTAGGACTCCGGCACCATCGAGTCCGCCAGCATGGTGAGGACCGCGCCGCCGGCGAAGGCGCTGGCGAGCTCGCCCGCCCGGGCCACCTGGTCGGCGACGAGGAAGCCCGCCAGTGAGGCGAGGCCGCAGACGACGGTCAGCGAGGTCCACATCAGGGTGACCCGCCGCTCGGAGACGCCGGCGCGGCGGAGGTCGACGGTGCCGGCGAGTCCTTCGGGGATGTTGGAGAGCAGCACCGCGGCGAGGAACGCCACGCTGATCGAGCCTCCGAGGGCGAGGCCGAGCCCGAGGATGAACGACTCCGGGATGCCGTCGAGGAGAGCACCGAGGAACAGCGCGGTCCCCGACCCGCCGCCGCGGTCGACCAGCCTGGCGCCGGCGTAGTAGACGAGGGCGCCGAGGAGGAACGCGGCACCGACCTCCCAGCCGAGCTGGAGGTTGGACTCCGGGATCAGCTCGTAGCCGATCGCGCTGATCAGGGTGCCGGAGCCGAACGCCATCATCAGTCCGACCGTGCGCGACGACCTTCCCAGTGGCGACGCCAGCAGCTGGCCGACGAGGAGCGAGCCCCCGCCGAGCAGTCCCCACAGGAGTGCCTCGGTCACACCTGCCCCGGCACCTCGATCTCGCCGGTGTAGATCGGCGAGTCCTTCCGGGAGAGCAGCTCGCGCCGCTCCTCGGGCGTCATCGCCTCGACCTGCGCGCGCACGTCGGACGGGAAGCCGCTGACCTCCGGCGCCTCGTCGACCGGCACGACCGTGTGCACGATCCGGTCGTCGTACACATGCACCATCGTCATCGCCTGGTGGCCGTCGACGCCGGAGACGAAGCGCTCCAGTGGCGCCGGGTCGGAGGTGTAGCAGGTCGCGGACGCGACGGAGACGGGGATGCCGGCGAAGGTGGAGTACGTCGAGTAGTGGAAGTGCCCACCGAGGATGCAGCGCACGTCGGTGCCCCGGACGACCTCGGCGAGCCGCTCCTGCTCGATTAGCTCGATGACCTCGGCCGCCGGCATCATCGGGATCGGGATCGGCGGGTGGTGCAGGGCGAGCAGCGTGCCGTACGGCGCGGGTGTAGCGAGCACGTCGGCGAGCCAGGCCAGCTGCGAGTCGCGGAGCTCGCCGTGGTGGTAGCCGGGGACGCTCGTGTCGAGCGCGACGACCCGCAGCCCGGCGACGTCGTGCACGCGGTCCTGGGTGGCGTCGGACTCCTCGCCGAACAGGCCGACGGAGTACGCCGCGCGCTCGTCGTGGTTGCCCATCACCCACACGACCTGCGCGCCCATGTCGACGGCGGCGGGCTCGACGATCTTCCGCAGGCGGGCGTACGCCTCCGGCTCCGCCTTGTCGGCGAGGTCGCCCGTGAACACCAGCACCTGCGGCGCGGGGTCGAGCCGCGCGAGCCGCGCGAGCGCGAGCCGCAGGCCCTCGTCGGGGTCCACCACGCCGTACTGGCGGGCGCCGCCGGCCAGCAGGTGGGGATCGCTGAGGTGGGCGACGACATGGCCGGGCGCGGGGTACTGGCCGAACTGCACGACTGCACGCTACCGGGCAGACTGGCCGGGTGACCGAACCTCGACGACGGCGGAAGCTGTTGTGGGCCGGGCTCGCGCTCATCGTCGCCGGGGTCGCCGTGCTCGCCTACGTCGGCTGGGAGCTCTACGGCACGACCTGGGTCGCGAAGCGCGAGCAGGAGCGCATCGTCAAGGAGACCGAGCAGGCGTGGGAGTCCGGCCAGGGCTCGGCGTCCGGGTTCCCGGAGGACGTGGTCGCGCTGATCCGCATCCCCGTGTTCGGCGAGGAGTACGTCGTGCCCGCGCACGTGGGGACCGACGACGACACGCTCGCCCGCGGCTTCGGGATCTTCGAGGCGGCGGCCGGCCCCGGGGCGGTCGGGAACTTCGCGGTCTCCGGCCACCGGATCACCCACGGCGAGCCGCTGCGGAACATGCCCGAGCTCGAGGCCGGCGACGAGATCGTCGTCGAGACCCGGCGCACGACGTACACCTACGAGCTCGTCACCGACGGCGACGCGCTCTCCGTCGGCTTCGACGAGGGATGGGTCGTCGAGCCCGACCCGACCGACCCCGAGACCGGGGAGCAGGTCTCCGAGGTCGCAGGCTCCAGGCGCCTGATCACGCTGGTGACCTGCGCCGAGCTGTTCCACACCGACGACCGCCTGGTGGCCTTCGGACGCCTGGTCTCGAGGGCGCCCCGATAGCAGATCCGGCGCCGCAGGGCGACCGTTGCGATCGCCGTCACACCATGCCTACGGTGCCGGGATGAGCGTGCCGAGCGGCGTGGAGATCACGGGCCCCATGGATGACCGGTACGACGAGATCCTCAGCCGCGAGGCGCTCGAGCTGGTCGCGCGGCTGCACCGGGAGCTCGACGGGCGCCGCCAGGAGCTGCTGGCCCGGCGCGGTGAGCGGGTTCGGCAGATCGCGGACGGCGGCACGCTCGACTTCCTGGAGGAGACGCGAGCGATCCGCGAGGACGACGGCTGGCGGGTCGCCGAGCCGGCGCCCGGCCTGGTCGACCGGCGCGTCGAGATCACCGGCCCGACCGACCGCAAGATGACGATCAACGCCCTCAACTCCGGCGCCAAGGTGTGGCTCGCCGACCACGAGGACGCCAACACGCCGCTGTGGGAGAACGTCGTCGGCGGCCAGCTCAACCTGCTCGACTCGATCACGGGCAACATCGACTTCACCAGCCCCGAGGGCAAGGACTACAAGCTCGGGGACGGTGACCTCGCGACGATTGTCGTACGCCCGCGCGGCTGGCACCTCCCCGAGAAGCACGTGCTGGTCGACGGCCAGCCGACCAGCGGCGGGCTCGTGGACTTCGCGCTCTACCTGACCGCGTGCGGCCGGCGTCAGATCGACCGCGGCCAGGGGCCGTACTTCTACCTGCCCAAGATGGAGTCCCACCTCGAGGCGCGGCTGTGGAACGACGCGTTCCTGATCGGCCAGGAGCACCTCGGCATCCCGCGCGGCACCATCCGCGCGACCGTGCTGATCGAGACCTACCCTGCGGCGTTCGAGATGGAGGAGATCCTCTACGAGCTGCGCGAGCACTCGGCCGGCCTGAACGCCGGGCGCTGGGACTACATGTTCAGCGTCATCAAGTGCTTCCGCACCCGCGGCCGCGACTACCTGCTGCCCGACCGCAACTCGGTGACGATGACCGTGCCGTTCATGCGGGCCTACACCGAGCTGCTCGTGCGCACCTGCCACATGCGCGGGGCGCACGCGATCGGCGGCATGGCGGCGTTCATCCCGAGCAGGGACGAGGAGCAGAACGCCTTCGCGTTCAAGAAGCTCACCGAGGACAAGACCCGCGAGGCGGGCGACGGGTTCGACGGGTCGTGGGTGGCCCACCCCGGCATGGTCGAGGCCTGCCGGGAGGCCTTCGACAAGGTGCTCGGCGACAAGCCAAACCAGCGCGACCGCCTGCGCGAGGAGGTCGAGGTCACCGCCGACGACCTGCTCGACGTGAAGTCGACGCCGGGCGAGATCACCGAGCAGGGGCTGCGCAACAACGTCGCGGTCGGCCTGCGCTACCTGGAGTCCTGGCTGCGCGGGTCCGGTGCCGTCGGCATCTTCGGGCTGATGGAGGACGCCGCCACCGCGGAGATCTCCCGCAGCCAGGTCTGGCAGTGGCTGCACAACGGCGTCGACCTCGCCGACGGCACGCCCGTCACGCGCGAGCTGGTCGAGTCGATGATCGAGGAGGAGCTCGCCAGGGCGCGCGAGGAGACCGGTGACGGCGAGGGGCGCCGTTGGGACGACGCCCGCGCCCTCTACGAGGAGAGCGCCCTGGGCGACGACTACGCGGCGTTCCTGACGCTCCCGGCCTACGAGCGGATGCCGTGACGTGACGGCTGCGGTCGAGGCGGTGACCCGGCGGGCCCGGGAGGTCGTGCCGGAGCCCGGCGTCATCACCGACCCCGCTCGGCTGCGCACCTACGAGTGCGACGGCCTGACGCACTACCGCGTCGTCCCCGCGCTCGTCGTGATCCCCGAGGACGCCGAGCAGCTCGCCGCCGTCGTCCGCGCGTGCGCCGAGCACCAGGTGCCGTTCGTGGCGCGCGGATCGGGTACCGGCCTGTCCGGGGGCGCACTGCCACACGCGGAAGGGGTGCTGGTCGTGACGTCGACGATGCGGGCGATCGACGCGGTACGCCGCGACGACCAGCGCGCCGTCGTCGAGCCCGGGGTCATCAACCTCGACGTCACGAAGGCGGCGACGCCGTACGGCTACTACTACGCGCCCGACCCCTCCAGCCAGCAGATCTGCTCGATCGGCGGCAACGTGGCCGAGAACTCCGGCGGCGCGCACTGCCTGAAGTACGGCTTCACCACCAACCACGTGCTCGGCGCCGACTTCGTCACCGCGCAGGGCGATCGCGTGCGGCTCGGGGGAGCGGCGCCCGACAGCCCGGGCTACGACCTGCTCGGCGCGGTGATCGGCTCGGAGGGCACGCTCGGGGTCGTCACGTCGGTGACGCTGCGGCTGGTGCGCCTGCCCGAGGAGGTGCGCACGATGCTGGTCGGCTTCGACTCCACCGACCACGCCGGCGCCGCCGTCTCGGCCATCATCGCGGCCGGCATCGTGCCCGCCGCCATCGAGATGATGGACGCGCTCGCGATCGAGGCCGCCGAGGAGGCCGTCCACTGCAACTACCCCGACGCTGCGGGCGCGGTGCTCGTGATCGAGCTCGACGGGCCGACCGTCGAGGTCGAGGCGGAGTACATCGAGGTGGAGCGCCTGTGCCGGGAGGCTGGCGCCTTCGAGCAGCGGGTCGCCACCGACGCCGTCGACCGAGCCCTGATCTGGAAGGGACGCAAGTCGGCGTTCGCCGCCGTCGGCCGGATCAGCCCCGACTACATCGTCCAGGACGGCGTCATCCCGCGCACCGCGCTGCCCGAGGTCCTCGCCGCGATCGCCGACCTCTCGGCGTCCTCGGGGGTGCGGGTCGCGAACGTCTTCCACGCCGGCGACGGCAACCTGCACCCGCTCGTGCTCTTCGACGAGTCGAAGGAGGGGGAGGGCGACGCGGCCGAGGAGGTCAGCGGCGCGATCCTCGACCTCTGCATCACCCACGGCGGCTCGATCACCGGCGAGCACGGCGTCGGCACCGACAAGGCGCGCTACATGCCGAAGATGTACGACGAGGCCGACCTCGACACCATGCAGCTGGTGCGCTGCGCCTTCGACCCGCAGTCGATCGCGAACCCCGGCAAGGTCTTCCCGACCCCGCGCCTGTGCGGGGAGGTGCCCGGCCGGAGGTCGGGTGTCCATCCCGCGCAGGAGGCAGGGCTGGCGGAGGTGTTCTGAGTGCCGGTGGTCAGCCCGGGCAGCACCGAGGAGGTCGCCGAGACCATGCGCGACGCCGCGGCCCGCAACCTGACCGTCGTCCCCACGGGTCGCGGCACCAAGCTCACCTGGGGCCTGCCCGTCGAGCCCGACCTGTACGTCGACCTCAGCGGCATGGACAAGGTGCTCGACCACCAGGCCGGCGACCTGATCGTCGAGGCCCAGGCCGGCGTCCCGCTCGCGGCCCTCCAGCAGGCCGTCGCCGGCGCCGGCCAGCGGCTGCTCGTCGACGAGACGGTGCCCGGCACCACGGTCGGCGGCATGATCGCCACCAACGCGTCGGGCCCGCGCCGCCTGGTCGCCGGCACCACGCGGGACCTGCTGATCGGCATCACCGTGGTGCGCGCCGACGGCGTGGTCGCCAAGGCGGGCGGCCGCGTCGTCAAGAACGTCGCCGGCTACGACCTGGGCAAGCTGATGGTCGGCTCGTTCGGCACGCTCGCCGTCGTCACCGAGGCGGTCTTCCGCCTGCACCCCGTGCCGGAGGCGCGCCGCTGGGTCCGGGTCGACGTCGACAGCGCCGATCGGGCCCACGAGCTCACGCAGGCCGTCGTGCACTCCCAGCTGGTGCCGGCCGCGGTCGAGGTCGAGTGGCCGGCCGATGGCACTGGCGCCCTGGTCGTCGAGATCGCCGGGCGCACCGACGGCGTGGCCCGGCGCGTCGCGGGGCTCGAGGAGGTCCTCGGCGGCGCCACCGTCACCGACGAGGAGCCCGCCACCTGGTCGTCGTACCCCTGGTCGCCCGGCACCACCGGCCTCAAGCTCTCGTGCGTCCTCTCGGGGGTGCGCGACGTGCTCGCCGGGGCCCGCGAGGTCGGCGCGCACGTGCGGGGATCCAGCGGCGCCGGGGTCCTGTACGCCGCGCTCCCCGAGGCCGGTGCCGTCCCCGCTGCCGTGGCCCGGCTGCGGGAGGTCTGCGCCCGCCACGAGGGCACGGTCGTCGTCGTGGACGCGCCGCCCGAGGTGAAGCAGGCCGTCGACGTCTGGGGGCCGGTGCAGGGCCTCGACCTGATGCGCCGCGTCAAGGACCAGTTCGACTCCGACCACCGGCTCTCGCCGGGCCGATTCGTGGGAGGCATCTGATGGTCGCCGATCGCACCGACGCCCGCGGCCCCGACCCGGAGCTGATTGACGACTGCGTGCACTGCGGGTTCTGCCTGCCGACCTGCCCGACGTACGTGCTCTGGGGCGAGGAGATGGACTCGCCCCGCGGGCGCATCCACCTGATGCAGCAGGCGAACGAGTCCGGCACCGTGACCGACGCGATGGCGCAGCACTGGGACGCGTGCCTCGGCTGCATGGCCTGCGTCACCGCCTGCCCGTCGGGCGTGCAGTACGACCGGCTCATCGAGCAGACCCGTTCGCTGGTCGAGCAGGAGCACGAGCGGCCGCGGAGCGAGCGGGCGCTGCGCGAGCTGATCTTCGCGACGTTCCCCTACCCCCGGCGGCTCCGGATGCTGCGCGGCCCGCTCCGGGTCGCGCAGCGCACGGGCCTGGACCGGGCGCTGCGCCGCACCGGCCTGCTCGACCGGCTCGCCCCGTCCCTGGCCGCCATGGAGCGCCTCGCACCCCAGGTGGGCAAGGTCGAGCGGCTGCCCGAGCGCGCCCCGGCCACCGGCGAGCGGCGCGCGGTGGTGGGCCTGCTCACCGGCTGCGTGCAGGGCGCGTTCTTCCCGGGCGTGAACGCCGCCACCGTCCGCGTCCTCCAGGCCGAGGGCTGCGAGGTCGTCGTCCCGCGCGGCCAGGGCTGCTGCGGTGCGCTGTCGGTGCACAACGGCCGCGACGACGAGGCGCGCTCCTTCGCCCGCGCGATCGTCGAGACCTTCGAGCGCGCGGGCGTCGAGCACGTGGTCGTCAACGCCGCCGGCTGCGGCTCCTCCATGAAGGAGTACGCCGAGCTGCTGGCCGGCGACCCGGCGTACGCCGGCCGCGCGCAGGTCTTCGCCGCCCGGGTGCGCGACGTCACCGAGCTCCTCGACGAGCTCGGCCCGGTCGGCCCGCGCCACCCGGTCGAGGCGGTCGTGGCCTACCACGACGCGTGCCACCTCGCCCACGCGCAGGGCGTGCGGATGCAGCCGCGCCGGCTGCTCGAGGCGATCCCCGGCCTGGAGCTGCGGGAGATCCCCGAGCCCGAGCTGTGCTGCGGCTCGGCCGGCGTCTACAACCTGCTCAACCCCGAGCCGGCTCGCGAGCTCGGCGACCGCAAGGCCGCCAACATCGCCGCGACCGGCGCCGACGTGCTCGTGACGGCGAACCCCGGCTGCCTGATGCAGGTCGCCGCCGCCCTCGAGCGGCACGCCAGATCGGGGGCGGGCCGCCCGATGCGGCTCGCCCACACCGTGGAGGTGCTCGACGCCTCCATCCAGGGCACACCGCTCTGAACCTCACCTCACCTCTCGGGAAGTGTTGTCATGTTCCAGCAGAACCTCGACCCTGTCGGCGACTCGCTGGCGCTCAGTGCACTGTGCGGCGCGCTGCCGCTCGTCGCCCTGTTCGTCCTCCTCGGCGGGCTACGGCTGCGCGCGTGGGTGGCCGGCCTGATCTCCCTGCTCGTGGCCCTCCTGGTCGCGGTCGTGCTCTTCGAGATGCCGGTCGGGCAGGCCCTGCTCGCCGGCACCGAGGGCGCGGCGTTCGGCTTCTTCCCGATCATGTGGATCGTCATCAACGCGATCTGGGTCTACAACCTCACCGTCGCGACCGGGCACTTCGACGTGCTGCGGCGCTCCTTCGAGAAGGTGAGTGCCGACCAGCGGATCCAGGCGATCATCATCGCGTTCTGCTTCGGCGCCCTCCTGGAGGCGCTCGCCGGGTTCGGCACCCCGGTCGCGATCACCGTGGTGATGCTGATGGCACTGGGCTTCGAGCCGTTGAAGGCAGCGGCGGTCGCGCTGATCGCCAACACCGCGCCGGTCGCCTTCGGCGCGCTCGCCACCCCGATCACCACGCTGGCGACCGTCACGTCGGGCGCCAGCGACGACTCGCGGATGACCGTCGAGACCTTGGGCGCGATGGTGGGCCGGCAGACGCCGATCCTCGCCGTCGTCGTGCCGCTGATCCTCGTGCTCGTCGTCGACGGCCGGCGTGGTCTGCGGAACGCCTGGCTGCCCGCGCTCGTCTGCGGCGCCGCCTTCGGCTTCGCACAGTTCGTCGCCGCCAACTACATCTCGGTGCCGCTCGCGGACATCGTCGCCGCGCTGGTCTCGGCCGCCGCGGTGGTCCTGCTGCTCCAGGTCTGGTCGCCGGGCGAGGAGCTGCCGGCCGAGCCGCCGGCCACGACCGGGACGGGCCCGGCGGGCGATGCCGGCGCGGGCCCGCGGGGCGGCGTCGCGACCGCCGCGCCCCAGATCGCCGACACCCGGACCGAGGTGATCAAGGCCTACGCGCCGTACGCCGTCATCATCGCGATCTTCTCGATCACCAACATCACGGCGGTCAAGGAGGCGCTCGCCGAGGAGCCCTGGACGCGTGCGTTCGAGTGGCCGGGCCTCGACGTGCTCAGCCCGTCGGGCGAGGTGGTCACCACGACGACCTTCAACCTCAACTGGCTGCCGGCCGCCGGCACGCTGATGATCATCGCCGGGCTGTTCACCTGCCTGATCCTGAGGATCGGGCCCGCGACCGCGCTGCGCACCTATGGCAGGACGTACGTCGAGCTGCGCTCAGCGATCGTCACCGTGATGGCCGTCCTGGCGCTGGCCTACGTCATGAACCTGTCCGGGCAGACCACCTCGCTCGCCACCTGGCTCGCGGGCGCCGGCGGCGCCTTCGCGCTGCTCTCGCCGATCCTCGGCTGGATCGGCGTCGCCGTCACCGGGTCGGACACCTCGTCCAACGCGCTCTTCGGCGCCCTCCAGGTGCAGACCGCGTCGGAGGCGGGGCTCGACCCGCTGCTGATGGCGGCGGCCAACTCCTCGGGCGGTGTGCTGGGCAAGATGGTCAGCCCGCAGAACCTCGCGATCGCGGCGGCCGCCGTCGGCATGGCCGGACGCGAGGGCGACATCTTCCGCAAGGTGCTCGGCTGGAGCCTGGTGATGCTGGTGTTCATGTGCCTGATCGTCGGGCTGCAGGCCACGCCGGTGCTCGACTGGATGGTGCCCTGACGTTCGTGGGGCGCCGCGACCGGGTACCGATCCCTTCATGCCCGCAGACGACCCGACCCGGCCCGTCCGGGTGGCGCTGTCCAACGACTACGAGATCGCGCTCCTCGGCCTCGCACAGATGCTCGCCCGCTACTCCGAGCAGGTGCAGGTCGTCGACATCACCACGAATCCCGACTTCGTCCAGCACCACCCCGATGTGATCCTCTTCGACACGTTCGGGCGGCTGCCCGACGACGACCGGAAGCTGCGCCGGATCGTCGCCGACAACCGGGCGAAGGTCGTGGTCTACAGCTGGGACGACTACCCCGAGGAAGCAGCGCTCCGGCTCGGGGCTGCGGGCTACCTGCACAAGAGCCTGACGGCCCCGGAGCTGGTCGCCGGGATCCTCGCCATCCACGGCAGCGACCACCCCCGACCGCCCGTCGACGGGAGCGAGCCCATCCACATGTGGCCGGGTCAGCACCTCGGCCTCTCGCAGCGGGAGGCGGAGATGCTGTCGTTCATCACCCGCGGGCTCAGCAACGACGAGATCGCGCGACGCTCCTACCTGAGCGTCAACACCGTGAAGACCTACATCCGCACGGCGTACGCCAAGATCGGCGTCCGCAACCGCGCCCAGGCCGTGGCGTGGGGCTTCCGGCACGGGTTCGACTCGAGCGACGACACCGGGATCTGACGCGCAGGCCGGCGTCAGAAGCCGACCGCGGCCGCCGGGGCGACGTCGGCGCGCAGCGCGTGCCAGAGCTCGCGGGCCGCGCCGGACCGCTGCTCGGAGACCACGCCGGCGCGGGCCATGCCGAGCAGGTTGGTGCCGCCGAGGTACGCCGCACCGAGCGCCTCGACCGGGAGCCGCAGGTCGGCGTCGGCGTCGGTCCTCTCGATCGTGGCCGCGCCGGAGGCATCGGCGTGGATGCGCCACCGCCCCTCGTTCCAGGGCGCCGACCGGTCGGCCACGTCGACGACGACGTCGCACGGTGCGCTCCAGGTGCGGTCGGCCAGCGCCTCCGGCAGGTCGACGAGCCGCACCCACAGGCTGTCGTAGGTCTCGACGGCGGAGGTCGAGCGCGGGCCGCCGGCCCACGTCAGGATCGGGTCCTCGCTGCCGATCGAGCCGATCCTGACGTTCCCGACCAGGTCGAAGTCGACCAGCCGGCGCAGCAGCGCCAACCGGGCGGCCGGCTCGCCGACGAGCGTCCAGACCCGCAGGTCGCCGGCCGGGCGGGCGTGCTCCCACTTGTGCTCGCGCCGGAACATCGCGAACCCGACGTCGCGGCCGTCGCGTCGGGCGAAGAGCACGCGCCACGGCTCCTTGTCGCGGTTCTGCTCGGGCAGCAGCACGCAGAGCCGCTCGTAGTACTCGAGCGCGCCGACGACCGATCCGGCCTCGACGACCGCGTGGTGGCAGTCGTGCATGCGCTGCGCCACGTCGGGGTCGGTGGTCGTCGACATCCGGGTCGTCACCGCACCGGCGGCGTCGTCGAGGTCGCGCGCCGTCAGCGTGGCGCCCCGGGAGAGGGTGACCTCGAGCTCGAGGGACGCCAGGCCGTAGCCGTGCCGACCGTAGATCGCCGGCTCGCTGGCGTGCAGGGCCGAGACGTGGGTGCCCGGCTCGGCGTGCACCTGCTCGAAGTGGTGCCGCAGCATCGCGGTGAGCACGCCCCGCCGGCGGTGGTCGGGGTGCACCCCGACCCAGGTCAGGCCGGCGCACGGCACCTGGTGCGGCTCGCCCGCGGGCCCGGGCAGGGCGAGCCGCATCGGGAACACGCCGTAGATGCCGGGGTACGTCGCCTCGTCCGCGCCCTCGACCTCGGCGGCGAAGCGCTGGTCGGCCGGCAGACCGGTGAGCATCAGCTCGGTCGGGTGCTGCGGCAGCACCTCCTGGAACCACACGGTGTCGTCGCTCGCGCGGTAGCGGTCGGCGTCGGTCGCCACGCCCACCCTGATGTCGGTCATGTCCTCAGCCAAGCGCGGTGTGTCGTGCGCCTCAACCGGTTTAACCATGCGGGTTTGGTCGCACGCCGTGACGCGCGGCTACGGTTGCTGCCCGTGTGGGAATACCGGCCGCAGCTCGACGGACTGCGCTTCGTCGCCGTCATGCTGGTGCTCGCCTTCCACGCCGGCATGGGGTCGGTGAGCGGCGGCTTCATCGGCGTCGACCTCTTCTTCGTGCTGTCGGGCTTCCTCGTCACCAACGTGATCCTCAGCGAGGTCGACCGCACCGGGTCGTTCTCGATCGGCTCCTTCTACGGCCGGCGCGTGCGCCGCCTGCTGCCGGCCGCGGTGCTCGCGATCACCGTCACCTGCGTGCTCGCGGTGCTCGTGACCCCGGAGGCGAGCCGGCTCGGGATGGTCTCCGACGCCCGCGCCGCGCTGCTCTACTACTCGAACTGGCAGTTCATCGCCGACGCGAACGACTACTTCGGCGACGGGATCTCGGGCTCACCTTTCCTGCACTACTGGTCGCTCTCGATCGAGGAGCAGTACTACATCGTCTACCCGCTCGTCGTGCTGCTGGTGCTGACGAAGGCCAGGCAGTCAGAGCGGCGCCTCGGCGTCCTGCTCGCCGCGCTGGCGGTGGTGTCGGTCGCGCTGCAGGTCATTCATGCGGCGAGCGACGTCAACTACGCCTACTACGCATCCCAGAC
Source organism: Nocardioides sp. GCM10030259 (assembly GCF_042666375.1). Classification (NCBI taxonomy): domain Bacteria; kingdom Bacillati; phylum Actinomycetota; class Actinomycetes; order Propionibacteriales; family Nocardioidaceae; genus Nocardioides; species Nocardioides sp. GCM10030259. The sequence continues at coordinate 175,978 of NZ_JBHTDF010000025.1, read as the reverse complement.
CCGCATCTACCAGCCGCTGGCCGGGTGCGTGCTGGCGATCGTGCTGCGCGAGCTCGGCCGGCGGGGCGTGACGGAGAGCCGGGTCGCGGGCGCGCTTGCCGCCACGCTCGGCGTCTTCGGTGTCGTCCTGCTCTCGTCGGCGTGGATCGACGTCAGCGAGAGCAACCGCGGGCTGCTGTGCACCGTCGCCGCGATGGCCGCCGTCGGTGGCGTCTGCCTCGCGCCGCTCACCCCGGTGAGCCGGATGCTGTCGTGGTCGGTGCCGCGCTACCTCGGCCAGATCTCCTACGGCACCTACCTCTGGCACTGGCCGGTCATCCTCCTGATCGGGCAGCTCTTCGACGTCCGTCCGCTGGTGCTCGCCCTGATGGCCACGGCCGTCGCGACCGGGCTGGCCGCGCTGTCCTTCCAGGTCTTCGAGACCCCGATCCGGCGCAGCCGGAGCCTGGCGCGTACGCCGTGGCCGGTGGTGGTCACCGGCCTGGCCGCGAGCGTCCTCGTGGCGGCCGTCGTCGTGCCCGCGGTGCTCGAGAGCGACCGGCGGCCCGTGGTCGTCGCATCAGGTCCCGGACCGGCCGTCGGCGTACCCGACCGGGGCACCGGGAAGGACGAGATCTCCGCGGCGCTGGCCGACCTCGACCAGCCGGTGCCGGACGACATCGACTTCCGCGAGCTGGCGAAGGACGAGGGCGAGACCGGCCCGCAGTGTGCCGACGGCACCCCGGAGTCGTGCCTGGTCGTCGACGGCGACGGACCGCACGTCGTGCTCATCGGCGACAGCCATGCCGCGATGCTCGCGACCGCGCTGCACAGGCTGGCCGAGGACAAGGGCTTCCGGCTCTCGACGAGCATCCTCAACAACTGCCCGTGGCAGGACGGCATCCGCATCACCCGCGTCGGCCAGGAGCGGCAGGAGGAGTGCTCGGAGATGCGCTCGCAGTTCTACGACGAGATCCTCCCCGAGATGGACGCCGACGTGGTCGTGACCGTCGGCAAGGCGCGCAGCGACGGCCACTGGGTGCGTCAGGTCGAGGCGACCGACGCCGACTCGCACCCGGGCGAGACGTTCGAGCAGATGCTGCTGCGCAAGTCCGAGGAGTCGATCCAGAAGATCCGGGACGCCGGCGCTCGCGTGCTGCTGATGCACAGCATCTTCGGCACCGGCGGCTACGACACCGGGGGACCGGAGCCGCTCGACTGCCTATCGGTGGCGAAGATCCAGGCCGACTGCGCCGTCGTACCGCCTGCGACCCGGCCGCCGATCGACAGCTTCTACGACTTCTTCACCACGACGATGCCCGACGTCCACAGCGCCGAGATCCGCGACGCCTACTGCCCCGGGCAGGTGCTCTGCGCGCCGATCGTCGACGGTGAGGTCACCTGGCACGACGAGGACCACCTGTCGACGGGCATGGTGCTCTCGATCCGTCGGCAGATCTGGGAGCAGATGCAGGAGTCCGGCGCGTTCGACGGGCTGGGCTGATGCGTGCCCTGACAGTGCTCGCCTGTGTCGCGCTCCAGGTCGTGCTCGCGGCGCCCGCCGTGCCGGCGGTGGCGGCCGAGGACGCGCCGCGCACCTTGCGGGTCGGGCCGGGCAGGCCGCTCGCGACGCCCAGCGCTGCGGCGGCGGTGGCCCGCGACGGCGACGTGGTGCTGATCGATGCCGGGACCTACACCGGCGACGTCGCGACGTGGACCCAGGACGACCTCACCCTGCGCGGCGTCGGCGGGCGCGCACACCTGCGGGCCGACGGCAGGAGCGCCCAGGGCAAGGCGATCTGGGTCATCGCGGGGGACCGCACGACCGTCGACCGCATCGAGTTCAGCGGCGCGAAGGTGCCGGACCGCAACGGCGCCGGCATCCGTCAGGAGGGTGCCGACCTCACGGTGATCCGCAGCTGGTTCCACCACAACCAGAACGGGATCCTCACCGGCGCCAACGCCGACAGCGACATCGTGATCCGGAGCTCCCGGTTCTTCCGCAGTGGCGCCGGCGACGGCTACACACACAACCTCTACATCGGCGAGGTCCGCTCGCTGCGCATCACCGGCAGCCACCTGTGGGGCGCCGACGTCGGCCACGAGCTCAAGTCGCGGGCCGCGCGCAACACGATCGTCGGCAACCGGATCGACGACGGCGACGCCACCGCCAGCTACTCGATCGACCTGCCCGACGGCGGCCGCTCGCTCGTCGCCGGCAACGTCGTCATCCAGGGCCCGCGCTCGGAGAACTCGACCCTGCTGTCGTACGGCGCCGAGGGGCTGGCGCGCGACTCCCGCACGCTGTGGGTCGTCAACAATACCTTCGTGAACCGTCGCTCCGCGGGCACGTTCGTCGGCCTCGCGCCGGGCAGCCGCGCCCACCTCCGCAACAACCTCCTGGTCGGGCCGGGCGACCTGACCGACGCCGCAGCGGTCGACGCGAGGGCCAACCGCCGCGTCGGGTTGCGGGGGTTCGTCGACCCCGCGCGCGACGACTTCCGGCTGCGCGCGTCGTCCCCGGCGATCGACCGCGGCGTACGGGTGCCGCGGCGCTGGCAGGCGCGCTGGGAGTACGTCCATCCCACGCGACAGGTACGCCGCCCGGTCGTCGGCCGCATCGACCTCGGAGCGCACGAGCGGCGCTGAGACCCCCGTGGCAGCATGAAGGGATGCTCGAGGCGCTCGGTGTCCGGATCGAGGACGAGGGGGTCTACCGGGAGCTGCTGTCCCGAACGCAGGCCGGGGTGGAGGACCTCGCCGAGGCGCTGGGGCGCGAGCCCGACGCGGTCGAGATCTCGCTGGCGCGGCTCGAGGAGCTCGGCCTGGTGAGCCGCCTTCCCGGCCACGGGCTGCGTGTGCGCGCCGCCCGCCCGGACGTGGCGGTCGACGTACTCGTGTCGCGGCGTCAGGAGGAGCTCGCCCGCGCCCAGCTCGCCGCCCGCGACCTGCTGGCCGAGATGCCCGCCGAGGAGCGGCACCGCCCGGAGGACATCGTGGAGGTGGTCGTGGGCCGGCCGGCGATCGCGGCCAGGTTCGAGCAGGTGATCACCAGCGCACGGGAGGAGCTGCTGGTCTTCGACCGGCCGCCGTACGTCGCGGACTCGCAGCGTTCCGACCGCTCGGTCACCTCCCTGCTGCGCGATGGCGTCGAGGTGCGCGGCATCTACGCCCCCGAGTCGCTCGAGCTGCCCGGCGCGCTCGACGCCGCCCAGGACGCCGTGCGCGCCGGCGAACGGTCGCGCGTGCACCCCGACCTGCCGATGAAACTGGCGATCGGCGACCGCCGGCTCGCGATCCTGCCCGTCAGCGCCGCGGAGGTGGTCGACGCGGCGCTGTGCATCCGACCGTCCGCGCTCCTCGACGCGCTGGTCCAGTTCTTCGAGCTGCTCTGGTCGCAGGCGATGCCGATCGTGGCGTCCGACGGCGACGGCGGCTTCTCCGACCGCCAGCTCGCCGCCCTGCTCGCCTCCGGCGCCAAGGACGACGTCGTGGCCCGCCACCTCGGCGCCAGCACCCGCACCCTCAGCCGTCGCGTCGCGGAGATGATGGACCACCTGCACGTCCGCACCCGTTTCCAGGCGGGCGTGCAGGCGGTCCGTCACGGCTGGATCACCGAGGAGTCAGCGGACGTACCACGCCCGGACGACCTGCTGTCGTAGCTCCGACCCGTCGGCATCGGCGGCGTGCAGGCGCAGCGAGACGAACCCGTCACCGCGGGGCAGGGTCACCCGGTGTCCTCGCACCGACGCGGGGAGCCAGCTCGCGCCGTCGTCGTACGACGCCTCGACGGTCACCTCGATCGGCGCCGTGGACCCGTCGAGGTGCGTGAGGGCCAGGTCGAACGTGCGGCTCCGGGTCCGGTTGCGCAGGTCCACGTCGACGTCGTAGTCGGCGATGATCGCCGGCTGGACCGCGGCCTCGCCGACCGGCACCGACCGGGAGGCGAAGGTCCACGCGGTCTCGGTGTGGGTCGAGAGCTGGTTCCACCGCTGCGGGTTGTCGCTCGTGAACTCGATGGTGACGCGGGAGTCGCCGGTCGGCAGCTGGGCGGTCCCCTGCGGTCGCGCGGTGGTCTCGCCCACGACCGTGTCACCGGCGCGGATCACCAGGTGGGTCCGCATCCCGCTGTCGTCGGTGTACGGCGCACCGTGGTTGCCGTCGGCGTCGACGAACCCGGAGATGTTGACCCGCATCCGGTCGCCCGAGCGCTCGAAGGGCACGGCCGGGTTCGGCCCCGCGACGATCGGCGCCGCCCCGACCGGCTTGCGCACCCGCTCGCCGGCCGCGAAGGCGCGCTGGTCGGGGTCGCTGAGGCTCAGTGCGAGCACCGGGTCGTGGGGGAACATCGCGTTGTACCTGCTCTCCGGCGTCAGGGTCGCGAAGCTCCAGCGGGTGTCGCGGTCGGCGAGTCGGTACTCCGCACGCTCCTGCGCCCCGCCGCGCACCGGGAAGAGCGTCGAGACGGCGAACGTGTCACCGGGCTGCCACGGGTAGGCGGCCTCGGAGAAGGTCGAGGCGACGCTCGGTTGTCCGTGGAACTCGCGGACCTGCTCGGCGAGGTTGCCGTTCCTGCCGCGCGCCGCGATGTAGGTCGGGTGCTCGCGGATGGCGCCCTTCTCCTTGAGGACCAGGTCGTAGACGTACGGCGTGGCCGCCTCGCCGACCACCGTCACGCGGTCGTGCCGGCCCAGCCGCAGCAGCTCGAGGCCCTCCGCTCGGGTGAGCCGCACGGTCGGCGCCTCCAGGATCTCGCCCGTGCCGTTGGGGTCGCCGTTGTCGCCCGGCCCGTCGTTGTGGATCGCCACGAGGGTGGCGCCCGCGGCAGCCGCGGCGTTGGACTGGTCGGCGACCGAGAGGTCGTCGGAGCGCTCCGCCACCGCCAGCGCCCCGGTCAGGTCGAGCCCGTCCAGGTCGGCCTCGGTGGCGTGGCCGACATCGACCACCCGGAGCCGGTCGCGCCCGTCGTGGACGGGGAACTGCGACGCGACGTCCGAGAACCAGACCCGGTCGTAGTACTCGGGGTGCAGGGCCCCGACCCGCGGCGCGCTCATCTCGATGTCGGGCGCCTCCAGGCGCATCCGCGTCAGCGTCTGCAGCGTGCCGGTCCCGAGCTCGGCGGTCGGCTGCAGGTAGAAGCTCTGGTCGAGCGAGATCGACGGGCGCTGGTAGACCTTGATCGACCGGCCGTTGGTGGCGGTGCGCGTGTAGCCCAGCTCCATCGCACCGCCGCCGTTGGTGGTGGCGCGGGCGCCCGGGGTGCGCACCTCGACCTGGTTCGCGCGCCGCGCGTCGAGGGTGACGACCCGGTCCTCGGTCACGGTCAGCTCGGGGTCGCCGACCAGCGACAGGTTCTGGATCGTCAGCTCCTTCTCGGTGCTGACCTGGTCGGCCGGCATCGTGGTCACCAGCGCCATCACCGAGTAGGTGCCGGGCGGGACGAGGATGCACGACGCCGGCGACGAGGGCTTCGCGGTGCACTCCGCGTCGGGATCCCCGGGCAGCGTGCGGTACGCCGACACCGCACCGGTCTCGACGTCGAAGATGTTGACGTGCGCGACGCCCGCGCGGCCGTACCGGTCCAGCGCTTCGAGCCGGAGCTCGACGAGGCCGTCGTCGGCGGCTGCCTGGGTGGTGAGGGGCGCGGCCGGGCCGGCCACGGTGACGGGCGGGGCGTCGCTGTCCGGGGCCTGCACCGTGGTCGAGCGGCCGTCGCTGGTGACGATCAGCCCCGGCTCGGCGCCGTTCGGACCGGGAAGCGGCTCGAGCACCTGCCGCCCGGTGGCGTCCACCGTCGAGAGGCGCGCCCGGTCGTGGTCGCCGAAGCCGATCACCCGGGTCGCCATGGCGTCGGCGTTCCCGGGGTCGTCGGGGCCGGCGGCCGAGGGTGGGGCGCCGGCGAGCAGGGCAGTGGTCAGCGCGGCGGTGCCGAGCAGGGCGGCGAGAGGGCGAGGCGGCATGGAGCAGCTCCAGGGTCCGAGAGAGGGTCACCTCGTTTGATACCTGCAGCGCCGCTCCTGCCGACAGGTCCGCCGATGGCGAGGTCAGGTCATGGCTCCAACCCGCCACGCCGGTCCTCCAACCCGCCACGCCGGTCAGCCGTCGGCCGGCTCGATCCGCCCGGTGACCTCGCCCAGCGCGATCCGGCCACCACCGGTGCCGGGCGCGGTGTAGCGCAGCACGACCTCGTCGCCGTCTGCGAGGAACGCCGACTCGTCGCCCCAGCCGATCTCGAGCAGTGAGCCCCGCTGGTCGGGCTCGGGCCCGCTGATGGTGCCGGAGGCGAAGAGGTCGCCGGTGCGCAGGGAGGCGCCGTTGACCGTGAGGTGGGCGAGCATCTGCGCCGGGGACCAGTACATCGTGCGGTACGGCGGCCGGCTGACGACCTCGCCGTTGACGACCACCTCGACGTCGATGTCGAGGCCCCGGGTGGCGCCGGGACCCAGGTAGGGCAGGGGCTCCGGGTCCTGGCCGGGCAGGTCGACCCACGCGGCGTCGAGCGCCTCGAGGGGCGTCACCCAGTGCGAGACCGACGTCGCGAAGGACTTGCCGAGGAACGGGCCGAGGGGCACGTACTCCCAGGCCTGGATGTCGCGCGCGGACCAGTCGTTGAGCCCGACGACGCCGAACACGTGGTCGGCGAACGCGTCGTACGAGACGGGCGAGCCGAGCTCGGACCCGCTGCCGACGACGAAGCCGAGCTCGGCCTCGATGTCGAGCCGGGCCGACGGCCCGAACGACGGGCGCTCGTCGCCCCGGCGCTGGCCACTGGGCCGGACGACCGGGGTGCCCGACGCGACGACCGTGCCGGCCCGGCCGTGGTAGCCGACCGGCAGGTGCTTCCAGTTGGGCAGCAGCGGCTCGCCGTCGGGCCGGAACATCCGGCCGACGTTGGTCGCGTGGTGCTCGGAGGCGTAGAAGTCGACGTAGTCGGCCACCTCGACCGGCAGGTGCAGCGTGACCTCGGAGAGCGGCACCAGCGACGGCTCGACGAGGTCGCGCTCGGTGTCGTCGGTGAGCAGGCCGGTCACCCAGGCGCGCACGGACTCGCGGACCCGGCGGCCCTCAGCCATCAGCGGGTTGAGCGAGCGCTCCTCGAAGACGTGGTGCACGTCGAGCATCTCCGCGGCCGCGATCGGCGCGAGGTCGACCACGAAGTCGCCGATCCGCACGCCCACGCGCGGCTCCTCGCCGGCGCGGGAGAACACGCCGTACGGCAGGTTGTCGACGTCGAAGTGGCTGCCGTCTGCGCCGGGGACCCAGCTGGTCATGCGTCCTCCAGGAGGCCGAGGGCGAGCAGGTCGTCGAGCGGTTCGGAGACCGAGCAGGAGCCGAACGACGTGAACCACCGCCGCGCGGCCGCGAGGTCTAGCCCGCCGGCCGTCTCCACCAGTGCCGCCGGCTCCCGCTCACCGAGCAGCCCGACGACCTCGTCGGTCGAGGCGCCCTCGAACGCCTGCCGGGTGGCGACGAGCACGTTGAGGAAGCCGTGGTGCTCGAAGCCGTCGTCGCCGGTGTGTCGTACGGCGTTGTGCAGCCCGGCGGTGCACTTGAACGGCGTCTCGCGGTCAAGCGCCGCGTCGATCCAGCGCGCCAGTGCGTGCGCGGCCGGGAACGCCGCGGCCTCCAGGCCACCGGTGCGGAACTTGAGCCGGAACTCCTGGGCCGCCACCTCGTCGGCCGCGGCCAGCCAGGTCGCGGTGGAGCCGACGTGCGGCAGCTCGACGAAGACGGGGACGTGGTCGTCGAGCAGCCCCTCGCCGCGCACGGCGTCGACCGCCGCGCTCACCCGTCGGGCGGCGCCGACCGGGTCGTCGGGATCGCGCAGCGCGATCTCGAGGCCCTCGACGGCGATGTGCAGCTTGCGCGCCAGGCCGACCGTGCCTGCGATCTGCCCGGCTCCGCCGGTGACCACGACCGACAGCGCCAGCGGCGTGGCCTTCAGGGCGGGGAGGTCGGTGTCGCGGACGACGAACGTGCCGACCAGGTCGGCGTACGGCTCGGCTCGTCGGGACTGGTGGGCGGCGGCCGCGTCGGCGAGCGGTGCATCGCCCGGGGGGAAGATGGCAGCGTCGTCGACGAGCCCTCGCCAGGCCGCGGGGAGAGGTTCCGTTGACACGCTGGCTACTCTAACCATGGATCGGATAGCGGACGAAGGCGTTCGTTTATCGAACACCCCGGAGGAGCGATGGCGCACTACCGACGACTCGGCGAGGTGCCGCCCAAGCGGCACACCCAGCACCGCGACCCCGAGGGCCGCCTGTACTACGAGGAGCTGATGGGCGAGGAGGGCTTCTCCTCCGACTCGTCTCTGCTCTACCACCGCGGCGTGCCGTCGGCGATCGTCGCCTCCGAGGTCTGGGACCTGCCCGACCAGACGCGGACGCCCAACCACCCGCTCAAGCCGCGCCACCTCAAGCTGCACGAGCTCCGGACCGGCACCGACGCGGTCACCGACCGGCGCCTGGTGCTCGGGAACAACGACGTGCGGATCTCGTACGTCGTGACCGGCGCCGACCCGTCGCCCTACTACCGCAACGCGATCGGTGACGAGTGCGTGTACGTCGAGTCCGGCGCCGGCGTGGTCGAGACGGTCTTCGGCGTCGTCGGCTACCGCGCCGGCGACTACGTGATCCTGCCGCGCGCCACCACGCACCGCTGGGTGCCGGCGCAGCCCAGCCAGCTCTACGCGATCGAGGCCAACAGCCACGTCGCGCCGCCGAAGCGCTACCTCTCGCGCTACGGCCAGCTGCTCGAGCACGCGCCGTACTGCGAGCGCGACCTGCACGGCCCCGAGCAGCCGTTCACGAGGGAGGGCGACGACGTGGAGGTGCTGGTCAAGCACCGCACGTCCACTGGCGTGGTCGGCACCCGGATGACCTACGCGACGCACCCCTTCGACGTCGTCGGGTGGGACGGATGCCTGTACCCGTACACGTTCAACATCGAGGACTACATGCCGATCACGGGCAAGGTCCATCAGCCGCCGCCGGTGCACCAGGTCTTCGAGGGCCACAACTTCGTCGTGTGCAACTTCCTGCCGCGCAAGGTCGACTACCACCCGCTCTCGATCCCCGTGCCGTACTACCACTCGAACGTCGACAGCGACGAGGTCATGTTCTACGTCGGCGGGGACTACGAGGCACGCAAGGGCTCGGGCATCGGCCTGGGGTCGATCTCCCTGCACCCGGGCGGCTACGCCCACGGCCCGCAGCCGTCGGCGGTCGAGGCGTCGCTCGGCGTCGAGTTCTTCGAGGAGTCGGCCGTCATGGTCGACACCTTCGCGCCGCTCGACCTCGGCGAGGGCGGGCTGGCGGTCGAGGACCCGGCGTACGCATGGACGTGGTCGGGCCGCGGGCCCGACGACCCGGCGGTGTTCTCCAACAGCTGAAAGCGACATAGTTGGCCTCGTGGAGACACGACGGCTGGGCAGGCTGGAACACCGGAGCTCGGTGCTGATCTACGGCGCGGCGGCGCTCGCAGACGTCACCCAGGACGTGGCGGACCGGGCCGTCCAGCAGGTGCTCGACGGTGGCATCAACCACGTCGACGTGGCGGCCGGCTACGGCGACGCAGAGCTGCGCCTCGGCCCCCTGATGTCGCAGATCAGGGACCGGATCTTCCTGGCGACCAAGACCGGGGAGCGCGAGCGGGAGTCGGCCTGGCGCCAGATCAACGCGTCGCTCGAGCGCCTGCGGACCGACCGGGTCGACCTGCTCCAGCTGCACGCCGTCGGCGACCTCGAGGACCTCGACCGGGCGACCGGCGCCGGCGGTGCGCTCGAGGCGGCGATGCGCGCCCAGGAGGAGGGCCTGGTCGGTGCCGTCGGCATCACCGGGCACGGCGACCAGGCGCCGGCCACCCACCTCGAGGCGCTGCGCCGGCACCCGTTCGCCACGGTGCTCACTCCGCTGAACCCGGTGCTGTGGCGCGACGAGTCCTACCGCGCCGACTACCTCGCCCTGGTCGACGAGGTGCGCCGGCAGGACGCCGGCCTGATGACGATCAAGACGGTCTCGCGCCGCAACTGGCCCGAGGGCTCCGAGCGCACCCACACGACGTGGTACGAGCCCTACGACGACCAGGCCCGCATCACCGCGACGGTGTCCTGGGTGCTCGCGCACGACGAGGTCACCGGCATCGCGACTCCCGGCGACGTCGGCCTGCTGGGCGCGCTGCTCGAGGCCGAGCGCAACCGCGTCACGACCGCCGAGGCGGAGGAGCTCCTCGCCGCCGACGCCGACTACGACTCGCCGTTCGTCGCCATGCCCTGGTGACCGCGCCGATGAGCCGCTGGTCCTGCGAGTTCGACGCCGACCTGTGGGTGTGGGAGTCCTCGCCCGACGGTTCCGCCTGGGTGTTCGTCACCGTTCCGGAGGACGAGACGGAGGAGATCCGGCTCCGGTCCGGGCCGCCTCGCGGGTTCGGCTCGGTGCGCGTGGAGGTGACCGTCGGCGCCTCGTCGTGGCGGACCTCCGTCTTCCCCGACAAGACCCGCGGCTTCGTGCTCCCGGTCAAGAAGGCCGTACGCCGCGCGGAGTCCCTCGACGTCGGGGACTCCGCGCGGGTGCGCCTGTCGTTGGTCGAGTAGGCCTCAGGCCGCGACCGTCTGGCCGTTGAGCGTCTTGTAGGTGTACGCCGTGCCGATCAGGATCACCGGGATCGCGGCGATCAGGCCCACGCCGCAGAGCAGGAACCCGACGATGTAGGTCGCCAGGCACAGCAGGAACCACAGGATCACGTTGCCGGCGTTGCTCTTCGTGAACTCGAAGCTCGCCTTGATCGCGTCGATCGCGCCCAGGTCCTCACGGTCCATCAGGAAGTACAGCGTGAACGACGTGAAGAACGCGACCAGCAGGCCCGGGATGACGCACAGGATGAGGCCCACGAACGTCGCGATGCTGATCAGCAGGGCGGCGACGATGACCTCGCCGAGCCGGTTCGGCGTCAGCAGCGTCTTCGGGTCGAGTTCCCGACCCTCGGTGATGTCGAGGGCGCCGCGGACCAGGCCCGCGCCGATGATCATCGACAGCACCCAGCCGCCCAGGCTGATGATCCACCGGAGGAAGTAGTTGTCGCCGACGAGGTAGGACAGCACCTGGACGATGACCTGGACCGCGACCAGGACGAGCACCGCGATCAGGATCGACCCGAGGTTGCTGGTGAACTTGCTCCAGCCGAACGACCAGGCCGTGCCCGCGCTGTAGGCACCGGCCCCACCCGGAGGTGCGCCGTACCCGCCGGTCGGCGGCGGCGGGGGCGGAGGCGGCGCGCCCGGGTCGTACGGTTGCTCGGGAGGCGGCTCGTTCGTCGACATGCGGTGCTCCTCGGGGCTCGGCGGACGGACAGCAACGTACTGGTTGGTGACCGCCGCCGACAGGGTCCCGGATGCATTGCCCGAGGGTGACAATGGCGGGGTGAGCAATCTCGAGGACCGCCCGCCCGAGCTCGATTGCCGGAGGGCGCCCGCCGCCGGCGTCGAGATCATGACGCCCCGCGACGTGCCGCTGGGCGGTCCGCGGGCGATGCGCGTACGTCGTACCCTCCCGCAGCGGCAGCGCTCGCTGATCGGCGCGTGGTGCTTCGTCGACCACTACGGCCCGGACCTCGTCGCGGACAGCGGCGGCATGAAGGTCGCGCCGCACCCGCACACCGGGCTGCAGACCGTCAGCTGGCTCTTCACCGGGGAGGTCGAGCACCGCGACAGCGCCGGCAACCACGCGATGGTGCGGCCGGGCGAGGTGAACCTGATGACCGCCGGCCGCGGCATCAGCCACTCCGAGGTCTCGACCGCGACGACCACCGAGCTCCACGGGGCCCAGCTGTGGGTGGCGCTGCCGGCCGCGGACCGCTTCGCCGACCCGGGATTCGCGCACCATGCGCCGACACCGGTCACCGGCGCCGGCTTCGAGGCGCGGGTCTTCCTCGGGAGCCTCCTCGGCGACACGTCACCGGTCGCGACGTACACCCCGCTGCTCGGTGCCGAGATCCTGCTCGAGCCCGACACCACCCTCGGTCTCGACGTCGACCCGACGTTCGAGCTCGGCGTGCTCGTCGACAGCGGCGTCGTGTCGGTCGCCGGCACCGAGGCCAAGCCCGCCGACCTCGCCTTCGTGCCCCCGGGGTCGCCGAGCCTCGAGCTCCGGTCGTACGACGAGCCGGTCCGGCTGCTGCTCCTCGGCGGCCCGCCCTTCGGCGAGGCGATCGTGATGTGGTGGAACATCGTCGCCCGCACCCACGACGAGGTCGTCGAGTGGCGCGCGCGGTGGCAGGAGCAGGTCACCGACGCGGGCCTTGCCGATGGCTGGTTCGGCATCCCGGTCGGTGACGAGCTCCCCCCGATCCCGGCACCGCCGCTCCCGAATGCGCGGCTCAAGGAGCGGCGCTAGCGGAGACGCGCCAGCGGATCCGCTGATGGTGGTCGAGCGAGCCGCGCGACTGAGGGACGAAGTCGCGACCGTCGTGTCGAGGCCCGGTGAGGTGCCCGGCCGCGGCGACGCCTATCGGTGCAGCGTGCCCTGGATCGCGCCTGCCGGGTACGTCGCGTTGTGCACGTTGAAGTAGTAGCGACGCGGACTGTCCAGGATCTTCGCGATCGTCGCCTTCGGGACGCCCGTCGCGCACTTGGGTCCGCCGGTCACCGAGCCGACGAGGTCGACGACGATCCCGCCGTCCGACTTCCGGTGGATGTGCGCGGCGTCCGGCCGCTGGATGCCGCGCCACTCGACGGTGGCGCAGACGCGCTTGCGCGCCTTGTTCAGCGTGAAGTGGGCCTCGCCCGACCCGTTGGAGTCTCCGCTGGGACGCAGGGTGGTCTCGAGGCGCACGACGGCGCGCTCCGCCGACGTCGCCTGGGCCGGCACGCCCACGAGGACGGCCGAGGTCATGAGTGCGAGTCCGACGCCGAGCGCCGGAAGGGGCTGCTTGCGGTTCGTCATGGGGAGGACACGTCCTGCGGGGCCGACGGGTTCGGGAGGTTTCATGAGAACTGCTGTCGGCGGCGTCGGCGAGGATGGGGCCATGGGACCCCTGATCGGTGAGGACGGAGTCGGGCGCTGCCCGTGGGCCGGCGGGCCGGGCGTGATGCGCGACTACCACGACGAGGAGTGGGGCCGCCGGGTCGGCGGCGAGGCGGCGTACCTCGAGCGGCTCACGCTGGAGGCGTTCCAGTCCGGATTGTCGTGGTCGACGATCCTCAACAAGCGCACGGCGTTCCGCGAGGTCTTCCACGGGTTCGACGCCGACACGGTCGCGGAGTTCGGCGCGGCCGACGTCGAGCGGCTGATGCAGGACTCCCGCATCGTCCGCAACCGCATGAAGGTCGACGCGGCGGTCACCAACGCCCGGGCGACGGTCGCGCTCCGCGACGACGGCGGGCTGGAGCAGTTCGTCCTCGGCTTCGCGCCCGACGAGCCGCCCGCCTGGCACGACACCGCCGAGATGGCGACCACCTCGGCGGAGTCGGCGGCACTCTCGAAGGCGCTGAAGAAGCGCGGGTTCGCCTTCGTCGGACCGACCACGATGTATGCGCTGATGGAGGCGATCGGCATCTTCGACCCGCACCTGGTGGGGTGCTTCAGGAGAGGCGCCGTCACGTCAGGAAGCTGACGATCTCCTCTGCCACGGCCTCCGGCTGCTCGAGCTGGAGGAAGTGACCCGCGTCCGGCACGACCGTCGCCGGGAGGTGGCGCGCGGCGATCCGGGCCAGGCCCGGCTCCAGGCACCGGTCGTCGGCACCGTGCAGGTAGAGCAGCGGGTGCAGCGGCTCGGCGAGCGCGGGTCGCACCCCGCGGCCGAGCAGGGCCCGGTAGTAGGAGACGACGGCCTTCGCGCGGGCCCGGTCCGGCACCGCCTCGCGGAGCCGGGCGAGGTCCTCGGCCGCGTCGTACCGCGGCGACCACGACCGCCACAGCCGCGCGGCCAGCCAGTCGAACCGGCCCTCGGCGAGGCCGGGCACCTGGTTGAACGCGATGTACCACGAGTGCAGCGGCTGCCGGACCATCGCCGCCGCCCAGGTGCCGAGCGTCTCGCGGCTCGGGTTCATCATCGACATCGGAGGCACGGCGAGCGACACGTGCCGGGCGTACGGCGACCTCGGATCGCCCGAGACGGCGTTGGTCGTGATGGCGCCCCAGTCGTGGCCGACCAGCGCGCTGTCGGCGTCGCCGCCCAGCAGGTCGTGGAGCGCGACCGCGTCGCCGGCGAGAGCCCGCACCGAGTAGTCGGCGTCGCTCGGGATCCCAGACGGCGCGTAGCCGCGCAGGAACGGCGCCGCCACCCGGTACCCCTCGGCCGCGAGCAGCGGCGCGACCCGGCGCCACGTCCACGCGGTGTCGGGGAAGCCGTGCAGGGCGACCACGAGCCGCCCGTCGGGCGGTCCCCACTCGAGGACGTGGACGTCGTGGGTGGGCAGCTGGACCTCGTGCCGACTGATGACCACGGGGGCCACCCCACCCTAGAGTCGCGACGTGACGCAACAGGTCCCGGCGGCGGGGGTGCCGCGCACGCACCCGGCGCGCTGGGCCCTGCACCGCGTCGAGCGGACGGCCTGGTTCACGACCCGCGTCACCTGGTCGCTGCCGGACGGCCGGAAGGCGCGCTGGGCGTCCCGCCTGGGGCGGCGACGGGGTCGCGTCGAGCTGCTCGACCAGGACGACGTCCGGGTCGGCTTCGTCGAGCCCGCCCCGGAGACGGCCCGCCGCCTCGGCCGGGCCAACATCGTGGCCGCGACTGCCTTCACCCTCGGCGGCACCCTGTTCGCGATCGGTGCGGCGATGGCGCAGCTCGGAGTCGGATCGCTGTGGGACGACGACGTGGTCTACCTCGTCGGCGGGGTCTTCTTCAGCATCGGCGGCTACGTGTCGGTGCTTCAGGCCGGCAACACCCCCACCGACATCGACGAGGACGGGCGGCTCGGCTCGGCTCGCTGGCGCTGGCTCAGCTTCGAGCCTCGACACATCGGGTGGCTCAGCGCCGCCGTGCTGTTCGTCGGGACGCTCTTCTTCGGCGTCAGCCTCGTGGCGGCATTCGCGCAGGACCTCACCCCGCGCCAGAGCGACAGCTGGATCTGGGTGCCCGACGTCGTGGGCTGCGTCTGCTTCCTGGTCTCGGGCCACCTCGCGCTGGTCGAGGTCGGGCACGGCCGCATCTGGCGGGTCGTCAACTCCCTCGAGTGGTGGATCGTCGGGACCAACCAGCTGGGCTCGATCGTGTTCTTCCTCGCCGGCATCGCCGCCTTCACCCGTCCGGCCACGTCCTCCGCACTGGACGAAGGGCTGGTCAACTGGGGCACGTTCGTGGGTGCGGTGTGCTTCGCCGTGGGGGGCGTGCTGCAGATGTTCGAGCGGCCGGAGCCCGCGCCTACCTCCCCTTGAACGGGTGATTACACCGGTTCGAAGGCGATGCTTGACTCGCGAGCATGAGCATCCCGTCAACCGAAGTCCGAGCCGCAGCTCTCTACGGCAACCGGTTCCTGACGGAGTCGGCCCCGTCCACCCACTTCCCCGCGAGCGGCATGACCCCGGTCGAGGCCATGCGGCTCGTCGGCGAGGACCTGGTGATGGAGGGCGACCCGCAGCGCAACCTCGCCACCTTCGTGACCACCTGGATGGAGCCCGAGGCGCAGCGGATCATCGCCGAGAACCTGCACCGCAACTTCATCGACCACGCGGAGTACCCGATCTCCGCAGAGATCGAGCAGCGCTGCGTGCGCATGCTCGCGGACCTCTTCCATGCACCCGGGGAGACGACGGGCTGTCGCACCCAGGGCTCGTCGGAGGCGATCATGCTGGGCGCCCTGTCCCTGAAGTGGAAGTGGAAGGAGCGCCGCGAGGCGGCCGGGCAGCCGGTCGACAGCCCGAACCTCGTCTTCGGTGGCGACGTGCACGTCGTGTGGGAGAAGTTCTGCCGGTACTTCGACGTCGAGCCCCGCATCGTGCCGCTGGCCGAGGGCAAGTACACGATCGGCCCGGACGACGTGGCGCCGCACCTGGACGGGAACACCATCGGCGTCGTGGGGGTTCTCGGCACGACCTTCACCGGCCACAAGGACGACCTCGTCGGGATCAACGCACTCCTGATGGGTCTGAAGAAGGACGGTGGCCCCGACATCCCCCTGCACGTCGACGGCGCCAGCGGTGGCTTCGTGTGGCCCTTCCTCTACCCGGACTCCGCCTGGGACTTCCGGCTCGAGCAGGTCCGCTCGATCAACGTCTCCGGCCACAAGTACGGGCTCGTGTACCCGGGGATCGGGTGGCTGGTCTTCCGGGAGTCGAGCGACCTCGCCGAGGACCTGGTGTTCTACGAGAACTACCTCGGGAAGACCGATGCGACCTTCACCCTCAACTTCTCCACCGGGGCCGCGATGGTGCTGGCGCAGTACTACATGTTCGTCCGGCTCGGCCGGGAGGGCTACACGTACGTGATGCGCCAGATGCAGCAGAACGCCCGGGCGCTGGCCGACAACCTCCGTGCGGGCGGGCGCTTCGAGGTGATCGGCGCCGACGAGGAGCAGCTGCCGCTCGTCGCCTTCCGGCTCGCCGGCGACCACGCGGCGTACGACGAGTCGGACGTCGCCTGGCAGCTCGCCGCCGAGCGCGGCTGGATGGTGCCGGCGTACACGCTGCCGCCGAACGCTCAGGACGTGAAGATCCTGCGGGCGCTCGTCAAGGAGACGATGAGCCGGGCCCAGGTCGACCGGCTGACCCAGGACATCGAGGACGCCTGCCGCACCCTCGACAAGAAGGGCGGAGCCGCGCAGGCCGAGCGCGAACAGGTCAAGCAGGGCTCCGGCTACTGACCGGGATCAGCGCAGAGCCGCAGCCTCCGTCGCGAGGGCCGAGATCCGGTCCCAGTCGCCGGCGGCCATCGCGTCTGCCGGCGTGAGCCAGGAGCCGCCGACGCAGCCGACGTTGGGCAGCGCGAGGTACGTCGGCGCCGAGGCGGGCGTGATGCCGCCGGTCGGGCAGAAGCGCGCGGCCGGCACGGGTGAGGCGATCGCCTTCAGGTACGCCGCGCCTCCCGACGCCTCGGCCGGGAAGAACTTGAGCTCGGTGCAGCCCGCCTCGAGCGCGGCGAGCACCTCCGAGACCGTGGCCGTGCCGGGCAGGAACGGCAGCCCGCTGTCCTGCATCGCCGCGAGCAGCGACCGGGTGGTGCCGGGTGAGACCAGGAACTGCGCTCCGGCTGCGGCGGCGAGCCTCGCCTGGCCGGGAGTGGTGACCGTGCCGGCGCCGACCAGGATCTCCGGGACCTCGGCGGCGATCGCCCGGATCGCCTCGAGTGCGACCGGGGTGCGCAGGGTCAGCTCGATCGCGGGCAGCCCGCCGGCGACCAGGGCCCGGGCGACCGGCACCGCGTGGTCGACGTCGTCGAGGACGACGACCGGCATGACAGGAACGGCATCAAGCAGGCTGGACAACACGGACCTCCTGGCCGGGGGCGGTCACGCCCGGGAAGACGCTGGCGCCGGTGTCGGCCGAGCCCACCGTGGCACGGAACGCCGCGAACAGCTCGCGGCCGGTGCCCGCCCACTCCGGGCCCTGCGGGGCGCGGCCGGTGATCGGGCGCTGCTGCAGCTCGGCCGGGTCTACGTGCAGGTCCAGGAGACCGGCGTTCGCGTCGACCGTGATCAGGTCCCCGTCGACGACGCGCGCGAGCGGACCGCCCAGTGCGGCCTCGGGCGTCACGTGGATGGCGGCGGGCACCTTGCCGGACGCGCCGGACATCCGGCCGTCGGTGACGATCGCGACCCGCTGCCCGCGGTCCTGCAGCACGCCGAGCGCGGGCGTCAGCTTGTGCAGCTCCGGCATGCCGTTCGCGGCCGGACCCTGGTAGCGGATCACGGCGACGAAGTCGCGCCCGTCCAGCTGCCCGTCGGCGAAGGCCGACAGGAAGTCGTGCTGGTCGTCGAAGACCACGGCCGGCGCGGTGACCTGCCGGTGCTCGGGCTTGACCGCCGAGGTCTTGATGACCGCGCGCCCCAGCGGCCCGCTGAGCAGCTGGAGGCCGCCGTCGGGCGTGAACGGGTCGGACGCCGGGCGGAGCACGTCGAGGTCGAGCGACTCCTTCGGGCCCTCCTCCCACGTCAGGTCGTCGCCGCGGAGCGCCGGCTCGCGGGTGTAGTGCGAGAGGCCGCGACCGGCAACGGTGCGGACGTCCTCGTGCAGGAGGCCCGCGCGCAGCAGCGTGTGCACGAGGAACGCGATCCCGCCGGCGGCGTGGAAGTGGTTCACGTCGGCCTCGCCGTTGGGGTACATCCGGCTGATCAGCGGCACCACCGCCGACAGGTCGGACAGGTCGTCCCAGGTCAGCGAGATGCCCGCGGCCCGCGCGATCGCGACCAGGTGCATGGTGTGGTTGGTCGACCCGCCGCTCGCGAGCAGCGCGACGCAGGCGTTGACGATCGCCCTCTCGTCGACGATCTCGCCGATCGGCGTGCGCTCGGCCTGGGTGAGCTCGGTGGCCCGCCGGCCGGCCGCCTTCGTCAGGGCCTCGCGCAGCGGCGTGCCCGGGTTGACGAACGACGAGCCCGGCAGGTGCAGGCCGAGCACCTCCATGAGCAGCTGGTTGGAGTTCGCGGTTCCGTAGAAGGTGCACGTGCCGGCCGAGTGGTACGACGCCGACTCGGCCTCGAGCAGCTCCTCGCGCCCGACCTTGCCCTCGGCGTACAGCTGGCGGACCCGGGCCTTCTCGGAGTTCGGCAGGCCCGACGTCATCGGCCCGGCCGGCACGAAGACCGTCGGCAGGTGGCCGAACGACAGCGCGCCGATGAGCAGTCCGGGCGTGATCTTGTCGCAGACGCCGAGCATCAGCGCGCCGTCGAACATGTCGTGCGAGAGGGCGATCGCCGTCGACATCGCGATCACGTCGCGGCTGTAGAGCGAGAGCTGCATGCCGTCGCGGCCCTGGGTGACGCCGTCGCACATGGCGGGCACGCCGCCGGCGAACTGCGCGATGCCGCCGGCCCGGATGATCGCCTTCTTCAGCGTCTCCGGGTAGTCGCGGTAGGGCTGGTGGGCCGAGAGCATGTCGTTGTACGACGAGACGATCGCGACGTTCGGCTTCACGGTGCCGATCAGGGCGCGCTTGCCCTCGGGCTCCGCGGCGGCGAAGCCGTGCGCCAGATTGGCGCAGGCCAGACGGCCGCGGGCGGGGCCGGAGTCAGCGGCGGCGCGGATCCGGCGGAGGTACTCCGCGCGGCCCTCGGCGCTGCGCTCGACGACCCGGTCGGTCACCGCGGCGACCACGGGGTGGACGGGTGTGCTCACTGGTCGGTCTCCTGCCAGGTGCGGCCGTCCCGCTCGAGGAGCATCGCGGCGGCGGTCGGTCCGGTGGTGCCGGCGGGGTAGCGCTTGGGCCGGTCGGGGGAGCCGGCCCAGCGGCGCAGGATCGGCTCGGTCCACGTCCACGCCGCCTCGACCTCGTCGCGGCGCATGAAGAGCGTGGGGTTGCCCTTCATGACGTCCATGAGCAGCCGCTCGTAGGCGTCGGGCAGCCGGGCGTCGAACGCCGCGGCGTAGCTGAGGTCCAGGGAGACCGGCCGGAGGCGGTAGCCCCCGGGCCCGGGCTCCTTGGCCGTGAGGTGCAGGCGCATGCCCTCGTCGGGCTGGACCAGGATGTGCAGCCGGTTCGGCGCGGTGGCGCCCTCCGCCCCCGGGAACATCGAGTGCGGCGGCTCCTTGAAGACCACCACGATCTCGGACGCCCGTCGGTCCATCCGCTTGCCGGTGCGCAGGTAGAAGGGCACCCCGGCCCAGCGCCAGTTCTGCACCTCGGTCTTGAGGGCCACGAAGGTCTCGGTCCGGGATCCGCCGTGGCCGAGGTCCTCCGAGTACGACGGCACGGCCGCGCCGTCGACCAGACCCACGTCGTACCGCCCGCGCACGGTGTTGCGGTCGACCGCCTCCGGCGTCATCGGCTTCAGCGCCTGGAGCACCTTCACCTTCTCGTCGCGGACGGTCTCGCGCCCGACGTACGTCGGGGGCTCCATCGCCACGAGGCAGAGCAGCTGCAGCAGGTGGTTCTGCACCATGTCGCGCAGCGCGCCCGCGTGGTCGTAGTACTCGCCGCGGCCGCCGATGCCCACCGTCTCGGAGACGGTGATCTGCACGTGGTCGACCCAGCGGGAGTTCCACAGCGGCTCGAGGAACGTGTTCGCGAACCGCGTGACCAGCAGGTTCTGCACGCTCTCCTTGCCGAGGTAGTGGTCGATGCGGAAGATCTGGGACTCGTCGAAGACGCGGCCGACGGCGTCGTTGATCTCGCGGGCCGAGGCGAGGTCGTGGCCGATCGGCTTCTCGAGCACGACGCGGGCGCGCTCGTCGACCGCGCCGATCTCGTCGAGCCGCTGGCAGATCGAGCCGAAGAGGCGCGGCGCGACCGCGAGGTAGAAGACCCGCACGGCGGCCTCGGGGTGCGCGCGCTCCTTGAGCAGCGCGTGGAGGCGGTCCCAGTCCTCGGGGTTCCGGGCGTCCAGCCGCAGGTGGTAGAGCCGCGCGAGGAACCGGTCGACGACCGGCGTCAGCAGCTGCTCGGGGGCGACGTACGTCGTGAGCGCCTCGTGCACCGCCTCGCGCCAGCCGGCGTCGTCGAGGTCGGACATGGAGATGCCCAGGATCCGGTGGTCCGCGGGCAGCTGGCCCTCGAGGTCGCGGTGGTAGAGCGCCGGCAGCAGCTTGCGCAGCGCCAGGTCGCCGGTGCCGCCGAACACCGTGAAGTCGCACGCGGCGGGCAGCACGGGCGGGGCCGGGTTCGCGTCCATGCCACTCACCGTAGCCCATTCGGCCCGTTTGAAACATGACTAAGGTCTTCTGAGGATCAAAGTAAGCGGCGTTATGCTCTCGCCGTGTCCCAGACCTCCCTGCGAGCCACCAACGGCACGCCCCGCACCGACGGCCGCGAGAGCGCAGCCCCGGCGACGGCCGGCGAGCTGCTCGAGCTCGTGCGCTCCGGCCGGGCCAGCACCCGGTCGCAGCTCCGCGCCCTGACCGGCCTCTCGCGCACGGCCATCACCACCCGGGTGAGCGCGCTGACCTCGTCCGGCCTGCTGCTCCTCGGCGAGGAGCTCGCCTCCACCGGCGGGCGCCCGCCCGGTGCCCTCGTCTTCAACCAGCACGCCGGCGTGGTGCTGGCGGTCGCCATCGGCCGGTCGCGCAGCCAGCTCGCGGTGCTCGACCTCGACGGCCAGGAGATCTCGTCCGACTCCGAGGACCACGAGGTCGGCGTCGGGCCGCAGGAGCTGATGCCGCAGATCGCCGCCCGGCTGGCCCGCCTGCTCGACGGCGTCGAGCCGCCGGTCCTGGGGATCGGCCTCAGCCTGCCCGGCACCCTCGACCCGGCGCGCGGCGTCAGCATCGGCTCGCCGGTGATGTCGGGCTGGGACGGCGTCGAGCTCGCGCCGTACCTCGCGGACGTCGCGCGCGCCCCGCTCTTCGTCGGCAACGACGCCGACGTGCTCGCCCGGTCCGAGCTGCTCGGGCGGTCGGCGTCGCTCCGGGACGTGCTGGTCGTGAAGGCGTCGACCGGTCTCGGCCTCGGCATCATCGCCGAGGGCCGGGTGCTGATCGGCCATCTCGGGGCCGCGGGCGAGATCGGCCACACGAAGATCGACGCGGCCGACGGCGCGCAGTGCCGGTGTGGCGCGACCGGTTGCCTCGAGACGCTCGCCGGGGGCTGGGCGCTGGTCGCCCGGGCGCGGGAGGCCGGCCACGAGGTCGAGCACGTGCGTGACCTGGTCGCGCTCGCCCTCCAGGGCGACGCGACGGCCCGCGGCCTGCTCCGCGACAGCGGGCGCGCGCTGGGGGAGGTGCTCGCGATCGCGATCAACCTGCTCAACCCCGCCGCGGTCGTCATCGGCGGAGACATGGCGGCGGCGTTCGACTTCCACGTCGCCGGCGTCCGCGAGAGCGTCTATGCCCTGGCCGCGCCGCTCGCCACCCGCGACCTGCAGTTCCTCGCCGCGACCCACGGCGACCGGGCCGGGGTGGTCGGCTGCGCCGCCCTCGCGCTCGACCACGTGCTCGCGCCGGTCGCGGTCGACGCCCGGCTGGCGGCGGCCACGTCCTGAGCGTCCTGACGGGGGCTCAGCCGACGTCGTGCGACATCGAGTCGACGACGACCGCGATCGCCAGCACCAGCACCGGGTCCTGGCCCGGCGCGACCTCCACGCCGTAGCTGTCCCGCACGCGGAACCACTTCTTGGAGACCTCGGCGACCTTCGTGCCGTCGCGCTCGATCTCGTACTCGTGGTCGACGATGTTGCCCTGCACGTCGAGCTCGCCACCGCCCGCCAGCTCGACCTTGAACCGCTCGCGGAGCGGCGAGATCATCGCCTTCTTCACCGTCGCGACGGTGCCGCCCTCGGCGTCCTCGATCGCCATCTTGTCGCGGATGCTGAGCTTGCGCTCCTGGATCTTCAGCAGCTCGCGCCCCGACGGGTCCTCGATCACCAGCGTCTCGCGGACCCGCAGCGCCTTGCCGTTGACCTTGAGCACGCGCTGGCCCTGCTCGTCCTCGATCCAGTAGTCGTCGCCGATCGAGAGGAGCTTCTCCTGCATCCGGTACGTCGTGCCGCCACCGCCGCGACGGTCCTCGCGCCGTTCCTGGCGCCGATCCCTCAGTCCCATGCGTCCACTGTTCACCGTCGCCTCCGGCCCCTCATCGCCCGAACTGGGTGACCGCGTAGGGTCGCGCCGTGAGCGCGAACGTCTGGCTGTGGATCCTCGCCGGCTTCCTCGCGGCGATCTTCCTCGGCACCGGCGTCCTCAAGCTGACCCGCACCCGCGAGGAGATCATGGGTGCCGGCCTCAGGTGGGTCGAGGACTACTCCGACCGGAGCCTCAAGAGGCTCGGGTGGGCCGAGGTGCTCGGCGCCGTCGGCCTGCTCATCCCGTACGTCGCGCCGGTCGCGGCGAGCGCCCTGGCGGCGCTCACCCTCGGTGGTGTCGTCGTCCACGTCCGCCGGCGCGAGTTCCTCCCCGACGCGCTGCGCACCCTGGTCCTCGCGGGGCTGTGCGTGCTCCTCGCGGTCTCTCGCTTCGGCCCCGAGGCCTTCTAGCCGGTACTAGCCTGCGGCGTGTGCCCCGTATCCACGCCTTCGGCGACGACGCCCTCGGTGACCGCGACGCGGTCGGGCTGGTCACCGCGATCCAGGAGGGCCAGGTCTCGATCCCCGAGGTGATCGAGGCGGCCATCGCCCGCACCGAGCGCCTGCGCACCGACCTCAACGCGGTCTCGTACGTCGCCTACGACCGCGCCCGCGCCGAGGCCCGCGACCCGCGCGGCGGGTTCTTCGCCGGCGTCCCGACCTTCCTCAAGGACAACGTCGACGTCGCCGGCATGCCGACCCAGCAGGGGTGCGACGCCTACCGCTGCCGGCCGCTGGCGGCCGACGGCGACTTCGCCCGGATGTTCCTCGCGACCGGGCTGGTGCCGCTCGGCAAGACGCAGCTGTCGGAGTTCGGGTTCAGCCCGTCGGCCGAGCACGCGCGCCTCGGCCCGGTGCGCTCGCCGTGGGACACAGACCGCACCGCCGGCGCCTCGTCGGCCGGGTCCGCCGCGCTCGTTGCCGGCGGCGCCGTACCCCTCGCGCACGGCAACGACGGCGGCGGCTCGATCCGGATCCCGGCGTCGGTCAACGGCCTGGTCGGGCTCAAGCCGACCCGCGACCGGCTCGCCCAGGACCGGCTCAACCGGCAGATGCCGGTGCGGATCGTCTCCGACGGCGTGATCACCCGGTCGGTCCGCGACACCGCGGCGTTCCTGCGCGAGGCCGAGCAGGTCTACCGGCAGCTGCGGCTGCCGCCCATCGGCGACGTCACCCGACCCGGGCGCAAGCGGCTCAGGGTCGCGGTGGTCACCACCGGCATCGGCCACTCGGCGTCTCCCGAGGTCACCGAGCTCACGCACAAGACCGCCCACCTGCTCGAGGAGCTCGGCCACGAGGTCGAGGAGGTGCCGCCCCCCGCGCCGCCGACCGTGCCGGACGACTTCCTCCTCTACTGGGCGATGCTCGCGATGATGATCGTGCGCACCGGCCGTCGCGGCTTCGGGCCGACCTGGGACCGCAACCAGCTCGACAACCTCACGGTCGGCCTCGACCGGCACTGCCGCCGCGGCCTGCGCCGGCTGCCCGGGGCGATCGGCCGCCTGCGCCGGCTCCCGCAGGTCTCGGCGGAGTTCCACCAGCGGTACGACGTGGCGCTGTCGCCCACGCTCGCGCACGAGACCCCGCTGGTCGGCCACCTCGACCCGACCGCCGACTTCGAGGTCGTGATGGAGCGGATCCTCGAGTGGGTGGCGTTCACGCCGTGGCAGAACGCCACCGGTGATCCGGCGATCTCACTGCCTCTCGCGACCACCACCGGGGGCCTGCCGCAGGGGATGATGTTCTCGGCCGGCGCGGGCCGCGAGGCCACGCTCCTGGAGCTCGGCTACGAGCTCGAGGAGGCGTCGCCCTGGCCGCTCCTGGGCGCCACGAGCAGCGCCTGAGCCGACCGGGCGACCAGCCCGCGCTCGTCGTACACCGCGGACGTCGCGACGCCGGTCGAGCCGTCCGCCAACGTCGTCTCGGCGTCGAGGCAGATCCACTCGCCGACCGGCTCGCGCAGCACGTGCACCGTCAGCTCGGTGTTGAGGAACCCCCACTCGCGCACGTCGAGCGCCGCGCTCACCCCGGACGCCGAGTCGACGCAGGCGAGCAGCCGCTGCACCGGGGAGATCGGCTCACCCTCGACCAGCGCCGGCGACCGCATCCAGACGACGCCGCTGCCCGGCTCCTCCAGCCCACCGCGCACCCAGCGCCAGTCGATCGCGTCGAGGTAGCCGCCGTGCCAGCCCGACGGACGCGGCCGCACGGCGCCGTCGCCGGGGGCGTGGTCGAGCGGTGGACCGGCCTCGGCGGGTCCCGACCCGTCCGGGAAGAGCCAGGCCCGGGCGGACGCCGCGACCCGGCCGCGGCGCACGTCGTGGAGCTCGGCCCCGACCAGCTGGACCGACCGTCCGGGTCGCAGCACGGACGCCGTGACGGCGACCGGACCGACCGGCACCGGGCCCAGCAGCTCCATCGTGAAGCGGCCGATCCGGGCCGGCGAGAGGCGCTCGACCGCTCGCGCCAGGAGGGCCGCCGGTGGGCCGCCGTGCTGGCTGTCCGGGCGCCACGGACCGGCGCTCGACGGCATCGACTCGAAGGCCTCACCGACCCCTCCGGAGGGGTCGTGAAAGGCTCCCGACGAGCGGTAGAAGGCAGGGGTTTCGGTCGATTTCATGTTCGCGCGCACCCCTGTGTATTGTTCTCCGTCGTTGCCCCTTTAGCTCAGTCGGCAGAGCGTCTCCATGGTAAGGAGAAGGTCTACGGTTCGATTCCGTAAAGGGGCTCTGGGAGAGGTTATTGCGTGGTCCGGCTAGTCTGGATCGCGCTGCCGAGCCCTTGTGGCGGGGTAGCTCAGGCGGTTAGAGCACACGACTCATAATCGTGGTGTCGCGGGTTCGAGTCCCGCTCCCGCTACCAGACAGACCAGCGACACCCAGTACCGACCGAAGGACTTCCCGTGGCCAGCAAGAGCAGCGACGTTCGCCCGAAGATCACTCTCGCCTGCGTGGAGTGCAAGGAGCGGAACTACATCACCAAGAAGAACCGCCGCAACGACCCCGACCGGCTCGAGCTGGCGAAGTTCTGCCCGCGGTGCCGCAAGCACCAGGCGCACCGCGAGACCCGCTGAACCCAGTCGTCCAGACCGACCCGGCAGAGCCTCTCTGCCGGGTCGATCTGTATTTTGTGCCCATGCCAGTCGACCAGGACCTCGTCGGCCGCACGTTCCCACCGACGGCGCCGCACGCGGTCACCGAGGAAGGGGTCGGCGAGTTCGTCGCCGCGACCGGCGGTGAGTACGCCGGCGGGCCGGCGCCAGCGACGTACCCGATCGTGCTCGCCTTCGGCGCCATGAACGCCTTCCTCGAGGCCGAGTCGATCGACCTCTTCCGGATCGTGCACGGCGAGCAGAGGTTCGCCTACGAGCGGCCGGTCGTGCCGGGGGACGTCCTCACCGCCACGCTGACCGTCTCGAGCCTGCGCCAGATCGCCGGCAACGACATCATCGGGACCACCAGCGAGGTCCGCGACGCCGCCGGCGCGCTGGTCTGCACGACCTCGGCGACCCTCGTCCACCGGGGGGCCGCGGCATGACGCTCGAGACCCAGACCTACGCGATCACCCGCGCCGACCTGGTGCGGTACGCCGCGGCGAGCGGCGACCACAACCCGATCCACCAGGACGAGGGCGTCGCCACGAGCGTCGGCCTACCCGGCGTGATCGCCCACGGCATGTACACGATGGCGCTCGCTGCCCGCGCGGTCTCGACCTGGTTCCCCGGCGCCGAGGTCGTCAGCCTCGGCTGCAAGTTCACCAACCCGGTCGTCGTGCCCGCCGAGGGCGGCGTCGAGATCGAGATCGCGGGCGAGGTCAAGGAGGCCGACGGCCTCACGACCGTCGCGCTGACGGTCACCTGCGGCGGCCAGAAGGTCCTGGGCATGCCCAAGGCAGTGCTGCGTGCCTGACCTGCGCGACCACACCACGCTCCGCCTCGGCGGCCCGGCCCAGCGCTGGGTCCGGGCGACGTCCGAGCAGGAGCTCGTCGAGGCCCTGACGGCGGCCGACAGCGCCGGAGAGCCCGTGCTCGTCCTCGGCGGCGGCAGCAACCTCGTCGTCGCGGACGCCGGGTTCCCCGGCACCGTCATCGAGGTCGCCACCACCGGCGTTCAGGCCGACGCCGACGACGGGCCGTCCTGCGGCGGCGCGATGGTCACCGTCGCCGCCGGGGAGAGCTGGGACGAGCTCGTCGAGCTCGCCGTCGAGCGCGGCTGGGTCGGCATCGAGGCCCTCTCCGGCATCCCCGGCTCGGTCGGCGCCACCCCGATCCAGAACGTCGGCGCCTACGGCCAGGAGGTCTCGCAGACCGTGGCTTCGGTGCGGGTCTGGGACCGCACCCTGCGGGGCATCCGCACGTTCGCCGCCGCCGACTGCCGCTTCGGCTACCGCACCTCACGCTTCAAGAGGGACCGGCTCGATCCCTGGGGAGGACGCCACGTCGTCCTCTCCGTGACCTACCAGCTCGGCCAGGGCGACCTCGGCGCCCCGGTGGCGTACGCCGAGCTCGCCAGGGCCCTGGGCGTCGAGCTCGGGCAGCGCGCCCCCCTCGCCGACGTACGCCGCGCGGTGCTCGCGCTGCGCGGCGGCAAGGGCATGGTGCTGGACCCGGTCGACCACGACACGTGGAGCGCCGGCTCGTTCTTCACCAACCCGGTCGTCGACCCCGCCGACGTGCCCCCGGACGCCCCCTCCTGGCCGCAGCCCGACGGGCGGGTCAAGACCAGTGCGGCCTGGCTCATCGAGCGGTCCGGGTTCGCGAAGGGCCACGGCAACGACCGGGTCGCGCTGTCCGGCAAGCACACGCTGGCGCTGACCAACCGCGGGTCGGGCACCGCCGACGACCTGCTGGCGCTCGCCCGCGAGGTGCGCGACGGCGTGGCCCAGCGGTTCGGCATCGAGCTCGTCAACGAGCCGGTGCTGGTCGGCTGCGAGCTCTGAGGGTCAGGTGTACGACGGGCCCGTGGCCACGACCGCGAAGAGCAGCACGATGGCCACGAGCGCGAGCACGCCGAGGACGAGCAGGATCGTGCCGATCAGCCCCATGATCCGTCCGGCGTTGGCCTGGTCGCGGCCGCCGACGCTGCCCGGCGGGGCCGCGTCGATCTCCCGGACCGCCCGGCCGCCGATCGCCCACGCGAACGGTGAGATCACCAGCGTGACGCCGCCGCAGGTGAGGATGCCGGCGAGGCCGACGATGCCGAGCACCATCGCGGTCATCGCGGACGGGTGGTTGGGCGGCGGCGTGTAGCCGTAGGGCTGGCCGGCCGGCGGCCAGGGCTGCTGCGGCGGGGGAGCGCCGTACGACATCGCGTCAGCCGATCGCCGGGGCGAACGTGCTGTAGTCCTCGGAGCTGGCCGCCACGACGATCAGGATGATCACGCCGATGATCGCCAGCACCAGCAGGGCGGTGCCGATGATGCCGAGGATGAACCCCGCGAGGGCCATCCCGCGGCCGCCCAGCCGGCCCTCGGAGCGGTCGATCCGCTTCATCGCGACCCGGCCGAGCACCAGGGCGACGGGCGACGCGAGCAGGCCCACGCCGTACGCGCAGGCCATCACCAGCGCGGCGATGCCCGTGATCATCGAGCCGAGCGCGAGCCCGTCGGTGGGCGGCGCGGCGACCGGGTAGCCGTACGCCGGCTGCTGCGGCGGGTACGGCTGGCCGTAGGGCTGACCCTGTTGCTGACCGTAGGGCTGGCCGTACTGCTGCGGGTACTGCTGCGGGTACTGCGGCGGATACGGCTGCTGCTGCGGCGGCTGCTGGGACTGGTACGGGTTGGGCGGGGGCTGGCCGTACGGCTGGTGCGTCGGCGGCGTGTCGTTGTCCCGCTCGCCGTAGGGGTTCTCGGGGCCCGTGGTCATGCCAGCATCCTTGCAGGCTCGGTCGCCAGCCACCCGTCGATGTCGGCAAGTACCGCGGCCCGCACCGAGTCGGGCGCCCGCGAGGCGCGCACCGACATCCGGGCCAGCTCGGCGAGCTGCTCGTCGGTGAGCTCGTGGGCGGCCCGCATGGTCGCGTACTGGCCGGCCAGGCGCGAGCCGAAGAGCAGCGGGTCGTCCGCGCCGAGCGCCACCGTCGCGCCCGCGGCCAGCAGCGTCGGCAAGGGCACCGAGGTGAGGTCGGAGTAGACGCCGAGCGCGACGTTCGAGACCGGGCAGACCTCGAGCGCGACGCCGGCCTCGACGACCCGGTCGAGCAGGGCCGGGTCCTCGGCCGAGCGGACGCCGTGGCCGAGCCGGTCGGCGCCGAGCGAGTCGAGGCACACCCGGATGTGCTCGGGGCCGCGGAGCTCCCCGCCGTGTGGCACCAGCGTCAGGCCGGCGCGCTCGGCGATCCGGAACGCGGGGGCGAAGTCGGCCGTGCTGCCGCGCCGTTCGTCGTTCGAGAGGCCGAAGCCGACCACCCCGCGGCCGGAGTACTGCGCCGCCAGGCGGGCCAGGGTGCGGGCGTCGAGCGGGTGCCGGGTGCGGTTGGCGGCGATGACCACCGCCATGCCGAGCCCGGTGGTCGCCGACGCCTCGGCGACGGCGTCGAGCACGAGGTCGGTGAAGGCCGTGATGCCACCGAAGCGGGCGCCGTACCCGCTCGGGTCGACCTGGATCTCCAGCCAGCGGCCGCCGTCGCGGACGTCGTCCTCGGCCGCCTCACGCACGAGGCGGCGTACGTCGTCCTCGGTCCGCAGCACCGAGCGCGCGACGTCGTAGAGGCGCTGGAAGCGGAACCAGCCCTTCTCGTCGGCCGCCGACAGCTTCGGCGGCCAGTCCTCGACGAGCTGGTCGGGGAGCGCGATCCCGTCGCGCTCGGCGAGCTCGAGCAGCGTCGCATGGCGCATCGAACCGGTGAAGTGCAGGTGGAGGTGCGCCTTCGGCAGCGCCAGGAGATCGCGCATCACCCCGGAGCGTATCGGTGTCGTCAGGCGAACAGCTTCTGCAGGCGGGTGATGCCCTCGGCGATGTCGTCGTCGCCGAGCGCGTACGAGAGCCGCAGGTAGCCGGGGGAGCCGAACGCCTCTCCGGGGACGACCGCGACCTCGGCCTTGTCGAGGATGTACTCCGCCAGCTCCGCGGACGTGTCGATGACGCGGCCGCCGTGCTCCTTGCCGAGCAGGCCCTTCACCGACGGGTAGGCGTAGAACGCGCCACCCGGCATCGGGCAGACGACACCGTCGATCTCGTTGAGCATCGTGACGATCGTGCGGCGGCGGCGGTCGAAGGCCGCCTTCATCTCGTCGACCGCGGAGAGGTCGCCCTCCAGCGCCGCGACGGCCGCGCGCTGCGACACGTTGGCGACGTTCGACGTGGCGTGCGACTGCAGGTTCGTGGCTGCCTTGACGATGTCGGTCGGGCCGATCACCCAGCCGACCCGCCAGCCGGTCATCGCGTAGGTCTTCGCGACCCCGTTGACGACCACGGTGTGCCCGGCCAGCTCGGGGCAGAGCACCGGCAGGGAGCCCGTGTCGATGCCGTCGTACACGAGGTGCTCGTAGATCTCGTCGGTGAGCACCCACAGCTCGTGCTCCTCGACCCACGCGCCGATCGCCCGGATCTCGTCGGCGGTGTAGACCGAGCCGGTCGGGTTCGACGGCGACACGAAGAGCAGCACCTTGGTGCGGTCGGTGCGGGCTGCCTCGAGCTGCTCGACGGTGACCTTGTAGTCCTGGGTCTCGTCGGCGAGCACCTCGACCGGCACGCCGCCGGCCAGCTGGATCGCCTCCGGGTAGGTGGTCCAGTACGGCGCCGGCACGATCACCTCGTCGCCGGGGTCGAGCATCGCGGCGAACGCCTCGTAGATGGCCTGCTTGCCGCCGTTGGTGACCAGCACCTGCGCCGGCTCGACCACGAGGCCGCTGTCGCGGGCGGTCTTCGCGACGATCGCCTTCTTGAGCTCGGGCAGGCCGCCGGCCGGGGTGTAGCGGTGGTTCTTCGGGTCGCGGCACGCCTCGGCGGCCGCGTCGACGATGTAGCCCGGCGTCGGGAAGTCGGGCTCGCCGGCCCCGAAGCCGATCACCGGACGGCCCTCGGCCTTCAGCGCCTTCGCCTTGGCATCGACCTTGAGCGTGGCGCTCTCGGCGATGGCGCCGATGCGTCGGGAGACGCGGCGGGAACGAGGCGAGGAGTCTGGCGCGGAGGTCATGTGCTCCATCGTAGGGTGGGTCGGAGGGCGGCCCGCCAGCCGTTTGGACTCTGGATCGCCCCACCCCGTAGACTCCCGTTTGGTGGATTCCCACAGGCTCAGTCCTGCCCTCGGCAGGCTGCCTGCGGGGCCTGTCCACCTCGCAGAAGACTGCGAAGGGCACTAGCTCAACTGGCAGAGCATCGGTCTCCAAAACCGAAGGTTGGGGGTTCAAGTCCCTCGTGCCCTGCAAAGGACCAACGACGCCAGGTCGGATGACGAAGGGGAGAAGGACGTGCCGGACAGCAACGCAGTCCGCGGTGAGCGGGGCGGTAGCGCCAAGCGCACCAGCATCCCCACCTTCTACCGTCAGGTGGTGGCCGAGCTCCGCAAGGTCGTCTACCCGACGCAGGAGCAGCTGATCACCTACTTCATCGTCGTCATGGTCTTCGTGCTCGCGATGATGACGATCGTGTCGCTGCTCGACCTGGGCTTCGGCAAGCTCGCCTTCGAAGTCTTCTCCGGCGGCGACTGATCCGGTCCGCCCGGCGGATGACCCACAGCAACACCCAACGTGATGGAGCAGTACGTGTCTGAGCAGGAGTACGACTCGGCGGAGACCGAGGAGACGACCGCCGGGGTCGACAGCCCCGGAGTCGAGCCCAGCCTCGAGGACCAGTACGGCGAGCCCGACGACGGCCCCGCGATCGAGGACGACCCGCGCCTGGACGTCGAGACCACCGACGAGGACAGCGACGCGGCCCTCGGGCTCGACGACCACGAGGCCGACGGCACCACCGCCGAGCTGTCCGAGGCCGAGGGTGACGAGGCCCCTGAGGACGAGGGTGACGACGACCCGCTCGAGGCCTTCCGCCGCGAGCTGTGGGCGAAGCCCGGCGACTGGTTCGTCGTGCACACCTACTCCGGCATGGAGAACCGGGTGAAGTCGAACCTCGAGAACCGCATCATCTCCCTCAACATGGAGGACTACATCCACGAGATCGTGGTCCCCACCGAGGAGGTCGCGGAGATCAAGAACGGTCAGCGCAAGATGGTCAAGCGCACCGTTCTCCCCGGCTACGTGCTGGTTCGCATGGACCTCACCGACGAGTCCTGGGCCGCGGTCCGCCACACCCCGTCGGTGACCGGGTTCGTCGGCCACAGCCACCAGCCCGTGCCGCTGTCGATGTCCGAGGTCGAGAGCATGCTCGCCCCCGCCGTCGTCGCCCGCGCCGAGGCCGAGGCGGCCGCGGCCGGCACGCCCAGCACCACCGCCGGCGCCACCCCGAAGAAGCCCGTCGAGGTCGCCGACTTCGACGTCTCCGACTCGGTCATGGTGGTCGACGGCCCGTTCGCCACGCTGCACGCGACGATCACCGAGATCAACGCCGAGTCGCAGCGCGTCAAGGCCCTCGTCGAGATCTTCGGCCGCGAGACCCCGGTCGAGTTGTCGTTCTCGCAGATTCAGAAGGTCTGAGCACGACTGGCGAAGAGATTGAGGAGCGCTCGGCCCGACCGCGCGGAGCGCGGGCGGGCGACGCGTCTCGAAATCCAGAGGACCGCGATTTCGCGTTACGCGGGGCTCGCAGCACAATAGTTCGGTTGTCCGAGTGACATCCGGCAGCAGCAGGTGGCAGAGGCGCACGACGTACGCCTCGTCATGACCACGAGACAGAGAGAGAAGCACCATGCCTCCGAAGAAGAAGATCGCCGCACTCGTCAAGGTGCAGCTCCAGGCCGGCGCCGCGACGCCGGCCCCGCCGGTCGGTACCGCCCTCGGTCCGCACGGCGTGAACATCATGGAGTTCTGCAAGGCGTACAACGCCCAGACCGAGTCCATGCGCGGCAACGTGATCCCGGTCGAGATCACCATCTACGAGGACCGCTCGTTCACGTTCATCACCAAGACCCCGCCGGCCGCCGAGCTGATCAAGAAGGCCGCCGGCCTCAAGTCCGGCTCCGGCACCCCGCACTCGGTCAAGGTCGGCAAGCTGACCAAGGACCAGGTGCGCGAGATCGCCCAGACCAAGCTGCCCGACCTCAACGCGAACGACATCGAGGCGGCGATGAAGATCGTCGAGGGCACCGCCCGCTCGATGGGCGTCACGACCGACTGAAACGTGGGAGAGCCGCGCTGGCTCGCTAACCACATCTCCTGAAAGCAGAGGAACATCATGCAGCGCAGCAAGACCTACCGCGCGGCGTCCGAGACGTTCGACAAGGACGAGCTCTACGCCCCGCTGGCCGCGATCAAGATCGCGAAGACCGCGTCCAAGAAGAAGTTCGACGAGACCGTCGACGTCGTCATGCGCCTGGGTGTCGACCCGCGCAAGGCCGACCAGATGGTCCGGGGCACCGTCAACCTCCCGCACGGCACCGGCAAGACCGCCAAGGTCCTGGTGTTCGCGAACGCCGACAAGGCCGAGGCCGCGCGTGAGGCCGGCGCGGACGTCGTCGGTGGCGACGACCTGATCGAGAAGGTCGCCGGCGGCTGGCTCGACTTCGACGCCGTCGTCGCGACCCCGGACATGATGGGCAAGGTCGGCCGCCTCGGCCGCGTGCTCGGTCCGCGTGGCCTGATGCCGAACCCGAAGACCGGCACCGTGACGCCGGACGTGGCCAAGGCCGTGTCCGACATCAAGGGCGGCAAGATCGAGTTCCGCGTCGACCGCCACGCCAACCTGCACTTCATCATCGGCAAGGCGTCCTTCTCGGAGGTCCAGCTCGCGGAGAACTACGCCGCGGCGCTGGAGGAGGTGCTCCGTCTGAAGCCGGCCAGCTCGAAGGGCCGCTACATCAAGAAGGTCACCGTCTCCACGACGATGGGCCCCGGTGTCCAGGTCGACCCGAACCGCACGCGCAACGTCGCGGTCGAGGACGAGGCCGCCTCGGCCTGACGTCGACGTCGTACGACGCCCCGGTCCGCTCGTCGGGCCGGGGCGTCGTCGATTTGGCCGGGCCGTCCGTCGCGCCGTACTGTTCTCCACGAAACCAAAGACCGCTGGTTGTCGCGCTGTCCCTGTTCCGATGAGCAGAGTGCAGCCTGACCGAAGGTTCCGCAGCGATGCGGACGGCCCGCGCAGGTGACAGAGCACGAAGTCCACTTCACGCCCTGAGCCTGCGCTCGGGGCGTTCGTCTTTCTCCGGGCCGGGGCCGGTGGTCACCACCGGAAGGAGACCCATGGCGCGGGCAGACAAGCAGGCGGCCGTCGCGGACATCGTTGAGTCGTTCAACGAGTCCGCCGGTGCCGTGCTGACCGAGTACCGCGGTCTCACCGTGAAGCAGCTGCAGGAACTGCGGCGCTCCCTCGGCGAGAACGCCAACTACGCCGTGGTCAAGAACACGCTGGCCAAGATCGCCGCCACCGAGGCCGGCATCGAAGGCTTCGACGACCTGCTGACCGGCCCGACCGCCATCGCCTTCATCAACGGCGACGTGGTCGAGGCGGCCAAGGGTCTGCGTGACTTTGCCAAGGCGAACCCCACCCTGGTCATCAAGGGTGGCGTCCTCGACGGCAAGCCCCTCGACGCGTCCGAGATCGCCAAGCTGGCGGACCTCGAGTCTCGCGAGGTGCTCCTGGGCAAGCTGGCCGGCGCAATGCTGGCTTCGCTCAGCCAGGCCGTCTACCTGCTCAACGCGCCGCTCGCCCAGGCCGCCCGCCTCGCGGGTGCGCTCCAGGCGAAGGCCGAGCAGGACCCCTCGATCCTCGCAGGTGGTGCTGGCCAGGCTTCGGCCGAGCCGGTCGCCGCTGACGAGGCTCCCGCCGAGGAGGCGGCTCCCACTGAGGAGCCCGCCGCCGAGGCCGCCTCTGACGAGGAGACCGCCGAGGCCTGAGGCCCCGGCGTACACACCACCTGAAACCCGGCCCCGGGTGACACCGCGGGCCACCGAATGGAAGGAAGCGCCACCATGGCGAAGCTCAGCACCGACGAGCTCCTCGACGCGTTCAAGGAGATGACGCTGATCGAGCTCAGCGAGTTCGTGAAGCAGTTCGAGGACACCTTCGGCGTCACCGCCGCTGCCCCGGTTGCCGTTGCGGCTGCCCCGGCCGCGGGCGGCGCTGCCGCCGGCGACGCCGCCGGCGACGCGGCCCAGGACGAGTTCGACGTCATCCTGGAGTCGGCCGGCGACAAGAAGATCAACGTGATCAAGGAGGTGCGCGCGCTGACCTCGCTCGGCCTGAAGGAGGCCAAGGAGCTGGTCGAGGGCGCCCCGAAGCCGGTCCTCGAGAAGGCCAACAAGGAGGCCGCGGACAAGGCCAAGGAGGCCCTCGAGGCCGCCGGCGCCACCGTCACCCTCAAGTGACGCAGGTCTCGTAGCTGCACCTCCACGAGGGGCGGTCACCCACTGGGTGGCCGCCCCTCGTGGCAATTTTCCGGTCCCTGCGCGCCATTTCCGGACGGATCCGCCCCGATTCCGGGGTGTCAGCGATCCCGACAACGGGAAGGAAACTCGCGCGTAACTTCGCCCGTCGGCCGCCGTTGATATCGGTCAGGGAGACGGGGAGTGGTCCGAGCGTGCTGTTGGCGCGCGACAGCGCAAGGAGGGACAGGGACAGACCATGGGCGTCGAGATCGCGGTCGAGAACCTCACCAAGTCGTTCGGGAAGCAGCTCATCTGGGGCAACGTCTCCCTGACGATCCCCGCCGGGGAGATATCGGTGATGCTGGGCCCGTCGGGCACCGGCAAGTCGGTCTTCCTGAAGAGCCTCATCGGGCTGATCAAGCCCGACCAGGGCTCGATCATCATCGAGGGCACCGACATCGCCACCTGTTCCGAGCGGGACCTCTACGAGATCCGCAAGCTCTTCGGCGTGCTGTTCCAGGACGGCGCCATGTTCGGCTCGATGAACCTCTACGACAACGTCGCCTTCCCGCTGCGCGAGCACACCCGCAAGTCGGAGTCCGAGGTCCGCGACATCGTCATGGAGAAGATGGACCTCGTCGGCCTGCTCGGCGCCGAGGACAAGCTGCCCGGCGAGATCTCCGGCGGCATGCGCAAGCGCGCCGGCCTGGCCCGCGCCCTCGTGCTCGACCCCGAGATCCTGCTGATCGACGAGCCGGACTCCGGCCTCGACCCGGTGCGTACGTCGTTCATCAACCAGCTCTTCGTCGACCTCAACGCGCAGATCGACGCGACGTTCCTCATCGTCACCCACGACATCAACACCGCTCGCACCGTCCCCGACAACATCGGGCTGCTCTACCACCGCCACCTGGCGATGTTCGGGCCGCGCGAGATGCTGCTGTCCTCCGAGGAGCCGGTCGTCCGCCAGTTCCTGAACGCCCAGACCATCGGTCCGATCGGCATGTCGGAGGAGAAGGACGCCGACGAGCTCGAGGCCGAGCGCGGCCGGGAGATGCCGCCGCTGCCGCCGATCCCGATGCAGCTCGAGCCGTCCAACGGCATCCCGCGCCGCAGCCAGCGACCGGCCGGTGGCTGGTGCCGCGACAACGGCGTGATCCCCCCGCCCGGGTCCTTCTCGATGGGCATGTCGATGGCGACCGGCGGCTGACCATGTCCTCCCTCACCGCCCATCGGGTGCTGGCACCCGTCGGGACCGCCGGCAACCTCTTCGCCTTCGGTCTCGACGTCGGCCGCAACGTCTTCCGGCGCCCGTTCCAGACCCGGGAGTTCATCCAGCAGGCGTGGTTCATCGCCTCGGTGACGATCATCCCGACCGCGCTGGTCGCGATCCCGTTCGGCGCGGTGATCGCGCTGCAGGTCGGAGGGCTGATCAAGCAGTTCGGCGCCCA
Organism: Nocardioides sp. GCM10030259; assembly: GCF_042666375.1. Lineage (NCBI taxonomy): Bacteria > Bacillati > Actinomycetota > Actinomycetes > Propionibacteriales > Nocardioidaceae > Nocardioides > Nocardioides sp. GCM10030259. Next base: position 139,483 of record NZ_JBHTDF010000025.1, on the reverse strand, counting down.
GTCCTTCACGGGCTCCGCCGCCGTCCTCGCCGTGGTCAGGGAGGCGGGCCCGATCGCGACCTCGCTGCTGATCGCCGGAGCCGCCGGCTCGGCCATCGCGGCCGACCTCGGAGCCCGGAAGATCCGCGAGGAGCTCGACGCCATGATGGTGCTGGGCATCGACCCGATCCAGCGCCTCGTCGTACCCCGCGTGCTCGCCTGCATGCTCGTCGCCGTCTTCCTCAACGGCCTGGTCAGCGTCGTCGGCGTGGCGGGCGGCTACGTCTTCAACGTGGTCCTGCAGGACGGCACACCAGGCTCCTACCTGGCGAGCTTCACCGCGCTCGCACAGCTTCCAGACCTGTGGCAAGGCATGGTCAAGGCGCTGGTCTTCGGCCTGATCGCCGCGATCGTCGCCTGCTACAAGGGCATGAACGCCAAGGGCGGGCCGAAGGGCGTCGGCGACGCCGTGAACGAGTCGGTCGTCGTCACCTTCATGCTCCTCTTCATCGTCAACTTCGTGATGAGCGCGATCTACTTCCAGCTAGTCCCACCGAAGACGGGGTGACGGCGTGGCGAGCATGAGAGCCGTCTACGAGCGGCCGGCGAAGTTCCTCGACGACCTCGGCGCGGAGCTGCTCTTCTTCGTGAAGGCGCTCGCGTGGACCCCGCGGACCGTCCGGCGCTACAAGAAGGAGATCCTGCGGATCCTCGCCGAGGTGACGCTCGGCTCCGGCGCCCTCGCGGTCATCGGCGGCACCGTCGGCGTGATCGTCGCGATGTGCTTCTTCACCGGCACCGAGGTGGGCCTGCAGGGGTACGCCGCGCTGAACCAGATCGGCACGGCCGCGTTCTCGGGCTTCGTGTCGGCGTACTTCAACACCCGCGAGATCGCCCCGCTCGTCGCCGGCATCGCGCTGGCCGCGACCGTGGGCTGCGGCTTCACCGCCCAGCTCGGCGCGATGCGGATCTCCGAGGAGGTCGACGCCCTCGAGGTGATGGCGATCCCGTCGCTGCCGTTCCTGGTGACCACCCGGATCATCGGCGGCCTGATCGCGATCATCCCGCTGTACGTCGTGGGCCTGCTGGCGTCGTACTTCGCGACCCGCCTGACCGTCACCCAGTTCTTCGGGCAGAGCACCGGCACCTACGACCACTACTTCAACCAGTTCCTGCCGCCGGGCGACGTGCTGTGGTCCTTCGGCAAGGTACTGGTCTTCGCGGTGACCGTCATCCTGATCCACTGCTACCACGGCTACAACGCCTCGGGCGGTCCCGCCGGCGTCGGCGTCGCCGTCGGCAAGGCCGTGCGCACCAGCATCGTCGCGCTCAACGTCATCGACCTGTTCCTGTCGATGGCGATCTGGGGCACCACCACGACCGTCCGATTGGCCGGGTGACGCCGATGCGCAGCAGCGTCGGGAGCTTCGCGCTCCCCAAGGTGATGGGGATCCTCTTCCTCTGCCTGCTCCTGGCCGGGGTCTACCTGACCTACGCGATCTTCTCGAAGAAGTTCACGGACTACGAGGAGCTGACGCTGCGCACCTCGACGATCGGACTGCAGCTGCCCACCCGCGCCGACGTGAAGGTCCGTGGCGTCCTGGTCGGGGAGGTGCTCGACTTCGAGTCGACCGGTGACGGCGCCGAGCTCACGCTCGGCATCTACCCGAGCCAGCTCGACTCGATCCCTGCCAACGTCACCGGCTCGATCGTGCCGAAGACGCTCTTCGGCGAGAAGTACGTCTCCCTCGTGGTGCCGGACGACCCCTCGGCCGACCCGATCGCCTCCGGCGCGACCATCGAGCGGACCACCGTCTCGACCGAGGTCGAGCAGGTGCTCTCCGACCTCTACCCGCTGCTGCGCACCGTCCAGCCCGCCGAGCTCAACCAGACCCTCAACGCGCTCGCCACGGCGCTCGAGGGTCGCGGTGAGGAGCTCGGCGAGAACATCGAGACCCTCGACAGCTACCTCCAGAAGATCAACCCGCAGATCCCCGCGCTGGTCGAGGACCTGAGGCTGACCGCCCAGGTGTCCGACAACTACGCCGACGTGCTGCCGCAGATCGCCCAGATCATCGACGACACCGTGCTGACGACCGGCACGCTCGAGGGCCGCGAGGACAAGCTGAACGCGCTGTTCAAGGACGTCGCGTCGGCCTCCGGGACCGCCGAGGCCTTCCTCGACGCCAACGGCGACAACCTGATCCGCTTCAGCGAGATCGGCGAGGACCAGCTGAAGGTGTTCGCGAAGTACGCGCCGGAGTTCGAGTGCCTGACGCGCGGCATCGTGGGCGCCGGCGAGCGGCAGGCCGAGGCGTTCCGCGGCTTCGTGCTCCACATCGTCCTCGAGACGCTGCCGCACCAGCCGCGGCCCTACGGCCCGCAGGACCTCCCGCGCTTCGGCGAGGACCGCGGCCCCGCCTCGTGCATGCACCTGCTCGACCCGCCCTGGAGCCAGGAGAACCCGGTGCGGCACCAGCCCGACTTCGACGACGGCATCGACGAGCCGACCGGCAAGGGCACCAGCCGCGTGGGGCCCAACGCCTGGTTCCGCAACGCCGGTCCGGGCAGCCCCGCGGAGACCGAGGTGCTGCGCTCGCTGCTCGGGCCCGGGCTGGGCGTGAGCGCGTCCGACGTACCCGACATCGGCCCGCTCCTGGTGGGTCCGATGGCGCGCGGTGCGGAGGTGTCGCTCCGATGATGCTCCTCGACCGCCGCACCGGCGTCGACCTGGTCAAGCTGCTCGTGTTCATCGTGGTGACCACGCTGGCCACCTCGGTCCTGGTCGTCACGATCGGCAACGTGTCGTTCTCGCCGAAGCGCGAGTACCGCGCCGAGTTCGTCGACGCCACGGGCGTCGTCAAGGGCGACGACGTGCGGATCGCCGGCGTCAAGGTCGGCAGCGTCCAGGACGTCGAGATCGTCGACCGCACCCGGGCGCTGGTGACCTTCTCCGTCGACGAGACCGAGTCGCTGAGCCAGGCCACGCACGCGGCGATCCGCTACCGCAACCTGGTCGGCCAGCGCTACATCTCGCTCACCGACGAGATCGGCGACACGGGCACGCTGAAGGCCGGAGCCACGATCCCGGTCAGCCGGACCACGCCGGCGCTCGACCTGACCGTGCTGTTCAACGGCTTCAAGCCTCTCTTCCAGGCGCTGTCGCCGGCCGACATCAACCAGCTGTCCTACGAGATCGTCCAGGTCTTCCAGGGCGAGGGCGGGACGCTCGAGGGGCTGTTGTCCCACACGGCGTCGGTGACGTCCACCCTGGCCAGCCGCGACCAGATCATCGGCGAGCTCATCGACAACCTCAACGAGGTGCTCGACCACATCGGCGACCGCGACGACCAGCTCAGCCAGCTGATCACGACGTTCCGCACCTTCGTCGGCGGCCTGACCGAGGACCGCAAGGCCATCCTCGGGTCGCTCGACGAGATCTCGGACCTCTCGGTCGAGACTGCGGGCCTCGTCTCCGGCATCCGCGAGCCGTTCGTCGACGACATCCACCAGCTGCGCCGACTGGGCAAGCACCTCGACGACGGCAAGGCCGAGATCGACCGGTCGCTGCAGGTGCTGCCGATCAAGCTCAACAAGATCGGCCGCACGGCGGCGTACGGCTCGTGGTTCAACTTCTACCTCTGCCACTTCCAGGGACGCGTGCGCCTGCCGGGCGGCACCTCGGTCCCGGTCGACTACAACACCGGCTCCGACAGGTGTGATCTCGGATGACGACCCGCAAGCCCACGTCCTTCCGCGAGCGCAACCCGGTGGTGATCGGGGCGGTCAGCCTCGCCGTCGTGGCCCTGCTGGTGCTCGCGGCGTTCCGTGCGCAGGACCTGCCGGTGATCGGCGGCGGCGACACCTACTACGCCGCGTTCGCCGAGTCCGGCGGGCTCAAGGCCAACGACGAGGTGCGCATCGCGGGCGTCCGGGTCGGCAAGGTCGAGTCGGTCGAGCTCGACGGCGACCACGTGCAGGTGAAGTTCCGCGTCGACACCGAGTCGGCTTTCGGGCCCGACACGCGCGCCGCGATCAAGGTGAAGACGCTGCTCGGCGCGATGTTCCTCTCGCTCGAGCCCGCCGGCTCAGGCCAGCTCGACGCGGGGAGCGAGATCCCTGTGGAGCACACCAGCTCGCCGTACGACGTCGTCGACGCGTTCTCGGGGCTCGCGTCCACCTCGGAGCGGATCGACACCGACCAGCTCGCGAAGTCCCTGACGACGCTGGCCGACCTGACCCGCAACACGCCCGAGGAGTTCCGCGAGGCCCTCGACGGCGTCTCCGCCCTGTCGACGAACATCGCCGCGCGCGACGAGCAGATCAACACCCTGCTGAAGAACCTCGACCGCGTCACCAGCGTGCTCGACGAGCGCGACCAGGACATCGTCGGGCTGATGAAGGACTCCGAGGTCCTCTTCACCGCGCTGGTCGCGCGCCGCGACGCCGTCCACAACCTGCTGGTCTCGACGGCCACTCTCTCGAAGGAGCTCACGACGCTCGTGGAGCAGAGTCGCGAGGACCTCGAGCCGGCACTCGACCACCTCCGCAACGTCGTGGCGGTCCTCAACAAGAACGAGGACAACCTCGACAACAGCCTGCGGCTGATGAAGCCCTTCTACCGGGTCTTCGCCAGCACGCTCGGCAACGGGCCGTGGTTCGACACCTACATCCAGAACATGCCCCCGGTCCCGCAGGTGGGTCGCTGACATGGCCATGCTGAAGCGCGTCCTCATCCCCGCCGTGCTGGCGCTGCTCCTCGTGGCGGCGGCCTTCACGATGTTCCGCAGCGAGGACACCAAGACGCTGACCGCGCACTTCCCGCGGACGATCTCGATCTACGAGGGCAGCGACGTGCGCGTGCTCGGCGTACCCGTCGGGAAGGTCGACACCGTGACGCCGTCCGGCACCGACGTGGTCGTCACGATGCACTACGACGCCGACGTGCAGGTGCCGGCCGACGCCAAGGCCGCCATCGTCGCGCCCTCGATCGTGGGGGACCGCTTCGTCCAGCTCACCCCGGTCTTCACCGAGGGCCAGGTGCTCGCCGACGGCGCCACACTCGACCGGGACCGCACCGCCGTGCCGCTCGAGCTCGACCAGATCTACACGAGCATCGACGACCTCACCGTCGCCCTCGGCCCCAACGGCGCCAACAAGAAGGGCGCGCTCACCGACCTGCTCCAGAGCACGGCCGCGAACTTCGGCGGGCAGGGGGAGCGGTTCAACCAGACGATCAAGGACTTCGGTCGGCTGAGCACGACGCTCGACGACAACAAGGAGGAGCTCTTCGGGTCGGCCCGCAAGCTCCAGGGGTTCATCGGCACGCTCGCCGAGAACGACCAGACCGTGCGCAAGTTCAACGACTCGCTGGCCGACGTCTCCTCGATGCTGTCCGGCGAGCGCCAGGAGCTCGCGCAGGCCCTGGACAACCTGTCGACGGCGCTCGGCCAGGTCACGACGTTCGTCAAGGAGAACCGCCAGGCCCTCGGCGACAACATCGTCGGGCTCAACCGGGTCTCGAAGGTCCTGGTCAAGCGCCGCGCCGAGCTCGACGACATCCTGAAGACCGGGCCGCTCGCGCTCAACAACCTGGCGCTGACCTACAACCCCGAGTCGGGCACGCTCGACACCAACGCCAACCTCGGCATGATCGGCCACCAGATCTCGAGCGACCCCAGCTCGTTCCTCTGCGGCATCGTCGGCCAGGCCGACAAGTCGGGCGCCATGTGCGGCCTCGTCAAGCAGGCGCTGGGCCGCAGCGGGCCGGGCGGACGTACGTCGGGCGACCGGTTCGACCCGACCCTCGGCGGCCTCGTGGAGGACGACCGATGAGGCGGCCGGCGACGATCCTGCGCACCCTGGCCGGGGTGCTGGCCGGTGCCCTGCTGCTGACCGGCTGCGACTTCGACGTCTACAAGCTGCCGCTGCCCGGTGGCGCCGACGTCGGCGACGACGCCATCACGGTCTCGGCGGAGTTCCGCGACGTGCTCGACCTGGTGCCGAAGTCGACGGTGAAGGTCAACGACGTCAGCGTCGGCCAGATCACCGACGTCGTCCTCGAGGACGGCCACGCCGTCGTGACCATGGAGCTGCGCGACGACACGGACCTGCCGGCCAACGCGGTCGCGGAGATCCGCCAGACCAGCCTGCTCGGCGAGAAGTTCGTGTCGCTGGGCCCGCCCACCGAGGAGGCCCCCCAGGGCACCCTCGCCGACGGCGGGGAGATCCCGCTCGAGCAGACCGGCCGCAACCCCGAGGTCGAGGAGGTGCTCGGCGCGCTGAGCCTGGTGCTCAACGGCGGCGGCGTCGCCCAGCTGAAGACCATCGCGACCGAGATCAACAAGGCCCTCGAGGGCCGCGAGGGCGCCACCCGGTCCGTGCTCGAGCAGATCCGGCAGTTCATGTCGCAGATCGATGAGAACAAGGACGACATCGTCACCGCGATCGAGTCCGTCAACGGCCTGGCCAAGGAGGTGCGCGCGCAGGAGGGCTCCATCGACGCCGCCCTCGAGGAGCTCCCGAGCGCCCTCTCGTCGCTCGACAAGCAGCGCGGCGACCTGGTGAAGATGCTGCACGCGCTCGAGGACCTGAGCTCGGTCGGGGTCCAGGTCATCCAGGCCTCCAAGGAGGGCACGATCAAGGCGCTCGAGCAGCTCAACCCCGTGGTCGAGGAGCTCGCCAACTCCGGCGACGCGTTCGTGAAGTCCTTCAACGTCTTCCTGACCTACCCCTTCGTCGACGAGGCCGTCGGTCGCGACCCGCAGGTCGCCCGCAACCTGCACATGGGCGACTACACCAACCTCTCGATCCAGCTCGACGTCGACCTCTCCGGCGGCATCGACGGCCTCCCGACCGGGCTGCCGACGCTGTTGCCCGGCGACCTCGAGCCGACGCGCCTGGTGCCGCTGCTCTCCGAGTGCCTCACCAGCGGCGACCTGTCCAGCGCCAAGTGCCAGCAGCTGCTGGGCGCCGTCGGCGGCCTCGCCAAGCTGCGGTCGGCGTGCCTCAAGGACGAGAACAAGGACACCACCCTCTGCCGCGCCCTCAACCAGGTCCCCGGCCTGCCGCACCTGCCCGGCTCGGAGAGCCTCCCGTCGCTCCCGGTGCTGAGCGATCTGCTCGGCCTCGGCCGAGCACCCGTGGGCCCGACCGCCACGCCCTCGAGCAAGCGGGGGCCGACGATGGGACAGCTCAGCAAGGCCTTCGACCCGGCCCTGGTCGAGCTGATGGTCCCCGGGATGGTGAGCTCGCGATGATCACCCGCCGTACCCGCATCCAGCTGCTGATCTTCGTGATGATCACGCTGCTCGGCGTCAGCTACGTCGGCGCCCGCTACGCGCGGCTCGACCGGTTCTTCATCGACGACAGCTACACCGTCGTCGCCCACTTCGAGCGCTCCGGCGGCATCTACGAGGGCGGCGAGGTGTCCTACCGAGGCGTCCAGATCGGCAAGGTCGGCGACATGACCCTCACCGACGGGGGAGTCGACGTCCACCTCGACATCGACAACGACTTCGACGACATCCCGGCCGACACTCTCGCCGTGGTCGGCAACCGGTCGGCCGTGGGGGAGCAGTACGTCGAGCTCCAGCCGCGCAGCAACGAGGCGCCGTACCTCCGGGACAGCTCGGAGATCGCGATGGAGGACACGCAGACCCCGATCGCGACCGAGAAGTTCCTGACCGACATCTCCGACACCGTCCGGTCGGTCGACCAGGAGGCGCTCGCCACCACGGTCGACGAGCTCGGCAAGGCGTTCGGGGGCACGGGCAAGGACCTGCAGCAGATCATCGACACCGGCAACTCCTTCATCAACGAGGCCGACGCGAACTTCGAGCTCACGACGGCCCTGATCCGCGACAGCAACACCGTGCTGCGGACGCAGGCCGACAAGGCCGGCGCCATCCGCACCTTCGCGAAGGAGCTCAGCCTGTTCAGCGGCACGCTCGCGGGCTCCGACAAGGCGCTGCGCGAGGTGATCGACAGCGGCTCGGCGACGGCCGACCAGCTGCGGACCTTCCTCGAGCAGTACGGCGTCGACCTGGGCGAGCTGATCAACAACCTGGTCACGACCGGCGAGGTGATCGTCGAGAACCTCCCGGGCATCCGCCAGATCCTCGTCATCTACCCGTACGTCGTCGAGGGCAGCTACACGGTCGTCTCCAAGTCGCCCGACACCGGTCTGTACGACGCGCACTTCGGGCTGATCATGACCGACAACCCGGTCTGCCACGCGGGCTACGAGACCACCGAGACCCGTCCGCCGCAGGACGGCAGCGACTGGCCGATGAACGAGCAGGCCGGCTGCACCGAGCCGGCCTCGAAGAGCAACGCGCGCGGCCCCCAGAACCTGCAGCGGGCCGCCCCCGACTACCGCTCGCCGGTGATCGCGAAGTACGACCCCGAGTCGAACCGCCTGCGCTGGACCGACCCGGCCGACGGCGGCCGGATCGACTCCGACCGCGCCGGGAGTGCTGCGCCGTCGAGCTTCGGAGAGGAGAGTTGGAAGTGGCTATTTCTCCAGCCCTTGACCACGAGCCCGAGGTGACCACCACCGACCCCACGTCCGACGCGCCCGGCGGACGCCCCCAGGGCACCGCCCGCCTCGTGGTGCTCGGCGTGCTCGTGCTGGCGCTGCTCGCCTCGGCGGGCTGCCTCGTGTGGCTGCTCGCCGAGCGCCGCGGTGCGGCCGACGAGGCGCAGTCGGCGCGCGAGGCCGTGCAGAGCCAGACCGAGCAGTTCGTGCTGCGCCTGAACACCTACGGCCCCGACCAGCTCGACGACGACGGCCGCCTCCCGGCGTACCTGGAGCAGGTCAGCGAGGTCATCACCCCGAAGTTCGCCGCCGACTTCGAGAAGTCCGGGCTGCCGATCGCCGAGAAGATGGTCACCCAGGCCGCCTACGGCCGCACCGTGGAGGTGTACGGCGTGGGCGTCGAGTCGGTCGGCACCGACGACGCCACTGCGATCGTCGCCGCCGGCGTCACCGGCAGCTACCCCGACCCGAAGGACGACTCCAAGCGGGTGCAGGCCGAGCCCGACCTGCTGCGCTGGCAGGTCGACCTGGTGCGCACCGACGGCGAGTGGCTGGTCGACGACTACACCCCGGTCAGCGAGGTGGAGCAGTGAACACCCCCAGCTGGTACGACCTCCTCGGAGTCGACGACGACGCCAGCGAGTCGGAGATCCGGGTCGCCTGGCGCGCCGCGATCGCCGACCTCGACCCCACCGACCGCCGGTTCACCTCCTTCAACCGCGCGGCCGAGGTGCTGCTCGACGCCGACCGGCGCGCGGCGTACGACGCCGAGCTCGCCGCCCAGGCCCCCGCCTCGACCACCGAGCCGGAGGCCGAGCCCGAGCTCGAGCCGGAGCCCAGCCCCGCCGCGACGGGGCTGCGGCGGGTCGTGCCCGCCTGGCTGCTCGTCGGCGTCGGGGTCGTCACGCTCCTGGTCGCCGGTGCCGCGGCCGTGGTGGCGGCGACGGTCCCCTCCGACCGGGCGGTCCAGGACGCGTCCGAGCAGGCCCGGGCGGCGGCGGAGCGGGCGATCGTCCCGCTGCTCTCCTACGACGGCCGCGACCTCGACAGGACGCGGGCGGCCGGCCAGCAGTACCTCACCGGTGACTACCGCGAGGAGTACGACAAGTTCATCGACGGCGTGATCGAGCAGAACGCGCCGCGCACCCGCACCGTCGTCGAGGCCGAGCTGGTCCGGTCTGGTCTCGTGCGGGCCGACGAGAACCGCGCCCAGGTCTTCGTGCTGGTCGACATGAGCCGCACCAACAGGGTCGAGAAGCAGCCGGTCGTCTACAAGAACTGGGCCACGCTGACCATGGAGAAGGTCGACGGCGACTGGCTGGTCGCGGACATCGAGACGTAGCCGCGGGATCCGGGGCGGCCGCGCTGCTTGACCTGGCCGTCCCGGGAGTTCATGATCGTCGCCAACGCCGCACCCGACGCTGAGACCGGGGTTTGTGGCGCGTGCCCGCGTGCGGTAGCCTTTGTCTTTGCGTCTGCCCTCAAATGCTCTCCAGCCTGCCCGGTGGCTGGTTTTGTGGTGGGCTGAACGCCGATCTCACAGCGTTTCGTCGAAGGACACCTCTTGGCCGCGCGCACCAACTCTGGTAACCCCCGCCGCATCTCTTTCGCAAAGATCACCGAACCACTCGAAGTACCGAAGCTCCTCTCGCTCCAGACCGACAGCTTTGACTGGCTGATCGGCAACGAGGCCTGGCAGGCCGTCGTGCAGAGCCGCCTCGATGCAGGCGAGGACGTCTCCCAGAAGTCCGGTCTCCAGGAGATCTTCGAGGAGATCTCCCCGATCGAGGACTTCTCCGAGACCATGTCGCTCTCGTTCGAGAACCCGGTCTTCTATGACCCGAAGTACTCCGTCGACGAGTGCAAGGAGAAGGACTTCACCTACTCCGCGCCGCTCTACGTGTCGGCCGAGTTCACCAACAACGACACCGGCGAGATCAAGGGCCAGACGGTCTTCATGGGCGACTTCCCGCTCATGACCGACAAGGGCACCTTCATCATCAACGGCACCGAGCGCGTCGTCGTCTCGCAGCTCGTCCGGTCCCCGGGCGTCTACTTCGAGCGCACCGCCGACAAGACGTCCGACAAGGACATCTACACCGCGAAGCTGATCCCCTCGCGGGGCGCCTGGCTCGAGTTCGAGATCGACAAGCGCGACATGGTCGGCGTCCGCCTCGACCGCAAGCGCAAGCAGAACGTCACGGTCCTGCTCAAGGCCCTCGGCATGTCCATCGAGGACATCCGCCGCGAGTTCGCCGACCCCAACAGCACCGAGGGTCGCGCCTACGAGTCGATCGAGCTCACCCTGGAGAAGGACCACACCCAGGGCGAGGACGACGCGCTGCTCGACATCTACCGCAAGCTCCGTCCGGGCGAGCCGCCGACGCGTGAGGCCGCGCAGACGCTGCTGAACAACTACTACTTCAACCCGAAGCGCTACGACCTGGCGAAGGTCGGCCGCTACAAGATCAACAAGAAGCTGGGCCTCGTCGAGGCGTTCGACCAGCAGACGCTCACGGTCAGCGACATCGTCAACGCGATCAAGTACATCGTGGCGCTCCACGACGGCCAGACCGAGGTCGAGTCGCCCCAGGGCGCGCTCGAGATCGTCGCCGACGACATCGACCACTTCGGCAACCGCCGCATGCGGACCGTCGGCGAGCTGATCCAGAACCAGCTCCGCACCGGCCTCGCCCGCATGGAGCGCGTGGTCCGCGAGCGGATGACGACCCAGGACGTCGAGGCGATCACGCCGCAGTCCCTGATCAACATCCGCCCGGTCGTCGCGGCGCTGAAGGAGTTCTTCGGCACCTCGCAGCTGTCGCAGTTCATGGACCAGACCAACCCGATCGCCGGCCTGACGCACAAGCGTCGCCTCTCGGCGCTCGGCCCCGGCGGTCTCTCGCGTGACCGCGCGGGCATGGAGGTCCGTGACGTCCACCCGTCGCACTACGGCCGCATGTGCCCGATCGAGACGCCGGAAGGCCCGAACATCGGTCTGATCGGCTCGCTCGCGTCGTACGGCCGGATCAACCCGTTCGGCTTCGTCGAGACGCCGTACCGGAAGGTCGAGAAGGGCAAGGTCACCGACAAGGTCGACTACCTGACCGCCGACGACGAGGACCGCTACGTCATCGCGCAGGCGAACGCCGTGCTCGACGACAAGGGTCGCTTCGTCGAGGAGCGCGTGCTGGTCCGCCAGCGCGACGGTGAGGTCTCCGAGGTCCTGGCCGACGAGGTCGACTACATGGACGTCTCGCCGCGCCAGATGGTGTCGGTCGCGACCGCGCTGATCCCGTTCCTCGAGCACGACGACGCCAACCGCGCGCTCATGGGCGCGAACATGCAGCGCCAGGCCGTGCCGCTCATCCGCAGCGACGCGCCGCTGGTCGGCACCGGCATCGAGTACCGCGCCGCGGTCGACGCCGGTGACGTCGTCACCGCCACGGCCGCCGGCGTGGTCAAGGAGGTGTCCGCCGACATCATCGAGACGATGAACGACGACGGCACCTACTCGACGTACCGGCTGTCGAAGTTCAAGCGCTCCAACCAGGGCACCTGCATCAACCAGCGCCCGCTGGTCGCCGAGGGCGACCGGGTCGAGATCGGCTCGCCGATCGCCGACGGTCCGTGCACCGACGACGCGGAGATGGCGCTCGGCACCAACCTGCTCGTGGCGTTCATGCCGTGGCAGGGCCACAACTACGAGGACGCGATCATCCTCAGCCAGCGCCTGGTGCAGGAGGACGTCCTCACCTCGATCCACATCGAGGAGCACGAGGTCGACGCCCGCGACACCAAGCTGGGCCCCGAGGAGATCACCCGGGACATCCCGAACGTCTCCGAGGAGATGCTGGCCGACCTCGACGAGCGGGGCATCATCCGCATCGGCGCCGAGGTGTCGACCGGTGACGTCCTGGTCGGCAAGGTCACGCCCAAGGGCGAGACCGAGCTGACCCCCGAGGAGCGCCTGCTCCGCGCGATCTTCGGTGAGAAGGCGCGCGAGGTCCGCGACACCTCGATGAAGGTGCCGCACGGCGAGTCCGGCACGGTCATCGGCGTCCGGGTCTTCGACCGCGAGGAGGGCGACGAGCTCCCGCCGGGCGTCAACCAGCTGGTGCGCGTCTACGTGGCGCAGAAGCGCAAGATCTCCGTCGGCGACAAGCTCGCCGGCCGCCACGGCAACAAGGGCGTCATCGCGAAGATCCTGCCGATCGAGGACATGCCGTTCATGGAGGACGGCACCCCGGTCGACGTGATCCTCAACCCGCTGGGTGTCCCGCGTCGTATGAACATCGGTCAGATCCTCGAGCTCCACCTCGGCTGGCTCGGCAAGCAGGGCTGGCACATCGACGCCGACCTGAAGAACGAGGAGTGGGCCAAGCGCCTGACCAAGATCGGTGCGGACAAGGCCGAGCCGAACACCAAGCTGGCGACCCCCGTCTTCGACGGCGCCCGCGAGGACGAGATCACCGGTCTGCTCGGTGCGACGATCCCCAACCGCGACGGCGTGCGGATGATCGACGAGACCGGCAAGGCCGACCTCTTCGACGGCCGCTCCGGCGAGCCGTTCCCGGACCCGGTCTCGGTCGGCTACATGTACATCCTCAAGCTGCACCACCTCGTGGACGACAAGATCCACGCCCGCAGCACCGGCCCCTACTCGATGATCACGCAGCAGCCGCTGGGCGGTAAGGCCCAGTTCGGTGGCCAGCGGTTCGGCGAGATGGAGGTCTGGGCGATGGAGGCGTACGGCGCCGCCTACGCCCTCCAGGAGCTGCTGACGATCAAGTCCGACGACGTGCCCGGTCGCGTCAAGGTCTACGAGGCCATCGTGAAGGGCGAGAACATCCCCGACTCGGGCATCCCGGAGTCGTTCAAGGTGCTCGTCAAGGAGATGCAGTCGCTCTGCCTCAACGTGGAGGTGCTGTCGCAGGACGGCTCCGCCATCGAGATGCGCGACGCGGAGGAGGACGTCTTCCGCGCCGCCGAGGAGCTCGGCATCGACCTGTCCCGCCGCGAGCCCAGCAGCGTCGAAGAAGTCTGAGGTGACGGCGGCCCGCCACGTGCGGGCCGCCCCCTCGGTCCACGTACTTCACTTTTTTCTTAGAACTACCGAAGGGTTGCAGCCACAGTGCTCGACGTTAACTTCTTCGACCAGCTTCGGATCGGCCTGGCCACCGCGGACGACATCCGCACCTGGAGCCACGGCGAGGTCAAGAAGCCGGAGACCATCAACTACCGCACGCTGAAGCCCGAGCGTGACGGCCTCTTCTGCGAGAAGATCTTCGGTCCCACCCGGGACTGGGAGTGCTACTGCGGCAAGTACAAGCGCGTGCGCTTCAAGGGCATCATCTGCGAGCGCTGCGGCGTCGAGGTCACCCGCTCGAAGGTCCGCCGCGAGCGCATGGGCCACATCGAGCTGGCCGCTCCGGTCACCCACATCTGGTACTTCAAGGGTGTCCCGAGCCGCCTCGGCTACCTGCTCGACCTGGCGCCGAAGGACCTCGAGAAGGTCATCTACTTCGCCGCCTACATGATCACCTCCGTCGACGAGGACGCGCGGCACCGCGACCTGGCCTCGCTCGAGGGCAAGATCGGCCTCGAGCGCGACCGCCTCACCAACCGCATGGAGGGTGCGCTGTCCGACCGGGCCAAGAAGCTCGAGGAGGACCTCGCCGCTCTCGAGGCCGAGGGTGCCAAGGCCGACCAGCGCCGCAAGGTCAAGGACGGCGCGGAGCGCGAGATGGCCCAGATCCGCAAGCGCGGTGAGGCCGAGGTCGCGCGCCTGAACGAGGTCTGGGACACCTTCAAGGGTCTCAAGGTCCAGGACCTCATGGGCGACGAGATGCTGTACCGGGAGATGAAGAACTGGTTCGGCAAGTACTTCGAGGGCCACATGGGCGCCACGGCGATCCAGAAGCGCCTCGAGAGCTTCGACGTCGAGGCCGAGGTGGAGTCGCTGCGCGACACCATCGCCAACGGCAAGGGCCAGCGCAAGGTCCGCGCGCTCAAGCGCCTCAAGGTCGTCGACGCCTTCCGCAAGACCGGCAACAAGCCGCAGGGCATGGTGCTCGACGCCGTCCCGGTCATCCCGCCGGACCTGCGTCCGATGGTGCAGCTCGACGGTGGCCGCTTCGCGACCTCCGACCTCAACGACCTGTACCGCCGCGTCATCAACCGCAACAACCGCCTCAAGCGGCTGCTCGACCTCGGCGCGCCCGAGATCATCGTCAACAACGAGAAGCGGATGCTGCAGGAGGCCGTCGACTCGCTGTTCGACAACGGCCGTCGTGGCCGCCCGGTCACCGGGCCGGGCAACCGCCCGCTGAAGTCGCTGTCCGACATGCTCAAGGGCAAGCAGGGTCGCTTCCGCCAGAACCTGCTCGGCAAGCGCGTGGACTACTCGGGCCGTTCGGTCATCGTGTCGGGTCCGCAGCTGAAGCTGCACCAGTGCGGTCTGCCCAAGCAGATGGCGCTGGAGCTCTTCAAGCCGTTCGTGATGAAGCGCCTCGTCGACCTGTCGCACGCGCAGAACATCAAGTCGGCCAAGCGGATGGTCGAGCGGGCCACCTCCGGCGCCCGGTACGCCGTGGTGTGGGACGTCCTCGAAGAGGTCATCACCGAGCACCCGGTGCTGCTCAACCGTGCGCCCACGCTGCACCGCCTCGGCATCCAGGCCTTCGAGCCGCAGCTGATCGAGGGCAAGGCGATCCAGATCCACCCGCTCGTCTGCTCGGCGTTCAACGCCGACTTCGACGGTGACCAGATGGCGGTGCACCTGCCGCTGTCCGCCGAGGCCCAGGCCGAGGCACGGATCCTGATGCTGTCGACCAACAACATCCTCAAGCCGTCGGACGGCCGTCCGGTGACCATGCCGACCCAGGACATGATCATCGGCCTGTTCTTCCTGACGACCGAGCGGCCGAACCAGCCGGGCGAGGGTCGCGCGTTCGCGAGCCAGGCCGAGGCGATCATGGCGTTCGACCACGGCGAGATCACGCTGCAGAGCCCGATCCGGATCCGGTTCACCGACATCGTGCCGCCGCTCGAGGCGGGCGCGGAGGAGGCCGAGCCGGGCCAGACGATCACGCTCGAGACCACGCTGGGTCGCGCGATCTTCAACGAGACCCTGCCGGCCGACTACCCGTACGTGAACTACGAGGTCGGCAAGAAGGCCCTCGGCGCGATCGTCAACGACCTCGCCGAGCGCTACACCAAGGTCGAGGTCGCGGCGTCGCTCGACGCGCTCAAGGACACCGGCTTCCACTGGGCCACCCGGTCGGGCGTCACCGTCTCCATCGACGACGTGACGACCCCTGGCCAGAAGGTCGAGATCCTCTCGGGCTACGAGGCGCAGGCCGCCAAGGTCCAGAAGCAGTTCGAGCGTGGTCTGGTCACCGACGAGGAGCGCCGCCAGGAGCTCATCGAGATCTGGACGCAGGCCGCGAACGAGGTCGGCAAGGCGATGGAGACGACGTTCGACCGCGCCAACCCGATCTTCATGATGGTCGAGTCGGGTGCCTCCGGAAACATGAACCAGATCCGGCAGGTGGCCGCCATGCGTGGCCTGGTGGCCAACCCGAAGGGCGAGATCATCCCGCGCCCGATCAAGTCGAACTTCCGTGAGGGCCTGACCGTTCTCGAGTACTTCATCGCGACGCACGGTGCCCGCAAGGGTCTGGCGGACACCGCGCTGCGGACCGCCGACTCGGGCTACCTGACCCGTCGTCTGGTGGACGTCTCGCAGGACGTCATCATCCGCGAGGACGACTGCGGCACCGAGCGCGGTCTGCCGAAGCGGATCGGCGAGCGTCGTGAGGACGGCACCGTGGTCAAGGCGGAGAACGCCGAGACCGCGGCGTACGCCCGCTCGGCCGCCACCGAGGTCACCCACCCGGAGACGGGCGAGGTGCTCGCCGCGGCGGGCGAGGACCTGGGCGACGTGAAGATCGGCGAGCTGATCGCGGCCGGCATCGAGGAGGTCAAGGTCCGCTCCGTGCTGACCTGTGACGCCAAGACCGGCACCTGCGCGAAGTGCTACGGCCGCTCGCTGGCCACCGGCAAGCTCGTCGACATCGGCGAGGCCGTCGGCATCATCGCGGCCCAGTCGATCGGTGAGCCCGGCACGCAGCTGACGATGCGTACCTTCCACACCGGTGGTGTGGCGTCGGCCGACGACATCACGCAGGGTCTCCCGCGTGTGGTCGAGCTCTTCGAGGCCCGCTCCCCGAAGGGTCGCTCCCCGATCGCCGAGGCCACCGGCCGCGTGGAGATCGAGGAGACCGACAAGGCCCGCAAGGTCCTCATCACGCCGGACGACGGCTCCGAGGTCCAGGAGTACCCCGTCTCGAAGCGCTCGCGTCTGCTCGTCGCGGACGGCGACACCGTCGAGGTCGGCCAGATGCTCACCGTCGGTACGCCGGACCCGCAGGACGTCCTGCGGATCCTCGGCGTGCGCCGGGCGCAGGAGCACCTGGTGGACGAGGTCCAGGCCGTGTACCGGTCGCAGGGTGTGTCGATCCACGACAAGCACATCGAGATCATCGTGCGGCAGATGCTGCGCCGGATCACGGTGATCGAGTCCGGTGACACCCACCTGCTCCCGTCCGACCTGGTCGACCGGGTGCGGTTCGAGGAGGAGAACCGGCGCGTGGTCTCCGAGGGCGGCAAGCCGGCCTCGGGTCGCCCGGTCCTCATGGGCATCACCAAGGCCTCGCTGGCGACCGAGTCGTGGCTCTCGGCGGCCTCCTTCCAGGAGACCACCCGCGTCCTCACCGACGCGGCGATCCACGGCCGCTCGGACTCGCTGCGCGGTCTGAAGGAGAACGTGATCATCGGCAAGCTGATCCCGGCTGGTACCGGCCTCGAGCGGTACCGCAACATCCGGGTGGAGCCCACCGAGGAGGCCCGCGCCGCGGCGTACTCCGTCACCGGTTACGACTCCTACGACTACGAGTTCGGTGGCGGCCAGGCCGTCGCCCTGGACGACTTCGACTTTGGCTCGTACCAGAACTGAGGGCGAAGCCGTCAGTTCTGGTGTGACGAGCCAGGTTGAGGAGCGTCGACGCAGACCGCGCGCCAGCGCGGGATGCTTGACGCGTCTCGAAACCAGCTCGTACCAGAACTGATCGAGTCGCACAGAGGCCCCATCACCCACGCGGGTGGTGGGGCCTCTGGCATGTCCGCCTGACCGCGACCAGCGGTGGGCTGTGCACCGTTTCGGCGCGGGGAAATGGTGCCGGAGCCACCGCTGGGTGGTGGCGTGCGTGCCGGCGGGGTGATCACGTTCGATTGCGCGCGCCGCCCCGAAGTCACGAATTCGACGCTGCGCTGAGACAATCGGACGGTGAGCATCCCGACCCAGACCGACGTCCTCGTCGTGGGCGCCGGCCCGGCGGGGTCGGCGGCCGCCGCCTGGGCAGCCCGGTCGGGCGCCGAGGTGGTGCTCGCGGACGCCGCCGTCTTCCCGCGGGACAAGACCTGCGGCGACGGGCTCACCCCGCGTGCGATCGGCGAGCTCCAGAGGCTCGGCCTCGAGGACTGGCTGCGCGCCCACACCGTCAACCAGGGGCTGCGCGCGCACGGGTTCGGCCAGACGCTGCTGCTGCCGTGGCCCGGCGGCAGCCTCCCCGACTGGGGCTCGGCCGTGGCCCGCACCGAGCTCGACGACCACCTGCGCACGACCGCGATCAAGGCCGGCGCGACCGCGGTCGACGGCCTCCGCGCCGTCGACGTACGCCGTGAGGGCGGGCGGGTCGCCGCGGTCGTCTTCCGGACCGAGCAGGGCCCGGTCGAGATCGCCTGCAACCGGCTCGTGGTCGCCGACGGCGTTCGCTCGCCGCTCGGCAAGGTGCTCGGCCGCGAGTGGCACCGCGAGACCGTGTACGGCGTCGCCGGCCGGTCGTACGTCGCCTCCGGCATGTCGGACGACCCGTGGATCAGCTCCCACCTCGAGCTGCGCGGCGAGGACGGGGCCGTGCTCTCCGGCTACGGCTGGATCTTCCCGCTCGGCACCGGCGAGGTGAACCTCGGCGTCGGCACCCTCGCCACCGCCAAGCGACCCGCTGACCTGGCGATCAAGCCGCTGATGGCGCACTACGCCGCCCAGCGCCGCGACGAGTTCCAGCTGACCGGTGAGCTGCGGATGCCGACCTCGGCACTGCTGCCGATGGGCGGCGCGGTGTCCAACGTCGCCGGGCCCAACTGGGCCCTGATCGGCGACGCCGCCGCGTGCGTCAACCCGCTGAACGGCGAGGGCATCGACTACGGGCTCGAGACCGGGCGCCTGGTCGCCGATGTCCTCGCGGACCACGGCGACCTCAGCGTCGTCTGGCCCGCGCTGCTGCGCGATCACTACGGCGAGGCGTTCTCGATCGCCCGCCGGCTCGCCGGCCTCGTGACCGTGCCGCGGCTGCTGCCGGCGCTGGGTCCCGCCGGCATGCGCTCGGACTGGCTGATGACCCTGGCGCTGCGCTGGATGGGCAACCTGGTCACCGACGACGACCGCGACCGCGCGGCCCGCGTGTGGCGGTGGGCGGGCCGGCGCTCGATCGCCCGCGACCACCGGCCGCCCTTCTCCTGATGAGCGGCCTGCCGAAGAGGCAGCGGGTAGCGGCGTACGCCGTCATCCTGCGCGACGGCAACATCCTGCTCAGCCGGCTCTCCGCGGCCGTCACGGCCGAGGAGCTCTGGACCCTGCCCGGCGGCGGGCTCGACCACGGCGAGGACCCGCGGCACGCCGTGGTCCGCGAGGTGCTCGAGGAGACCGGCCTCGAGGCGACGGTCGGCGAGACCGCCCGCGTCTACTCCGCACACCTCCCCGGTGTCTGGCGCGACGGGCGGCGGGTCGACGCGCACGCGCTGCGGATCGTCTACGAGGGCTGGGTGCCGACCGACTCGCCGGAGCCGCACGTCGTCGAGGTCGGCGGCTCCACGATGGCGGCCGCCTGGCACCCGGTCGAGGCCGTGCTCGACGGGACGGTGCCGGCAGTGCCGATGGTGCTCGAGGCGGTCGCCGACCACCGGCCGTTCCGGCACCAGCGCCTGGGCGCCTACGCACTGGTCCGCCGCGACGATGCAGTGCTGCTCGTCCGGATCTCGGCGCGGGGCTTCCACACCGGCACGTGGACGCTGCCCGGCGGCGGCGTAGACCACGGCGAGTCGCCGCGCTCCGCGGTGATCCGCGAACTCCGGGAGGAGTGTGGCGTCGACGGCAGCGTGGGCGAGCTGGTCGCCGTGCACGACGAGCACTTCAGCGGTACGGCTCCGTCGGGCCGCTACGAGGACTTCCACGCGGTCGCGCTTGCCTTCGAGGCGACCGTGGCCGACGACGCGGAGCCCGCGCTCGCCGAGGTCGACGGCACCACCGACGCGGTCGCGTGGGTGCGGATCGCGGACGTCGAGTCGGGCGCGGTGCCGGTGCTCGACGTCGTGCGCGAGGCGCTCAAGGGAGCGGAGCCGCAGCCACCTCACACAGATTGAGCCGCGGGTCGCGGTCGTTGTTCACCACGTGGTACGACGACAGCACGTACGCCCGCTGCACGCCGTCCACCGACACCCACAGCCGCATCATCCCGTTGCGCGGCAGGTCCACGGGCCCGAGCAACCCGGTGACGGGGTCGTAGCCGAGGCCGGAGTAGCGCTCGACGTGGTCGTCGACGGCGCCCTCGCCCTGGATGTACTCGACGTCGAGGTACGCCGACTCCGGGTGCGCCCCGGTCGGGCGGAACGCCACGGTCTGGTCGTACGCCGTGCTGCCGGGCTCGCAGGTCACGATCGCCTCGCCGAGCCCGGGGACGGTCGTGATGCTGGTCGTGTGCGTGAGCGCCTCGTCGGTGCCGTGCCAGGTCAGCCCGAACTGGCCGTCGCTGCGGGTGCGCAGCTTCAGCGCCATCCGGCAGAACTCGTTGCCGGGATGGCGGAACCGCTCCCACCACCACGTCAGCCGGAAGGACGTGACCGGCGTCGTGAGCGCGCCGCCGCCCGCCTGGTCGCGGCCGGGTCGCTGGCTGATCACGCCGTACGCCGTACCCGACGAGAAGTCCTCGATCGGCGACCGCTGGTTGAGCCCCTCGTGGGCGCGGGAGCCGGTGCCGGTGTAGACGCGGACGTTCTTGACCGCGACCACGTCGCGGCCGCCCTTCTGCTCGAACTTGGCGAGCCACATCTGCGTCTCCGGGCTCCGGCTGGTCGGCCGGACCCGGACCATGGTGCTCGTCGGCCGGCAGACGAGGTCGATCCGGCCGATGCCCGGAACGTTCGCGCTCTTCTGCTGGACCTGACGCTGCCGCTCGCCCTTCCACTTCACGACGACGCGGGTGGTCTGGTCGACGGGCGTGCGCGCGGCCGTCGCCGGCGAGGCGACCCCCAGGCCGGCCGCCACCAGCGCCAGTGCGGTCGCGAGCGCGAGGCGACGCCGGGTCATCGGGCCGGTTCGACCGGGTCCGGTGCGGCGCTCTCCGCGGCCTCCGGGTCGACCGTCGTGGTGTCGCCGCCCGCGGGTACGACGAGCACCGGCGCGTGGGTGCCCTCGATCCACGCCAGCTCCGCGCGCAGCGTCTCGTCGGGCACCGGCACCAGGCGGGCCTCCGCCGCCGCGTCCTGCGACGTGGTCAGGTAGTGGCGGATGAAGTCCTTGACCTCGAGGCGCGCGAGCGACCGGGTCGTGGTCGTGATCAGCATCTGCGACGCGAACGGGTACTCGCCGTCGGTGATCGTCTGCTGGCTCGGGAACACGCAGTTGCGGTGCCCGTCGGGCAGCGTGATCTCGAAGGGCCGCAGCTGGTCCTCGTAGACCTCGTAGTCGCTGAACCTCGCGTAGATGACGTGGCCGAGCGTGGCGTCGACCCGGCGCTTGGCGTCGGTCGCGGAGCCGAGGCGCTCGACGGCGCGCTGGAGCCGGGCACGGGCCGCCTCGGCTTCGGCGCGTGCGGCCTGCGTCGCCAGTCGGGCGGAGTCGACGCGGGCCTGGTCGGCCGCCTGGTCGACAGCGCTGCGCCGGTCGCGGATGCCCTTGGCGCGCTCGGCCAGGGCGGCCTCCAGCTCACGCCGGGCATCGAAGTGGACCTGGCGCTTCGCCTCGAGATCCGACTTGCGGGCACCGCGGACCCGAGCCAGGTCGGGATAGCGCAGCGCGCGCTGGATCCGTTCGGCGCCGCCGTTGAGGAAGCGCAGGGCCTCGTTGAAGTCGTCGTAGGTGAAGTAGTCGGACCGGACGTCGGTGAGCGCCGGCGCCAGCGACCCGAGCACCGACGTGCCGAAGACCTGGAAGTCGGTGGAGTCGAGCAGCGGACCGCCGACCTCGAGAGGTACGTCATCGAGCCCGACCTGGCTCCAGCTGGTGACGGGGGACCCCGCCCGCCAGATCTCCTGCACCTGGTCGGTCGACAGGCAGTCGCCGCCCACGTCGGACTCGGACTTGATCGCGATCACGATCGCGTCGGAGGCCACCTGGAACTGCACGACGTCGAGGCCGACGGCCTGGCACGCGTCCCACTCGCTGCGCGAGATCGCGCGGAGCGAGCTGACGACGTCCACCTTGCCCGAGCACAGGCGCCGGAACGCCTCCTCCTCGCCGTTGTCCGCGAGGTCGACGACCGTCCGGGTGCCGGTCTCCTGGTAGCGCGTCACCTCGTCGGGCGTCAGCGAGATCGTGCTGGCGCCGTCGATCGCGATCTCGCCGCGCGGCCGGTCGGGCAGCCCCGCGTTGGCCTCCTTGATCTGCGCCTGCTGTGCCTGCTCCTCGGCGTACTGCTCCGACTGCGCCTGCGCGACCAGGTCCGTCGCATCCGGTGCGTCGTCGTGGGAGCACGCCGGCAGGGCCAGCACCCCGGCGAGCGCCACCGCCACGGCGGCGCGGCGCCAACCCGTCGTGGAGCCCGTCATCGGCGGTCCTCCTCGGGCGGGAACCGGTACTTGCGGCCGAGCTCGAGGACCTCGAAGTCCTCGAGGCGCAGGCCGAGGAGCTCGTTGCCGAAGATCATGCTGCGGGTGACGTCGCGCTGCGCGTACAGCGTCGGCACCGCGGCCCGGTCGACGACGATGGCGCCGTACGTGCGCAGCGCGGCGACGATCGCGTCCGCCATCCGCTGCTGCTGCGAGGTCAGCCTGATCGGCTTGTCGGTGATCGGGTCGACCGGCGCCGGGATCGTCACGTCATCCTTGAGCCGGATCCGGGCGCCCTCGGGGAGCGAGCTCACGCGGCCGTTGCCGTCGGTCGCCGACGCCGGCTGGACGAACACGCTCTGGGCCGGACCGGGCACGCTGATCGCGAGCGCGTGGTTGATCAGGCCCGCCTGCAGCTCGTTGGGCCGGATCAGGCCGGCGAAGAGCGGCAGGCCCGAGCCGCGGGCGCTGGGCTGGTACGGCGCCTGGTAGCCGGGGCCGTTGAGGTCCCACTTGCGCATGTAGTTATAGGAGATGCTGCCGTCGTCCTCGCGGCGGGCGCGCCACAGGTCGTAGGCGACCGGCTTCTCGACGTCGAAGACCGTGAACCAGCCGTCGTACCTCGGGTCGGGGTCGACGTCCGGCGGGATGCTGAGGATCTGCGTGCGCTCGCCGTCGCCGCAGACGAGCTGGCGGCAGACCAGCTTGGTCGGCAGGCCGCCGGCGACGACGGGCGTCGTCCAGCGGTCGGTGTTGATGTAGAGGCCCTCGTTGACGACGCGGCGATCGGGGTAGTAGGTGCTCTGGCCGACGCGCTGCACGACGCCGACGCGCTCGCGGGCGTGCCGGATCATCCGGCCGGAGCTCGGGTCGACCTCGGCGCTCTCGACGCGGGTGTTCCAGGGCGAGTCGGCCTGGAAGAAGCGCCGCTCGGGCACCGGGACGCCCTGGGTGGAGCTGCCGGGGTCGACGACGACCTCGAGGTCCGCCGAGTCGGAGCGCGAGCCGCCGTCGTCGGCGGAGCACGCCGCCAGCGCCAGGGCACCCGCGACCAGCACGGCAGGGAGGGAGAGCCGACGTCCGCTCATCGGCGCTCGTCCATCCCGTCGCGCTGCGGCGCGATGCTCGCCTCGACGGACTCCGCGAAGCGCGAGACCGCGTCGCTGATCTCGCTGAGCTGGCGGGCCTCGTGTCCACGCCCCGCTCGGTCGCCGGCCTGCAGGCGCGCGTCGGTGATGATCGCGTGCGCCTCGCGGCGGGCGGTGATCCGGATCAGCTCGGCGTCGAGCTCCGCCTGGGCGGTGAGCAGCTCGGCGCGGCGCATCGCCTCCGCCTCGAGGGCGGCGAGGTGGCGCAGCGTCGCGTTCTCGGCGTCGCGAAGTCGCTCGATGGCAGCGTCGGCCACCTGCTGCACGCTCAGGCCGAAGTAGCTGTGCTCCACGGTCGCGGCCGGGGTCACCGGAGGGGCCACCGGCGCGGGCTCCGGCATGGGCTCGGGCTCGGGCATCCGCGCGGCCGGGGGCTCGGCAGGCTCCGGCACGGCGGACGGGCCCCCGAAGTCGACCTGGCCGACGCGGTCCTCGGCGGCGAGCCGCAGGAGGTCGTCGACCGACGGCGGCGGCTGGATGGCGCCGAGGCGTGGCTCGATCTGCTGGTCGGTCACGGCGTGCCCTCCGTCGCCGAGGTCCCGGGGACCTCGTCCACGGCCTGGTCCGGGTCGAACCCGGCCGGCACGCCGACGAGCACGTAGCGGTCGGTGCTGTAGACCACGGGCAGGCGGGGGTCGGTGCCCTCGGCGGCGTCGGGGTAGTACTGGCTGAGCAGGTCGCTGGTGTCGCCGGTCGTCATCAGCAGGTAGTCGACGTACTGGGCGGGCTCCTGCGCCGCCTCCTTCCACGGGCCGTCGCTCTGGTCGACGCGGTCGACGAACAGGTCGGGCCGGCCGGTCAGCAGCATCACGGCGTACGTCTGCGAGTTGTCGGTGAGGATGGAGTTGCGGTCGCTGATGTTGGCCTCGATGTAGTCGGCCATCGCCTGCTCGTCGACGACGCCGACGCTCGCGCCGCTCAGCGTCGTCGCGCCCTCCTGCGACTCCCGGGTCGAGACCGCGGCCGCGAAGGGCGCCTCGAGGTTCTGGTAGCGGTAGCTCTGCATCGCGTGGAAGGTCCACGGGATGCTCGCCGCCAGCAGCACGGCGAGACCGGCGCCCACGAGGACGCCGTCCGACTCCGTCGAGCGGGCCAGCCACATGCCACCGATGACGGAGAACAGCAGGATCGGCAGGCTGTTGCGCATCTGCATCGGGGAGTCGGTCACGTCGAGGAGCACCGAGAGCGCGGGCGACACGATCGCGGCGGCCAGCAGCAGGCCGAGCCACAGGGCCAGCGGGTTGCTCCTCGCGACGCCGAAGAAGATCAGCGCCGGCAGCACCACGATCGCGACGGGTGCGCCGTACAGCACCAGCTCGCCGGTGCCCTGGAGCAGCTCCGCGCCGGTGAACCGACCGGGGTCCGCGCCGCCGGCGTCGCTGGCGCTGGTGATCCAGTAGAACGGCTTGGTCAGCAGCAGCAGGTTGAAGACCGTCCACAGCGCGATGACGTAGAGCGTCGGCGCGGCGAAGCCGACCGTGGTGCCCTCGACCTCCTGGCCGTCGGCGCCCAGCTTCGCGAGGATCGCGCCGATCATGATCGCGCTGAGCACGAACCACAGCAGGCTGCTGTACCCGGCCAGGGCGGCGACGCTGTAGGCGATGCCTGAGAGCATCACGAAGCGGACGTCGGCGGTGACGTACCAGGCGACCAGGGCGCCCATCGCCGTCACCACGAAGGACATCGAGATGAACTGGCGGGCGCCGCCGGCGGCATACAGGGCGACGAGCGGGTTGAGGGCCAGCGCGACGAGTACGGCGTACCGCAGCGGGGCGACGAGCTGGGCCCGGCGGCCGAGGGTGTTCAGCGCGACCATCGTCAGGCCGGCGAAGATCGCCGACGTCACCGGGACCACGGCCAGCGAGGAGCCGACCGAGCTGAAGATCGCCAGCGGCGAGACCAGCAGCGTCGTGAGCGGCGGGTAGTCGAAGCCGAGGGCGGAGAGCTTGGCGGGGTCGTTGTGCCAGATCATCAGCGCCCGATTGAGGCGGTCGAGGGTCTCGAAGCCGACGACGTGCATCTTGACGACGAGCCAGTAGCCGAACCAGGCGTAGGCGCCGGCTGAGACGAGGAAGACGGCGAGGCTCTCCCACGGGCGGCGGCTGATGTCGCGCGGCCGCCGGTGGACGGCCTGGACGACGCCGGCGAGCCGCTCGCGCTCGGACCGGACGTGGTCGACGGCGGGGTCGACGGCGGGGTTCACGGTGGTGCTCACGGATGATCACCCGTGTCGAGCCCGTGCTCCGTCTTCTCCCAGTAGAACGGGTTGGTGAAGAGCTGGATGAAGCCCTTCCACGCCGCCCAGCTCATCAGGCCCCAGTAGAGCGGCGAGAGCAGGGCGGTGCGGGTGATGCCGAACTCGCCGCGTTGCAGGCTGCCGGCGACGTTGAGGTAGACGAAGACGAAGTTGCCGACGAAGAGCATCGCGCTCGCGGCGTAGAAGACGAAGCCCGGGAAGAGCTGCTGGATCATGCCCCAGCGGGTCAGCACGTACAGCGTCGTGAGCGCCCAGAAGATCGGATTGAGCAGCAGCACGAACGCGTTGGCCATCGTGAGGTTGAAGCTGGTGAAGCCACGGATCCCGGTCTCGCGCAGCAGCGCGCCCGGGCGGCGCATGTGCACGAGCCAGGTCTGGTAGTAGCCCTTGATCCAGCGGCTTCGCTGGCGGATCCAGTTCGGGACCTGGGAGTTCGCCTCCTCCAGCGTGGTGGAGTCGATCATCGCCGTCCGGTAGCCCTCGCGGTGCAGGCGGATGCCGAGGTCGGCGTCCTCCGTGACGTTGAACGGGTCCCACGCGCCGAGTTCGCGCAGCACCGAGGTGATGAAGTGGTTGGAGGTGCCGCCCAGCGGGATCGGCGAGCCCGCGGCGCCCATGGCCGGGAGCACGAGCTCGAAGTGCATCGAGTACTCGTTGGCGAACCACGCCGTCAGCAGGTTCTGGTTCTGGTTGAAGTGGTTGAGCTTCGCCTGCACGCACGCGACGCCGGCGCCCACCCGCTGGAAGGCGATGTAGGCCTTCTTCAGCTGGTCCGGCTCGGGCCGGTCCTCGGCGTCGAAGATGACGCAGAACGTGCCCGTGGCCAGCTGGAGCCCGTAGTTGCACGCCTTCGGCTTGGTCTTCGGCAGCGCGTCGGGCACCACCACGAGGTGGAAGTGCGGCGGCAGGTCCAGCGACCTGATCATCTCGATCGTGTCGACGTCGTCCTCCTCGCACAGCAGCTTCACGTCGAGCCGCGTGCGGGGGTAGTCGAGGTCGTCGATGCCGCGGACCAGGCGGCGCACGATGCCCGCCTCCTTGTAGAGCGGCACGAGGATCGTGTACGTCGGGAGCGTGCGCTCGTCCAGCGCCGCGATGTCCTCGTCGGAGACGTCGGTCTCGAGGTGCGTGCCCAGCGCGCGGAATGTGAGCTGGAACTTGTAGACCGACACCGCCAGGTAGAGCAGCGAGCAGGCCGTGACCAGCCCGATCAGCGTGCCGAGCGGCCACACCACGGCGCAGAGCAGCACCGCGATGCCGACGACGACGCCGAGCGCCTTCTGCCCGCCGGTGAAGACGACGTGGGCGGAGTCCTCGGGCCGCGACTCCATGAGCGCGACGGTGGACACCTCGACGTAGTGGGCGCTGTGCACCCGCTGGATGAGCTGGTCGAGCTCGGTGCGGTTGGCCAGCAGTTGGCGGAAGGGCGAGCCGAGCGCCTCCTCGACGTCGAGGGTCTGCTCGGCGTCGAGGGGCCGGGGGACCGCGAGCAGCACGAGGTCCTCGGTGGCCGCCACGGGGATCGCCTGGAGGCGCTGGGCGATCGGCTCGGGGAGCCGGCGCGCGACCTCGAGGTCGGGTACGAAGTCGGCGAGGCCGACGCGCTGCATCTGGTGCAGCTCGGAGAGCGCGGCGACCAGGACGTCCTCGCTGATGGCCCCGTGGCCGACGAGGATGTCGCCGATCGGGTCGCCGGTCCGGGAGTACTCGACCATCGCGGCCTGGAGCTGCTCGGCGGTGACGAGGCCGCTGGTGGACAGCATGCGCGCCATCTGCAGGCGGGCGCGCCGCTCGTCGCCGGTCTCCACCGTCCCCTCGAGGGGCGGGTGGACGAGGTCGACCGCGGCGGTGATCTCGTTGCCGGTGTGGCGCACCATCCGCACCGGGCGGTCGATGCGCTCCTCGACGACCTGGCGGGTGATCGCGTCGTCGGCCTCGGCAACCGCGACCAGCACGGTGCCGTCGGCGACGGCGTACGGCAGCACCCGGAAGGTGCGGCAGATGCCCTCGGGCAGCAGACGCGCGATCTCGGGCACCACGCCGTCGCAGAGCCGGACCGGGGCGTGGGTGGCGGTCGTCGTCATGCGGCGCCCGCCCCGAAGCCGCTGGCGGCCTTCGGTGCCGTGGCTCCGGTCGAGCGGCCCGGACGGGCGCCGCGCGAGCGCCAGACGAGGTAGACGAGAAACCCGATCCCGAGCGCGATGAGCGGCGCGAGCAGGAAGGCGATGAAGACGACCAGGAACAACACCAGGGTCACGAGCACGCGGACGACGCCGGCACCCGTCGACAGTCGTTGCGGGCGCGCTGCGGTGCCGCTCATTCAGTTCCCCCTGCCGTGTCCTGACCCCCACCCCGAGGGTCCGCGGACGGCAGTCACGCTAGCCACGGCCGTTCATCGGGCCGTCCACGCGCGATCCACAAAGGGGTAACAACTCCCGGTCCCGCTGCGAGGTGGCTCACGACCCCCGGAGGGACCGCCGCGCGATCACGCCGTACGACGTCGGGCCGGCCAGGTCGTCGCGGACCAGCGACATGGGGTCGGTCGGGTGGTCGGCCCACACCCAGAACAGCGAACCGATCCCGTGCCGGTCGGCCCATTCGAGGAAGCGCTCGACGAACCCGTTCGCCGGGTCGCTCGATCCCAGCTCGCCGGTGAGCACGGGGACGCGCGCGGCCAGCGGCGCCAGCACGGCGTCCCAGCACCGCTGGTCCGCGCACTCCTTGAAGTCGTAGGCGTGGAACGACGCGACCAGCTGGTCGTCGTCGGGGGCGAACGTCGACCAGTGCGAGAGGTCGTTGGCGTAGTCGAGCCCGCCGAGCAGCACCGGCTGCCCCGCGCCGGCGTCGCGGATCTCCCGGACCACCGTGGCCATGCCCTGGACCGGGTAGGTGATCCGCGCGGCGGTGGCCGTCTGGTCGTCCTCCACCGGCGCCGCGCAGCCGCCGTCGCGCCAGCACTCCCAGGTCAGGTCGAAGACGATCCGGTCGACGGCGTTGTAGCGCGAGTAGGGCTCGTTGAAGGCGTCGAACATGACCGACGGGTTGGCGCGGTAGACCCCGGCGACCGAGCGCCAGAAGGCCAAGGACTCGGAGTCGGGCATCGCGAGGTTGCCGAACTCCGGCTCGCCCATCCGCTTGCGACTGTGCAGGTCGAGCACGACGACCATGCCGTGCCGGTTGAGCGCGGTCACGAAGTCGTGGACGGCCGCGCGGTAGTCGTGCGGGGTGCGCTCCTCGAACTGGTCGCTGACCGGCGCCCCGCGGGTGCCGAGCCAGCAGTCCTGGTTGAGCGGCAGCCGCACCGTGTTGGCTCCCCAACCAGCGATGGCGGCCGCCTCGGCGTCGTACGCGTCCGGGCCGCCGAGCGTGTCGAGCGAGGACATGCCCCAACCCTGGGCGCAGGCGTACTCGAAGCTGCTCCAGTTCACGCCGCGCGGCACGAACGGGTCGCCGCTGCGCGCATCGACGAGGCGGTTGCCCTCGACGACGGGCTGCGGTGCGTCGGTCACCAGCGGCGTGCCGCCGTCGTCCGGGGCTCCCCGCTCGGCGTAGAGGGCACCGCCGGTGAGCAGCACGACGATCGCCGCCACCGGCGCGATCCAGCGCGCGCGCCGCATGTTGTCCCCCCTAGGTCACCGAGGATGGTAGATCCTCGCCGTGACTAGGGTGGCCGGATGAGTGAGACCGTCTTCACCTATGCGGCGCCGGCACTCAAGTTCGGGCCGGGGGCGTCCGACGAGGTCGGGCACGACCTGGGTCAGCGCGGGGTGCGGCGGGCGCTGCTGGTCACCGACCCCGGCGTGGCCGCGACCGGCCACCCGGCGCGGATCGCCGAGCGGATCGCGGCGCACGACATCGCGGTGACGACGTACGACGCGGCGCACGTCGAGCCGACCGACGAGTCGCTCCGGGAGGCGATCGAGTTCGCCCGCGACGCGGGTCCGTTCGACGCGATCGTGGCGGTCGGCGGCGGGTCCGCGATCGACACCGCGAAGGCGGTCAACCTGCTGACGACCAACCCCGGCGAGCTGATGGACTACATCAACGCACCGGTCGGGAGGGCACTGGCGCCGTCGCAGCCGCTGCTCCCGCTGGTGGCCGTGCCGACCACGACCGGCACCGGGTCGGAGAGCACCACGATCTGCGTGCTCGACGTGCTCTCGCTGCACGTGAAGACCGGCATCAGCCACCCGGCGCTGCGGCCGACGCTCGCCGTGGTCGACCCGCGGCTCACGCTCACCCAGCCGGCCATGGTCACCGCCGCTGCCGGCATGGACATCCTGTGCCACGCGCTGGAGAGCTGGACGGCGCGGTGGTACGCCGACTTCGACGCGAAGCGTCCCGAGGAGCGGGTGCCCTACTGCGGCGCCAATCCGATCGCGGACCTCTGGTCGGAGAAGGCGATGGCGCTGCTCGCCGGGTCGTTCCGCGACGCGGTGCGCGACGGCCACGACGAGCGGGCTCGGGAGCAGATGGCGCTCGCGGCGACGTTCGCCGGCCTCGGCTTCGGCAACGCCGGGGTGCACATCCCGCATGCGAACGCGTACCCGATCGCCGGACGGGTGCGCGACTACTCGCCCGAGGGCTATCCCGACGAGCCGATCGTGCCGCACGGGATGGCCGTGGCCCTGACCGCGCCGGAGGCCTTCCGGTTCACGTTCGACGCGGCGCCGGATCGGCACCTGCAGGCCGCCCGCCTGCTCGACCCCGCGGCCGGAGGCGGCCCCGACGGACTGCCGGCCGTGCTCGCGACGCTGATGCGCGACGTCGGCATCCCGAACGGCCTCGCCGCCATCGGGTACGCCGAGGCCGACGTCGACGACCTCGTCGAGGGGGCGCTCAGGCAGCAGCGCCTGCTGGCGACCGCGCCGAAGAGTCCCACGGACGAGGACCTGGCGACGATCGTCCGGCGGTCGATGGAAAACTGGTGACGTGCCGTCGAGTGACCTGGTTGCAGAGCTCCTCCGCCGGGGCGTCTCCGATGTCGACGACTCGACGCTGACGCGCGCGCTCTACTCCTCCGACGCCTCGCTCTACCGCGTCGTCCCGCAGGCGGTCGTCCGCCCGCGGCACCCCGACGAGCTGCACGCGATCCTCGAGGTCGCCCACGAGACCGGAGCCCCGGTCACCATGCGCGGCGCCGGTACGTCGATCGCCGGCAACGCCGTCGGCACCGGCATCGTCGTCGACACCCTCAAGCACCTCCACGAGGTCGTGTCGATCGACCCCGAGGCGCGCACCGCGGTGGTCCAGCCGGGCGTCGTGCACGCCGACCTGCAGCGCGCGGCCGCGCCGTACGGCCTGCGGTTCGGCCCGGACCCGTCGACCCACACCCGCTGCACGATCGGCGGGATGATCGGCAACAACGCCTGCGGCTCGCGGGCGCTGGGCTACGGCCGCACCGCCGACAACGTGGTGGACCTCGACGTCGCGTGGGCGCCCGGCGTGACCGACGTCCGGGGGCAGCTCACCACGCTCGTCGACCAGCACCTCGCCCACGTGCGCACGTCGTTCGGGCGGTTCTCCCGGCAGGTCAGCGGCTACTCGCTCGAGCACCTGCTGCCCGAGAACGGCCGGTCCCTCGAGCGCTTCCTGGTCGGCTCCGAGGGCACGCTCGCGGTCGTGCGCTCCGCGACCGTGCGGCTCGTCGAGGACGACCCGGATCGGCACCTCGTCGTGCTCGGCTACCCGTCCATGCCCGAGGCCGCCGACGCGGTCCCGGCGCTGCTCGCGGCGGCGCCGTCCATGACCGCCTGCGAGGGCCTCGACTCGCGGATCGTCGACCTCGTCCCCGGCGCGCCCGAGCTCCCGCGCGGCGCGGGCTGGCTGTTCGTCGAGGTGCCCGCGGCCGAGACGGCCGCGGTGATCGCCGCGGCCGGTGCGCTCGAGCACCGGGTAGTGCCCGACGGCCCCGAGGCGGCCGCGCTCTGGCGGATCCGCGAGGACGGCGCCGGCCTGGCCGCGCGGAGCCTGTCGCGGCCGGCGTACTCCGGCTGGGAGGACGCCGCCGTCCCGCCCGACAAGCTCGGCGCGTGGCTGCGCGACTTCGACCAGCTGCTGCGCGACCACGACCTCGACGGCGTGCCCTACGGCCACTTCGGTGACGGCTGCGTGCACGTGCGGATCGACTTCCCGTTCACCGAGGGCGCCAAGGTCTTCCGCGACTTCCTCACCGCCTCCGCGCTCAAGCTGCGCGACCACGGCGGCTCGCTGTCGGGCGAGCACGGCGACGGGCGCGCTCGCTCAGAGCTGCTGCCGCTGATGTACGACGCGGAGTCGCTGCGCCTCTTCTCCGCGGTCAAGGCGATCTGCGACCCGCGGAACCTGCTCAACCCCGGCAACATCGTCGACCCCGCGCCGCTCGACGCCGACCTCAGGCCGACCCGGCCGCGGGCCGAGCTCGCCCTGGCGGACCAGGTGCACCGCTGCACCGGAGTCGGCAAGTGCGTGGCGCCGCGCACCACCGGCGTGATGTGCCCGTCGTACCTCGCCACCCGCGACGAGAAGGACTCCACGCGGGGCCGGTCGCGGGTGCTGCAGGAGGCGGTGGACGGCTCCCTCGTGCAGGGCTTCGCCGACCCGGCCGTCGACGAGGCCCTCGACCTCTGCCTGGCCTGCAAGGGCTGTGCGGCCGACTGCCCGACCGGCGTCGACATGGCGACGTACAAGGCCGAGGCGCTGCACCAGAAGCACGACGTGCTGGGCGTGAAGCGGCCGCGCAGCCACGCCCTGCTGGGGCAGCTGCCGAAGTGGGCGGCGCTGGCCGCGCCGATGGCGCCGCTGGCCAACCGGATGATGAGGCTGAAGCCGGTCGCCCGCGCTGCCCGGGCCACGGCCGGCATCGACCAGCGCCGGTCGATCCCGGCCTTCGCGCCGAGGACGCTGCGCAAGGCAGCCGGTGTCCCAGACGTCGTCCCGGACGTCTGGATCTGGGCGGACTCCTTCAGCGACCACTTCTTCCCGGACAACGGCCACGCCGCGATCGCGTGGCTCGAGTCGGTCGGCGTCACCGCCCGGGTGATCAACGACGACGCGTGCTGCGCGCTGACCTGGGTGACGACCGGACAGCTCGACAAGGCGCGGTCGATCATGGAGCGGACGGTCCGCACGCTCACGCCGTACGTCGAGTCCGGCGTGCCGGTCGTCGGGCTCGAGCCGTCGTGCCTGGCGACGCTGCGCAGCGACGTGCCGGAGCTCACCGGCCGGCACCTCGACGTGCTGAGCTTCGCCGAGCTCGTCGAGCGGCTCGACCTGCCGCTGCCGTCCCTCGAGGGCGTCACGGTCGTCGCCCAGCCGCACTGCCACCACGCCGCGATCATCGGCTGGGCGGCGGACAAGCGGCTGCTGGAGCGGGCCGGCGCGACCGTGACGCAGGTGGCCGGATGCTGCGGGCTCGCGGGCAACTTCGGGATGGAGAAGGGGCACTACGAGGTCTCGGTCGCGGTCGCCGAGACCCACCTGCTGCCCGCGGTCCGCGCGAACCCGGACGCGGTCGTGCTCGCCGACGGCATGTCCTGCCGGGTCCAGCTCGACGACCTCGCGGGCACCCCCACGATGCACCTGGCCGAGCTCCTCGCTTCTAGAATCACAGGGTGAACCCCCGCCACCGCCGTCTCGTCATCCCGATCGCGCTGGCGGCGCTCCTGGTCATCGTCGTCCTGGCTGCGATCCTCTGATGGCCGAGCCGCTGCTGCGCGAGCTCAACCGGCTCCGGGCACTGGTCCTGGACCCGGAGGTGCTCGTCAAGGCGGTCGCGTCTGGACGCCAGAAGGGCGAGGAGCCGCGGTGGCGGCGGGCGGAGCTGCGGTACGTCGACCTCAAGGCGGGGCGGCACCTCCAGGTCACGACGTACGACCAGACCCAGGCGTTCACGGCCAACCACGCCGTCGGAGACGCCTCGCGCGACGCCGTCGACGCGCTGCTCGACGAGCCGTTCGGCAGCTGGCACGTCGACACCACCACGCAGAGCCACCAGCTGCGGGTCACCAAGAAGCTCGAGGCGGTCGTGCACACCACCGACCGGTCCGAGCCGGTCGAGGCGGAGCGCGAGCACGACCGCGACAAGCAGCGGCTGCTGCCCGAGGACGACCCGGTGTTCGTCGCGCTCGGCATCTCCGACGCGCAGGGCCGGCTCAAGCCCAGCCGGCAGGCGAAGTATCGCCAGGTCGAGGAGTTCCTGCGGCTGCTCGACTCCTCGATCACCGACGCGCTCGAGAAGGGCCACCTGCGCCGGCCCACGGCCGACGACCCGCTGCGCGTCGTCGACCTCGGCTGCGGCAACGCCTACCTCACGTTCGCCGCGGAGCGCTTCCTCACCGGCGTGCGGGGGCTGCCGGTCCGGTTGACCGGCGTCGACGTCAAGGAGCAGTCGCGCGAGCACAACGCCCAGGTCGCGGCCGGGCTCGAGGTCGCTGCCGACTTCGTGGTCGGCACGATCGGCGGCGTCGCGCTCGACCCCGCCCCCGAGGTCGTGCTCGCCCTGCACGCCTGCGACACCGCGACTGACGAGGCGCTTGCCCAGACAGTCGGCTGGGGCGCCCAGCTCGTGCTCGCCGCACCCTGCTGCCACCACGACATCGCCGCCCAGCTGCGCAAGGCACCGACCCCCGCGCCGTACGCCGTGCTCACCCGCCACGGCATCCTCCGCGAGCGGCTCGCCGACACGCTCACCGACGGCCTCCGGGCGTCGCTGATGCGGCAGCAGGGCTACCGGGTCGACGTCGTGCAGTTCGTCGAGAGCCAGCACACGCCGCGCAACACCATGCTCCGCGCCGTGCGCACGGGCGCGCCGGTCAAGGGCGGGTCGGTGCGCAAGGAGTACGACGAGCTCGTGTCGACGTGGGGGATCCACCCGAAGCTGGCCGACCTCCTCGAGCGCTGATGCTCGACCGCGTCCTGGGCCTCGCCTCCGCGGTGTCGTTCGCCATCGGCGCGGTCTCCGCGCCCGCCGGTCCGTCCGGGCAGGTCGAGCTCACCTTCCGGGACCCCGACATCGTCGAGTCGAGCGGGCTGGTCGCAGCGGGCGACGGGCTCTTCCTCACGACGAACGACTCGGGCGACGGCGGCCGGGTCTTCGTGGTCGACGGCTCCGGCCGGACCGTCGGCAGCACCTCCTGGTCGCCCGAGCCCACCGACGTCGAGGCGCTGGCCCCCGCCGGGCCCGGTGAGGTCTGGGTCGGCGACATCGGTGACAACCCGCGGGCGCGGGACTCGATCACCGTGCTGCGCGTGCCCTACGGCCGTACGGAGCAGGTCGTCGAGCCCACGGCGTACGAGCTGGTCTACCCCGACCGCGCGCACGACGCCGAGTCGCTGCTCGCCGATCCGGAGACCGGTCGGCTGTACGTGATCTCGAAGGACGTCTTCGGCGGTCGGGTCTTCGCGGCGCCGCGGAGGCTCTCGTCGGAGCAGCCCAACCGGCTGGTCGACGTCGCGCCCTCCTTCAGCTTCGCGACCGACGGGGCGTTCTTCCCCGACGGGCGCCACTACGTCGTGCGTGGCTACACCAGCGCGGCGATCTACTCCTTCCCCGGTCACGAGCGGATCGGGTCGTTCCCGCTGCCGGCGCAGCAGCAGGGCGAGGGCATCTCGGTCGGCGCCGACGACGAGCTCTACCTGAGCACCGAGGGCCAGCACACTGACCTGCTGAGGATCGCGGTGCCGCGGCAGGTCGCGAGGGCGATGACCCCGGCTGCTCCGACGGCCGAGACGCCCGAGCCGGTCGACGTGCGAGAGGACCCGGACAGCTCGTGGTGGTGGCTGGTCGGCGGCGCGCTGGTCGTGGCGGTGCCCACGGCCGCGTCCTGGCTGTGGCTCAAGCGCCGACCCAGCCCCGGCGCGCGGCCTCGTGACCCAGCTGGAAGCGGGTCGTGACCCGGGCCCGCTCCATGAGGCCGGCGACGCGGCGCTGCACCGTGCGCAGGGACAGCGCCAGCTGGCCGCCGATCGCCTGGTCGGTCAGGCCGGCCAGCAGCAGGGTCAGGATGCGCGCGTCGACGTCGTCGATCTGCTCGGCCGCGAGCTCGGCGACCCCGTGCTCGCTGGGGACGACGGCGTTCGCCGAAGCCCAGACCAGGTCGAAGAGGTGCAGCAGGGCGTCGAGCAGCCCGCTCGGGTGCACCAGCAGGGCGCCGAAGTCGTCGTCCTGCGCGGACGTCGGGGCGAGTGGCAGCAGCGCGAGCGACCGGTCGGCGACGACCAGCCGCAGGGGGATCTCGTCGGCGACCCGGATCACCTCGCCGGCATCGACCGCCTCGGCGACCTCGTCCAGGAAGCCGGCGCGCTCGAACGCCGCACGCTCGACGACCACGCGATAGGTCACGCCGCGCTCCAGGGCGGCGTCCTCCGCCGTGTTCTCCTCGGCGGTCACGACGGCGACCGAGGCCTTCACCAGGGCCAGCACCTCCGTGCTGGCGCCGCGCTGCATCTGGGAGAAGCGCTGAGCAACTGCCTGGGACCCGCGGACGACGTCGATCACGTCGGCGAGCGAACGGTCGGCGGTCGCGTGCCGGTACTGCTCGGCCAGGCGGCCGAGCTCGAGCTGCGCGCGCCGGATCTCCTCCTCGCGCTGGACGATCAGGGACCCGAGAGCGAGCGTCGGCGGCGACGCGACGAAGTGGTCGGGCGCGGCGCTCGAGCGGGCGACCAGACCCCGCTCCTCGAGCGCGCTCAGTGCCGTCGCCACCTGCGCCACCTCGGCCTCCATCGCGTCGGCGAGCGCCTCGGCCGACTGGGAGGGGTGCGCAACGAGGCGCCGGTAGGCGCCTTCCTCCCACCGGTCGAGTCCGAGCACGTCGAGCATCGTGCCTCCCGCTGGGACAGGTGAACGGGGCAACGGCTGGCGGACACTGGTCATGACGTATCTCCGCCATTGAGCAGCCTACGACGCGGTGGCATGTTCATGCCCGCTAGGTGTCACTCATTCTCGGAAAGGGCACTCATGTCACCCACCCCACGGGCCGCGGGCGCGGCGCTCGCCGCCACCCTGGCCATCAGCGCTCTCGCCGTCGGCGGACCCGCCGGCGCGGAGCGCGATCGCGTCGCCGCCCGGCCGGCCGACCCCGCCGGCACGACGGCGAAGGTCACGCTCGTCACCGGCGACGTCGTCACCCTCACGACGGGCAGCGGCCCGGCCACGGTCGCCGTGGACTCCGCCTCCGGCAGCTCCGGCGGCGTGCAGATCCAGACGGTCGGGCGGGACGTGCACGTCGTACCCGACGCGGCGCTGCCCTACCTCGCCTCCGGCCGCCTCGACCCCGAGCTCTTCAACGTCTCCGGGCTGGTCGAGCAGGGGTACGACGACGCCTCGACCGGCCGGATCCCGCTGATCGTGCAGTACCGGCCGACCGTGCGCAGCGTGCCCGCTGCACCCGACCACGCCGTCCGGGGTGCGGTCCTGCAGAGCATCAACGGCGCCGGCATCAGCACGAAGAAGGCGCAGGCCGAGTCGTTCTGGGCCGGGGTGACGGACACTCCGACCGCCGCGAGCGACGACGGACGGTTCGCCGAGGGCATCGCCCGGATCCACCTCGACGGGAAGGTCGAGGCCAGCCTCGCCGACAGCACGGCGCAGGTCGGTGCTCCGCAGGCCTGGGAGCAGGGCGTCGACGGCGCCGGCGTGACCGTGGCGGTCCTCGACACCGGCGTCGACCAGACCCACCCCGACCTCGCCGACCGGATCGTCGCGTCCCAGAGCTTCGTGCCCGGGGAGGGCCTCGCCGACGTCAACGGCCACGGCACCCACACCGCCTCGACCGTCGCCGGCACCGGCACCGCCTCGGGCGGACAGGAGAAGGGCGTCGCGCCCGGCGCCGGACTGGCCATCGGCAAGGTGCTCAACGACGCCGGCTCCGGCCTCGACTCCTGGATCATCGACGGGATGGAGTGGGGCGCCGCGCACGCCAAGGTCGTCAGCATGAGCCTCGGCAGCCAGGAGGCCAGCGACGGCACTGACCCGATGGCGCTGGCCGTCGACGAGCTCAGCGAGAGCACCGGCGCGCTGTTCGTGATCGCGGCGGGCAACTACGCCCGGGTCAGCGGCATCGGCTCGCCCGGCGCTGCGGCGTCCGCGCTCACCGTCGGCGCCGTCGACGGCAACGACGAGCGCGCCTGGTTCCAGGACATGGGCCCGCGTCTGGGTGACGCCGTGGTCAAGCCCGAGATCCAGGCGCCGGGTGTCGACGTGCTCGCCGCGCGCAGCGCGCAGACCGGAGGGGAGGGCTACTACCAGACGATGTCCGGCACCTCGATGGCCACGCCGCACGTGGCCGGCGCGGCCGCCCTTGTCGCGCAGCAGCACCCCGACTGGACGGGCCAGCAGATCAAGGACGCGCTGGTCAGCCGGTCGCACCCGCTGGCGGGCCAGACCGCCTACCAGGCGGGGGCCGGGCGCCTCGACGTGCCGTCGTCGGTCTTCGGCGACGTCGTCGCCACGGCGACCCGTGACTTCGGGTTCCACCCGTGGCCGCACGGCGACGCGCAGCCGGTCGAGCGCACCGTGACCTACCGCAACTACGGTGGCACCGACGTGACCCTGGCGCTCGGCGTGCAGGTCACCGACGACGAGCTGCAGCCGGCTCCCGCAGGCCTGGTGACGCTGGGGCAGGACTCCGTCACCGTCCCCGCCCACGGCACCGCCGACGTCACCGTGACCGGCAGCCCGGCTGTCGGGGCGGCCGCGACGTACTCCGGCACGATCACTGCCTCGCAGGACGGCCAGCAGGTCGCGCAGACCGCGGTCGGCCTGGTCAACGAGGAGGAGCGCTACAGCCTCGACGTCAACGCCACCGACCGCAGCGGCCACAAGGCGGGCGGCTACGTCACGCTCTACCGGTACGGCGACCAGTACGTCACCACGCTGGCGATCGACCCGGCCACGGGGAAGGTGCCGACGCAGCGGCTCCGGCCCGGCATCTACAACGTGACGAGCTGGCTCGAGTTCGCGGAGCGGGGTGACGACGAGGGCGTGGCGCTGCTCGGCAACCCGCACCTGGTGATCGACGAGGACTCGACGATCACCGTCGACGCCCGCGACGCCAACCCGGTCACGGCCACGACGCCGAAGGCGAGCGAGGACGTCTACCGGCGACCCGGCTACGTCCACGACTCCGGCATCGGCGGCCAGTTCTCCACGTTCACCAACCAGTACGCCGTGCCCGCCAACATCGACAACGTGTACGCGGCACCGACCGGTGAGGTGCCCGGGGCGAGGTACGAGTTCCTCACCCGGTGGCGGCGGACGGCGCCCCTGCTGACGATCACCGCGCAGCCCGGCAACGCCCGGCTGCACGAGGTCCTCCAGCGCGGCTCCGCCCGCTGGGACGGTCGGGACACGCTGCGCGCGGTCTTCGTCGGCAACGGGGCCACGGAGGACTACGCCTCGGTCGACGCCCGCGGCCGGGCCGTGCTCGTGATGCGGAACGACGCGGTCGCGCCGTACGAGCAGGCGGCTGCGGCAGCTGCCGCCAACGCGCGCGTGCTGGTGATCGTCAACGACCGGCGGGGCGAGATGTACGAGTACGCCGGCGGCACCGACGTCCCGGTCGTGTCGCTGACCGGCGCCCAGGGTGAGCCGCTGATCGACCGCATCGACCGCGGTCGCGTCGTCCGGCTCTCGCTCGACGGCGTCGAGGCGCCGCCGTACCTCTACGACCTCGTCGACGCGCACCAGGGCCGGATCCCCGACGACCTGCGCTACGCCCCGCGAGCCCGGGACCTGGCGACGGTGACCAACCGCTTCGTCGGTCCGGAGGGCGAGCTCGCCTTCGACGAGCGCGGTGACTGCCGCGACTGGAACTGGCCGCCCTGCCTCACGGTGACCGAGCCGGTCCACCTGGGCACCACCAGGGTCGACTACGTGTCCACCCAGGAGGGCACCGCGTGGTACGACAGTGCGCTGCGGGCCGTCGACGGCTACCTGGCGTGGGACGCCCGGGGCGCGCAGCAGGCGTTCGCGCCCGGCGACGACGTCGTCCGGTCGTGGTTCGAGCCGGTCGTCCGGCCGCGGGTCGGTGAGGGCTACTGGCACCCGCGTCGCAGCGGAGACTTCTTCGCTGTCAACGTGCCGTTCGCCAGCAGCGGCGACGAGGGCGTCACCGGTCACCAGGAGGACGAGGGCTCGACCGTCACGTCGCGGCTGTACCAGGACGGCACGCTCGTCCGCGACGGCGGACCGTTCCAGGCCGTGCAGACGACGGTGCCGGCGACCGCCGGCTGGGCGGACTACCGGTTCGAGATGGACACGGCGCGCAAGGCCGCGGTCTGGAAGACGTCGACGGAGACCCACACGGCGTGGGACTTCCGCGCGGAGACCACGGAGAACGGCAACGCGTGGACCTACCTCCCGTTGCTACAGCTCGACTACGCCCTCGACGCCGATCTCAACGGTGCGATCAGGTCGGGCCGGAACACGATCGGCCTGACGGCCTTCCACCTCGCCGACGTCGCGGGGGCCGGGAAGGTCGCCGGTGCGACGTTCGAGGTCTCCTACGACAACGGCCGCACGTGGCAGAAGTCCAAGCTCGCGCCCGCCGGTGCGGGAGAGTGGATCACCACCCTCACCGTCCCCGCCGCGGCGAAGTTCGTGTCGGTGCGGGCGACCGCGGAGGACGACGCCGGCAACGGCATCGAGCAGGAGGTGATCCGCGCCGTCCAGGTGCGCTGATCCGCTCCTGAGTGCGTGCGGCGGTCGGGCCTCGGGGCCCGGCCGCCGTACCTGCGTTTGGCGGGGTCGTCACGTGGCTACTCCTGCGGCGTGGCCACGCTCCGCAGGACGTCTCCCGACCAGCCGGGCTGGACGCGGCGGCGGTCCGGTCGTGGGTTCGTCCACCTCGACCAGGACGGCAACCGCGTGTCCGCGGACGACGACCAGCGGATCCGCGACCTGGCGATCCCTCCGGCGTGGACCGACGTCTGGATCACGCCGTACGACAACGGCCACCTGCAGGCGGTCGGCACCGACGACGCCGGGCGACGCCAGTACGTCTACCACCCCGACTGGCGGTCCCGGCGGGACGCGGCGAAGTTCGACCGCGTGCTCGACTTCGGCAAGGCGCTGTCGAAGGCCCGTGACCTCGTGGTGCTCGACCTCGGCCGGGAGGGGATGCCGCTCGAGCGCGCCTGTGCTGCCGCCGTCCGGCTGCTCGACCTGGGCTACTTCCGGATCGGCAACGACGCGTACGCCGACGCCCACGGCAGCTACGGGCTGACGACGCTCGAGCGACGGCACGTGCGCCGGCACCAGGACCGGCTGGTCTTCACGTTCGTCGGGAAGTCGGGTGTGGAGCACCAGATCGAGATCGACGACGAGGACGTGATCGCGGCCATCGACGCGATGCGACGGCGGCGCAGCGACGACCCGCGGCTGCTGGCGTTCAAGGACGGCCGGTCGTGGCGGTCGGTGCTGCCGGAGCTCGTCAACGAGTACGTTCGCGCGTCCACGGGCATCGAGGCGACCGCGAAGGACTTCCGCACCTGGCACGCGACCGTGCTCGCCGCAGCGGCGCTCGCCGAGTCCCCGGAGCCCGGCGACACGAAGGCGTCGCGCAAGCGCGCCGTCTCCGGCGCGATGAACGAGGTGGCGTCGTTCCTCGGCAACACGGCCACGCTGGCGCGCTCGTCGTACGTCGACCCGCGGGTGGTCGACGCCTACGAGGAGGGCCGCACGATCGCGCGGACGACGTCGAAGGAGTTCGACACGGTCGACGAGCGACAGGCGGCGCTGGAGCGTGCGACGCTGAGGCTGATCAGGGAGGCCTCGTGAGGATCACCGCCGTCCAGGGGGACATCACCCAGCAGCAGGTCGACGCGATCGTCAACGCCGCCAACTCCAGGATGCGTGGCGGCGGCGGCGTCGACGGAGCGATCCACCGGGCCGGCGGGCCGGCGATCCTCGACGACTGCGTCCGTCGCTTCCCCGACGGGCTCGCCACCGGCGACGCCGGCTGGACGACGGCCGGCGACCTGCCGGCGAGGTGGGTCATCCACGTCGTCGGCCCCAACCGCACCGCCGGCCAGACCGACCGCGGCCTGCTGCTCTCCTGCTACTCCCGGGCGCTGGAGGTCGCCGACGAGCTCGGCGCCCGGACCGTCGCCTTCCCGCTGGTCTCCGCCGGCGTCTACGGCTGGCCCAAGGACGACGCGGTCGCGGCGCCGCTCGAGATCTTCGGCTCGGCCTCGACCTCGGTCGAGGAAGCGCGGCTGGTGGCGTTCGACGGCCCGACCCACGAGCTGATCCGGGCCGCCCTGGGCTGAGCCGGCGCTATCCCATCCGGAAGTCGAGCCGCTCCGGCAGGTCAGGGACGGGACGGGTCCCGCGCGCCTCGTGGTAGGCGAACCACAACGACTCGAGCGAGACCTCGCCCTCGCGGACGTCCTCCACGACGAGGTCGCCGTCGAGGACGGCCCCGGCGCGGTCGAGGTCACCGGCGTCGAGGGCCGCTCGCAGCTCGCTCAGCCGCACCCGGCCCCACGCGCGGTCCTCGGGAACGAGCCCGTCGATGACCGACAGCGCCTCGGCGGCGGCTCCTACGTCCAGCAGCGTCACGAGGTACTCCGCCGCGAGGGGGCGGAGCATCGGCAGCGCCGGGTGCGCGCGCCGGTAGTGCTCGAGTGCGCCGGCCGGGTTGCCGGCGGCGACCTCCATCGCGGCGAGGTTGCGCAGCCCCCACGGCGTCGGCTGCAGCTCGACGGAGCGGGTGGTCGCGGCGCGGGCGGCGTCGGCGTCACCGGCGTGCCACGCGGCGACACCGCGGTGGAGCCAGGTCACCCAGTCGTCGGTCGCGTCGTCGAGGAGGCGGCGCCACGCGGGGCCGACGACGTACGACGGGGGCGGCTGGTTCTCGCCTGGTTCGGCCACGCGGCCGTCGCGCAGCAGGTCCAGCCAGGGCTGCTGCTCGGGC
Organism: Nocardioides sp. GCM10030259; assembly: GCF_042666375.1. Classification (NCBI taxonomy): domain Bacteria; kingdom Bacillati; phylum Actinomycetota; class Actinomycetes; order Propionibacteriales; family Nocardioidaceae; genus Nocardioides; species Nocardioides sp. GCM10030259. The sequence continues at coordinate 96,775 of NZ_JBHTDF010000025.1, read as the reverse complement.
CCGAGCGTGTCCGGGTCGAAAGGTGTGCCGGGCCCGCCGAGCGGTGGCTCGGCCGCGCCGCGCCGCCGCTCCTCCTCGAGGGCGCCCCAACCGGACCCGGGCTGCAGGACCTCGGCGGGCGCCTGCTCCGCCCGCGCCTCGACTCGCGCCAGTCGCTCCTCGAGCGCCTCCGCCGGCACCAGGTCGTCGACGGCCTGCTGCACCGCGGAGCGAGCCTCGTCCCACGACCCGTGCGCCGCCGCGGGATCCACCCCGACGAGGCCGTACGCCTCGACCCACGACACGCGCTCGCCGCCCGCGAGCGGCTCGTGCTCGAGCTGCGTGCGGGCCAGCCCGGCCTGGATCTCGAGGTACCGCTGCCCGGGGCCGGAGAGGAACTCCTGCCACCGGCGGCCGCCGGGCGAGCCGCCCCACACGAAGAGCTTCCTGCCGACGAGCCGCCGCGTCGAGACCTGGGCGAGCCCGCGCCCGTCGTCCTCGAGCGCGGAGATGTAGGGCCGGGCGGCGTCGCGACAGTCGAAGAACCAGTCGCCGGGCCGGGTCGCGGTCGCCGGCCACGTCAGGTCGCGACCGTGGTCCTCGGGCACGGGCACCATGCCCAGGCGGCGGTCGTAGGAGACGTGGTACGCCGTGTCGGCCGGGACGACGACCCGGGTCCGCGGCGTCTCCGGCACGGCCATGTTGGACCACCAGTAGACCGGCACCTCGTCCGGGTTCGGGTTGCGGACCGTCGCCTCGACGTACAGCACCGGCGAGCCGGGCGGCAGGCAGAAGTCGAGGGAGTAGACCAGCCCACGGGTCCGCTCGTACTCGTAGAGGCGCAGCACGGGCCCGTCGTCCCCGCCGTCGACCCGGACCGCGTGCAGCGGCTCGCAGGTCAGCGTGGTGTGGCCGGTCGTGCCGAGGTTCCACTCCACGCCGCCCGCGAACCAGGCGTTGCGGAGACCGAGGTTCGCGGGTTGCAGCACCGAGTTGCGGTGCAGCAGCTCGCGGCCGCTGGCGAGGTGGACCAGCGACCACAGCCGACCACCGAGGCCGAGCAGGAAGGTCGCGCGCAGCACGTCGTTCCTCAGGACGGCGACGTCGAGGGCGCTGTCCACGCGGTGCCGGTCGTACCCGTCCTGGAGCAGGTAGGGCAGCACCGTCGGGAGGTGACCGTACTCGACGCCGTTCCTCAGCTCACGGTCGTCGACCTCGACGTGCAGCCCGTCGTGCGGGTCGTCGAGACGGACCAGCGGCGGGAGCGGGTTGACGGCGCCCCAGCCCGCGGCCGGGATGGCCAGTCGATCGAGGCGCAGGCGCGTGGTGTGGTGCGGCATGGAGAAATTCTCCGACAGGTGTCGATCGGGTGCATCGTCCGTTCGTCTGTGGGGTGAGAGGGTCGGAAGGCGACCCCACCACGGAAGGCAGAACGATGAAGTACATGCTGATCATGCGGGCCACCGGCGAGGCGCTCGAGCAGTTCGAGAACATCGAGTTCGAGGAGGTCCTGAACGTGATGGGCCGCTTCAACGATGAGCTGATCAACGCGGGCGTGCTCGTGGCCGCCGAGGGCCTCGACGACCCGGCGACCGGCGTGGTCGTCGACTTCTCCTCGCAGCCGCCGGTCGTGACCGACGGGCCGTACGGCGAGACCAAGGAGCTGTTCGGCGGCTACTACATCCTCGACGTGGCGTCGAAGGAGGAGGCCGTCGAGTGGGCGAAGCGCGCGCCGCTGACCGGGCCCGGCATGAAGACCGAGATCCGCCGGGTGGCGAGCATCGACGAGTTCCCGCAGGACAACCCGTGGATCCAGAAGGAGCGGGCGTGGCGGGAGGCGACCGGCCAGCTGTGAGCGGCTCGTCGCGGCACGCGGTCGAGGCGGTGTGGCGGATGGAGTCCGCCCACATCGTCGGCACGCTGGCCCGCTACACGGGCGACTTCACGCTCGCGGAGGACGTCGCCCAGGAGGCGCTCGCCGCCGCGCTGGTGACCTGGCCGCGCGACGGCGTACCGGCCAACCCCGCGGGGTGGTTGCTGACGACCGCCCGCCGGCGAGCGATCGACGCGTTCCGGCGGCGGTCGGCCCTCGACGATCGGTACGCCGAGATCGCCCACGGGACCTCCGAGGCGATCGAGGAGGGGGACTGGGATCCGGACCGGATCGACGACGACGTGCTCGCGCTGATGTTCATCTCCTGCCACCCGGCGCTGTCCCGGGAGTCGCAGGTCGCGCTGACGCTGCGCGTGCTCGGCGGCCTCACCAGCGACGAGATCGCGCGCTCCTTCCTGGTGCCCACCGCCACCGTCCAGGCCCGCATCACCCGCGCCAAGAAGACGCTCGCGGCCGCCCAAGTGCCCTTCGACGTGCCGCCGCCCGAGGACCGGCGCGAGCGGCTGCCGTCGGTGCTCAACGTCATCTACCTGATCTTCACCGAGGGATCCACCGCCTCCGCCGGCGCGGCTCTCATCCGCGTCGACCTGGCCCGCGAGGCCATCCGGCTGGCCCGGATGCTCGCCCGCCTCGTCCCCGACGAACCGGAGACCCACGGGCTCCTCGCCCTGCTCGAGCTCACCGCCGCCCGCTTCCCGGCCCGGCTCGACGCCGACGGCGAGCCCGTGCTCCTCGAGGACCAGGACCGCCACCGTTGGGACCGCTCAGCACTCCGCCGCGGCCGCGCCGCCCTCGCCATGGCCGGTGGGGTGGGTCGCGGCCTCGGCTCGTACGGCGTACAGGCCGCCATCGCCGAGTGCCACGCGGTCGCGCCCTCGGTCGCCGAGACCGACTGGGCCAAGATCGTGGTGCTCTACGACGCCCTCGGCCGCCTCGCGCCGTCGCCGATCGTCTCGCTCAACCACGCCGTCGCCGTCTCCATGGCCGACGGCCCCGCCGCGGCGCTCCCGCTCGTCGACGCCCTGGTCGCCGACGGCTCACTTGCCTCGACGCACCTGCTGGCAACCGTGCGCGGCGAGCTGCTGAGCCGGATGGGCCGCGCCGACGAGGCTCGCTCCGAGCTCACCGCCGCGCTGTCGCTGTGCCGCAACGACGGCGAACGGCGGGTGCTGGAGCGCAAGCTCGCGGCGTTGGGCTGACGCCGCAGCCCTCCCGCACGTGCCTGGTGCGGAGTAGGACGTCGGCGATTGGGCACGGCACAGGTGGGACTCGTAATCGGGGCCCCTCGGCGCGACCGCGCTGGCGGGTCCCCACACGGGAGGGAGAAGATGATGTTCGACATCAAGAACCGGTTGAAGGGCGTCACGAACCGGGAGATGTGGGCCGCGCGCGGCGCCTCGCTCGTGGGGAAGGTCAAGGCGACGAAGACGGTGTGGTTCCCGCCCGAGCCGGTAGCGACTGGGACGAAGGCCGGGACCGTGGCCGCGAAGAAGGCCTCAGGCTCGGCCAGGAAGACAGCCAAGAAGACCACCGGGACTGCGCGAAAGTCTGCTGGTGCGGCAGCGAAGACGGGCAGCGCGACCCGGAAGACCGCACCGAAGCCGGCGAAGAAGGCCTCGAGCCGGACGAAGAAGGCGAGTCGCGCCGCGGGTTGACGTCTGCGCGCTAGACCCCGGCGGGCGGGAGCAAGGCCTCGATCAGCCGCCCAAGTGAGGTGGGGTCTGACGCGGCGTGTGCCGGGACGAGTTGTCCCAGCGAGAGGCCCAAGCACTGGGGTTCGCGCCACAGCACCGCCAGCGCCAGCCCGAGCTGGGCCAAGGTCGGGCCGCTGTTGCGACCGTTCACGTTCTCCGCGATCGGCGCATCCTGGAAGTCCAGCACGTCCACGTCGACGTGCACGAGGAACGGGCCGGCCGGCAGTGCCTGCCTCGCCGCGGCCGCAGCGCGGGCGGGGTCGGCGACCATCTCTGCCTGAGTCACCAGACCGACATCGAGCTCTGCGGCTCGTGCGCGCTCCCAAGCCGTGGTCTCGCCCAGGTCGACCCCGAGATAGCTGAGCTGGGCGGGTCGGAGCAGCGGCCGGGAGCCTGCCAGGCCGGCCAGCTCCGGAGCGGCCCCGTCGAGGTTCAGCGCATGGGCCATCCCCATCCAGCTGAGTGAACCCTCGATGGTCGACGCCGGCGTGTTGAGGTCGAGGTGCCGGTCGATGTACACGAGGTGGGTGTCGGTCCCGCTCCGTGCTGCAGCGGCGCACAACCCCAGGGCCACCGTGCAGCTGCCGCCGATGACGAGGAGCTGCTCGCCTGGCGCCATCAGCGCGTGAGCGGCGTCAGCGAGCTCGCGGAGCGCGTCGACCTCTTCCTCGAGGTTCTGCGCCAACGGCCGATCGTGATCTGGACGCCAGCGTCGGACCGGCAGGTCGCCGGCGTCCCTCACTCGATGCCCGGCAGCCTCGATGGAGCTGATCAGGCCGGCTTCGCGAAGAGCTGCTGGGGCCTGCTCGACCCCGACGCAGTAGGCGGCTGCGCTGCTGGGATAGCCCAGGACATTGATCGTTCGCACATCTCCTCCTCGGACATCAAGAGCACTCAGCCGGTCACTGTCGCCACTCGCGCCTGAGCAGCCCGAACACCCACGAGTCCGACACCTCGCCGTCGACGACGCAGTCCTCCCGCAGCGTGCCCTCGCGCACGAAGCCGAGCTTCTCGAGGACGCGGGCGGACGCCGCGTTGCGGGTGTCGGCCTCGGCCTGGACGCGGTTCAGGTCGAGCGTGTCGAACGCCCACTCCAGCAACGCCCGCGCGGCCTCGGTCGCACAGCCGTGGCCCCACGCGGCCTCGGTGAGGCAGTAGGTCAACGACGCGCTGCGGTGGCCCGGGTTCCACTGGCTCAGGCCGCACCAGCCGAGGAACTCCCCGTCGGTCGAGCGGTCGATGACCAGCCGCGCTCCCGTGCCGTCGGCCGCCATCTGCCGACACCTCGCGATGAAGCGGTCCGCCACCTCCCGCTCGCTCCACGGCGGCGAGTCCCAGTAGCGGAGCACGCGCGCGTTGCTCTGCAGCGCGAAGAGGGCGTCCGCATCCGCGTCGACGAAGGGGCGCAGCCTCAGGCGTGCTGTGTGCAGCGTGGGGATGGGGAGGGGCACGGCACCCATCGTGCCGTGACTGGTCCGGGAACGCCCCGCCCGACCAGGTGCTAGGCCGTTGAGCGGCACAGGCGGAACTCGAAATGTCGTGGGGCCTCGCTCCGAAGACACCACGCGAGCTCCTTGCGCGCCTGAGCACTGTGCAGGTTCCCGCCGTCCATCGTGCTGAGCACTTCCTTCGAGAGCAGGAGAGGCGGCTTCTTGCTGTTCGCCCTCGGCGCTGCCGGCGTGGCTGGTCGTCCTGCGAGATCGCCATCGCGGTCGCTCGCGGCTCCTGGACGGCTGACCCCCGCCGCGTCCGGCGGCTCCTTCGCCGGCTGTTCCACCACCGTGAGCCAACCCTCTCCGTCCTCCCAGAGCGCAACCCTTCCCTTGTCGTTCGCGGGCATCAGCCAGACCAGCCGCGGCGATGGGTACCTCCCCAGGTCGGGCCAGCATTTCGCCTCACACAGCTTGCGGGTCGTGCTCTGGAAGGTCTCTTCCGTCTGCGCTCCTCGCCAACCCATCAGGGGGGCAGCAACAAGGCTCGCCAGCGCCCACCACCATTCGTGCGCCCACAGGGCCATCACACAGATTGCGCCGAAGGCGACGGCCAGCGCGTTGTGCATCGTGAACTCGGCGCGGATCTTCGCCACGTAGGCGCCTGTCTGCGGGTGCTCTGCGCGAAGCCAGTCGTAGCCCCTTCCCGCGCCCTTGTCGCTGGTCACCCACCAGTTCTTCGGGTGCCGCTTGCGCGACGCTTCGGACGCGGAACGGGTACGCAATGGAGGAAGCCGCCAACCGTGCTCGTTGCCTCGCTGCACGAGCTTCGCGAGCGGCGCGATCAGGTACCCGACCACGAACGGCACGAAGATGAGAACCAAAGTCGCGATCGGGAGAGCGTTGTCACTGTCGAGCTGCCCGCCCGCGACAGTGTCCAGAAGACCTCGCCATGCGTCCTGACCGAGGAGAAGGACCCAGGAACCAAACAGGACGAGTCCAGGTACGTATCGCGCGTAGACATCGAAGAAGACCTGCGGGACGAGCTCGGCCAGTGCCCCCATCGAACTCCTCCTGTTCGAGATTCGGAGGAAGCGAACACCGGAGAGGTGCGGACGCCGTGCACACGATGCTCCCCCGCCGCGCTCGCGCCCGCACGACTTGATTGGGCGAACTTCCGGATCATTCCCAGACCATTCGGGACCACCCGAACAGCCCATTGACCGGGCACGCGGAGCCACGCGACGGTGGACGAGGGGTCGCGGAGGAGGTGCGCGCGACATGGTCGAACCGATCGTCGTCGGCATCATCATCCTGGTCGGATCGTTGGTCGGCGCGCTGGTCGTGCTCTCGCGGGGCGTCGCGGCGAGACCGGAGGCCGGGCGCTCACGGCGTCCCGGCGGACGCAAGGGTGGTGTGCTCGGGAGTCGCCGCGTGGGTGTCGAGTTCAACCCCCGTGCGCGGATCGACACTCGGTACCTCGAGCAGGCCGGGCGACGGCGACCCACTGTCCCCGCCCCGAATCTTCACCTGGGGCATGGAGACGCGATGGCAGAGGGGCCGGACACCGTCAGCCTCGATCAGGTGGTCCGGAACGCCCTGCAGGTCGACATGCGCCTCGGGGCCCTCGGAGTCGACGCACCGCCTCTGCGACAGGGACGACACGACACCGTGAGGGTCATGATCGCCCGCGACGACGACGCCGGTCGAGTCGTCGCCACGTTCGTTGCCTCGTCCCAATGGCAGGACGTCGCGGAGATCGACACGACGGCGTTCATGACCGTGAGCCTGGGCGGCCCCACGTTCGAGATCAGGCGCATCAACACACCGGAGAGCAACGTCGACGGCGAACAGGTCGTCTCGGAGCGGGCGACATGGGAGTTCGACGTCCTCCCAACCAAGCGCGGCCGCCAGTCCCTCACCGTCTCCGCCTCGATGCGGGTGCCGATCGCCGACTACGGGGAGAAGACGGTGACGGTCCCCACCCTCACCCGCCAGTTCGACGTCGAGGTCGACCGGGCTTACGCCGCCAGATCCTTCACCCAGGACAACTGGAAGTGGATCGTCGGCACCGGCATCGCCGCCGTGGGCGCGGCCGCCGGCCTCATCAAGGTCATCCAGGCCTGAGGCTGCGCTGCCTTCAGGCGGACCCGTGGGGCCGCCACTCCGCGGCCCACTGGTCCAGCCGCGCGAGCTGCTTCACGAGGGACTTCCCCTGGGAGGTGAGCGCGTACCCGTCGCCGGCGTGCTCGACGAGGCCGGCGTCGCCCAGCTCGCGCAGGCGGTCGGCGAGGACGCTGGAGGAGGCGCGGTCGCAGCGTTGCTGGAGCTGCCGGAAGGTGGGCCGGGCGTCGTCGCGCAGCTCCCACAGGACGCGGAGCGTCCAGCGCCGGCCGAGCAGGTCGAGCAGGGCCATGATCGGGCGGCCGGTGTCCGAGCCGCGTACCGGGCGGCCCGGGAGGGGTGTCGAGGTCATTGCTTCCCTTTCCGAAGCAACCAGCGTAGCGTGCCGGCATGCCTCTGAAATCGAAGCAGCCCCGCATCGCGCCCCTCGAGCCGCCGTACGACGAGGAGGCGGCCGCCGTCCTGGAGCGGCTCGGGCCACCGATCCAGCTCTTCCGCGTCTGGGCCCGCCGGCCCGAGCTCGCGCACGGTGTCGCGGGGTGGGGGAGCTACTACCTGTCGCGTCGCTCGGCGCTGACGCTGCGGCAGCGGGAGCTGGTCATCGACCGGACGACCGCGCTGTGCGGGGCGGGCTACGAGTGGGGCGTGCACATCGCGGCCTTCGCGGAGAAGGCCGGGCTCGACGACGCCCAGGTGTCCTCCCTCGCGACGGGCGGGCCGGGCGACGACTGCTGGACGCCGGCGGACCGCGCGGTGATCGCGGCGGTGGACGAGCTCCACGCCACGTTCGACCTCTCCGACCGGGCCTGGTCGGACCTCGTCGCCGTCAGCAGCGAGGACGCCGCGCTCGAGGTCACCCTGCTCTGCGGGTGGTACCACGCGATCTCGTTCGCCGTCCGGGCGCTGCGCCTGCCGCTCGAGCCCGGCACCGACCCGATCGGCGCAGCCGGCTGACGGTGTCGCAGGAGGGCGCGCCGCCGTATCGTGGGAGGGCTCAGCCGCGCCCATCGGGAGGTCGTGCGTCATGCGTGCAATTCTGGGCAGCTACCGGGTGGCGATCGAGACGGTGGTGGTGGTCGCCGTCATCGTGGTCATCCGGGAAGTGCTGTGGGCGCTCGGCGTCGAGGGCATGTCGGCCAGTCCGCTGGCCTCGAGCATCATCGGCGGCGGCGTGTTCGTGATGGGTCTCGTGGTCGCCGGGACTCTTTCGGACTACCGCGACGCCGAACGGGCGCCGACCGACATCGCCGCGTCGCTCTACGCCCTGCTCCGCGAGGCCGAGTCGATGGACAGGGTCTGGGGAAAGCCCGACATGGAGACGATGCGAGGGCGCCTCGTCAGCGTGGTGACGGCACTGCGGGCGGACATCAACAGCGGGACGACGCGTGAGTGCCAGGCGGCCATCGAGGAGGTCTCCGACTCCCTGCTGGAGCTGGAGGAGTCCGATGTGCCCGCCAACTACGTGGTGCGGTTGCGGTCCGAGCAGGCCGCGCTGCGCAAGGCGGCCCTGCGCGTCTACCACATCCAGCGGGAGGCCTTCCTGCCGTCGGCGATGGCGATGATCCGGAGCCTGGTCGTCGTGATCGTGCTCCTTCTGCTCTTCACGAACATGGGCGGACACGTCGAGTCGCTGGTGACCGTCGCCTTCCTGACCTTCTTCTTCATCTACCTCCTCCGCCTGCTCGATGTGATCGACAAGCCGTTCAAGGCGGGGATGGAGCGCACCGACGACGACGTGAGCCTCTTCCTCCTCACCGAGTTCGTGGTGCACGCCCAGGTCGGCGGCGAGGGCGTGATCAGCCACGAGGACGTCGCGGCCGTCGCCGAGGAGCTGGAGCAGCAGCTCACCGAGGTCGAGGAGCTGCAGGCAGAGAGCACCGAGTCGCTGACGACGGCCCTCGAGGAGGTCATCGACGACCACGACGTACCCGGTTCGCCGCAACCGGTGGACCAGCCCCGGAGGGACCCTCGGCGACCGGGCTGACGACCGTCAGCCGATCTCCTCGGTCAGCGAGACGATGAGGCCCTCGGGTCCGCGGACGTAGGCCATCCGGTAGGCGCCCTCCCACTCGCCGATGCCGCCGATCAGTCCGTAGCCGTCCGCGGCCAGCTCGTCGACGGACGCCTGCAGGTCGTCGACCACGAAGCTGACGTTGCGGATGCCGAGCTCGTTCGCCATGGCCTTCGGCGATCCCGGCGTGTGGTCGGGCCGCAGGAACGTCCCGAGCTCGATCCAGGTGTCGCCGCCGGGCGACCGCAGGCCGACGACCTCCGTGCGCGAGTCCGGGATGCCGCAGACGGTGTCGATGAACTCGCCCTCGACGAACGTTCGGCCCTGCACCTCCAGGCCCAGCCGGACGAAGAACTCCGTCACCAGCTCGATGTCGGCGACGGTGATCCCGATGTGGTCGAAGCGCTTGATGCGTGCCATGACTGCCATCCTCCAACGCGGTTGTGGTCATTTCGAGACGGAGACGCAGCCGTGTCCGGATTCTCGACATGCTCGTCCGTCAGCCCCTGCTGCTGCTGTCGGGCAGCATGTCGGGGCAGGTGCCGCCGGGCGTCGTCGCCAGCTCGAAGTGCCAGACCTCGTTGGCGAAGACCTGGCACAGCCCGTAGTCGGAACCGTGCTGACTGAGCCAGTGATCGGCGTCGCGCGGGCCGATGTCGACCGCGTCTCCGGTGACGTGCGCCGAGGTGTCGGGAGTCGACACCCAGCGACTCGCCTCCTCCTCGCTGCCGTACCCGAGCACGGCCTCGTCGAAGAGACGTTGCTGGTGCGCCGGGCTGCGCCAGCCGCTGGTGACGACCATCCGCACCCCGTCGTCGCGTGCATCGCGTCGCGCGGCCTGGACGGCGGTGAGCAGGTCCGGGTCGAGCCCGGCGATCGTGCGCCGATCGGGTACGTCGTCCTGCGCATCGGTGGCGCCGCACCCGAGGGTGAGCAGCAGGACGATGAGCATCGTCGACAGCAGGCGGCCATGGGAGAGATGTCGGGTCACGACTTCGACGTTGCGCGCTGACGCGCGCCGAGACCTCCCTCGCAGGTACCGGGTCGCCCGACCCGGGTCCCGCGCGCCTCCGCCGGCGGTGCTAGCTGCCGCGGCGGCTCGGCGTACGCCGTGGCGTGCGGTCCCGCCCGCCGGTCCCGGGTACGTCGCTGCGCCCCAGCACGAAGATGCCCGCGAGCACGATGCCGAGGCCCACGGCCTCGAGCGCGATGGACTGTGGCGAGCCGCTGGGTCGCTCGGCGAACGCGACGACGCCGAAGGTCAGCGCCACGAGCGGGTTCACCAGGTTGAGCATCGGCAGGGACTCGGTCACCCGGGTGCGGTTGTAGATGTGCTGGTTCAGCACGAAGCCGGTCATGCCGACGGCGACCATCGTGTAGAACGGCCAGGACGTGAAGAGCTCGCCGGCGCTCCAGGCGCTGGTCGTGGACTTGATCGCCCCGGCCATCAGGCCGAAGACGATGCCGCCGGCCGTCCCGAGCAGCAGCGCCGACTGCCGGGCGTGCCGCCCGGAGGCCCGCAGCGCGACGAGCACACCGAGCGCGCCGAGCCCGATCAGCACCGCCGCGGCCGCGCCGTCCGGCTGGTCGGTGCCACCGGTCGGTCCGGCGGCGGTCAGGAAGATCCCGAGCCCGACGGCGGTGACGGCGCCCCAGACGACGGTGCGCCGCGGCGGAGCCCGGCGGTCGAGCAGGTCGCGGAACACCATCGAGAAGAACAGTGCGGTGACGGCCAGCGGCTGGACGATCGTCAGCGAGCCCAGGTGCAGGGCGATGGCGTGCAGGCCGAGGCCGACCAGCGACGCGGCGACGCCGAGCCGCCACTTCCACTCGGAGACGACGTGGCGGGCCAGCTCGGCTGCGCTCGCCCCGCGTTCGGCGCCGGACGCCCCGTAGTGCATCAGGGCGGTCGACCAGCCCGCCGCGACTGCCGAGGCGAGCGCGACCGCGGCGGCCAGCCAGCTCATCGGACCCCTCGCCCGGTCACCATCAGCGCGCGCAGGCGCAGCGGGAAGCCGTTGGTGGTCTCCAGCGCATCCATCTCCCGGAAGCATCCGTCGCGATAGGCGGCGAGGGCTTCGGGCGTCAGCTGCTCGAGGATCCCGCGCACGCTGAACGACCAGTGCCAGTCCCACCACTGCTCCTTGGTGGCGAACCAGACCTCGGTCTCCTCTTCCTGCACGTCGAGGCTCGTGACGGCCGCGGCGCCGAGCAGCGCGGCGACCTCCTCGGCGCTGTCGAAGGGCTGCTGCAGCGCCCGCCGCCGCGGCGCGCCGGCGGCCGGGAGCAGGTCGTCCTCGAACGCCCAGCGCTCGTCCTCCGCGCCCCAGGTCGACACGGCGACGACGCCGCCGGGGCGCAGCACGCGCACGAACTCGGCGGCGGCGCGCGCCGGGTCGGGGAGGAAGAACAGCGCGAACGCGGCGGTGAGCACGTCGAACGACGCATCGGGGAAGTCCAGCCGCTCGGCGTCCATGACCCTCAGCTCGGCCTCGCATCCCGCGGCGGCCAGGTCCGCGCGGGCGAGCTCGATCATCGCGGGGGAGACGTCGATCCCGGTGAGGTCCCCGAGCCCTCGTTGCGCAGCCGCGACGAGGACTGCGCCGCGGCCACAGGCGACGTCGAGCAGGCGAGCCTCGCGTTGCGGGCCGGCCAGGTCGAGGAGACGCCCGGCGAAGTGCGCGTGATACGCCGTACCGACTCGGTCGTAGGTGGGCGCCGCTCGGTCGAAGACCCCCGCCAACCACTGCTTGTGGTCGTCCACGCGGCCACCCTAGTCTGCGGTGACCGGAGGGACAGCGGATGAAGGCGGTCGTCTACGACAGGTACGGGCCTCCCGACGTCCTGGCGGTCGCGGAGGTGCCCGTCCCCGAGCCGAAGGCCGGGCAGGTGCGGGTGCGCGTGGCCGCGACGTCGATCAACCTGAGCGACTGGGAGTGCCTGCTCGGATCGCCGGCGTACGCCCGGATCGGAGGCCTGCGGCGACCCGCTCGCCGGACGCTCGGGTCCGACATCGCCGGGGTCGTCGATGCGGTCGGCGACGGCGTGACCGGGCTCGCGCCCGGCGACGAGGTGTACGGCGACAACCTCTGGCTCAAGGGCGGGTTCGCCGAGTACGCCGTGGCGCCGGAGGCCGCGCTCGCCCGGAAGCCGGCCGGACTGACGTTCGTCCAGGCCGCGACGATCCCGCAGGCCGGCGCGATCGCGCTGCAGGGGACGCGGTGGGCCGCCGACGGCAGCCGGGTGCTGATCAACGGGGCGGGCGGCGGCTCGGGCGCGTTCGCGATCCAGCTGGCGAAGCGGGCCGGGGCACACGTGACCGGCGTCGACAACGCCGGGAAGCTCGACTTCATGCGCGCGGTCGGTGCGGACGAGGTCCTCGACTACCGCACCACCGACTTCACGCGAGCGGGCACCTTCGACCTGGTCCTCGACCTGGTGGCCCACCGCTCGGTCCTCGCCTACCGCCGGTCGTTGGCCCGGGGCGGCACGTACCGCTGCGTCGGCGGCTCCACGCGCACGCTGCTGCGGGTGCTCACCGCCGGGACCGTCGTCGGCGTGGCCTCCCGGCGCTCGATCGGCGTGCTCGCGGTGAAGGAGGGGCCGGCCCACTTCACGCCGCTCGCCGATCTCTGTGCGCGCGGCGAGGTCGAGGTGCACGTCGACCGGACGTTCCCGCTCGACGAGACGGCGGCCGCGCTCGCGCACGCCGGCGAGGGTCGCGCGCTCGGCAAGGTGGTCGTCCAGCCGATCAGTCCTCGGTGACCGACAGGTCGCCGCTCCCGGTCGAGACGTCGAGGTGGTGGTCACCGAGCTCGTCGCTGGGCATCGTGACCGTCTCGTCCCCCGACCTGGTGTCGGCGTCGACCCGGTAGGAGGATCCTGCGGGCACGGTCAGCTCGAGGTCGCCGCTGGAGGCGCGCGCCGTGACGTCGTTGGCGGTCGCCAGCTCGACCTCCACGTCGCCGGAGCCGGTCTCCGCCGTGACCGGCCCGTCGGCGTCGGTGATCGAGATCTCCCCCGACCCGGCCGCGGCGCCGACGCTCCCGGTCGGCCGCATGACCGTGATGTCGCCCGAGCCGGTCCTGATGTCTGCATCACCCAGCCCGACCAGCAGGACGTCCCCCGAGCCGACGTCGACCGTCACGTCGACCGCGTCGGGCACCGTGACCGTGTAGTCGATGACGCAGTCGTCACCGCAGTCGCCGTCGAGGCGGAGGACGTCGCCGTCGAGCTCGTCGTACCGGTCATCGGGCTTGTCGTGCTGGTAGTCGACGTCCCGCTCGATGGTGATCTCGGACGCCGAGGACGACCGGGTGATCGCGAGCTCGCTGGACCCGCCCGTCAGGGAGATCGCGCTCACGGGACCGGTCTCTGTCCGGGAGTCGGAGAACTCCTTGCTGATGCCGATGGTCCCGCAGCCCGCGAGGGACGAGGCGACGACGAGCGTCGCGACGGACAGTCCGGCAGCGGGCATCCATGCATGTCTGGTCACCTCACCGACCGTAGGCAGTCGGCCGGTGCGTGTGATCGGGATTGTCCCTGACCGTGCCCCCGGGAATCGATCAGCGATCTTCAGGGGAACACCGGGTCAGAGCCGCTCGACGACCCAGTCGATGCAGTGGGTGAGCGCCTCGACGTCGGACGGGTCGACGGCGGGGTACATCGCGATCCGCAGCTGGTTGCGACCGAGCTTGCGGTAGGGCTCGGTGTCGACGACGCCGTTCGCGCGGAGCACGGCGGCGATGCGGGCGGCGTCGATGCCCTCCTCGAAGTCGATCGTGCCGATCACCAGCGACCGGTGCGCCGGCTCGGCGACGTACGGGAAGGCGTGCGGCGACTTCTCCGCCCACGTGTAGAGGATGTCCGACGACTCGGTGGTGCGGGCGACCATGCCGGCGAGGCCGCCGGAGGCGTTCATCCAGTCCAGCTGCTCGGCCATCAGGAAGAGCGTGGCGACGGCCGGGGTGTTGTAGGTCTGGTTCTTGCGGGAGTTGTCGATCGCGGTCGGCAGGTCGAAGAAGGCCGGGACGTGCCGGTCGGACGCGGCGATCGACTCGGCGCGCTCGAGGGCCGCGGGGGAGAAGAGGGCGAGCCAGAGGCCGCCGTCGGAGGCGAAGGACTTCTGGGGCGCGAAGTAGTAGACGTCGCTCTCCCGTACGTCGACCGGCAGGCCGCCCGCGCCGGAGGTCGCGTCGATGAGGACGAGCGCGTCCGACGCGGCGCCCTCGGGCCGCACGACCGGGGCCATCACCGCGGTCGACGTCTCGTTGTGCGCCCAGGCGTAGACGTCGACATCGGTCTCGGCGACCGGCTCCGGCCGCGACCCCGGCTCGGACCTGATCACCGACGGCGCCGCGAGCCACGGAGCGGCGGCCGCAGCGGTCGCGAACTTCGCCGAGAACTCGCCGAAGGACAGGTGCTGCGACCTCTCCCGGATCAGCCCGTGCGTCGCGACGTCCCAGAACGCCGTCGCGCCGCCGTTGCCGAGCACGACCTCGTAGCCGTCGGGCAGCGAGAACAGGTCGGACAGCCCGGAGCGGACCCGGCCGACGAGTGCGCGCACCGGCGCCTGGCGGTGCGACGTACCCATCAGGGAGGCGCCGGTCGCCGCGAGAGCCTCCAGGTGGGAGGTCTGGACCTTCGACGGACCGGCGCCGAACCGGCCGTCGGCGGGGAGGAGGTCGAGGGGGATCTGCAGGGCGTCGCTCACGCTTCCCTATTCTGTCAGCCGGACCAGCGAGCCCTCGGGGGATGACGGATCATGAACAACCGCACGACCATGCAGACGCTTCTCCTCTTCGTCGGCGCCCTGGTCTGCCTCGGCGGTCTCGTGTGCGTCGTCGCCGGCTTCGTCAGCTTCGCGGGCGGAGAGCCCGGCGAGGAGGGCTCCTCGATGGCGTTGTTCGCGGCCGGTGGGTTCGCCGCGGTCATCGGCTTCGGCATCGTCGCGTTCACCCGGGTGGCGATCCTGTCCCGCAACGGCGGCTACGCCCGGGTCACCATCGAGCAGGGGCCGCCGCCGCGCAGTGGACGCTTCTGCTCGAGCTGCGGCACGCCGGTGTCGGCCAACGCGCGGTTCTGCGAGTCCTGCGGTGCCGCGGTCGGCTGACCTACGCACGGAGGACGGCGGTCAGGCGACGTCCCGCCGCCGCACGAGCAGCAGGGACAGTGCCGGGAGCGCGACGACGTAGACGAGCACCGTCCAGGTCGCCTGCGTGCCGGAGATGGCGTCGACCACTCCCGGGGTGCCTCCGGCGTCGACGCCGATGAGCGAGCCCACCAGCGACCCGGCCGCCGTGCCGGGCAGCACGTGGGTCAGCGTCTCGACCGCGTCGAGCAGGCTGCCGACGCCGCGGAGCAGGTTCTCGACGACCAGGGCCCAGACCAGGCCGAGGCCGACGGAGAGCGCCGGGCCCTTGGCGACGGTGCCGAGGGTGAATCCCGCGAGCGCCCACATGCCCAGCACGAGGATGCCCGCGAGCACGGACTCGACCACCGCTCCGGCCGACGGCCAGACCACGCTCTGCGACTCACTGGCGGCGATCGCGAGCGCGACTCCGAAGTAGAGGACCAGCGTGAACACCACGGTGCCGACCACGAACACCAGCGTCGCCGCCAGCGAGCCGACGAGTGAGCTGGTGCGCGACGGGCCCTGGGTGAACACCGTCTTCCAGGTCCCCCAGCCGTAGCCGCTGCCGGCGACCATCGCGCCCAGCACCATCATCAGCGCGCCGCCGAACATCGGCATGCCCCGCAGCAGCACGTCGGGCACCGACACGGGCAGCAGGCCGTTCAGGAGCGTGGACACGGTCTCGCCCTCGTTGGAGAAGCTGTTGTCTCCGGTCTTGAAGGCGATGTAGTCGAACGCGTAGCCGAACATCAGCGCCATCGCCACCCACGCGCCGAGCGTCACCCACACGGCCGGCCACTTGCGCAGCCGCAGCAACTCGGCGCGGGTGCTCCTCAGGACGGCGTTCATCGCACTGCCTCCTCGATCTTGTCGTCGTTGTTACCGGTCATCTCGAAGAAGACCTCCTCGAGCGTTCGTTCGCGGCTGGTCACCTCGTGGACGTCGAGGCCGGCGGTCACCAGCTCCCGCACCAGGCCGGGTGCCGCCGAGGCGGGCAGCTCCAGGACCAGCTGGTCGTCGAGCATGCGTACGCCGTCGTCGCCGGCGACCCGCATCGCGACCGCGAGCGCGCGGTCGATCGGCTCGGCGTGCACGCGAAGGGAGGCGTGGCCGCGGAGCTCGGCGACGGTCGACTCACGCAGCAGGCGACCGTTGCTGATCACCCCGACCCGGTCGCAGATCTCCTGCACCTCCGCCAGCAGGTGGCTGGAGAGCAGCACCGTCTGCCCGCTGCGGGCCAGCGCGACGATCAGGGCCCGCATGTCGGCCATGCCGGCGGGGTCGAGCCCGTTGGTCGGCTCGTCGAGCACGATCAGGTCGGGATCGCCCATCAGCGCGGACGCGACCCCCAGCCGCTGCTTCATGCCGAGCGAGTAGCTCTTGAACCTGTCGCCGCCCCGGTCGGCGAGGTCCACCCGCTCCAGGGCCGAGTCGACGACCGCCTCCGACAGTCCGCGGTAGCGCGCCATCACCAGCAGGTTGTCGCGGCCGCTGAGGTACGGGTAGAAGCCCGGGCCCTCGACGAGCGCACCGACCCTCGCCGTGACCTCGGGCCGGCCCGCGGGCTGTCCCAGGACGTTCACGCGTCCGGCCGTCGGCCGGATCAGCCCGAGCATCATGCGCAGCGTGGTCGTCTTGCCCGCCCCGTTGGGGCCGAGGAAGCCGTACACCTCGCCGCGACGCACCGTCATGCTGACCGCATCGACGGCCATCCGGCTGTGGTCGCCGGAGCCGTAGCGCTTGGTCAGACCTTCCGTCTCCACCATGAGTTCCGTCATGGCATCCACCGTCGTCGGACGCCGGGCCCGGCGCGTCCGCTCGACGGCGGCACCGGCGTACGCGGATCTGCGTACGGCGGTGCCTCGCTCCGTCGTACGCCGGCCGGCGCGCGGCGACCTAGCCTCGGACCATGCTCAGATCCCCGCTGCCCTGGCTGGTGCCGGCCGCACTCATCGTCGCGGGCTCGCTCGGCGCCAACCGCGGCGCCGATGACGGCTCCTCCCTGGCCGTGGTCGTGTCCTCCGTAGCCGCCGCGGCGGCGCTGGTGCTGGCCTTCTACCGCGGGCGCCTCGCGGTGCTCGTGTCCGGCGTCGCGGTCGGCGGCTACTTCGCCGTCGGGCTCGACAACGGCCCGATGTTCCTCGCGCTGCCGCTGACCCTGCTGGTCGCCTCCCTCCGGTCGCGGCCGCGGGCGCTGCTGCCGGCCGGAGCCGTCGCGGTCCTTCTCGTCGTCGTGGGCCTCGGGGTCCGGGCGGCGAGCGACAGCGCCGGCCCCGAGGTCTTCTGGCAGTCCGTCGGGGTGGCGGCGATGTCGCTCGTGGCGGCGTTCGGGGGCTGGTGGCTGGTCGACCGGAGCCGGATGCGGACCGAGCAGGCCGGGCGCGCGGCCACCGAGGAGCAGCTGCGGATGGCCCGCGACCTGCACGACGGCGTCGGGCACGGGCTCGCCGTGATCGCGATGCAGGCCGGCGTGGCGCTGCACGTGCTGGAGAAGGACCCGGCGGCCGCCCGTCGCAGTCTCGAGGCGATCCGCGACACCAGTCGGGAGTCGCTCGAGTCGCTGCGCGCCGAGCTCACCCGCATGTCCGGCGGCGATGCGCCACGACGAGCCACACCGGGAGTCGCCGACCTCGGTCCGCTGATCGAGCGGGTGCGCGCCGGTGGGCTCGCGGTCGAGCGCCGCGGCGACCCGGGCGAGCTCGAGGGCGCGGCCGACCACGCGGCGTACGTCGTGGTGCAGGAGTCCCTCACCAACGTGCTCCGCCACGCGCGGGCGACCCGGGCGGCGGTCGTCCTCGAGCGGACGTCGTCGGACCTGGTCGTGACCGTCTCCGACGACGGCGCCGGGGCCGGGGCCGCCGTCGGGCAGGATGGGGGCATGGGCATCGCAGGGATGCGGTCGCGGGTCGAGGCCCTCGGCGGCACGCTCGAGGCGGGACCGCAGGCGACCGGGTTCCGGGTGCGCGCCAGCATCCCGGTGGCCCCGTGACCGAGCCGGTCCGGGTCGCCCTGGTCGACGACCAGCCCCTGGTGCTGATGGGCCTCGGCACGCTCATCCGGTCCGAGGACGACCTCGTGCTCGTCGGGGAGGCGCAGGACGGCAGGGCGGGGCTGTCGCTGATCCGTGGCGCCCGGCCCGACGTCGTCCTGTGCGACATCCGGATGCCGGTCCTCGACGGGCTCGGCCTGCTCGCCGAGGTCGCCGGTGACCCGGACCTGAGCGACGTCAAGGTCGTCATGCTGACGACGTTCGAGCTCGACGAGTACGTCTTCGAGGCGCTGCGCAACGGCGCCAGCGGGTTCCTGCTCAAGGACACCGAGCCGCAGCAGCTGCTCGACGCGGTCCGGGTCGTCGCCGACGGCGGCTCGCTGCTCGCGCCCTCGGTGACCCGTCGCGTCATCGAGCAGTTCGGTCGGGTCGGGCCACGTGCCAAGCCGCACCCGCGCCTCGGCGACCTGACCGACCGGGAGCGCGAGATCCTCTCCTGGGTGGCCACCGGACGCTCGAACGCCGAGATCGCCGAGGAGCTCGTGGTCAGCCCCGACACCGTCCGCACCCACGTCAGTCGCGCGATGGTCAAGCTGCACGCTCGCGACCGCGCCCAGCTGGTCGTCTTCGCGATCGAGTCGGGACTCGGCCCGGATCGCCTATCTTGAGCCCATGCTGCTGCCGCCGAAGGTCGCCCACGGGGTGGCCGACGGGTCCGTGACGCTGGCCTTCCGGCGCTGGCGCAAGCCGGACGTGAAGGTGGGGTCGGAGTTCCGGACCGTGGCGGGCGTCGTGCGGGTGGACGAGGTCGAGGTGGTCGACGCCGCCGCGATCACCGACGAGGAGGCCGCTGCGGCCGGCTGGCCCGACGCCGACCGCCTGAGACGGCAGCTGGACAAGGTGACCGACGTGCCCACGACGTACCGCGTCCGCCTGAGCTGGGCCGGGCCCGACCCGCGGGTCGCGCTGCGCGAGAGCGCCGACCTCACGGACGACGACGTCGCCGCGATCGACGCGAGGCTCGACCGGCTCGACCGGGCCAGCGGCCACGGCCCGTGGACGATGGCGACGCTCGACGTCATCCGGCGCCGCCCCCACACGCGGGCCCCCGACCTCGCCGTCGAGATGGGCCGCGAGCGGGACCCGTTCAAGATCGACGTGCGCAAGCTCAAGAACCTCGGCCTGACCCGGAGCTTCGACGTCGGCTACGAGCTGTCGCCGCGCGGCCTGGCCTACCTGGCGCGGACCACCCGGGAGTGATCAAGTACGCCGGCTGCCGGCCGATGGAAGGCTCGTGCGTCTCGGTGTCTCCGTCCTGCTCGGCCTGCTGCTGTCCCTCGGCGCGCTGGCGCCCGGCCATGCCGCGGAGCCGATCGAGGACTACGCGTCGTACGAGCCGGCAAGGAACTGCCACCCCGCGCCGAAGCGCGGCACCGTCGAGCTGGCCAGGTGGGTCGTCCGGCAGTTCGGCGGCGACTCGGTCGGCGACGCCCGGCCGTGCGGCCGCAAGCGCAGCGTGACGTCGGAGCACCAGTCGGGCCGGGCGTTCGACTGGTTCGCCGACGTACGCCGCGCCTCCGACCGCCGCCGCGTGCACGCCCTCCTCGACGCGCTGTTCGAGGCCGACCGGCGGGGCAACGAGGACGCCCGGGCTCGCCGGATGGGCGTGATGTACGTGATCTGGGCGGACCGCATCTACCCGGCGTGGAACGGGTTCCGGCCCGAGCCCTACCTCAGCTCCGCGTGCAAGAAGCGCTCCAAGTGCTCCCGCACGCTGCGCCACCGCGATCACGTGCACGTGTCGCTCGACCGCGCCGGCTCGCGCGGCCGCACCAGCTGGTACGCCGGCCGGCTCTGATCAGGCCGCTGCGCGCCGGTCCTGGAGCCGGCGCTGCTTGTCGACGAACCGCGCCGACGACCGCTGCACGAAGCCGGGGAAGAACCGGCCGAGCCGCCACGCGATCCGCGCCTGCCTCGGGGTCACCAGCATGGCCCGGTCGGCTGCGACGGCCTCGAGCACCTGCGCGGCGAAGACGTCGGGCGCCAGCGGGTGCCGCACGCCCTGGCCCTTGAGGTAGTAGTCGCGCCCGTGGAACTTGCCGAGGTGCCCCTTGTCGAGGATCGGGGTGTCCACGGCCGCCGGGCACACCACGGTGACGCCGACGCCCTTCGACGCGGCCTCCGATCGCAGCGCGAGCGAGAGGCCGACCACGGCGTGCTTGGTCATGACGTACGACGTGATCAGCCCGGCCGCCATCAGCCCGCCCATGGAGGCGGTGTTGACGATCTGGCCGGAGCCACGCTTCACCATCAGCGGGTACGCCGCGGCGACGCCGTGCACCACGCCGCGGATGTTGACGTCGATGATCGCGTCCCACTGGTCGAGCGTGAGGTCCTCGGTCTCGCCGCCGAAGGTGATGCCCGCGTTGTTGAACAGCAGGTCGGGCTCGACCTCCTCGACGAGCGCCCGCACGGCCGCTGCGGCGGTGACGTCGAGCGCCACCGCTCGCGCGCCGATCGGTCCGGCGACCTCCGCCGCCGCGAGACCGTCGAGGTCGGCGCACACGACCGTGGCGCCGGCAGCCGCGAGCGCGCGGCTCAGCGCCGCCCCGATGCCGGAGCCGGCACCGGTGACGATCGCGCGCCTGCCCCCGAAGTGCGCCGGGACGTCGACGCTCACCCGTCCCACTCGGACCGCCACCCGTCGACGTCCGAGGCGGGGCGGGCGGCAGGGCCGGTGTAGATGGCCGACGGGCGGATCAGCCGGCCCGTTGTCTTCTGCTCGAGGATGTGCGCCGACCAGCCGCCGGTGCGGGCGCAGGTGAACATCGAGGTGAACATGTGGGCTGGCACCTCGGCGAAGTCGAGCACGATCGCGGCCCAGAACTCGACGTTGGTCTCGAGCACCCGGTCGGGCCGGCGCTCGCGGAGCTCGGCCAACGCGGCCTGCTCGAGGGCCTCGGCGACCTCGTAGCGTGGGGCGGCCAGCTCGCGCGCCGTACGCCGCAGCACGCGCGCCCGCGGGTCCTCCGCGCGGTAGACGCGGTGGCCGAAGCCCATCAGCCGCTCGCCGTTGTCGAGCAGCTCCTTGACGTAGGTCCGGGCGTCGCCGCGCTGCTCGACCTCCTCGATCATGCCGAGCACCCGCGACGGTGCGCCGCCGTGGAGCGGGCCGCTCATCGCGCCGATCGCGCCGGAGAACGCCGCCGCGACGTCGGCGCCGGTCGAGGTGATGACGCGGGCGGTGAACGTCGAGGCGTTCATGCCGTGCTCGGCCGCCGAGCTCCAGTAGGCGTCGATCGCTCGGACGTGGTCGGGGTCGGCCTCGCCCTTCCAGCGGATCAGGAACTTCTCCGCCAGCGTGGCGCCCTTGTCGACCTCGGCCTGCGGCACGACCGGCTGGTGCAGGCCGCGGGCCGACTGCGCGGCGTACGACAGCACCATCACCGCCACGCGCGAGAGGTCGGCGCGCGCCTGCTCGTCGCTGATGTCGTAGGTCTGCCGGAAGCCGAAGGCCGGCGCCAGCATCGCGATCGCCGCCTGCACGTCGACGCGGACGTCGCCGGTGTGGACGGGGATGTTGTAGGCCTCCGCCGGCGGCAGGCCGGGCGTGTAGGTGCCGTCGATGAGGAGGCCCCAGACGTTCTCGAAGGGGACCCGGCCGACGATCTCCTCGATGTCGACGCCGCGGTAGCGGAGCGCCGACCCCTCCTTGTCCGGTTCCGCGATCTGCGTCTCGAACGCGACGACGCCTTCCAGTCCATGGTGTACCTCGGTCACCCGCGCATTGTGCACTGCGTCGCCACTAGGGTCGAGGACATGGATCTGGCGGCGCTGCGCGAGGAGTACGGCAGGGCGGGCCTCGACGAGGGGGACCTGGCGCCCGACCCGGTGACGATGTTCGAGGGCTGGTTGCGCGACGCGGCCGCCGCCGGCCTGCACGAGCCGAACGCGATGGTGGTCGCCACCGTCGGCCCCGACCTCGCCCCGTCGTCGCGGATGGTGCTGCTCAAGGGCCTGTCCGCCGACGGCTTCGTCTTCTACACCAACACCGGCTCCCGCAAGGGCCTCGAGCTCGCGGACAACCCGCGCTGCGCACTGCTCTTCCCGTG
Organism: Nocardioides sp. GCM10030259; assembly: GCF_042666375.1. Classification (NCBI taxonomy): domain Bacteria; kingdom Bacillati; phylum Actinomycetota; class Actinomycetes; order Propionibacteriales; family Nocardioidaceae; genus Nocardioides; species Nocardioides sp. GCM10030259. The sequence goes on along the minus strand of NZ_JBHTDF010000025.1, from coordinate 74,409 downwards.
GCACCCGCTGGAGCGCCAGGTGCGGGTCGACGGCGTCGCGACGCCGGTCCCGCGCGAGGCCGTCGCGACGTACTTCGCCGTCCGCCCGCGCGGGTCCCAGCTCGGCGCGTGGGCGTCGCACCAGTCGCGGGTGACGACGCGCGAGGCCTTGGCGCAGGCGTACGCCGAGGCGGAGGAGCGCTTCCCGGACGACGTGCCGGTGCCCGACGAGTGGGGCGGGTACGTCGTACGCCCCGAGGCCGTGGAGTTCTGGCAGGGCCGGCCCGGCCGGATGCACGACCGGCTGCGCTACCGGCGCGCCGGCGCAGGGTGGCTCACGGAGCGGCTCGCCCCGTGATCTAGGGTCCGCGCGTGCCCCTGATCAAGCGCCGCTGGCTGCGGTGGACCCTGCGCTCCGTCCTGCTCGTCGTCGTCCTGGCGCTGGTGGGGTTCTTCGCCTTCGCCCCCGGCTACATCGAGAACAGCATGAACAGGGTCGAGGGCGCCGACCTCCCGGAGGTGGACGAGCAGACCCGCGCGCTGCACGACTCCCTGCAGGTCGTGGACATGCACTCGGACACCCTGATGTGGGACCGCGACCTGTTCGACCGCTCCGACCGCGGCCACGTCGACCTCCCGCGTCTCGAGGACGGCAACGTCGCGCTGCAGGTCTTCTCCTCGGTGTCGAAGAGCCCGAAGGGGCAGAACTACGAGGCGAACAGTGCCGACTCCGACAACATCACCCTGCTGACGATCGCCCAGCTCCAGCCGCCACGCACCTGGACGTCCCTGCTGCAGCGGTCGCTCTACCACGCCGAGAAGCTCCGGGACGCCGCCGAGCGATCGGACGGGCGCCTGGTGCTGGTGCGCACGAAGGACGACCTCGAAGACCTCATGGCGAAGCGCGAGGCGGGTGAGCAGGTCACCGGTGCGATGTTCTCCGTCGAGGGCCTCCAGGACATCGAGGGTGACATCGACAACCTCGACGAGCTGTACGACGCCGGGATGCGCATGGCCGGCTTCGCCCACTTCTTCGACAACGACGTGGTCGGCTCGATGCACGGCGAGGAGAAGGGCGGGATGACCGACCTCGGCCGCGAGGTCTTCGACGAGCTCGAGGATCGTGGAGTCATCGTCGACATCGCCCACTCCAGCCACACGGCGATCGCGGAGATGCTGGACCGCGCCACGAGGCCGGTCGTCGCGAGCCACGGCGGCGTCCAGGCGACCTGCGACGTCAACCGCAACCTGACCGACGACGAGATCCGGGGCGTCGCGGCCACCGGCGGCGTGGTGGGCATCGGCTACTGGAACGCCGCGGTCTGCGACCGCACGCCGGCCGCCGTGGTCGACGCGATCGAGCACGTCATCGAGGTCGGCGGCATCGAGACCGCCGGGCTCGGCAGCGACTACGACGGCGCGACCACGGTCGGCTGGGACACCAGCGACATCGCGGTGATCACCCAGGAGCTGCGCGACCGCGGCCACTCCGACGCCGACCTCGCCGCGATCATGGGCGGCAACACCCTGCGCGTCATGCGCGAGGTGCTGCCGGCCTCCTGACCCCGAGCGCCATCGCGCCGACCACGAGCACCGCCCCGGCGCCGAGCAGCCACCACGGCAGCACCTCGGGGATGCCGAGGAACGTCGTGATGCCGAGGATCCTGGCCATGCCCCACGGCAGCAGGGCGAGCTGGTCGTTCCAGACCGTGAGCGCGTCCTCGAGCCCGACGGTGCCCGTGAGGGCGCCGACGCCGAGCAGGGTCGCGCCGGCGACGCCGAGGACGGTCGCCGCCGCGCGGCGCCGGCCGGCGCGGCCGGCCCAGGCGAGGCACGCCACCACCCAGCCGAACAGCACGAACGACGCCACGACGTACGCCGTGCGCCAGCCGGGCTCGGTCCAGAAGACGAACCAGTAGCCCCCGGGTCCGCGCACCGACAGCACCGCCAGGAGCAGCACCGCGCGCAGCGCGACCGCGCCGCCGACGGCCGTCGCGACCCGCCACGACCCGGTGGCGGCGACGGCGGCGGCCAGCACGGCCCAGCCGATGCCCACCAGGAGCAGGTGGGCGGGAGCGAGGAACCAGGTGAGCACCAGCCGGCTCCACGCGATCGCGACCAGCGGGATCGCCACGACGAGCCAGCGGTTGACCGGGCCGGGCTCGCGCCACGGGGTCAGGGCCGCCCGCACCATCGTGCGGCCGGTGCGCGTCAGCGCGAGGGCGAGCAGCAGCGCCAGCAGCCCGCCGCGGGCGAGCCACGCCATCTCGACATCGCGGTCCGCGCGCTCCTCGCCGATGCGCGCTGCGGTGAGGTTGTACGCCGGGAGCTGCAGGTCGTCGCCGTACGTCTGCTCGTGCAGCTCCGCGGTCGCGTCGAAGCGGCTGCGGGCCTCGGCCCACTCCGCGCGGCCGCTGCCGGTGTCGAGCCACTGCGCGTGCAGGAGCACCATCGTGCGGTAGGCCGCGAGCATCTGGAACAGGTTGACCTGGTAGTCGAGGGCGTCGACGAGCTGCTGCCGGAGGGCCGGGTCGCGCCAGGTCGCTGGATCGGTGTCCTCGACGACCGCGAACATCTCGTCGGCTGTCTTGACGGCGCGGTCGCCCGCCGCGATCGCCGCGTCGATGCCGCCCGCGTCGCGGACGATCGAGTAGATGACGTCGAGCACGGCGCTGTCGCCGGTGAGGATGTCCCACTCGAAGATCCACATCTGCGGCGGTGGCTCGAGTCCGAGGGCGAAGGCGCGCAGCTGCGCGAACTGCTCGATGTAGAGGCCCTGCGTGACCGCCTCGCGTGACGACGCCATGGCGGTGGTGATCGCGGTGACCGTCCGTGGGTCGGTGGAGAACCACCGGCGCGCCCAGTCGGCGGTGAGCTCGGCCGGGTCGGCGTCGGGGTCGCGGGCCAGCTGCGCGGCGACCTCGGTGTTGAGGTCGTAGAGCTGCCAGAACCCGTGGGTGAGCTGGAGCGTCATCGGTCCGGTGCGCCACGGCCCGCCGTCCTGGGTCCAGGTCCAGATGCCCTCGACGTGCGGGTTGGCCGCCAGGAAGCGTTGCAGCGCCTGCTGCGTCAGGACGCCGAGGTCGTTGGGGATCGCCCCGAAGGCCTCGAACTCGCGGCGACTCTGCAGCTCGACGATGCGGCGCTGGTCGCCGGTCTCGAGGGTCTCGTTGAGCGGCAGCCAGCTGTAGTAGTCGCCGAGGCTGTACTTCGTCGAGACGACGAGGCTCGGCGAGTCGATGCCGTCGAGGACCTCGTGGTAGCTGTCGGGGTTGGTGTGCAGGTCCCCGACGGCTCCGACCCCCACGCTCCAGGTGCGGAAGACGACCTCGGTGTCCGAGCGCTCGGCCGCGTCGGTGAACGCCGTGAGCATGGCGCGCACGGCCGGCGGCGTGGTCACGGTGATCTCGGAGTAGTAGTCCCAGCCGGGCAGGTTGTAGATGCTGCCGCCCTCGCCGATGCGCAGCACCACGCCGGAGAGGTAGGGCATCTCGCGGTGGAGCTCGTCGAGGCCCTTCTCGTAGACGTCCCAGAGCCGCTCGTCGGTGGTGTCGAGGTCGAACTCGTCCCGCAGGTGCTCCTCGAGCGGCCCGCTCAGGATGAGCATGTCCGTGCGCAGGTAGACCCGCATCCCGAGGTCGTGGACCTCCCGCCAGATCGGGCCGAACGCCGCGCGCATCGCCTCGGCGCGCGCGACGTACTCCGGGTCGTCCTCGTAGACCTCCGGCACGTCGGCGAACGTGAGGTACTCCAGGAAGCCCGGGACCGCGATCGCGTTGTAGCCCTCGGCCAGCTCGTGCCTGACGTAGTCGAGGACGCTCGCCCGGGCTGCGGGGAGGGCGGCGCGGTCGACGTACGGCGCGTCCGGGAGGATCGCGTCCTCGAACGCGCGCGAGTAGTGCGAGTAGTCCTCGCCACCGCGCCACTGATCGGGGTCGGCGGCGACGCCGGCGGCGCCGAGGTCGACCATCCGGAACGGCAGCCGGCTCGCCACCGCCTGCCCGAGGCGCTCGGTGAGCGGTCGGCTCGCCCGAGCGGCGAGCGCCAGGTCGTAGACGCCGCGCACGGCGCCGGCCTCGCTGGCCGCCGTGATCCGCAGCGCTCGCGGCGTGCCGCCGAGCCGGTACGTGTCGTCCTCGGGGTCGCCGTCGCCGTGGCGTACGACGAGCGTCGCGGTCCCCCGCGTCGCGGGCGCGTCCGCGACGGCGTCGCGCAGCTCGGCCACCGCGGTCCGGGTGCGCACCGTGTCGGGTGCGTCGATCCGGGTGACCCGCGGGGGCGGGACCGCCGCCCGCGGGGGAGCGACGCGCAGGTCCTCCACCGGCACGTCCTTGGCCTCGGTGCGGATCCCCAGCGACGCGGAGATCCCCGCCGCCATCGCCCCGCCCACCAGGCCGAGCACCACCACCACGAGGACGACCTGGACGGTCCGACGTACGCGCACGAAGCCGCACTGTAGGGCCGCTGACGCCGCCGCGCCGGGATAGTCCGTCACGATCTGGCCGCGGGAACGCCGGATTCGGCGACCGGAACGTGCCGGACTATCCCGAATAACCGTTTGTGAGTGAGTGCTCACTCATTTATGCTCGACGGTCGTGGAGACCAGACGGGAGCGAGCCCGGCCGCTGTCGCCGGAGGAGCGGCGGGAGGCCATCATCGCCGCGACCCGGCCGCTGCTCTACGAGCACGGGCGGGCGGTGACGACCCGGCTGATCGCCGAGGCGTCCGGGATCGCGGAGGGCACGATCTTCCGCGTCTTCAGCTCCAAGGAGGAGCTGATCGACGCCGCGATCGAGCGGGCCTTCCAGCCCGGCGACCTGGTCGCCCGGATCGAGCAGGTCGACCCCGGGGCTCCGCTGCGGGAGCGGCTCGTGCTCCTGGTGTCGATCCTCCAGCAGCGCTTCCGGGCGACGTTCGGGCTGATGGAGAAGGTCGGCCTGGTCGGCCCGCCGCGGCACGTGCACGACAGTGCGGCCGCCGACGAGTGGCGGGCCCGGCTCGACGAGCTCCTCATCGGCGTCGTCGGGGACGACGCCGACCAGCTCGCCGTCGCTCCCGAGGAGTTCGTCCACGTCCTCCGGCTGCTCACCTTCGCGGGCAGCCACGACCGGATCGCCGACGGGCGGCTGCTCACACCCGAGCAGATCGTCGACACCGTCCTGCTCGGCCTCGCGAGAAGAGAGTCCTGATGCTGCTCCGACTGCTGCGCAACGAGCTGGCGCCGTACCGCGCCTGGCTCGGCGTGGTCGTGCTGTTCCAGTTCCTCGGCGTGCTGGCGATGCTCTACCTGCCGTCGCTGAACGCCGACATCATCGACAACGGCGTCGCGACCGGCGACACCGACTACATCGTGCGCACCGGCGGCGTGATGCTCGCCGTGTCCCTCGGCCAGATCGTCTGCTCCGTCGTCGCGGTGCGCTTCGGTGCGCGTACGGCGATGAGCTTCGGCCGCGACGTCCGGGCCGCGCTGTTCCACCGCGTCGGCACGTTCTCGACGCGGGAGGTGCAGGAGATCGGCGCGCCGTCGCTGATCACCCGGACGACCAACGACGTCCAGCAGGTGCAGATGCTGGTGCTGATGTCGTGCACGATCGCGGTGTCCTCGCCGATCATGATGGTCGGCGGCGTGATCATGGCGCTGCGCGAGGACATGGGCCTCGGCTGGATCCTCGCCGTCGCCGTGCCGGCGCTCTTCGTGTGCGTCGGCTTCGTCGTCGGCCGGATGGTGCCGAGCTTCCGGGTCATGCAGGAGCGCATCGACGAGGTCAACCGCGTGCTCCGCGAGCAGATCACCGGCATCCGCGTGGTGCGGGCGTTCGTGCGCGAGCCGCACGAGACCCGGCGCTTCGCGAAGGCCAACGACGACCTGACCGACGTCGCGGTCGCGGCCGGCCGCTGGATGGCGACGATGTTCCCGCTCGTGATCCTGGTCGTGAACGTCGCGAGCGTCGCGGTCATCTGGTTCGGTGGCCACCGCATCGACGACGGCGAGATGATGCCGGGCGCGCTGACGGCGTTCCTCTCCTACCTGATGCAGATCCTGATGAGCGTCATGATGGCGACCTTCATGCTGATGATGATCCCGCGAGCGGCCGTGTGCGCCGACCGGATCATGGAGGTGCTCGACACCCACACGTCGGTGCCGATCGGCGACGACCTCGTTGAGCCCGACCCCGACCGGCGCGGACACCTCGACGTCGACCACGTGACGTTCGCCTACCCGGGTGCGGCGGAGCCGGTGCTCGCCGACATCTCCTTCGAGGCCCGGCCCGGCCAGACCGTCGCGGTGATCGGCTCGACCGGCGCCGGCAAGAGCACGCTCGTCAACCTCGTGCCGCGGCTCTTCGACGCCACCACGGGAGAGGTCCGCGTCGCCGGCCACGACGTACGCCGCCTGGACCCGGACCTGCTCTGGCAGCAGATCGGGCTGGTGCCGCAGAGGGCGTACCTCTTCAGCGGCACCGTCCGCAGCAACCTCCAGCACGGCAAGCCCGACGCCACCGACGACGAGATGTGGGCCGCGCTGGAGGTGGCGCAGGGGCGTGACTTCGTCGAGGCGCTGCCCGAGCGTCTCGACTCCCCGGTCACCCAGGGCGGCACCAACTTCTCCGGTGGCCAGCGCCAGCGGCTCGCGATCGCGCGGGCCCTGGTGCGCAAGCCGGGGATCTACCTCTTCGACGACTCCTTCTCCGCGCTCGACCTCGCCACCGACGCCCGGCTGCGGGCGGCGCTGCGGCCGGAGACCCGCGACGCGACCGTCGTGATCGTGGCCCAGCGGGTGTCCACGATCCGCGACGCCGACCTGATCATCGTGCTGGAGGACGGCCGGGTGGTCGGCCGCGGCACCCATCACGAGCTGCTGGCCGACTGCGCGACGTACCAGGAGATCGTCCAGTCCCAGCTCAGCGCGGAGGAGGCGGCCTGATGGCGAAGAAGCAGGAGTTCAAGGCCACCGAGCGCATCGAGGCGCCGATGGGTGGGCCCGGCCGTGGTCCGATGGGCGGCGGCATGGTCGGCCAGAAGGCGATGGACTTCGGCCCGTCCGCCCGACGGCTCGTGAGCCTGATGCGCCCCGACCGGAGCAAGGCCGTCGCCGTGGTGGTCCTCGGCATCGCGAGCGTGCTGCTGATGTCGATCGCGCCGCGGATCCTCGGGCACGCCACCGACCTGGTCTTCAACGGCTTCATCGGCAAGCAGTTCCCGCCCGGCACCCCCGACTCCGCGCTGCCCGAGGCCGTGCAGGGCATGGACGTCGTCCCCGGCGAGGGCGTCGACTTCGGTGCTGTCGCCGACGTGCTGATGATCGTGCTCGCGCTGTACGTCGGCGCCTCGCTGCTGGCGTGGATGCAGGGCTACATCCTCAACACGGTCGTGCAGAACACCGTCCGGCAGATGCGTGAGGACGTCGAGACCAAGATCAACCGGCTGCCGCTGAACTACTTCGACCGCTCGCCCCGCGGCGAGCTCCTCAGCCGCGTCACCAACGACATCGACAACGTCAGCCAGACGCTCCAGCAGACGATGAGCCAGCTGCTCACCTCGGTGATGACCGTGCTCGCGGTGCTGGCGATGATGATCTGGATCTCGCCGCTGCTGGCCGTCGTCGCCGTGATCACGGTGCCGCTGTCGCTGGTCGTGACCGCGCAGATCATGAAGCGCTCGCAGGGCCAGTTCGTCGCGCAGTGGCGGCGTACCGGCAAGCTCAACGCGCAGATCGAGGAGGCCTTCTCAGGCCACGCGCTCGTCAAGGTCTTCGGCCGGCAGGCCGAGGTCGAGCGGACCTTCGCCGAGGAGAACGACGAGCTGTTCAAGGTGAGCTTCGGCGCGCAGTTCGTGAGCGGGCTGATCATGCCGTCGATGATGTTCATCGGGAACCTGAACTACGTCCTCGTCGCCGTCGTCGGCGGCCTCCGGGTCGCCAACGGGTCGCTGTCGCTCGGTGAGGTGCAGGCGTTCATCCAGTACTCCCGCCAGTTCACGCAGCCGCTCACCACCGTGGCGTCGATGACCAACCTGCTCCAGTCCGGCGTCGCGTCGGCGGAGCGGGTCTTCGAGCTGCTCGACGCCGACGAGGAGCCCGCGGACGCGCCCGCGCTCGCGACGCCGGCCGTACGCCGTGGGGAGGTCGCGTTCGAGCACGTGTCGTTCCGGTACGACGAGGACCGCCCGCTCATCACGGACCTCTCGCTCGTCGCGCGGCCGGGGGAGACCGTCGCGATCGTCGGACCGACCGGGGCCGGCAAGACCACGCTGGTCAACCTCGTGATGCGCTTCTACGACGTCGACGCCGGCCGGATCACGCTCGACGGCGTCGACATCGCGGGCATGCCCCGCGCGGCGCTGCGCGGGCAGATCGGGATGGTGTTGCAGGACACCTGGCTCTTCGAGGGCACCATCCGCGACAACATCGCCTACGGGCGGCCGGACGCGACCGAGGAGGAGATCCTGGAGGCCGCGCGCGCGACGTTCGTGGACCGCTTCGTGCACTCGCTGCCCGACGGCTACGACACCGTCATCGACGAGGAGGGCTCGAACCTCTCCGCCGGTGAGCGGCAGCTCGTCACGATCGCGCGGGCGTTCCTGACGAACCCCGCGCTGCTGATCCTCGACGAGGCGACGTCGTCGGTGGACACCCGCACCGAGCTGCTGGTCCAGCACGCGATGGCGGCGCTGCGCACCGACCGGACCTCGTTCGTGATCGCCCACCGACTCTCCACCATCCGCGACGCCGACCTGATCCTGGTCATGGAGGACGGCGCGATCGTCGAGCAGGGCAACCACGAGTCGCTGCTCGCCGTCGACGGCGCCTACGCCCGGCTGTACAACGCCCAGTTCACGGCGCCGGTCGGGGAGGAAGCGTCCGTTTAATCCCTTGAACGGCCCTGTCGCGCCACCTAGCGTGAAGCCACACGGGAAAGGAGGTGGTCCGAAGAATGACTTCTTACAGGACGCGTGAGGTGGCTGCCCGCTAGCAGCCCATCAGCAACATCCGGGGTGGAGTCACCCCGGGACGGCTGCTGGTGAATCCCAAGCAGTCACCCGACCCGCAGGCGATCCGGTCATCACGTCCACCGGAGACGAGCTCCTCTGGAGCTCGACGCCTGCGGGTCGCTGCATTTCAGGCAGCGTCTCCCGGCAGGACCGCGCAAATGCGTTGGACCTGCGGGTTGGTGGGTGTTCGGGTTGTTGTTGCCGCGCAATTGCGCGACGGTGATCGGACTGCCCTTGCTCCGTTCGCGGGCCGGTTCATCCTCGCGCACGGGACCAGGCAGCAAAGTGGTGTCGCCATGCGTCGCCGACCGGTGGTACGTCGGTCATGCCGCGCGCGACGAGCAGGCGGCGCACCCGTTCGAGAGTGCGCTCGGGATCGCGGTAGATGCCCTCTGCCGTCACGACCAGGATGCGATAGCCGTCGTCGTCGAACTCCTCACGACGATGGAGATCGCGCTTCCATTGGGCGGTGTCGCGGGCGTGCTGCCGACCGTCGTACTCGACGATCACGCGCACGCCGGCGTAGTACAGGTCGAACCGTCGACGCAACGCACCCGACTCGTCGAACAGCTGGACGTTGGTCTGCGGCTCGGGGAGACCAGCGAGGACGATCAGCATGCGGAGGATGCTCTCCATCGGAGAGTCGACACCGACTCGGACGTATCCCGCGGCCTCCGCGGCACGCCGCGCGTAGTAATCGCCGCTCCGTGCACAGAGCCTGACCAGCCGAGCCGGGGCGATGCTGAACTCCCGCACCAGCGCGTCACCGACCACCACGAGGTCGACCAGCGAGAGGTGCCCGGCCAGCTGGATGAATGTCGAGACCGGATCGAGCACTGGGATGTCGCGGACATGACGTGCTCGTCTCAACCGCGTCGTCACATGAGACTTCACACCGTCGCGGCGGCGGCGATCCCTGGGCCGAAAGACGGTGACGTGCTCGAACGGATGGTCGGGCACGGGCAGGCGGTACACCCTGGCCGCGCTGAAGTGACTGGCGATGGCGCCGGCCGGGTGCGCGACCAGTGCTGCCCGGATCCGGGTCATGTCGTCGATGCAGTCGACGTGGACCCAGACGCCCTTGAACACCGCCTCGAAGCAGGTACGACGCAGCAGGCGCGGGTCGTAGCCGGCGTCTGTGAACTCCTGCCGGGTGAAAGGTCGGTTGAACGGAGGCGGGCCGCCCGGGTTGATCGCGGGTTCCATGGCGCGACAATGCCCCGCCGAACCAGTCGCTCGCGTTCGTCATCCACAGGGTGCTGTTGCCGGACGGCCGGAACAGCGCACTTGGGCGGAAGGAGCGAGGGATGGCGTGCGGACGCGCAGGCCGAAACTGCGCAATTGCGCGGAGTCGGCAGCCGGACTCTCGACCGGTCTTCGGTTTCAGCGCATTTGCGCTGGAATGACGGCATGAGTGACCGGTGCACCGCAGCTGCGACGCAATTGCGCTGAAACGTCGACGGAAGGCGAACCCACGCTGCGTCAGGCAGCGCCCGCCGCGCCCTCCATGTCGGCGAGCCGGGCAGCGGCCTCCTCGGCCTCGGCGGCCCGCCGGGCGGCGGCCTCGGCCTCGGCCGCGGCGAGCTTGTTGGCGGCGACCGCGCCCTCGGTCAGCGAGGCGACGACGGAGCAGGCGAGCCACACGCCGGCCATGCAGATGAGCAGGCGTACGACGGCGACGTCGAAGGAGAGGGTGCCGCTCACCTGAGCGGCGTACAGCGCCGGCGAGCCGATCAGCAGGGTGCCGATCAGGACCGGCCACGACAGCGGACTCATGCGGCAATCTCCCTGGGTTGAAGGACGGACATCAGGCGCTCACGGCGAGGCTCTGGTTGGCGGTGACGACGCCCTCGGACCGGATCTGGTCGGCGCCGGTCAGCTCCTGGTAGGAGAGGATCGAGAGGCGCGGGATGATCGGGCTGACGAGCCGGCGCAGCGCGGCGCGCAGCTGCGGGGCGCAGACCAGCACCGGGCGCAGGTTCCGGTTCTCGACCTCCTGGGTGAGCTGGGTGAGGCTCGCCAGCAGGCCCTGGCTGGTGTCGGGGTCCAGCGCGATGGTCTGGCCGTGCTCGCCGGGGCGCAGCGCCTCGAGGATCCGCTGCTCCAGCTGTGGGTCGAACGTGAGGACGTGCAGCGTCTTGTCGACGAGGTACGGCGCGGCGATGGCCGGGCCGAGCGCGGCGCGGGCCGCCTCCACGAGGGGGTCGAGCTCCTTGGTGCGGGAGGCACGCAGCGACAGGGACTCGAAGATCCGGACCAGGTCGCGGATGGAGACGCCCTCGTCGAGCAGCTCCTGCAGGACCCGCTGGATCTCGCCGAGGCTGAGCTGGGTCGGGGTGAGCTCCTCGACCACGACCGGGTGGGTCCGCTTGACCACGTCGGTGAGCATGCGGACGTCCTCGCGACCGAGCAGTCGCCCGGCGTACTGGGTGACGATCTCGGCGAGGTGCGTGGTGATGACCGAGGCGCGGTCGACGACGGTCGCGCCGCTGAGCTCGGCCTGGCTGCGCAGCTCGACCGGGATCCACTTCGCCTCGAGGCCGAACACCGGCTCGCGGGTGGGCTGGCCCGGCAGCGAGCCGAGGTAGTCGCCGATCGCGAGGACGGTGCCCGGAGGCGCCTCGCCGCGGGCCACCTCGATGCCGAACAGCATGATCGCGTAGGTCTGGCTGGGCAGCTGGAGGTTGTCGCGGGTGCGCACCGGCGGGGCGACGATGCCCAGGTCGGTCGCGATCTTGCGGCGCAGCGCCTTGACCCGGTCGAGCAGGTCGCCGCCGTTGCTCGGGTCGACCAGGTCGATGAGGTCGGCGGACAGCTCCAGGCCGAGCGGGTCGACCTGGATCTCGGCCGCGAGCAGCTCTGGGGTGTCCGCGGCGGCCAGCGCCGGCGCCGTCTTCTGGGCCGCGGTCTCGGCCGCCTCGGTCTCCTTGATGGCCGCGGCGGCCCGGGACGAGGCGATCAGCATGGCGCCGCCGGCGATGACGAACGGCAGCTTCGGCAGGCCGGGGATCAGGCACAGCCCCAGGGCGCCGAACCCGGCGACGCGGAGAGGCATCGGGTTGGCCAGCACCTGGCGCACGATGTCGGAGCCCATGTCGGCGTCGTTGACCGAGCGGGTCACGATCAGGCCGGTCGCGACCGAGAGCAGCAGCGCGGGGATCTGCGAGACCAGGCCGTCGCCGACGGACAGCAGGCTGTACGTCGTGACCGCCTCGCCGAACGGCATGCCGAGCTGGCCGACGCCGATCGCGAAGCCACCGATCAGGTTGACCAGGGTGATGATGATGGCGGCGATCGCGTCGCCCTTGACGAACTTCGAGGCACCGTCCATCGAGCCGTAGAAGTCGGCCTCGGCGTGCACCTCCTTGCGGCGTCGGCGTGCCTCGTCCTCGTCGATGAGCCCGGAGTTCAGGTCGGCGTCGATCGCCATCTGCTTGCCGGGCATCGCGTCCAGGGTGAAGCGGGCGCCGACCTCGGCGACCCGGCCGGCACCGTTGGTGATGACCACGAACTGGATGACGAGCAGGATCGCGAAGACGATCAGGCCGACGATGAGCGAGCCGCCGACGACGAAGTGGCCGAAGGTGTCGATCACCTTCCCGGCGAAGCCGTCGAGGAGCACCAGGCGGGTCGCGCTCACGTTGAGCGCGAGCCGGAACAGCGTCATCACCAGCAGCACTGCCGGGAACGCCGCGAAGTCCAGCGGCTTGTGCACGAACATCGCCACCATCAGCACGAGCAGCGCGGCGGTGATGTTGAGCGCGATCAGCAGGTCGAGGAGAGCCGCCGGCAGGGGCACGACGAGCATCACGACGATCATCACGATGCCGATCGGCACGCCGAGCTGGTTGATCCGCTTCACGACGGGGGGTCCTCCAGGAGTAACGAACGGGGTCGAGCGAGAGCTGCGAGCGCCGTCCGTGGCACCGTGGGTGGGACTCCGTCCTGGGGTCCGCGGGTTCTATCGGCCCGCGAGAGCGGGACCTGAGACGTCCGCCGGAGCCTCTCGCCGGGGGCGGCGGCCGGCCGGGGAGACCTGCGGCAGGTCGGCCTCGGCGCGCGGGGTCCGGTGCTCGCCACCCCACTGGCCGCGGGTGCGCCGGCTGATGACGAACGCGAGCACCTGGGCGACCGCGGCGAAGAGCTCGGTCGGGATCTCCTGGCCGACGGTGGTGGAGCCGTAGAGCGCACGGGCGAGCGGTACGTCGCGGACGAGCGGCACGCGCGCCTCGGCGGCCTTCTCACGGATCGCGGCGGCGACGACGCCGGCCCCGCGGGCGACCACCCGGGGTGCGCCGCGCTCGGGCTCGTAGCGCAGGGCGACGGCGACGTGGGTCGGGTTGACCAGGACCACGTCGGCGGTCGGGATGTCGGCCATCATCCGGTTGCGGGCGGCGGCGAGCTGGCGGGAGCGGATCGCGCCCTTGAGCAGCGGGTCACCCTCGGAGTTCTTGTGCTCCTGCTTGACCTCTTCCTTGGTCATGCGGGTCTGCTTGCCCATCTTCTTGCGCTGCACGAGGTAGTCGGCGGCCGCCAGCACGACGCCCATGATGGCGACGTTGCGGATCAGGCCGAGTGCGTCCGCGGCCGTCGCCTCGAGCACGACCTGCATCGGCACGAGGCCGCCGATCATCGCCATCGCGCCCTTGATGACGCCCCAGACGAGGAAGACGACGATGCCGCTGCGGAGCAGCATCTTCGCGCCCTCCCACAGCGTGTGCATGCCGAAGAGCCGCTTGAAGCCCTGGAGCGGGTTCAGCTTGGAGAGCTTCGGCTTGACCGCACCGCTGGCGATGTAGAAGCCGCCCTGGGCGACCGCGCCCGCCACGCCGACGAGCAGCACGCCGACGCCGACGACCAGGATGGCGATCAGCGCGTGCCAGAGCCCGTCGCCGAGGATGCCCATCGCCTTGTCGACGTCGGCCTCGCCGCCCATGCTCAGGGCGGTCGTCATGAGCTCTTGGAGAGCGGTGATCTCGAGGCCGAGAAGCTTCGGCAGCGCAAGCGCGAAGAGCGCCAGGGCCGACCACTGGCCGAGCTCCTGGGTCCGCGGAACCTTGCCTTCCTTGCGGTTCTCCTTGTTCTTCTTCGGAGTCGCCTTCTCGGTCTTCTCCTCGCTCATCAGCCCGCCCCGGACATCGTCGACAGGGCCTGCGTGGAGAGGTCGACCATCTTGTCGATCGCGTGCGGCAGGACCGGGAAGGACAGGCCGACCAGCAGGAGGGTCAGCCCGATCTTGACCGGGAACATCACCGACAGCGCCTGCATCTGCGGCGCGACCTTCGTGAGCAGCGCGAGCCCGAGGTCGGCGAGGAAGAGCACCGCGATCAGCGGCAGCGCGATCTGCACGGCCGTGGTGAAGAACAGTCCGAATGCCGTGAGGATCACGTCCGAGAACCCGCCCCACTCCGGCGCGGTGCCGAGGGGGATGAACTGGAAGGTCTTGAGCAGGCCACCGACGACGATGAGGTGGCCGCCGGTCACGAACAGCAGCACGGTGGCCAGCATCTGGTGGAACTTGCCGAACACGGTGTTGGAGTTCATCGACAGCGGGTCGAAGCCCTGGGCGAGCGAGAAGCCGCCGAAGACGTCGACGAGCGCGCCGGCCGCGGCGATCGCGGCGAGCAGCAGGTGGCAGACGAAGCCCATCGAGACGCCGACGGCCACCTGGGTGGCGACGTTGACCAGCAGCCCGAAGGTGTCGAGAGGGATCTGGTCGCCGCTCGGGACGGCCGCGAACGCCAGCCCGAGGCTCAGGACGACCTTCACCATCGTCGGCACGGTGCGGCCCGAGAACGGCGGCACCACGGCCAGCCAGGCGACGATGCGCACGGAGGCCAGGAGGAAGGCCACGAGGGGCTCTCCCGCGACGGTGAGGGTCATGGATGTGGTCTCCGGGTCAGCCGAGCATGGCCGGGAGGCCCTCGAACAGGTCGTTGGTGAACGCGACGAGCGTGTGCATCATCCAGTTGCCGCACAGCAGCAGCGCGACGCCGACGCCCACGAGCTTCGGCACGAAGGCCAGCGTGAACTCCTGGATCTGGGTCAGCGACTGGAAGAGCGAGATCGCGAAGCCGATCACCAGCGCGGTGACCAGGACCGGCGCGGAGAGCTTGAGCGCGACCAGCATGGTCTGGAGCGCGAGGTGGATGACGGTGGTGTCAGACATGGCGCACCTAGGTTCCGTAGCTGGAGACGAGGGACTTGATGACGAGGGCCCAGCCGTCGACCATCACGAAGAGCAGCAGCTTGAAGGGGAGCGACACCATCACCGGCGGCATCATCATCATGCCGAGCGCCATCAGCGCCCCGCTGACGACCAGGTCGATGACCAGGAACGGGATGAAGATGACGAACCCGATGATGAAGGCCTGCTTCAGCTCGGTGAGGATGAAGGCCGGGATGAGCGTGGTGGTGGAGACCTCGTCCCGGTTGGCCGGGAGCTCGCGGTCGGCCACGTTGGTGAGCAGCTCGAGCTCGCCGTCGTCGGTGTTCTGGAGCATGAAGGTCCGCAGGGGCTCCATGCCGGAGTCGAAGGCGGCCGAGGCGGTGAGCTCGCCGTTCATGTAGGGCTGCAGCGCGATGTCGTTGATCTCGGTCAGCACCGGACCCATGACGAACAGGCTGAGGAAGAGCGCGAGGCCGGCGAGCACCTGGTTCGGCGGGGTCTGCTGGAGACCGAGCGCGTTCCGGGTCAGGCCGAGGACGATGAAGATCTTGGTGAACGCCGTGCAGCTCAGCAGGATCGCGGGGAGCAGCGAGATCAGTGTGAGGCCGATCAGGACCGTCACCGAGGTGCTGGGGTTGTCGGTCAGCCCGTCGAGGCCGACGGTGACGTCGGAGCCGCCGCCACGCCCGGTCGGACCGCCGGGGCCGGTCGGGCCGGTCGGCGCGGTCGGCGCGGCGCTCGCCGCGAGCGGCACCACGATCGCGGGCAGGACGACGGTGACGAGCAGCGCACCGATGACGGTCGCGGCTCGCCGCAGCGCGGCGCTCACGAAGCCCGCCGGGTGGCGGCCGCGAGGGCCTGGCGCCAGGTGTTCGCGCTGAGTACGGAGCCGGCCAGCGCACCCTCGGCGGGGGCGGTGGTGGGAGCGGGAGCGGGCCGGACGGCCGCGGGCCGCGGCTCCTGGGGGAGGGTCAGAACCTCGCCCGGGAGGTCCTCCTCGGGCAGGTAGTCGGCGACCTCGTCGGGGTCGAGCTCGGTCAGCACGCGGACCTGCTGCTCCGTGGTGCCGAGCACCAGGACCCGGCCGCCGACGGTCACGACCGTGACGGCGGTGCCCCGCGAGATGCTCTGGCGGTGCAGCACCTGGACCATGGCGCCCTTGCCGCCCTTGAAGCGGCGGGCGCCGAACTTCGCGAGCAGGGCCAACAGGCCGAGGACGACGGCCAGTGAGAAGACCAGCCGGATGGCGAGCTCGAGCATCGTCGGGATCAGCTCGCCGCCGCGTCGACGGCGATCTCGGTGATGCGCAGCCCGAAGTCCTCGTCGATCACGACGACCTCGCCACGGGCGATCAGCCGGCCGTTGACGAGCAGGTCGGCGGGGCTGCCGGCGGCCCGGTCGAGCTCGAGGACGGCACCGGGGGTGAGGTCCAGGAGGTCGCGGACGGTCATGCGGGTGCGGCCGATCTCGACCGTCACCTCCATGTCGACGCCGTGCAGCATCTCGATGCCGGGGCGAGCGGTGCGGTGCTCGAGGCCGCCGACCGAGCTGAGCACGGCGCCGGTCGCGGCGGCGGCGGGCACCAGCGCGGCCGACTCGGTGATCTCGACGGCGGCGAGGACCTCGTCCGGCAGCAGCACGGCGGCGGCCACGCCGTCGGCGTGCAGGTAGACGACGGAGAACGGCGTGGCGAGGTCGCGGGTGACCAGGCCGGCGGCCGACTCGCGGGCGGCACCGACGCGACCCTGGAGGGCGCCGGCGACGGCGTCCAGCGTCGGCTGGAGGGCCGCGGCGAGGTCGAGACCGCCCAGCGGGCTGCTCGCCAGCGCGTCGACCAGCTCCTGGCCGACGAGCAGGGCGATCCGGCCGGGGACCGCGCCCTCGAGGTCGGCGACGACCGCACCGGCGAAGGAGCCGGCGACCTGGGCGTCGCCCGTCTCGACGGCACCGACGGTCAGCGTGGCCACGGCCGGCATCACGGCAGCACCCGCCGCGGCGGCGGCAGTGGCGATCTCGGCGTACATGGACTCGTTGCTCACTGGTTCTCCTTGGGGGTGCCCACGATGAGGGCGGCGAGGCGGAACCCACTGGTCCCGGCGGTGGCGTGCGCGAAGTTGATGCCGTCCACGACCACCTCGAGGGGGGCGGACGCGGGGTGGTTCAGCCGGATGGCGTCACCGGGCTGGAGGGCGGCGAGGTCGCCGGGGGAGAGGGTGGTGGGACGAAGCCGGACGGCGACGTCGACGGGCACCTGCTGGAACTGGTCCTTCAGCTCGGCCGCGGAGCGGGCGCGCTGGGCGCGCTCCCGGTCCGAGACCGGCGCCGGGGCCGCGGCCCGGACCATGTGGGGGAGCAGGCCGGAGAACGGCATGCACATCGACATCCGGAACGTGCGCTCGTTGATCTTGAGCTCGAGGCGGATCGCGACCATCACGTCGGCGGAGCCGGCGACCTGGGCGAACTGGGGGCTGTACTCGACCCCGGTGACGACCGGCTCGAGGTTGACGATCCCCGCCACCGAGTAGCGGAGCTCGGCCAGGAGCCGCTCGATGAGGCCGCCGGCGACGCTGCTCTCGATCTCGGAGAGCGGGCGCTCGGGCTGGTCCTGGCGGCCGGGGCCGCCGAGCATGAAGTCGACCGCGGTCATCACGGCCGGCACCGGCAGCTCGAGCACGCACTTGCTGAGGAGGGGCTCGGCCGAGAAGAGCGTCAGGTACGTCGTCGCGTCGAGCGAGTCGACGTACTCCGAGTACGCGCTCTGCTCGATGCCGACCAGCGTGACGGAGCACACCGTGCGCAGCGACGACGTGAAGACGGTCGTCGCCTGGCGGCAGAAGCCGTCGATCGCGAGCTGGAGCATGCGCGAGTGCTCGCGCGAGAGCTGGATGGGACGACGGAAGTCGTAGAGGACCGGCTCGGAGGCCGGTCGGCGAGTCGCCCCGGTCGCCGCCGGAGCGGGAGGGGGAGCGACTGAGGTGTCGGAGGGCGCCACGAAAGCAGGGATCGGCGCAGCCTCCGACGACCTGAGGGATTGTGTCGGAGTGACTTGGTTCACTCTCCCGGGACCTGCCCGGGGTGGCTCGGTGGGGACGGTCGCGCTACTGCGTGACGAACTCCGTGAAGTACACGTCCATGACGTCGCCGTGGTAGAGGTGCTCGACCTCTTCGGTGAGCTTCTCCTTCAGCTTCTCCCGCCCGTGACCGTGCACCTGCTCGAGCGTCTTGCCGCTGAAGATGTGGATCGCGGCGTCGAGCGCCTTGCTGCCGTCCGCCTCGTGCGCGGTGGTGGTCAGCTGGAGGGCGAGGCCCAGGCGGAGGTAGTGACCGTCGGCCAGGTTGATCTGGGTGGCGTCCATCAGGACCATCTCGCCCGGCTCGGGCGGCGGCGGGGGGCCGCTCGGCTTGAGGAAGAACCAGTACACCGCGCCGGCGACGACCAGCAGGGCGACGGCGATGATGATCAGCTTCTTCTTGCCGCCCTTCTTCTCCTCCTCGGCCTCGGTCTTCTCCGGTGCCTTCTCGGCCGTGGCGCTCATCAGTGCTCTCCTTCCAGGCCGTGGTCCGCGGTTGCTGCTTCGTCGGCGTGCTCGTCGGTGGTGGTGTCGGTGGTGGTGTCGGTGGTGGCGTGGGTGTCGGGGGTGGGGGTCTCGGGGATGCGGCGGTGGCCGTCGTCGACGGCGTCCGCGGCCTCGTCGAGGAGCGCGCTGGCGCCCGCGCCGACGGCCGGCAGCACCACGATGTCGACGCGCTTGTTCACCGCCTGCGACCCGGGGGTCTTCGGGTCGAGCAGCGGCCGCTCGTGGCCGAACGCCTCCAGCGACATCCGCCGGCCGGGGATGCCGGTGTGCTCGTTGAGGCGGCGGAGCACCTCGACCGCGCGAGCGGCGGAGAGGTCCCAGTCGGTCGCGTAGTACTTCGGCCGGCCCGGCGCCTGGTTGGTGTGGCCGTCGACCCGCAGGTCGTTGGGCAGGTCCCGCAGCACCGGGGCGATCGTGTCGACCACCTGCCGGCCGCGCGGGCTGAGCGTCGCGATGTTCGGTTGGAAGGTCACGTGTCGGGAGACCAGGCTGACCACGAGGCCGCGGTCGTCGATCGTCGTCGACACGTCGTTGGCGAGCCCCTTCTGCTTCAGGGCGGCCATGATCTTCTTCTGCGCGTCGCGGAGCTTGCGCGCCTCGCTCGTGGCGGCGGCGTACGCCGTCCGCCGCTGCTCGGTCTCCACCGCCTGGGTGACGATGGCCTGGTTCTTCGGCGAGAGCTGCTGGAAGATCTGGGTGGCGTCCAGCTGCGGGTTCGTCGCGTCGTCGGTCAGGTGTCCCTCGAGGATCGAGTCGGACCCCTTCATGAACGAGCTGGACGCTCCGAAGCCCTCCGAGAGGCCGTTCTTCAGCGCGTTGTACTTCTTCTCGTCGACCTGGCTCATGGCGAACATGACGATGAAGAGCACCATGAGGAGCGTGAGCATGTCGGCGTAGGTCACGAGCCAGCGCTCGTGGTTCTCGTGCTCCTCGTGCTCCTCGTGCTTCTTGCGCCTGCCGTGGGCAGCGCTCATCAGGCGGCCTCCTGTTCGCGCTGGTCGGCGGGCAGGAGGGACTGGAGGCGCTGGGCGACGACGCGCGGGTTGGAGCCCGCCTGGAGGGCGGCGATGCCCTCGATCACGATCTCCATCTGGGCGGCCTCGAGCTCGCCCAGGCGGACGATCCGGGCGCCGACCGGGAGGAAGAAGACGTTGGCCGACATGACGCCCCACAGGGTGGCGACGAAGGCGCCGGCGATGAGGTGGCCGAGCTCCTCCGGCTGGGCCAGGTTCTCGAGCACGTGCACGAGACCCATGACCGTGCCGATGATGCCGATGGTCGGGGCGTACGCGCCCGCCGAGGTGAAGAACTTGGCGGACTGCTTGGTCTGCGCCTTCATCGCGACGACCTCGGCCTCGAGGATGTCGCGGACCTCCTCGGGATCGGTGCCGTCGATCGCGAGCGTGAGGCCCTTCGTCAGGAAGGGGTCGTCGATGTCGCCGAGGGCGTCCTCGAGCGCGAGCAGGCCCTCGCGGCGCGCCTTGTCGGCGAGCGAGACCAGGGTGGGCACGACGGCGCCGGCGTTGCTGGCCTTGCCGGTGAACGCCTTGATCATGCCGCTCACCGCGAGCTTCGCGTCGCCGAGCGTGCCGCCGGCGATCGAGATCATGATGGTGCCGCCGACGACGAGGAGGATGGGCGGGATGAGCATGAGGCTCATCGGGTTGCCGCCCTCCATCACGTTGGCGACGACGATGAAGACCAGGGCGCCGATGACGCCGATCAGGGTTGCCGGATCCATCAGGACTCCGTCTCGATCGCAGCGAGGCGGGCCGTCGGGTGCTCCGAGACCGTCCCCAGCCGGGGCTGGTGGAGGTCGTCGCGCCACGCGGCGACGTCGATGGCGGTGCTCAGGGCGAGGACCTCGCCCCGGTGCAGCCGCACGCCCCGGAGGACCTCGTCGAGGGACTCTGCGACGACGTACTTCTTGCCGTCGACGAGAGTGATCACCGTGTCGGGCGTGGCGTCAATGCGCTCGATGAGGTCGCAATTGAGCGCGAACACCGTTCCGGAGAGTCGCGTCAGCGTGATCATGTGCACCGTCCTTGGGCCTTGCGAGAGCCTGCCGTCCGTGGCGGCTCGACTGGTAGATCGGCGGCGGATGCGCCGACTTGAGGTGTGTCCGGGGAGCAACACGCGCGGGCGCCGACGTACGGCGCCCGCGCGTGGCACGGCTGGCTGACAGGATCAGCGCTTGATGTTGACGAGGTCCTCGAGGACCTGGTCGGAGGTCGTGATGACCCGCGAGCTGGCCTGGAAGCCGCGCTGCGCGAGGATCAGGTTGGTGAACTCGGCGGCCAGGTCGACGTTCGACATCTCGAGCGCGCCGGTGACGACCTCGCCCCGGTTGCCCTCGCCGGCCACGCCCAGCTCCACGGCGCCCGAGTTCGAGGACTCGCGGAAGCTGGTGCCGCCGACCTTCGCGAGACCCATCGGGTTGGCGAAGTTGGCGACCGCGACCTGCGCGATGACCTCCTTGCTGTCGTCCGCGTAGGTGGCGGTGATCTTGCCGTCGCCGCCGATCTCGTAGGACTTCAGGGCGTTGCCGGCACCGTCGTCGGTGGGCAGCTTGATGCCGGACAGCGGGCCGGTGTGGGCGCCGGTGCCGTCGAAGGCCGTGTACCCCTGCACCAGGCCGCCGCCGGGGGCGACCAGGTTGCGGTCCTGGTCCCAGGAGAACGCGCCGGCCCGGGTGTAGACGTTCTGGTTGCCCTTCTGGATCACGAACATGCCGTCGCCCTGCATCATCATGTCGGTCAGGCCGCCGGTGCTCTGGTTCGAGCCCTGGAGGAAGTTCGTGTTGGTGGCCGACACCTGGACGCCGAGACCGACCTGGATCGGGTTGCTGCCGCCGCGGCCGTTGGCGGCGTCGGGCGCCGAGCTCGCGGTGAGCATCTGCGACAGCGTGTCGGAGAAGGTGGTCCGGCTGGACTTGAAGCCGATGGTGTTGGCGTTGGAGATGTTGTTGCCGGTCACGTCGAGCATGACCTGGTTGACGCGCAGGCCGCTGATGCCGGCGAAGAGCGAGCGAAGCATGGTGGTTCTCCCTTGGGAAGCAGTGTGTGCGGGTCAGCCGGCGGTCGGAGCCGTGCTGGTGATGGACGGCTCCGGCGCCGGGCTGGCGACGGAGTTTGCGACGGGGTTGGCGGCGGAGTCCGCGGCGGAGTCCGCGGCGGAGTCCGCGGCGGAGATCGACGAGATCTGGCCGAGCGTGACGCTCTGATCGCCGATCTGGAGGAGCGGGCCGCTGGCGTCGTACGTCACCGAGCCGACCACGCCGGACGCCGTGCTGCCGTCCTCGGTCGTGTAGGTGACGTTCTTGCCGACCATGCCTGCCGCACCGAACGAGATCTGTGCCGAGAGCAGGGCGGCCGTCTGGTCGGCGACGTCCTGCATCTTCTCCAGGGCCGTGAACTGCGCGTTCTGGGCGAGGAACTCGCCCGAGTCCGTCGGGTTCAGCGGGTCCTGGTAGCGCAGCTGGGCGACCATCAGGTTGAGGAACATCTCCTTGTCGTCGGAGCTCGAACCTGCTGTCGCTGCCGTCGGCGACTGGTACATGCCAGCCGGCGTGACGGCCTCGGTTGCGGAAATGGACATGGCTTCCTCCTAGATGGACACGTCCAGGCCGCCGAGGCGGCCGGACGCGTCCGTCGTGGTGGAACGCGACAGGATCGTCGCGTCCGGGATGCCATCCGTGGCGTTGTTGCTTCCTGAGGTGCGGTAGCGGGTGGTCTCCCGCTCCGCTGCCGGCTCGCCGCCAGGGCGTCCGGCTCCCGACCAGGCGTCTCCGCTCAGGTCGGTCGAGACATCGGTGCGCGTCGCGGGTCCGTCCTGGACCACGGTCGGCGCGGTGGTGGGGGCACTGGGGAGGTCGCGGATCACGATCCGCGAGTCGGCGCGGCCGACGGCCTCGAGCAGGCGCCGCAGCTCGGGGGCACCCTCGGTCAGGGCCCGGCGTGCGTCCTCGCCGCCGGCGAGGCTCACCTCGAGCTCGCCGTTGCGGTGGGTGAGGATCACGCGGACCTCGCCGAGCGCCTCGGGGTTCAGCTTGACCGTCACGCGCTGGGTGCCGCCCTCGACGCCGCTGGTGGAGACGCGGACGACCTCGGGGAAGACCTGGGCGCCCACCCGGTGCACGTCGCCGGACGGCGTGTTCGGCGCGACGGCCGACGCGGGCGCGGCCGCGGCGACCGGAGCGGCGCCGTTCGGCGCGCTCGGTGCGACAGCGGACGCGGCGTCGGTGCGCGCGTGGCTCGGGGTCGGTCGGGCGACATCGCTCGGACCATCGGCCGTCGCCGCGGCAGCCTGAGGGATCTCGGCGGCAGGTGCGGAGCCGCGGTCGCCGGAGTCGGCGTTCGCACCGCTGTCCTGCTGGTTCGTGCCCGCAGCGGCGGTCGTCGGGACGTCGGTCGAGGCGACGGCGACGGTCGAGCCCTCGCCCGCTCCCTCGACCGACGCGGTCGGAGCGGTCGTCGGAGCGGTCGCCTGCGTGGTCGCCTGCGGCGTGGCCTGGGCGATCACCGGGATCACGAGTGCGGCGAGCGCGGACGCGACCGCGTCGGTCGGCTGACCGGTGTCCGTGGCCTGCTCGTCGGTCGTCGGCACGGCCGACGGGTCGGCGGACGCGACCGCGCCCGGGACGCCGGTCGGGGCCTCGTCGGTGCCGGGCGCGCCGGCCGCCGCCGGCGTCCCCGCGGCGGCGGTGCCGCCCTGCAGCAGCCCGGCCACCAGCGTGAGGAACAGGTCGCCGGTGCCGGGTGCCGTGGCGCGTCCCGTGGTGCCGGCGCCGCCGAGCGTGGGCTCGGCCGTGATCGCCGCACCGAGCCCGTTCAGCAGGGATGTGGGGTTCATGCTGCCTCCAGCATCGACATGACGGAGCTGACGTAGTTCTGGGTCTCGGCGTACGGCGGCACGCCGTTGTACTTGAGCACCGCACCCGGGCCGGCGTTGTACGCCGCGAGCGCCAGGTCCGTCTGCCCGAAGCGGTCGAGCAGGCCCTTGAGCAGGCGCGCGGCGCCGTCGACGGCCTGGGTCGGGTCGTAGGCGTTGGCGACGCCGAGGCCGTCGGCGGTGCCGGGCATCAGCTGCATCAGGCCCTGGGCGCCGGCCGGGCTGGTGGCGCGCGGGTTGTAGCCGGACTCCTGCTTGGCGACGGCCGACAGCAGGTCGGCGCTGACGCCGTACTTCGCGGCGGCGCTCTCGAAGAGGTGCGCGTACGGCGTGCCCGCGGCGATCCGGCCGGGAGCCTCGCCGATCGTGCCGAGCGTGCCGACCGAGGTGGCCGCGCCGGCGTCGGGGACCACCCGCCGGATGGCGGAGGGCTTCTCGTACACCGACGAGATCTCGACGTCCTTGCCCGGACGCGGGGCGTGGATCATCTGGTTGTCGCCGATGTAGATGCCGACGTGGTGGACCGGGGACCCGAAGGCCAGGATGTCGCCGGGCTGGGCCTGCTCGAGACTCGCCACCGGGCGACCGGCGGTGGCCTGCTGGTAGGAGACGCGTGGGAGGTCGTAGCCCATCTCGTCGTACACCTTCTGCACGAGCCCGGAGCAGTCCAGGCCGGTGGCGGGGTTGGTGCCGCCCCAGACGTAGGGGACGCCGAGGTACTTGCGCGCCCGCTCGACGACCTCGCTGCCCTCGCCGGTCGTGCCGGTGCCCGCGCCGAGCCGCGCAGTCGTGGACGTCGCCGCGGTGGCCTCGTCGAGGGCGCCGGTGAACGCGGTCGAGCTGCCGGCGGACACCGTCTGCGGGGTCAGCGTCGCCAGCTGCGACTGGATCTGGCTGATCCGGCTGGTCACCTCGGAGACGCTCATGCGGCACCTCCACCGGGGACGGTCTCGACGAGGTGGTTGCGACGCCACATCTCCTCGGCGACCTCGTCCAGGGCGATCCGCTCACGACGCTCGCGCTCGGCCCGGACGGCCGCGGCGCGGCGCTCGACGAGCGACTCCACGGCCTTGAGGCGGGTGCGGTCGGCGACCCAGCGGTCGCGTGCGGCGGTGCTGACGACGCGGGCGACCTCGAGGTCGGCACGCGCGTCCGTCAGCGCCATGCGGATCAGCTCGAGCGTCTGCTGGCGGCCCTGGAACGCCTGCAGGTCGACCGACGACGGGGTGGGCAGCGTGGCGAGCTGCTGCTCGAGGTCGGCGATCGCCGTCTCGACGTGGCGCTCCTCGGCGAGCGCCGTGGCGAGGCCGGTGCGGCTGTCGCGCTCGCGCACGGTGCGCAGGCGGACCAGGCCGCGGAGGTTGCCCTGACGGGTCTTCATGTCGTCACCAGTTCGTGGAGGGCGGCCCAGGTGTCGGCCGCGGGTGTGCTGTCATCCATGTCCTGGCGCAGGAACGCCTCGATCTGCGGCATCAGCGCGAGCGCCAGGTCCGCATCGGGGTCCGTGCCGTGGACGTACGCGCCGATCTCGACGAGCTCCTTGACGTTGCGGTACGCCGCGAGCAGGCGGCGCAGCCGCTGCGCGTCCTGCTTGCCGGTCGGCGTGAGGATCGCGGACACGCGGGAGATCGACTCGAGGACGTCGATGCTGGGGAAGTGCCCCGACGTCGCGAGCTCGCGGGTCAGGACGATGTGCCCGTCCAGGATCGATCGGGCCGAGTCGCCGATCGGGTCCTGCAGGTCGTCGCCCTCGACGAGCACGGTGTAGAGGCCGGTGATGCTGCCGTCCGGGGACGTGCCGGCGCGCTCGAGCAGCTTCGGGAGCATCGCGAACACGCTGGGCGGGAAGCCGCGGGTGGCCGGGGGCTCGCCCGCCGAGAGACCGATCTCGCGCTGGGCGAGGGCGACGCGAGTGAGGCTGTCCATCATCAGCACGACGTGGCGGCCGGCGTCGCGGAACCACTCCGCGATCCGGGTCGCCACGAACGCCGCGCGCATCCGCACGACCGGCGGCTCGTCCGAGGTCGCGACGACGACGATCGAGCGGGCCAGGCCCTCCGGACCGAGGTCGTTCTCGAGGAACTCGCGGACCTCGCGGCCGCGCTCGCCGATCAGGGCGATCACGGAGATCTCGGCCTCGGTGCCCCGGGCGACCATCGAGAGCAGGCTCGACTTGCCGACTCCGGAGCCCGCCATGATGCCGAGGCGCTGGCCGCGGCCGCAGGCGGTCAGGGCGTCCATCGCGCGAACGCCGAGGCTCAGCTGCTGGTCGATGCGGGGGCGGAGGAGGGCGTTGGGGGTCTCGTTGTCGACGACGACCTGCTGCAGGTGCGCCAGCGACGGTCCGCCGTCGATCGGGCGGCCGAGGCCGTCGAGCACGCGGCCGCGCAGCTCCTCGCCGACGGCGATCCGCAGGCCGAGGCCGCTGGCCTCGACGTGGTCGCCGACCCGCAGGCCGGTGGTGTCCGCGAGGGGCAGGCAGGTCAGCTGGCCGTGCTCGCTCGCGACGACCTCGACCGGGACCGGGCCCGCGGCGCCGCGGACCTCGAGGAGGTCGCCCATCGCCGCCGGCACGCCGGCGACGGTGACCCGCAGGCCGAGCAGACCGACGACCCGGCCCAGGTGGGCGGGCGCGACGGCGGCGCGGGCTGCGCCGACTCGCTCGGGGCTCAGGGTGGTCATGCGAGGGCTCCTCGGACGCGGGCCATGGCCTCGGAGAGGCGCAGGTCCACGGCGGTGGTGTCGGTCTCGACGATCGCGTCGTGCAGGTCGAGGGTCGGGTCCGCGACGACCTCGGCGCCGAGCTCTCCGAGCTCGGCCGCGGCCATCGAGCGGGCGTTGCGCGGGTGCAGACGCACGGTGGCGACCGCGTTCGTGGGCAGCACGGCGATCGCCCGCGCGACCGCCCCGGGACCGGGGTCGGTCGTCAGGGACAGCTCGTGGCCGAGCAGCGTCTCGGTCAGCTCGAAGGCGAGGTCGGTCGCCTGCTCGCCGATGCGCGCGACGACCTGGGCCGCGGCCTCGTTGAGGGCGGCCGCAGCGGCCCGCAGGCCGGCCACCGCCTCGGCGTGCTCGTGGGCGCGCATCGCCTCGAGCCGCTCGGCCGTGGCGGCTGCGACCGCCGCGTCCTCGGCCTGGCGCCGGAGCGCGGCCTGCTGGCCTGCGGACCAGCCGACGGCGTACCCCTGCGCCTGGGCGGCGCTCCGGGCGCGCTCGGCCAGCCGGCCGAGCACCGACTCCGTGGCGTCGTCGCCGAGGACCCGCTCGTCGCCGAGCCTCGTCCACACACCCTGCCGGAGGTCGGGGACCTCGGCGCTGCGCCACGGGGCGTCGCGCAGGGCGGCGGTGGCGAGGTCGTCGTGCGTGAGTGCCTCAGACAACGAGCTCCTCCTCGCTTCCGCTGCGGTGCACCATGATCTGGCCCTGCTCCTCGAGCTGGCGGATCTTGCGGATGACGCCCTGCTGGGCCTCCTCGACCTGCGTCAGGCGCACGGCGCCGAGCAGCTCGACCTCCTCGATGAGGGTCTCCGCGGCACGGGAGGACAGGTTCGAGGTGATCTTGTCGCGCACCGACTCGCTGACGCCCTTGAGCGCCAGGGCGAGCTCGGCCTCGTTGACCTGGCGCAGCACGAGCTGCACGGAGCGGTCCTCGAGGTGGACGATGTCCTCGAACATGAACATCCGGCTGCGGACCTCGTCGGCCAGCTCGGCGTCGAGCGCCTCGAGGCCCTCGACGATCTGACGCTCCGTGACGCGGTCGGACCGGTTGATGATGTTGACCAGCGGGTCGACGCCGCCCACGCGGGACAGCTCCGAGGGCTGAAGCACCGAGGACAGCTTGCGCTCGAGGTTGGCCTCGACCGCGCGGACGATCTCGGGCGAGGTCCGGTCCATCACCGCGATGCGGTGCGCGATCTCCGCCTGGAGGTGCGCGGGGAGGCCGGCCATCACGATCGACGCCTTGTCGGCGGTCATGTGCGCGAGCACGAGCGCGATCACCTGCGGGTGCTCGTCGGCGATGAACGTGCGCAGCTGGCTCGGGTCGGCGCGGTGGAGGAACTGGAACGGCATCTTGACCGCAGCGGCCTGGAGCCGCTCCATGATCTCCTTCGCGCGCTCCTCGCCGAGCGATTGCTCGAGCATGGTGCGGGCGAACGCGAGTCCACCGTGGGAGATGTGGCCCTGGGCCGTCGCCATCTCGCCGAACTCCTGGATCACCGCCGTGCTCTCGGCGGCGGAGACGACGTCGAGCGACGCGATCTCGGCGGAGATCGCCTCGACCTCGGCCTCGCCCAGGTGGCTGAGGACGTCGGCCGCCTTCTCGCGGCCGAGCTGGATGAGGATGATGGCGGCCTTGCGGACGCCCATCGCGGCGATGTTCATCAGGGCCGCTCCACGATCCAGCCGCGCAGCAGCGTGGCGATCTCGTCGGGCTGGCGCTCGGCGAGCGCGGCGATCTCACGCTTGAGCTCGTCGTCGGCCTGCTGCTCGGCAGCGTCCAGCGCGGCGACGGCCGGAGCCGGCTCGATGGCGGTCGTGGCTGCGGCGCGCTCGTTCGCGTCGTTGCGCAGCTGCTCGACGAGGTACGCCGTACGCTCCTCGCGCTGCTTCCTGCCGCGACGGGCGCGCAGCCAGGCGAGCAGGATCATCGCGAGCACCGCGACGCCGATGCCGCCGTTGCGGATCATCGCCCAGCGCTCGGCGTCGGCCTTGGCCTTGTTGGCCGCGGCGATCTCGGCCGCTGCGGCCTCGTCGACGCTGCGGTCGAAGGCCATGCTCGACACCTCGACGGTGTCGCCCCGGTCGGGGTCGATGCCGACGGTCGCGGCGATCAGGTCCTCCACGTCGGCCGGGTCGATGCCGGTGGCGGTGGCGGAGTCGAGGACGACGCCCACGTGCAGCGTCCGGACGGCGCCCGGCGCGGTCTCGCGGTGCTCCTTGACGGTCTCGACGGCGTTGTCGCGGGTCACCGACTCCTTCGAGTAGGTGCCGTTGGTGCCGGTGGTCCCGGTGGCGCCTGCGCCGGCCGGATCCATCTGGCCGTCCGGGCCGACGACACCCGTGCTGCCGCCCGCGGCACCGACGCCGTTGTACGCCTCCTTGCTCGACGACTCGGAGAGCGCCGGGGCGTCCTTGCGGGTGTTGTAGGTGACGGACTCCTGGACGGTCTTGTCGAAGTCGAGGTCGGCAGAGACCTGCACCGTGGAGTTGCCGGGGCCCAGGACGCGGTCGAGCATCGTCTGGATCTGCTGCGTCTTGCGGGTCTGGAAGTCGGAGACCGCCTGCGACTGCGTGCCGGCTCCGGCGCCGCCGGCGCCGTTCTCGGTCGAGAGCACCTTGCCGGTGGAGTCCGCGACGGTGACGTTCGCAGGGTCGAGCCCGTCGATGCTGGAGGCGACCAGGTTCACGATCGCCTGGACCTTGCCGGCGTCGATGGTGTTGCCGGCGGAGGTGTCGACGAGCACCGACGCTGTGGTCGGGTCCTGCTCGTCGGAGAAGACCTTCTTCTCGGGCATCGCCAGGTGGACCACGGCGGTGTTCACGCCGTCGATCGCCTCGATGGTCTTGGTGAGCTCACCCTCCATCGCGCGCTTGAAGTCGGTCTGCTCCTGGAAGTCCGACGTGGTCATGTCCTGGGTGTCGAGGATCGAGTAGCCGCCCTCGGAGCTGTTGGCCGGGAGGCCCTGGCCGGACAGGTCGATGCGGGTCGAGTACACCTGGTCACGGGGGACCATGACGGTGTTGCCGCCGTCGGCCAGCTGGTAGGGGACCCCGGTCGCCTCGAGCTCGTCGATGACCGCCGAGGCGTCCTCCGACGCGAGGTTGCTGAAGAGGGGTGCGTAGTTGGGCGTGGAGACCCAACGGAACACCATGAAGGCCGCGAGCAGCAGCGCTCCGGTGCCGACCACGGCGACGAGCCGCTGGCCGAGCGTGAGCGTGAGGAAGGTGGTCCGCAGGCGCGTGAGCGAGCGGGTGACGTTCTGCTTCATCCGATGGGCATCCGCATGATCTCGTTGAACGCCTCGAGCGCGCGGTTGCGCACGGCGACGGTCAGCTGGGCGGTCACCGACGCCTCGGTGGCGGCGATGGTGTAGTCGTGGATGTCGTCGAGGTCACCGGTGGCGGCCTGGACGGCGAGCTTGTCGGACTTGTCCTGGACGGCCTCGAGCCGGTCCAGGCCGTCGACGAGCATGTCTCCGAACGCGGCGCCGACGCCGGACGTCTTCGACGTGTTGGTCGCGGCGGACGCGGGCAGCGTCGGTGCGACGTACGGCTGGAAGCCGATGGCCTCGATCCCGGGGACGCTCATGTCAGCCCCGTCCGATCTCGAGGGCGCTGCGGTAGGTGTCCTGGGCGTCCTTGGTGACCTGGACGGATGCCTGGAAGCCGCGCTGGGCCATCACGAGCTGGGTCATCTGCGTGGCCATGTCGTTCTCGGGCGCGCGGACGTTGCCGTCGGCGTCGGCCAGGGGGCTGTTCGGGTCGGAGACCACGCGGCCCTCGGCGTCGCTGAGCGCGAAGCCCGCGACCTCGACGCCGCCGCCCTCGACGGAGCGCACGATCGGCATCTGGGCCTGGAAGGCGTCCTCGCTGGTCCGCTTGACGGTGTTGACGTTCGCGATGTTGTTGGCGAGCGCGTCGAGCCAGGTCTGGTGCGCACCGAGAGACGAGCCGGCGATGCGCAGCGTGTCGAAGGCGCCCATCAGGAGGCCACCACGGTCTTGAGGATGTTGTGGCGGTCGGTCGTGGCCCGCGTCATCAGCTGGTACTGGAACTGCGTCTGGACCGCGGCCATCGTCTCCTTGCGGAGGTCGACGTTGTTGCCGTTGGCGCCCACGGGGGTGTCGGTGGCGGTCACGGTCGGGGCGAGCTCGTCGCCGCCGGTGATCTCGCCGGCGCCGATCGCGGAGCGCAGGCTGGACTCGAAGTCGACGCTGCTCGCGCGGTAGTGCGGAGTGTCGACGTTGGCGATGTTGTCAGCGATCACGCGCTGGCGCATGGAGATCCCGTCGAGGGCGGATCCGAGGATCGCGCCGACGGGATCGGACAGGAACGACACGCCTGGCCTCCGGGCTGGACGAGGGGGTGATGCCGTTCCTTCGGCGAGGGTTTGAGCGATCCTTGCTCGGAAGAGGTGATCGGCGGTGCGCCGCCGGGCTTGAGGAAATCTGGAGCGAAAACGTCCGGAGTTTCCCAGCAGGGCCAGGCTCAGGCGGTGACGTCGAGGTACACGGCCGGGCCCGCCTGGCGGGTGGCCCGGTCCACGCGGTTCGCGAACTCGTGCTGGCGGCCGATCGCCCCGAGCTGGGTCGTGATGGCGGCCTGGACGGCGCGCTGGCGCTCACGGAGCGCGACGGCCCGCTCGACGAGGTCGGCGGGGATCGGTCCGCTGAGCTGCGGCTCGTCCCACGGCTCGGGGCCGGGCCGCGTCGGGTCCTGGAGCATCCGCTCGGCCCGCATGACGTCGAGCTCGAGACGGTCGAGGGCGGTCGCCCAGAGAAGGTGGTGCCGGTCGACGTCCGCGACGACGGGGGCGCGCCCGGGGCTCACGGTCAGGCCGTCTCGGCGAGGACGGCGCCGGCCGCCTCGCGCCAGGTGTCGCGGAGCACGGTGACCGTGTGCAGGCAGAACTCGGTGATCTTGAGGTCCTTGCCCATGTTCGCCTTCACCAGCTCGTGGTGGAGGTAGTCGTAGAGGGACGCCAGGCCCTTCGCGCCCTCCCAGGCCTTGACGTCGAGGCTGGCGTTGAGCTCCAGGACGATCTCCTGTGCGTGCAGCAGCGGGGTGTGGGCCTGGCTCGGCTCACCGGAGCGCAGCGCGTCGGCGGCCCGCGAGACGTCCATGACCAGGCGCTCGTAGAGCATCACGAGCAGCTGCGCGGGGGAGGCCGTCGAGACGGATGCAGCGAGGTAGGTCTCGCGCGGGTTGCGGATCGTCATCGATCGTCCTTCCGGGGTCCGGTCAGCGTCAGGGTCAGGTGGAGTGGTGCGGGTCAGGAGTACGTCGGGAGGCTGGAGATCTGGCCGGCCAGCCAGGTGCCCTGGCTCTGCAGGTTCGACAGGGCGGTCTCGAGGGCGGTGTAGGTGCGCTGCAGGCTGGTGCGGCGCACCTCCAGGCGGTCGTCCCACTCCTCGATGCTCTTCGTGAGCCGGTCGACGGTCTGCGTGTGGCTCGTGATCGCGTTGGCGATCGTGCCGGTCGTGGAGGTGCTGGCCGTCTTGGCGACGGCGGCCACGCGCGCGGCCCACCCGTTCTCGGCGGTGGTCGCGCCCGTCGTGAAGTGGGCGGCGACGGCGGCCGGGTCGGCGGCGTACGCCTTGTCGAAGACCTCGCTCTTGAAGACGAGCTTGCCGTAGCGGTCGGTCTCGATGCCGGCGGTCGCCATCGTCTGGGTGGGGTCGCTCCCGAACACGGCGCCGAGCAGGGCGTTGCGCAGGTCTCGCGCGGTGCTGTCCCCGGAGAGGACGCCGGCGACGGTGGTAGAGCTCTTCCGGGCCGTCTGGGTGTCGAGGCTGGTGAGCAGGCTGTTGACCTGGTCGACGAGGTCCTTCACCGCGGTCTTGACGGTGGAGGGGTCCTGGGCGACAGCGACGGTCGCCGTCGAGCCGACGGTGGCGGCGCCGCCGAGGGTCACGGAGACGCCCGGCACGATCTCGGCGAACGTGTTGGTGGCCGACGTGGCCGTGACGCCGAGCCCGAGGCTGATCTGGGCGTCCGCGCCGGCCCGGGTCGCGGACCCGCCCAGGAGGGCGGTCCCGTCGCCGTCGGTCAGGGTGAAGGACGAGGCCGCGCCGGTCGCGGTCGACTCGACCATCAGCCGGTAGCTGTTGTCGGCGGTCTTGACCGCGGTCGCGCGGACCCCGGTGGTGGCCGTCGCGCCGTTGATCGCCGCCACCACCTCGGTGAGCGTGCCGCCCCCGGTGGAGAGCGAGTGCGCGGTGCCGTCCTGCTTGGTGAGCGTGACGGTCGAGCCGGCGACGACATCGGTGAGCGCTGCCGCGTCGGTGAAGGCGACCTGGTGGGTGGTGGCCAGCTTGTCGACGGTGAAGGAGAAGCTGGACGCCGAGGCCGTGCTGCCCACCGTCGCGGTCACGCCGGTGCCGGTGATGGTGGGGACGAGGGTCTGCCAGGTCGCCGGCTTGGCGAGCGCTGCCGCCTTGTCGGCCAGGCCGGACACGGCGGTGTTGAGCGACCGGAGGGCGGTGAGCACCGACTTCTCGGCGGTCTGCTCGTTCTTCATCCGGGTCTGCGGGACCGCCTCCAGCTGCATGAGCTGGTCGATGATCGTCGCGGTGTCGAGACCGCTGACAAGACCGCTGACGCTACTGGTGGCCACGAGATTCCTCCTGGACGGACAAGGGAACGGGCGCGAACGCCCGGTTGTCCCCGGGAGAGCGGGTCACGCTCTCCTGGGGACCGGGTCTCCACGGTGGGTCAGTCGCCGACCGATCCACCGGCGAGCTCAGCGCAGCAGCGAGAGAACGCCCTGCGGGGCCTGGTTGGCCTGGGCGAGCATCGCGGTGCCGGCCTGCGACAGGATCTGCGAGCGGGTGAAGGACACCATCTCGGCAGCCATGTCGGTGTCGCGGATCCGGCTCTCCGAGGCGGAGAGGTTCTCGATCGCCACGTTCACGGAGTTGATCGTGTGCTCGAACCGGTTCTGCACCGCACCGAGCTCGGCGCGCTGGGTCGAGATCGTGGTGATCGCGGCCTGGACGGTGTCGCTGTCGCTGATGACGGCGGCAGAGACGTCGATCGCGGCCAGGGCGGTGGCGGACACGGCGATGGTGTCGTCGTTCGCGTAGCCGACCTGGAAGGTCTGCGCAGCACCGCTGAAGAGCGCGTTGCCGTTGAACTTCGTGTTGGCCTCGATCCGCTCGATCTCGGAGTGCAGCTCGGTGAACTCCGCCGACAGGGCAGCCTTCGACTCGGTGTTCTGGGTGCCGTTGTTGTACTGCACCGAGAGGTCGTTCATGCGCTGGAGCATGGAGTGGACCTCGGTGAGCGCACCTTCAGCGGTCTGCGCGACCGAGACGCCGTCCTGGGCGTTGCGGACGGCGACCTTGAGGCCACCGACCTGCGAGCGCAGGCCCTCGGAGATCGCCAGGCCCGCGGCGTCGTCGCCGGCCCGGTTGATCCGGAAGCCGCTCGACAGCTTCTCGAGCGACTTGGACATCTGGCCCTGGGTGACCGACAGGTTGCGGTAGGAGTTGAGGGCGTCGATGTTCTGGTTGATGCGGAGACTCATGATGGTTCCTTCCTGGATGTGAGTCGGACTGGAGCCCGTCCGTGGGCTCCGACACCGGAACATTCGGCCGACGTAGGGAACGCCTGAGGGGATCGGCGCAGAAATCTCGGAATTCTTTCTGCGGCGATCCCCTCGGGGCGTTCGTCGTATGGAGTTGTGGGTCGAGCGGGTCAGCTCGCGTTGACCGCGCCCGGGCTGGCGGCGTACCCGTGCAGCCCGCGGGCGTGCCGCGCGGCGACCGCCGCGAAGTACGCCTCCCGTCGCCGCGCCGCGGCGCCACCCGGACGGGCCGAGTCGGGGACCAGGTCCGGCTCGAGCTCGTGGTTGAGCGCGTCGCGCAGCAGCACGAGGGCCTCGGCCCGCAGCTGCGAGATGCGCGACTCGGTCACGCCGAGCGTGGCGGCGATCTCGGACATCGGTCGCTCCGCGAGGAAGTACTGCTCCACGACGTGGCGCAGCCGCTCGGGAAGCTCCGCGATGGCCTCGGTCAGGTAGGTCAGGCGCTCCCGGTGCTCGAACAGCGCCTCGGGGGTGGGGCTGTTCGAGACCAGGCTGTTCCCGATGGCGTCGTCCTCGGACGCGTGCAGGGAGAGGACCTGGGCGCGGGCGACGTCGTCGTCGTTCGCCTGGACCTCGTCGGAGCTCAGGCCGGAGGCCTGGGCGACCTCGGTGGTCGTCGCCGGCCGGCCGAGGGCGGTCGCCAGCTGCGAGCGCGTGGCGTCGAGCTCGCGGGCCCGGCGCCGGACCGAGCGGGATGCCCAGTCGATGCTCCGCAGCTCGTCGAGGATCGCGCCGCGGATGCGGGTCGTGGCGTACCGATTGAACGGAACGCCTCGGTCAGGGTCGTAGGAATGGGCTGCCTGCACGAGTGCGGCGAGTCCGGCCGACGTGAGGTCATCTCGATCGACGTGTGACGGGACCCTGGCCATCGTCTCGCGAACGATGTGGCCGACCAGGGGCACGTGTACCGCGATCAACGCCTCGGAGCCCGACGGGACGTCGTTGTAATGGGTCACGGACGTAATTAAGCATTTCAAGGAGTGCCGTGTCCGGTTTTCTTTAGGAATCCTTGAACTCTTTACGGGTGTGGTCTGGTCGTCCCCACCGGATGGACTACGCGGCCATCACCCACTCGGAATCCGGGCCCCACCCGGGCGGGCGGCGGCCCTCACCCCGACGGGTGAGACGCAGACCACGAATCGGCCGGAATTTCGCTGGATTCCCTCAAGCAGGGCGGTCGGGCAGCCGATCAGCACCTCGACGCCAGAACAGGCTCCCCCTGGTCTGGACCATCGATACCACCTGGGAGTGACGTGGAGAAGCTGACTTGGGTCCTGTGGCAGGAGCGCGAGCTCCTCGAGACCCTGCTCTACCGACTCGAGCTCGAGGAGCTGGTGATGTCCACCGGGCGCACCCGGTGGCTGGCCAACGTGGCCCGCGACGTCGACGAGGCCGCTGCGGCGCTTCGTGAGTTCGAGGTGCTGCGTGCCGTCGCCGCCAGCGCGGCCGCCGAGGGCGCCGGGCTCGAGCCCAACGCCGGCCTCGGCGAGCTGATCGCGGTCGCGCCCGAGCCGTGGCGCGGCATCCTCACCGAGCATCGCGACAGCTTCCTGTCGCTCACCGACGAGATCGCCCGGGTCGCCCAGACGAACCGCGCGCTGATCGTCTCCGGCCTCCGCGCCACCCAGGACACCCTGCTCGGCCTCGATCGCGGCACGCCGACGTACACGGCCGCCGGTGCGGTCGACCGCGGGGAGACGCGCAGCGCCGTGCTCGATCGGAGCCTGTGACCATGTCCAGCCCCTTCGCCTCCCTCAACACCGCGCTGTCGGCCCTGCGCTACCAGCAGGCCTCTCTCGACATCGCGAGCACCAACATCGCGAACGCCTCCACCGAGGGCTACGTACGCCGCCGCATCGTCGGCGAGACGGTCGGCGCGGCGGCGGCCCCGGCGGTGTGGTCGCGGTCCAACGAGATCGGCAGCGGTGTCGCGTCGTCCGGCGTCCAGCGTCTCGTCGACCCGCTCCTGGACACCCGCGTCCGGCGCGAGCACGCGGGCCAGAGCTACCTCGAGCTCAAGGCGGCCGCGCTCGCCCGGGTCGAGAGCGGCATCGCCGAGCCGAGCGAGAACGGCGTCGCGGCCGCGATCGACACCTTCCACAACAGCCTCGACGACGTGAACAACGCGCCGAACACCGACGCGGCCCGCATGCAGATCCTCGAGAACGGGCGGCTCGTCGCCGACGCCTTCAAGATCCAGTCGGGCAACCTGCAGGAAGAGATCGGCGACCAGCGCGCCCGCGTGCTCGCGTCGGTCCAGGAGGTCAACGACCTCGCCCAGCAGCTCGCGGCCACCAACCACACGATCTCGACGTCGAGCGGCGGCGGCGACACCGCGACGCTGATGGACGCCCGGGACCACCTCGCCCTGCGACTGTCCGAGCTGACCGGCGGGACCGCGACCGTCCGTCCCGACGGCGGGATGGACGTCACGGTGGGCGGCCAGCCCCTGGTCACCGGCCGCCAGGCCTCCACGCTCCAGGTCGCGAGCGGCATCAACCCCGACGGCTCCGGTGCCGGGTCCGCGATCACGTTCCAGATCCAGCCGCCCACCGGCCCGGCCGTCGGCGTCGTCGTCCCCGGCGGCGAGATCGCCGCCAGCGTCGAGCTGATCGACGTGACCCTTCCGGGGTACGCGGCCGGCCTGAACGCGCTCGTGTCGGCATTCGCCGACGCCTTCAACGCCGCCCACGCCGGCGGCTACGACCTCGACGGCGACGCGGGCGGCCAGTTCTTCGACTACGACCCGGCGGACCCCGCGCGCTCCCTCTCCGTCGTGGTGACGTCGGCGAAGGACATCGCGATGTCGTCCGTGCCGACGGTCCCGCCGGCGACCGGCGGCAACACCGACACCGGGAACGCCGTCGCGCTCGCCGACTCGATCACGATCCAGGACGGCTACCAGCGGCTGGTCAACGGCTTCGGCAGCTCCGTCGCCTCGGTGCGGCGGCTCGCCGACAACCAGAGTGCGATGACGTCACAGGTCGACGCGGCGCGCGAGCAGCTCACCGGCGTGAGCATCGACGAGGAGACGGTGAACATGGTGATGGCCCAACGTTCCTACGAGGCGGCGGCGCGGGTCATGACGACCGTCGACCAGATCCTCGACACCCTGATCAACCGCACCGGACTGGTGGGCCGCTGATGACGCTCGTCCGGATCACCCAGAACATGCTGAGCCACCAGTCGTTCAACGGCATGCAGTCGGCGATGAACCGGGTCGCGAAGGCCCAGGAGCAGCTGACGACCGGCCGGCTGATCAACCGGCCGTCCGACGACCCTACAGGCGCGTCCAGTGCGATGCGCATCCGGTCGTCGCTCTCCCACGAGGCGCAGTACGTCCGCAACGCCGACGACGCGATCGGCTGGCTCGACCAGACCGACGGCGCCCTGTCCACGATGAACGGCCAGATCACCCGGGCCCGCGACCTCGCGCTCCAGGGTGCGAACTCGGGCGCCATGAACCCCGAGGCCCTGCGGGCGCTCGCCACCGAGGTCGACCAGATCCGCGCCGGACTGATCAGCTCCAGCAACGCGCAGTACCTGGACCGGCCGATCTTCGGCGGCATCACCGGCGGGACGAAGGCCTACACCGACGCCGGCGTGCTGGCCGACCCCGCGGCCATCGGCGCGGGCGCCGGCGTCGTACGCACGATCGCCGACGGCACCCGCGTGCGGATCGACATCGAGGGCCCGGAGGTCTTCGGCCCCGACGGCGACTCCGTCTTCGACCACCTGGCCGCCCTCTCGACCGCCCTCAAGACGGGCGACGCGGCCACGATCTCGGCGTCGATCGACACGCTCAAGGCCGACAGCGACCGGGTCGTCAACGCCCGCACGGACATCGGCGCCCGGACCGTGCGTGTCGAGAACGCCAGGAGCGTCGCCACCGACGCGAGCCTGACCCTCAAGAACGCCCTCTCGGAGATCGAGAACACCGATCTCGCAAAGGCAACCGTGGACCTCGGCCTCCAGGAGGTCGCCTACCAGGCGGCCCTGGGCGCCACGGCCCGCGTCCTGCAACCGAGCCTCCTGGAGTTCCTGCGATGACCGCGACGACGGCAGTTGACATGATGGCTGGACCCGAGCGAACCGACGGAGGTGTCGTGGCCCAGACCCACGCGATCGAGATCCCCGTGATCGACATGGTGCTCCCGATGCCGGGCTTCCCGGACCACCGGCGCTGGGCCCTCGTGCAGCTCGACGGTGCAAGCGACCTGTGCAGCCTCGGCTCGCTCGACGAGCCCGGTCTGCGCTTCCTGGTCGTGCCGCCGACGCCGTTCTTCCCCGACTACGCCCCCGAGGTGGGTGACGACGTCGTCGCCGCGCTCGGGATCGAGTCGGCCGCCGACGTCCTCGTCCTGGTCATCCTGAACGCCGGCCAGGGGCTCCACGACACGACCGCCAACCTCGCTGCGCCGCTGCTGGTGAACCCGTCGGTACGCCGCGCCGGCCAGGTCGTGCTGGACGAGGCCGGGCTGCCGGTCGCAGCGCCGCTGCTCAGCGCCTGACGCAGCGCCTGACGCAGCGCCTGACCCACCCGCGATCGGGCGCCCGATCCCGTCCGAACGGACGGTCGGGCGCCCCGCGTCGCCATCGGCGGGCTACGGTGGTCACATGCTGGTTCTGAGTCGCCGGGCGGGGGAGAGCGTCGTCCTGGGCGAGGACATCACCGTCACGATCCTCGAGGTCCGTGGCGACGTCGTCCGGGTCGGCATCGACGCCCCCCGCTCGCTGAAGGTCCACCGGGCCGAGCTGCTCGCCCAGCTGGAGGAGAGCAACCGCCAGTCGGCGTCCCCCAGCGACGACCTCGTCGCCCAGCTCTCGCAGGCCCTCGGCGAGAAGGACCGCGACTCGGAGTAGCGCCACGTCGGGGTGGTCCCTGACGAAGTGGTCCTGTCCCTCGGTGTGCGCCGGCACACCCGAGGTTTGGTTGTCCAGGGCAACGATTCGGGAATATAGTTGCCGTCGGCAACCGTTTATCCCTCATGAATCGAGCTCCCTTGACCGACGCGTCCGACCGCCCCTCCGCACCACCGGTCTCCGCCGAGGAGTCGGGGGAGATGACCCACCGGCAGATCCTGGAGGCCCTCAGCGGCCTGCTGCTGGCGATGTTCGTGGCGATGCTGTCCAGCACCGTCGTCTCCAACGCCCTGCCGCGGATCGTCGCCGACCTCGAGGGCAGCCAGACCGGCTACACCTGGGTCGTGGTCGCCACGATGCTGGCGATGACGGCGAGCACCCCGATCTGGGGCAAGCTGTCCGACCTCTTCAGCAAGAAGCTGCTCGTGCAGCTCGCGCTCGTGATCTACGCGGTCGGGTCCCTGGTGGCGGCGTTCGCGCCGAGCATGGAGGTGCTGATCGGCTCCCGCGTCGTGCAGGGCCTCGGCGTCGGCGGCCTGACCGCGCTGGTGCAGGTCGTCATCGCGACGATGGTCTCGCCGCGCGAGCGCGGCCGCTACTCCGGGTACGTCGGCGCGACGTTCGCCCTCGCGACCGTGGGCGGCCCGCTGATCGGCGGTGTCGTCGTCGACTCCGCGCTCGGCTGGCGCGGCTGCTTCTTCATCGGCCTGCCGTTCGCCGTGATCGCCTTCTTCCTGCTGCAGAAGACGCTGCACCTGCCCGTGGTGAAGCGGCCGGTCAACATCGACTACCTCGGCGCCACGCTGATCGTCGCCGGCATCTCGACCCTGCTCGTGTGGGTGTCCCTGGCCGGCAACCAGTTCGCCTGGGGCTCGACCACCACCGCCCTCCTCGTCACCGTGGGTGCGCTCCTGCTGGTCGGCGCGGTGTACGTCGAGGCCAAGGTCGCGGTCGAGCCGATCATCCCGATGCGCCTGTTCAAGGACCGCACGATCTCCCTCGCGACCTTCGCGTCGGTGATGATCGGCGTCTCGATGTTCGGGTCGACGGTCTACCTGAGCCAGTACTTCCAGGTCGCGCGCGGCATGACCCCGACCGAGGCCGGGCTGATGTCGATCGCCATGGTCGGCGGCCTCTTCATCTCGAGCGTGGTCACCGGCCGCATCATCAGCGACACCGGCCGGTGGAAGCGCTACCTGGTCGGCGGCATGGTCTTCGTCGTCATCGGGCTCGCGCTGCTCAGCACCATCGACGACACGACCAGCCTGGTCGCGATCGGGTTCTTCATGGCGATCCTCGGTCTCGGCCTGGGCGCGACCATGCAGAACCTCGTGCTCGCCGTCCAGAACAACGTCTCGATGGCCGACATGGGCTCGGCGAGCTCCGTGGTCGCGTTCTTCCGCTCGATGGGCGGCTCGGTCGGCATCTCGGCGCTCGGCGCGCTCCTGAGCTGGTCGGTGGCCGAGAAGGTCACCGCCGGCCTGGCCGACCTCGGCATCCCCACCGACGGGCACCAGAGCCACGCCGTGCCCGACATGAGCACGCTGCCTGAGCCGGTGCGCGCCGTCTTCGAGCACGCCTTCGGCGTGGCGTTCGGCGAGCTCTTCCTGGTCGCCGTGCCGTTCGCGGTCGTCGCTCTCGTCTGCGTGCTCTTCATCAAGGAGGTCCCGCTGCGGACCTCCAACCTCACGGCCAGCCCGGAGACGTCGCCGGAGGTCGCGGCCGAGCTCCGGCACGCGATCGTCGAGCAGGGGGGTCGGCGATGACCGCCGCCATCGGGGAGTCGATCGAGCGCGTCGAGCTGCTGGGGGAGCTCGAGCGCGAGGTCGGCGTGATGGTCCGACGGATCCGTCGGGTGCTGGCCGAGCGCGCCCGGTCGGTGCACCCCGAGCTGCAGTCCTCGACGTACCTGATCCTGACGTGGCTCGAGATGCGAGGCCCGACCCGGGCGTCGGGCATCTCCGAGCACTTCGGCATCGACAAGGGCGCGATCAGCCGCCAGGTGCAGCACCTCCTGGAGCTCGGCATGGTCGCCCGGACACCGGACCCGGACGACGGCCGCGCCACGCTGCTCTCCGTCAGCGAGTCGGCCCGGGTGCGGCTGGCCGACGTCAAGGAGTCCAGCCGGCTCTGGCTCGACCAGAAGCTCGGCGACCTCCCCGACGACGACCTCGCGCAGTTCGTGGGCCTGCTCGGCCGCTACAACGCGGCCCTCGAGTCCTGAGTCACCCCAGCCAGACGGCCGTGTCGGCCGGCAGCGTGTCGCCGACCGGGCCGCTCGCCAGGAGCACCTGGCCGGCGGGCAGCGCCACCGGCTCGGTGCCGCAGTTGAGCACCGCCGTCACCGGGCCGCGCCGGAACGCGACGACGTCGGCGCCCAGGTCGAGGATCTCGACGTCCTCGCCCGCGCTGGTGGCGAACGTACGCCGCGCGGCGAGCGCCGCCCGGTAGAACTCGAGCGTCGAGCCGTCGTCGCCGGTCTCGGCGTCGACGGTCACGCCGGCCCAGTCGTCGGGCTGCGGGATCCACGGCTGGCCGGCGCCCGGGCCGAAGCCG
The DNA here is from genome assembly GCF_042666375.1 of Nocardioides sp. GCM10030259. NCBI lineage: Bacteria > Bacillati > Actinomycetota > Actinomycetes > Propionibacteriales > Nocardioidaceae > Nocardioides > Nocardioides sp. GCM10030259. The sequence continues at coordinate 33,074 of NZ_JBHTDF010000025.1, read as the reverse complement.
TACGGCGCGGCGGTGCCGCTCCACGGGATCGGCACCCGGCAGCCGTCGCGACCGCCCTCGCCGGTGCGGATGAAGAACGGGTCCTGACGGTCCTCCGGGGCGACCTCGACCTCGGGCAGGCCGAGCTCCTCGCCCTGGTAGAGGTACGCCGAGCCCGGCAGCGCGAGCATCGTCATCGTGGCGGCCTTCGCCCGGGCCAGGCCGAGCTCGCCGCCGCCGTACCGCGTCATGTGCCGGACGACGTCGTGGTTGCTCAGCACCCAGGTGGGGGAGCCGCCGACGAGGCCGACGGCCTCCATCGTGCCGCGGACGACCTCGGTGAACTCCGACGCCGACCACGACGCGAGCAGCCACGCGAAGTTGAACGCCTGGCTGAACTCGTCGGGGCGGATGTAGCGGGCCATCGACTCGGGCGTCTGGGTCCAGGCCTCGGCGACGAACATCCGGTCGCCGTCGTACTTCGCGAGCACCTCGTGCCAGCGGCGGTAGACGTCGTGCACCTCGGGCTGGTCCCACATCGGCTCGTCGCGCATCGTGCGCTCGACCATCGGGACGTCGGCCGCGTCGCGGGCGTCGCTGCTCGCGGTCTTGCCGGCCTCGACGACCTGGTCGCGCAGGTCCTCCTCCTTGAAGAGGCCGTGCGCGACGTCGACCCGGAAGCCGTCGACCCCGCGGTCGAGCCAGAAGCGCAGCACCTCGACGAACATGTCGCCGATCTCCGGGTTGCGCCAGTTGAGGTCGGGCTGGCTCGAGTCGAAGAGGTGCAGGTAGTACTGCGCGTCCTCGCCGCGGCCGTCCTCGACCCGGGTCCAGGCGGGGCCGCCGAAGACCGACATCCAGTTGTTGGGCAGGGACCCGTCGGGCTGGGCGTCGCGGAAGACGTAGCGGTCGCGCTCCGGGCTGCCCGGGCCGGCCTCGATCGCGGCCTGGAACCACTCGTGCTCGTCCGACGTGTGGTTGGGCACCAGGTCGACGATCACCTTGAGCCCGAGCTCGTGCGCGCGCTCGATCATCTCGTCGGCGTCGGCGAGCGTGCCGAACAGCGGGTCGATGTCGCGGTAGTCGGAGACGTCGTACCCGTGGTCGCGCTGCGGGGAGCGGTAGAAGGGCGAGATCCAGATCGCGTCGACGCCGAGGTCGCGCAGGTACGGAAGGCGCGAGGTGATGCCGGGGACGTCACCGATGCCGTCGCCGTTCCCGTCCGCGAAGCTGCGGGGGTAGATCTGGTAGGTGACCGCGTGCCGCCACCACTCCTGACGCCGCGTTTGATCGTTCAAACCCATGCTCTCCATCCTAGGGGTGGGGTGCTCACGCGAAGGCGGCCGGGTCGACCGCGACCCAGAGGTGCTCCGCGCTGCCGATCAGCTCGCCGTCGGCGTCGTAGAGCGCCGACGCGGTGAACGTCTTGCGGCCCTCGGTACGCCGGCCGAGCCCGACCACCACGTGCTCGGCGCCGACCTCGGGCAGCCGGTCGATCCGCGCCGTCATCCGGGCGAGCACCATCAGCCGCTCCTGGAGGTCGCCGGCCCAGCCGCCGACGCAGTCCAGGGCCGCCCAGGTCGTGGCGTGCAGGTCGTCGGCGACGGACGGGTCCGGGGTCCAGGTGGCCGCCACCCGCGGACGCGCCTCCTGGTCGGCGACCCGGCCGGGGAAGATCCGGAGCCCGTCGTCGCGTCCGGTGCCGCAGGAGAAGCACGTGGGGAACGGGTGCGACGCGAGCCCGGCGTACGACGCCTCCGCGGCGCGCGCGTCCGCGGGCGGTACCCAGGCGACCACCTTCAGGTCGCCGGGCGCCGGCTCGGCCCGCATCACGGGCGCGCCGTCGAGGCTCGCGATCGTGGTGCCGTCGACGACCTCGACCGGCATGGGCGTGTCCAGCGGCGGCGGCGCGAGCAGCGACACCGATACCGCCGGGGCGTCGACGTGCGCGGCGAGGGCGCCGGCGGACCAGCCGCCGTTGCCGGAGGACGGGGGTCCGCAGAAGCGGCGGGGGACGGTCACCTGGTCGGGCACGGACCAGACGGTCGCACGCGCGCCCGACCCAGGTCCACCCGGCGCGTCAGCGGATCTCCTCCCACCGGTCGAGGGCCTCGCGCCGCTCGACGGCGTGGTCGACGACCGGATCCGGGTAGCCGGCGGTCTCCCGATCCGCGGGGCTCGGGTCGTGCGGGTCGGCGACCTCGGCCAGCTCAGGCACCCAGCGGCGCACGTAGCGACCGTCGGGGTCGAACTTCCGCCCCTGCGTCGTCGGGTTGAACACCCGGAAGTACGGCGCGGCGTCGACGCCACTGCCGGCCGCCCACTGCCAGTTCTGCTGGTTGGAGGCCAGGTCGCCGTCGACCAGCCACCGCATGAAGTGCCGCGCGCCGTGCTGCCACTCGACGTGCAGGTCCTTGACGAGGAAGCTCGCGACGACCATCCGCACCCGGTTGTGCATCCAGCCGGTCGCCCGCAGCTGCCGCATGCCCGCGTCGACCACGGGGAAGCCGGTGCGGCCGTCGCGCCAGGCGTCGAACAGCCCGTCCGGCTCGTCGTACCGCATCGCCGCGTAGGCGGGCCGCAGGTACTCCCGCGCCGTCTCGGGCCGGGCCGCCAGCACGTCGGCGAAGAACTCCCGCCAGGCCAGCTCCGTGCGGTACGTCGCCGCGCCCGCGCTCCGCAGCCGGGAGAGGTCGGCGAGCATCGTTCGGGGGTGGATCTCGCCCCAGCGCAGGTGTGCCGACATCCGCGAGGTCGTGTCGAGGTCCGGGCGGTCCCGCTCGTCGTCGTACGCCGCCACGTCGTCGAGGAACTGCCGCCAGCGGCGGACGGCGGCCGCCTCCCCGGCCTCGGGCAGCTCGAGGCCGGCGGGGAGCGCCGGGTCGGGGATCTCGGTCGTGTCGTCGTCGAGCCCGAGCCAGCTCCCGCCACTCGGGGCCTCGACCGGGCCCCGCCACCCGTGGTCGGCCCACGCGCGGGAGAACGGCGTGAAGACCTGGTACGGGCTGCCGCTGCCGCTGGTCACCCGCCCCGGCGCCACGGCGTACGGCGAGCCGGTGCGCACCAGCTCGACGTCCTGCTCTGCGAGGGCGGCCTCGACCGCCTCGTCGCGCCGGGACCCGTAGGGGCCGAAGTCGGCGGCGACGTGCACCCGCCGGGCGCCGACCGCCCGCGCGGCCAGTGCCACCCGGCGCACGGGGTCCCCCCGCACCACCGACAGCCCGCTGCCGCGCCCGCGCAGCGTGGCGTCCAGACTGCGCAGCGATGCCGCGAGGTAGGCCTGCCGGCTCGGGCCAGCGGGGCCCCAGAGGGCGGGGTCGAGCACGAACAGCGGGAGGACCGGGCCGTCGGCGACCGCCTCGAGGAGCGCGGGGTTGTCCGCGAGCCGCAGGTCGCGCCGGAACCACATCACCGCCGGTGTCGTGTCGCCCATCGTCGCCAGCCTGCCAGCCGGTTGGTGGATGAGACAGAATGTCCGGCGTGAGCGACCTGATCGACACCACCGAGATGTACCTCCGCACGATCTACGAGCTGGTCGAGGAGGGGATCGTCCCGCTGCGTGCCCGGATCGCCGAGCGCCTCCACCAGAGCGGCCCGACGGTCTCGCAGACCGTCGCCCGGATGGAGCGCGACGGGCTGCTGACGGTGGAGGGCGACCGGCACCTGGAGCTGACCGACGAGGGGATGCGGCTGGCGACCCGGGTGATGCGCAAGCACCGGCTGGCGGAGCGGCTGCTCACCGACGTGATCGGGCTCGAGTGGGAGCTCGTCCACGAGGAGGCCTGCCGCTGGGAGCACGTCATGTCCGAGACCGTCGAGCGCCGGCTGCTCAAGCTGCTCGACCACCCGACGGAGTCTCCGTACGGAAACCCGATCCCGGGGCTCGACGAGCTGGGCGAGACCGACCCGGCCGAGGGCTTCATGGAGGGCGTCGAGCCGCTCTCGACGGCCGCGGGGTCGGACGAGGGGCGGGTGCTGGTCCGCCGGATCTCGGAGGAGATGCAGAAGGACGAGCTCCTCATGAGCGCGATGCGCCGGGTGGGGGCGCTCCCGGACAAGACCGTGACGGTCGTGGCCACCGAGGCGGGGGTCCTCGTGGGCAGCGGCGGCGAGACCGCGGAGATCGTCCCGGAGGCGGCGGAGCACATCTTCGTGCGAAAGTTGTGACGTTCCGTAGATTTTCGCCGGGGGCGGTGAATTTTCTCGGACAGCGAGGCAGCGACGGTCGTTCTGCACGATCCTTGCTCTTCGCATCGTGATGTCTTGAGCTCTCGTTGAGAACTCGGGAGTAAGTTGGGGGTCGGCGCGGCGCGAACGCGACGGTCAGGGGGCTGCCATTCCGTGGCAGTGGGGAAGGTCGTTGATGGAGATCATCGAGCTCGATGGAGCAGTGGATGTGCGCGGCGAGCGCGCTTTGGTCGTCGGTCATTCGCTGACCGGGCTGACCCGGGGCCTCGAGCCGCGCGAGTCGGTCGTGCTGCTGACGCACGACGGTGACTACTACGCGGCCCAGCTGCGCGGCATCGAGTTCGAGCTCGACGACACGATCTACACGTTCGCCGTCGGCGCCCGGCTCCCCGAGAACCTCGCGCTCGAGCGCGTCCAGGGCCTCGACCCCACCAAGCACGACCTGTCGCTCCACGAACTCGTCGACCTGCTCGGCGAGCTGCGCGCGCGCCCGGTCTGAGCCTGTGTGAGCTGAGTCAGCCCGCGAGCTCCGTCAGGAACTCGCTGCACCCGGCGTCCAGCCGGTACGTCGCGAGCTCGTCGCCCCTGGTCGCACCCCGGTTGACGATCACGACGGGCGTGCCGGCCCGCGCCGCGCGGCGGACGAACCGGAGCCCGGACATCACCGTCAGGCTCGAGCCCGCCACCAGCAGCACGCCCTCGCCGTCGACGAGGGCGTCGACAGCGTCGTAGCAACGGCCCACCCGGGCGGGTGGCACGTTCTCGCCGAAGAACACCACGTCGGGCTTGAGCAGCCCGCCGCACGGGCAGTCGGGCACCACGAAGCCGCTCGTCTCCTCCAGGTCGACGTCGCCGTCCGGCCGGGTCGTCACGTGGGCGTGCCGGTCCGCGAAGTCCGGGTTGAGCTCCGCGAGCCGCTCCTGGAGCGCCGCTCGTGACGACGTCTTCCGGCAGCCGAGGCACACGACCTCGGCGATCCGCCCGTGCAGGGCGACCAGGCGCGGGGTGCCGGCCCGCTCGTGGAGGCCGTCGACGTTCTGCGTGATCAGCAGGTCGGGGGCGATCCGGGCCAGCGCGAGGTGGCCGGCGTTCGGCTCCGCCCCGCCCATCCGGCCCCAGCCGAGGTGGCTGCGCGCCCAGTAGCGCTGGCGGGCGGCCGGGCCGGACACGAACTCCTGGTAGGTCATCGGCATCCGCGACGGCGCCCCCGGCCCGCGGTAGTCGGGGATGCCGGAGTCCGTCGACAGGCCGGCGCCGGTGAGCACGACGAGCGGCCGGCCGCGGAGCAGCGCCAGGGCCTCGGCGTACGCCGTCGGCGGAGCGGTGAGCGACACCGGATCAGGTGCGGGCGTAGCGCGCCTCGGCGCGGGCCCGCGCCTTGGCCGCCTCGACCTCGCGGTCCTTCGGCGGGGCGGTGGTGACCAGGTCGTCGAGCAGGTGCTGGGTGACGTGCGCGATCTCGGCGACGGCGCGGTCGAAGGCGGCCTGGTTGGCCTGCGACGGCTTCGTCGCGCCGCTGACCTTGCGGACGTACTGCAGCGCAGCAGCGCTCACCTCGTCGGTGGTGGCGGGCGGCTCGAAGTTGTGGAGCGGGCGGATGTTGCGGCACATGTCCACGAGAGTACGTCGATCCGCCGACCCGCCGCGCGCCTGACAGAGTGAAGGGCATGGCTGCATCCCGGGAGCTCGACCTGGTCCTCTTCGGCGCGACCGGCTTCACCGGTGGCCTCACCGCCGACTACCTCGCCCGCCACGCGCCGCACGGGCTGCGTTGGGCGCTCGCCGGCCGCAACCCGCAGAAGCTCGAGGCGGTGCGCGCCCGGCTGGCGGAGGTCGACGCCGCCCTCGCCGACCTGCCGTTGCTGCACGCCGACGTCGAGGACCCCGCCTCGCTGGCCGACGTCGCGCGGCGGGCGCGGGTCGTGATCACCACCGTCGGCCCCTACGTGGCGTACGGCGAGCCGCTGGTCGCCGCCTGCGCGGAGGCCGGGACCGACTACGTCGACCTCACCGGCGAGCCGGAGTTCGTGGACCGGATGTACCTGCGCCACCACGAGACCGCGGTGCGCACCGGCGCCCGGATCGTGCACGCCTGCGGCTTCGACTCGGTGCCGCACGACCTCGGGGTCCTGTACGCCGTGCAGCAGCTGCGCGCGTCCGGCCCGGTCACCGCCCGGGGCGTCGTGCGCGCGGGCGCCACGTTCTCCGGCGGCACCTTCCACTCGGCGATGACCGCGTTCTCCCGGGCGCGGCAGCTCAAGTCGGTCACCGGCGAGCGCCGGCGCGTCGAGCCGCGCCCGGAGGGCCGCAAGTCGCGGACCGTCGCGGGCAAGCCGCACCGCGACCCGGTGCTCGGCTACTGGCTGCTGCCCCTGCCCACCATCGACCCGGTCGTCGTCGCGCGCAGCGGCGCCGCGCTCCCGGCGTACGGCACCGACTTCCGCTACTCCCACTACGCCGGCACCAAGACGCTGCGGTATGCCGCGGGCGGGGCGGCCGCGGTCGGCGCGATGGTGCTCGCCGCCCAGGTGCCGCCGCTGCGCAGGCTCGCGCTCGACCGGATCAAGCCGGGCGACGGGCCCGACGAGAGCCGCCGCGCGCGGTCGTGGTTCACGGTCGACGTCGTCGCGGAGGGCGACGGGCGCACGGTGCACACCCGCGTCTCCGGTGGCGACCCCGGCTACGACGAGACCGCGAAGATGCTCGCCGAGTCGGCGCTCTCCCTCGCCCTCGACGAGAACCCGCCCACCGCCGGCCAGGTCACGACCGCCCAGGCGATGGGCGACGCGCTGCTCGCCCGGCTCCAGGCAGCCGGGATCCGGTTCGAGGTCGTCGACTAGGTCACGGCTCGGATGCCGCTCGGCGCGATGTTCTGGTTGTGGTGGAAGACGTTGTCCGGGTCGACGGCGTCCTTGAGCGCCGTGAGGCGCGCCAGCTTCGCCGGCGGGTACGCGCGACGGACGCCGCGCGGGTCGTCGTCGCCGAGCGCGTTGACGTAGGCGCCGCTCGCCCAGGGCTCCAGCGCGGCCGCGCTGCGCCGGGTGGCGGCGATCCGGAGGTCGTCCTCGGCGGGATCGGTCCACCGGGCGGCGCCGACGTACTCGAAGGCGGCGTCGCGCTGGCTGAACGCCGTCTCGTCGTCCGGCACGTCGGCGATGGCGCCGCCGTACGCTTGCATGCTGGCGGCCGCGCCCGGGTCGTGGGCCAGCAGTGCCGTGATCGCGTCGTCGGTCAGCTCGCGGAAGTACTGGCCCTTCCAGTAGCGGCGTTGCGTGTGCCCCTGGAAGTCGTCCTCGCGCCGCTGGAGGTCGAGGTAGCTCAGGTCGAACGTCCGCCGCGCGACGGGCCGCCCGACCGAGGAGAGACCCCGTGCCTCGTCCCGACCCTCATCGGGGTCGCCGACCCACACGAGTCCCAGCGTCGCCGTCCCGCCGGCGACGGTCGCGGTGTACGTCGCCCGCCGCGATGCCGTCGCGCTCAGGTCGCGCCAGCGCCGGGCGGCCGCCTCTGCCTCTCCGACCGGGAAGTCGAGCTCGACCGCCAGCGCCTGGGTCCCGGTCGAGTGGAGCCGGAGCTCGAACTCGGTCACCACGCCGAAGTTGCCGCCGCCGCCGCGCAGTCCCCAGAAGAGCTCGGGGTTCTCCTCGGCCGAGGCGCGGACGACGTCTCCCGCGGCGGTGACGACCTCGCACGAGACCAGGTTGTCGCAGGCGAGCCCATGGCGCCGGGCGAGCCATCCCATGCCGCCACCGAGCGTCAGGCCACCGACGCCGGTGTGCGAGACGTTGCCGGCGGTGGTAGCGAGCCCGTGCGGCTGGCTGGCGGCGTCCAGGGCGCCGAGCAGCGCACCGCCCTGCACCCGCGCGCGACGGCGCTCCGGGTCCACCCGTACGGCGCCCATCGGGGTCAGGTCGAGCATCAGCCCGCCCTCGGGCACCGCGTGTCCGACCACGCTGTGGCCGCCGCACCGCACCCCGATCTCGAGCCCCTCGGCCCGGGCGAGGGCGATCCCGCCGACGACGTCGGAGGACTGCCGGCACCGGACGATCAGCGCCGGCCGCCGGTCGACCATCGCGTTCCACACACGGCGGAGCGCGTCGTACTCGTCGTCTCCCGGTCGGATGATGTCGAGATCCTGCACGGCTCTGCTCCTCGCGCTCCGCGGTGGCCGTTGCCTCCGCACCCTGTGACTGCCGCGGGGTGCCGAACTCATCGGACGGCCGCGGCGAGCGCGGCGGCGTCCCACGCGGCGGCCAGCTCCTGGACGTCGGCGCTGGCGCGCGCCGGCGAGCCGGCGTCGTACGGCGGCTGCGGGTCGTACTCGGTCCACAGCTGGACTGCCTCGGCGGTGCGTCGGTCACTGAGCAGCTCGACGAGCCGCAGGCCCATGTCGATACCGCTGGAGACGCCGGCCGAGGTGATGATGCGCGACTCCGGCAGCTCGACGACCCGGTCGCCGGTCGCGGTCGCGCCGAAGAGGGGCAGCTTGTCCAGGTGCAGGTAGTGCGTGGTCGCCCGGAGCCCGTCGAGCAGGCCGGCGGCGCCCAGGATCAGCGACCCCGAGCAGACCGAGGTGGTCCACCGGGTGTGCTCGTGGACGGTGGCCAGCCAGCCGGGCAGGGCGCTCGACAGGGCTCGGGCCGTGCCCGGCCCGCCGGGCACCACGACGACGTCGGGGCGGTCCACCTCGTCGAGGCCGACCGCCTCGAGGGTGAGGGTGCCGCAGTCGTCGACGACGACGCCCGGTGCCTCCGCGGCCAGGGTGACGGTGACCCCGGGCGCGAAGGCCAGCATCTGGTAGGGCCCGACGACGTCGAGCGCGGTGAACCCGTCGTACAGCGCGATGGCCACGGTGGTCATGAGGGACTCCCGGGGTGGTGGGATCCCCACGGTCCCGGCCGTCCGGGACCGGCGCGACGTTCGTCGGGGCACGTGTCCGAAACATTGGTGTACCCGTCTGACGGACATGTTCCGGAGCGCGGCAGCGGCGTCGTAGCGTGGCCGCGTGGAAGGAGCGCGCCGCATCCTGGTCGTCGGCTACCCGGCGGCCGAGCTGCTCGACATCGCATGTGTCGTGTCGGCGCTGCAGCTGGCCAACTACCGGCACGGGAGCGCGCTCTACCGACCGCTGCTGGCCTCGCCGGGCGGGCTGCCCATCCACACGGCGACCGGCCTCGTGCTGAACGCGGAGGCCGCGCTCGAGCGGGTCCGCGGGCCCGTCGACACGCTGGTCGTGGCGGGCGGCATCGGCTACGTCGACGCGATGGACGACGACCGGCTGGTCGCCCACGTCCGGCGGCTCGGACGGCACGCGCGCCGCGTGGCGTCGGTGTGCACGGGTGCCGGGGTCCTCGCGGCCGCCGGCCTGCTGACCGGCCGCCGGGCCGCGACGCACTGGGACCACGCGGCATACCTCCGGGAGCGCTTCCCGGAGGTCGAGTTCGACAGCGACCCCATCTTCATCACCGACGGCGGCCTGTGCACGTCCGCGGGCGTGACCGCTGCCCTGGACCTGACCCTGGCGTTCATCGAGGCCGACGCCGGACCCGGCCTGGCGCGCGACGTCGCACGCCAGCTCGTCACCTACCTCCAGCGGCCCGGCAACCAGGCCCAGATGAGCATGTTCACGGCTCCGCCGGCGGCGGGTGACGCGCTGGTCTCGGACGCCCTCGACCACATCGCATCGCACCTCGACGGCGACCTCTCGACGACTGCGCTCGCGGCCCGGGCAACGGTCAGCGAGCGGCACCTGGCCCGGCTGTTCCTCAAGGAGGTGGGCGTGACTCCCGGCAGGTTCGTCCGCCGCGCGCGCACCGAGGCCGCCGCGCACCTGCTGACCGGGACGGACCTGACCGTACGGGCGATCGCGGGCCGGTGCGGGTTCGGGACCGTCGAGTCCCTGCGGCAGGCGTTCGTCGGGACCTACGGCGTCTCGCCCTCGCACTACCGGGCGACCCAGTCGAGCTCGGGCTTCCTCGGGCGGTCGCCCGATTCGGGGGAAGTGGTCGGCGTGCGGTCGTGATTCGCTGGCCGACATGACGGAGGCTGAGGAGACCTCGAGCACCCCGACGAGCCCCCCGGCGCGGGTGAAGAGGAAGAACGGTGGGGTGCGGGTGATCGGCGTCATCATCGCCGTCATCGGGCTGCTGTTCCTGGTGGCCGGCGTCGGCACGTATGCCGTCGTGTCCATGACGCTGGCGGACGAGAACATCACGGTCTCCGACGACGCGAACTGGTTCGCGGGCGAGGACGTCACGGGCCCGTTCACGGCGTTCTCGCAGGCCGACATCATCGCCGAGCACGCCGAGGGCATCGCGGACGGCCAGACGTACGCCGAGATGGACCAGGACGACCCGAACAGGGAGGCCGTGATGGACGCCTCGTTCCTCCGGGCCAGCCTGTTCACCTCGGTGGTCGCCTTCGGCGTGGCCGCCTTCGTCGCGGTGATGGGTGTCGTGCTGATGCTGCTCGGCTGGGCGCTGATCCGGCTGGGCAGGCCCGTCGCCGCCTGACGGTCCGTACCGAACTCGGGGGATCGCGGTCCACCCCGGCCGCGGCGTGGGCGGGGTGCGCGAGGATCGGGACATGGCCGAGGAGACAGTCGGGATCGTCGGGGGCGGCATCGTGGGCCTGGCTGTGGGTCGCGAGCTCACCCGCCGGCGGCCGGGCCTGCGCGTCGTCGTGCTCGAGAAGGAGGACCGGCTGGCGGCGCACCAGACCGGCCACAACTCCGGCGTGGTGCACGCGGGCATCTACTACCGGCCCGGCAGCCTCAAGGCCGAGCTGTGCACCCGCGGCCGCAAGCTGATCCAGGACTACTGCGCCGAGCACGGGCTGCCCTACGACGAGTGCGGCAAGCTCGTCGTCGCCGTCGACCGGGACGAGATGGGCCGCTTCGACCGGCTCGAGCAGACCGCGCGCGAGAACGACGTCCCGGGGCTGCGCCGCGTCGACGGCACCGGAATCACCGAGGTGGAGCCGCACGCCGCGGGCGTCGCGGCGCTGCACTCGCCGCACACCGCGATCACCGACTACGTCGCCATCGCGGAGAAGATCGCCGAGGAGATCGAGCTCGCCGGCGGCCGGATCCACCTGTCGACCGAGGTCACGGGTGTCGAACGTCGCCCCGGTGCCATCGATGTCGTCTGCGACGCCCGAGGAGGTGAGGTGCGCCATCGCGTCGACCGCCTCGTCGTGTGCGGCGGCCTGGAGTCCGACCGGCTCGGCGCCCTCGTCGGCGGGCCGAGGACGCCGCGGATCGTGCCGTTCCGGGGCGAGTACATGGCCGTCCTGCCGGCGAAGCAGGACCTCGTGCGCGGCATGATCTACCCGGTCCCCGACCCGCGCTACCCGTTCCTCGGCGTGCACTTCACCCGACGGGTCGGCGGCGGCCTCGAGGTCGGCCCCAACGCCTTCCTCGCGCTGAGCCGACGCGCCTACGGCCGCACGTCCTTCGCGGCCCGTGACCTCGGCAACACCCTGGCCTGGCCGGGCTTCTGGCGGTTCGCGGGCGAGCACTGGCGCACCGGCGTCACCGAGCTGCGCGGGGTGCTGTCGGTGCGGGCGTACATGAAGGACGCCCAGCGCTACGTCCCCGAGATCGGCGCGGCCGACGTACGTCGCGCCGGCCTCGGACTACGCGCCCAGGCCCTCGAGCGCGACGGCTCCCTCGTCGACGACTTCGTGATCCACCAGGCGGACGGGATCACCAGCGTGCGCAACGCTCCGTCGCCGGCAGCGACCTCGAGCCTCGCCATCGCCGAGCACGTGGTCGACCGGATGGAGCGGGACGTCTGAATCAGGTGGACCATCAGGTGGACCGGGTGCCCCAGGCCAGAGTCGAACTGGCGACCTTTCGCTTAGGAGGCGGCTGCTCTATCCACTGAGCTACTGGGGCTTTGCGCGGGCATCGTAGTAGGACCGGACGACCGGCCGTGCATCGGACCACCCCGGTTGGGCACAGTGAGGGTGCGGCATTTTGGCTGCCGAGGGCGGTCACAGCGACAATTAAGGTTCGCCCTCTAGGCTCGCCGCGGCCGCCGAGCGGCTCCCCCGAGTCCCCGACCGAAGGTTGACGATGTCCGACGCCGAGCTCGACGGTACTCCGTCCGAGTCCGGATCAGCGACTCCCGAGACGAGCGAGCGGGCGACCGACGGTCCGAAGCGGCGCGGCACGACCAAGCGGCGGCACACGATCGGGCAGGTGCTGCTCTCGACGATGATCGTGATCGCCCTGGCGACCGGTCTCGGCGTGGTCTTCCTCTACCGCCACCTCAACGGCAACCTCGAGGTGCTCGACCCGACCGCGCAGCTGTCGGACCGTCCGGAGAAGGTCGAGGTCGAGGGCCCGCGAGAGCCGCTGAACGTGCTCGTCATGGGGTCCGACACCCGCGAGGGCGAGGGCAACAACATCGACGGCCTCACCGGCGGCGGCGAGCGCTCGGACACGACGATCCTCTTCCACCTCTCGGCCGACCGGGAGCGCGCCTACGGCGTGAGCATCCCGCGCGACCTGCTCATCAACCGTCCGGAGTGCAAGACCGAGGACGGCGAGGAGATCGCGGGCGCCGACGGGGTGATGTGGAACGAGGCGTTCAACCTCGGCGGCCCCGCGTGCACCATCCAGCAGTTCGAGCAGATCACCGGTATCCGCCTCGATCACTTCGTGAAGGTCGACTTCGAGGGCTTCCGGGGCATGGTCGACGCCATCGGCGGCGTCGAGATGTGCATCCCCGAGGACATCGTCGACCCGGGCCACGGCATCCACATCGACGCCGGCACCCGCAAGCTCAAGGGCACCGAGGCCCTCAACTACGTGCGCGAGCGGTACGTCGTGGGCGACGGCTCCGACATCGGCCGGATGAAGCGGCAGCAGGCGTTCATCGCCTCGATGGCCCACCAGGTCGTGACCGCCGGCACCCTGGCCCGCCCCGACCGGCTGGTGCGCTTCCTCGACTCGGCGACCAAGTCGCTGACCGTCGACCCGGGCCTGGAGAACGTCATCAAGATCGCCGAGCTGGGCCAGCAGTTCCAGGGCATCGGTCTCAACAACATCCAGTTCATCACCATCCCGGTGATCCCGGCCCCGAGCGACCCGAACCGCCTCGCGTGGAAGCAGCCCGACGCCAACCAGGTGTGGGACAAGCTCCGCAAGGACGACGAGCTCACCAAGCGCCTCGCCGAGGGCGTGATCAGCGCCGGCAGCGTGCCGGGGTCCGAGTCGCCGTCTGCCTCCGAGTCGCCCTCCGAGAGCTCGTCGGAGAGCCCCTCCGGCAGCCCGTCCTCGTCCGGCGACGACGAGGCCAGCCGGCAGGCACTCGAGAACGCCGGCCTGTGCGTCTGAGCACGGACGTGTGAGGCTGGACGCGTGACCGAGAAGGACAGGGACGACGCCGAGTGGCAGCGCCGCCGCCGGCGTGCCGAGGTCTTCGGTGACGTGCTTCCCGTGACCACGAGCGACGAGCGCGACCCGGCCGCGCCGGACCGGGAGTCGAGCTCGGACCGGTGGCTGCGGGAGCAGGTGCCCCCGCACCATGGTTCCTGAGGAGGTCGCGCAGCGACCGTCTCGAAGGGCGGCCAGTAGGGGCTCAGAGTCCGCTGGTCGGGCGGCCCTGCTGGGTGCGGAGCAGGTCGCGGATCTCCTCGAGCAGCTTGACGTCCTCGGGCGTCCCCGGCTCCTCGTCCGGGAAGAACCGCTCCTGCGCCTTCGTGTAGGGCAGCACGATCAGGAAGTACACGATCGTGGCGATGAGCAGGAAGCTGATGACCGCCGTCACCCACGCGCCGAACGGGAGGCCGCCGGGCTGCCAGCCGGTGAAGTCCGGCTGCCCTCCGATCTTGCCGATCAGGCCCATGATCAGGTTGACGGTCGCGGTCACGATGGCAGTGAACGCGAGCGCCATGATCAGGGCGACGGCCAGCTCGACGAGGTTGCCGCGCAGGATGAAGTTCTTGAATCCGGTCATGTCCGGGACGTTAGTGCGCGAAGGCGATCGTGAGGAAGGTCCGGACCGATGCGTCCGCGATGCCCGCCACGTCGCCCGGCTCGGCGCCGACCACCACCAGCCGCCCGGTCAGCCCGGTCGCGCCGACCTCGGCGGGCGTGTCGGGGAGCGCGAGCACCGGCACCGCGTCGGCGACCACCTCGGCGGAGCCGCCCTGCGGGTCGGCGGAGACCAGGTCGACCCGGTCGCCCACCCGGAGCAGCCCCGCCATCCCGGCATCGGGCAGCCGCACCGGCACCGCCACCAGGCCGGGGTAGCCGTCGGTGAGGGCCGGTCCGACCAGGCGCACGTCGGTCACCGGCTCGCCCGCCCGCAGCGGGGCGGCCAGGGTGCGGCCGGCGGGGGAGTCCGCGACGCCGTCGGGGACCGACCCCGGCGCGAACTCCGCTCGGCGTACGTCGTCGCGCGCGAGGACCGTGCCGGCCGGCAGGTCGCGCGCGGCCACGAGCACCGCCACCCGGGTGGGTGGCTCGGCCGCGGTGGCGTGCAGCCCCGCGGCGACCGCGACGCCGGTCAGCACGGCGGCGAGCAGGCGGCGGCGCGCCAGCAGCGTGCGGCGGAGGGTGCGGCGTACGGCGGCCAGGCGGTCACGGGCGGACATGCCGCGACGCTAGGAGACCGGGACGGGGTCGTGCTCCGGCTCTCCACAGGCCCCGGGCCGGGGTCAGTCGGAGGAGGACGCGGAAGCGGTCGCGGCCGGCTTCGACTCGGACTTCTTCTCGGACTTCGTCTCGCTCTTGGTCTCGCTCTTGCCGTCCGACTTCGAGGACGACGACTCGCTCGACGACGAGCCAGAGCGGCTGTCGGTGCGGTAGAAGCCCGAGCCCTTGAAGACGACGCCGACGGCGTTGAAGAGCTTGCGCAGCCGGCCCCGGCACTCCGGGCACTCGGTGAGCGCGTCGTCGGAGAAGCTCTGGAACTGCTCGAAGGCGTGGCCGCACTCGGTGCAGGCGTACTGGTAGGTCGGCACGTTTCTCCTTCGCTGGCACTCGGCCGTGACGAGTGCCAATGGTACCCGAGACCTCCGGGATCTCAGCCCCGGAGCCGCACCACACCGGACGGGCTCGCGGCGTGGGTCACCGGACGGTCGTGCGGCTCGACCGGGACCTCGACCCCGACCTCGTCGTCGTAGAGCAGCACGCAGGTGCAGGTGCCGACGGGCACCCGCCCCAGCGCCCGGTCGTAGGAGCCGCCGCCGCGGCCGAGCCGGTACCCCCGCGCGTCGACCGCCAGGCCGGGGACCAGCACCACGTCGGCCGTCGCCACCGCGTCGACGCCGAGCGGCTCGCCGGCCGGCTGCAGGATGCCGAAGCGGGCCGGGACGAGGTCCGCAGGCCCCCGGTAGACCGCCCAGTCGAGGTCGTCGTCCGGCAGCAGCACCGGCAGGATCACCCGCTTGCCGGCCGCCCTGAGGTGGTCGAGGAGGGGTCCCGTGCCGGGCTCGTCGCTCGTCGAGACGTACGCCGCGAGCGTCGCGGCGCGGCGTACCTCCGGGAGGGCCATCAGCTGCTCGGCGATCGAGCGAGCCGCGGCGTGCGTCTCCAGCATCGGGCGCCGCCGCCGGGTGGTCAGCAGCCGGTCGCGGACGGCGACTTTTGCGGGTGATTGCCTGCGCGTCACGCGGGAAGCCTACGATCGTGAACATGGGTTCTGCTGGCCTGCAGAAGGCGCGCGACAAGATGGCCGCCGCGGGCGTCGACGAGATCGCGATCGAGACCTTCGCGCACTACTACCGACTGCTCGAGCACGGCGAGACCGGGATGATCCCCGAGGCGTCGATCGACCCGGTCGAGATGCCGTCGCTCGACTCGGTGCAGGTCACCGAGGAGGACGGCGCGGCGGCGGTCCGGGCGACCGCGGTCATCAAGCTCAACGGCGGCCTCGGCACCTCGATGGGCATGGACCGCGCGAAGTCGCTGCTCTGCGTGCGCCGCGGGCTGTCCTTCCTCGACATCATCGCGCGCCAGATCCTGCACCTGCGGCGTGAGCACGACGCCACGCTGCCGCTGATCTTCATGAACAGCTTCCGCACGTCCGGCGACACGATGGCGGCGCTGGCGCGCTACGCCGAGCTGCCGCTCGACGGCCTGCCGCTCGAGTTCCTCCAGAACAAGGAGCCCAAGCTCCTCGCCAAGGACCTCAGTCCGGCCAGCTGGCCCCGGGATCCCGACCTCGAGTGGTGCCCGCCCGGCCACGGCGACCTCTACACCGCGCTCCGCGGCACCGGCCTGCTCGACCAGCTGATCGAGGCCGGCTACCGCTACGTCTTCGTCTCCAACTCCGACAACCTCGGCGCCGTGCCCGACCCGCGGGTCGCGGGCTGGTTCGCGACCAGCGGCGCGCCGTTCGCGATCGAGGCGGTCCGCCGTACGCCGTCGGACCGCAAGGGCGGCCACTTCGCCCGTCGCAGGTCCGACGGCCGCATCGTGCTGCGCGAGACCGCCCAGACGCCGAAGGCGGACCAGGAGGCGCTCGCCGACCTCGACCGGCACCGCTTCTGCTCCACCAACAACCTGTGGTTCGACCTGGTCGCGATGCAGAACGAGCTCGACCGGCGCGACGGGATCCTCGGCCTGCCGCTGATCCGCAACGTCAAGACGCTCGACCCCGGCGACAAGTCCACGCCCGAGGTCATCCAGATCGAGACGGCGATGGGCGCGGCCATCGAGATCTTCGCGGACTCGGCGCTGATCGAGGTCGGCCGTGACCGCTTCGTCCCGGTGAAGACCACCAACGACCTGCTGGTGCTGCGCTCCGACGTCTACGACCTCGGCCGCGACTTCGTGCTCGACCAGGTGGCCGCGGACATCCCGTTCGTCGACCTCGACGCGAGCCACTACAAGCTGGTCGGCGAGTTCGACAAGCGCTTCCCCGAGGGAGCGCCGTCCATGAAGAAGGCGCAGTCGCTGCGGATCAACGGCGACTGGACCTTCGGCCATGGCGTGCAGGTCGTCGGCGACGTCGCGCTCGAGGCGAGGTCCGCGCAGCGCATCCCGGCCGACACGGTCCTGTCGACTGGCTCGGATGTCTGAGCGCCCCGCCTCGGACCTGCTGAGCGTCGACGAGCACCGGGAGCGCATCCTCGAGACGATCGAGCCGCTGCCGGCCTTCCCTCAGCCCATCCTCGAGGCGCTCGGCCTGCCGGTGGCGGAGGACGTCGTCGCCGAGGTCGCGCTGCCGTCCTTCGACAACTCCGCGATGGACGGCTACGCCGTACGCCGCGAGGACGTCGTCACGGCGTCCCCCGAGTCTCCGGTGCACCTCCCGGTGGTCGGCGAGATCGGCGCCGGCCAAGGCGGACTGCTGGCGCTGCCGCCGGGCACGGCGGCCAAGATCATGACCGGCGCCCCGGTGCCGGCCGGCGCCGACAGCGTCGTCCCCTACGAGTGGACCGACCGGGGCGTCGCGCAGGTGCGCATCGAGCAGGGGCCCGCACTCGGGCAGCACGTCCGCCCGGCCGGCGAGGACGTCGCCGTCGGCGACGTGGTCGTCTCCGAGGGCACCGTGCTCGGTCCGCGCCACCTCGGCCTGCTGGCCTCGGTCGGCCGCGCCACGGTCAGCTCCCGGCCGCGGCCGCGCGTCGTCATCGTGTCCACCGGGTCCGAGCTGCGCGACCCGGGCACGTCGCTGTCCCGCGACTCCATATACGACGGCAACTCCTACCTGCTGGCCGCGGCCGCCCGCCGAGCCGGCGCGATCGCCTACCGGGTCGGGATCGTGCCCGACGAGCCGGGCGCCTTCCTCGACGCCCTGCACGACCAGCTCGTGCGGGCCGACATCGTCGTCACCAGCGGTGGCGTCTCGCAGGGCGACTACGACGTGGTGAAGGCGGCGCTGCTGCCGCTCGGGACCGTGTGGTTCGGCGGGATCAGGATGCAGCCCGGCAAGCCGCAGGGCTTCGGGCACGTCGGCGACGACCGCACGCCGATCTTCACGCTGCCGGGCAACCCGGTCTCGTCGTACGTCTCCTTCGACCAGTTCGTGCTGCCGGCGATCCGCAAGCTGATGGGCCGGGCGCCGTACGCGCGGCCGGCGGTGACGGCCCGCCTCACCCACGGGATCACCTCCCCCGACGGACGCCGGCAGATGGTGCGGGCGGAGTACGACGTCGACAAGGGCGGGGCCTACGTCACGCCGGTCGGCGGACATGGTTCCCACCTGATCGGCGATCTGGCATCGTCCAACGCGCTGGTCGTGGTGCCCGAGGACGTCACCTCGGTCGAGGCCGGCGCCCAGGTGCAGGTCCTGAGGCTCGACGAGGAGTACTGATGACGGAGGGCGGTCGACTCACGCACGTCGACGACACGGGCGCGGCCCGGATGGTCGACGTCTCCGGCAAGGACGTCACCGCCCGCACGGCCTCGGCCTCGGGACGCGTGCTGGTCTCGCCCGAGGTGGTCGCGCTGCTGCGCGGCGAGGGCGTGCCCAAGGGCGACGCGCTCGCGGTCGCCCGGATCGCCGGGATCATGGGCGCCAAGCAGACGCCGTCGCTGGTGCCGCTGTGCCACCCGCTCTCGATCTCGGGCGTGACCGTCGACCTCGCGGTCGCCGACGATGCCGTCGAGATCGTCGCGACCGTGCGCACCAACGACCGCACCGGCGTCGAGATGGAGGCACTGACGGCGGTCTCGGTCGCCGCGCTGACCGTCGTCGACATGGTCAAGGCCGTCGACAAGGGCGCGGTCATCACGGACGTGCGCGTCGAGACGAAGTCCGGTGGCAAGTCCGGCGACTGGTCCCGCGCATGACGGGTCTGCGCGCCGAGGTCGTCGTGGCCTCCAACCGCGCCGCGGCCGGCGTCTACGAGGACACGACCGGGCCGCTGATCGTGGACTTCCTGCAGGAACTGGGGTTCGTGGTCGACGCCCCGATCGTCGTACCCGACGGGGCGCCGGTCGGGGCCGCGATCGCCGAGGCCGCCGACGGCGGGGCGCGGGTCGTGCTGACCACCGGCGGCACCGGGCTGACGCCGACCGACCGCACGCCGGAGGTCACCCGGGAGGTGCTGGACTTCGAGGTGCCGGGCATCGCCGAGGCGATCCGCGCGTACGGCGTCGCGAACGGCGTCCCGGCGGCCGTGCTCTCCCGCGGGCTCGCGGGTGTCGTCGGCCAGTGCCTGGTGGTGAACCTCCCCGGCTCGCGCGGCGGCGTGAAGGACGGGCTCGCGGTGCTCCGCCCGGTCATCGTGCACGCGGTCGAGCAGGTCGTGGGGAGCGACCATTGACGACCGGCTGGCCGGTCCGGCTGGAGTCACGTGACGTCACGGTCCGGCCGCTGGGCGCCGCGGACGCGCGCGCCTGGCGCGACGCCCGGCGCCGCAACGCCGCCTGGCTGACCCCGTGGGACGCGACGGTGCCGCCCGGCGCGGACACCCGGCCGTCCACGTTCCGCAGCCTGGTGCGCCGGCTGCACCGGCAGGCCCGCGCCGGCACGACGTACCCCTTCGCGGTCGACGTCGACGGCCGGTTCGCCGGCCAGGTCACTGTCAACAACATCGTGCGCGGGTCCGCGCAGTTCGCGTCGGTCGGCTACTGGCTCGACCAGCAGTACGCCGGGCGCGGGGTGATGCCCCGCGCCGTGGCGCTGGTCGTCGACCACTGCTTCACCACGGCCGGGCTGCACCGGATCGAGATCGCGATCCGGCCCGAGAACTCCAACTCGTTGCGGGTCGTCGAGAAGCTCGGCATCCGCGAGATCGGCTTCGCGCCGCGGTACCTGCACATCGACGGCGCATGGCGCGACCACCGCCTCTACGCGGTGACGGTGGAGGAGTGCCGGGAGGGGATGCTGGCCCGGCTCGACTCCCACGAGTCACACGAGTGAATTTGCGACACACCTGTAGACATCCGCGACGTCATGAGGTAGCCCTCATAACCTCTGATTCGTGGGAATCGACGCGAGTGCACTCATCTTCGTAGCCCTCGCCGTGGCGTGGGCGGCGTACCTGCTGCCTCTGGCGCTCCGCCATCACGAGGAGGATGCCCGGAGTCGCACCGTCGACCGCTTCTCCCACACGATGCGCGTGCTCGCCCGCCGCGAGCCCGTCGACAAGCGCACCGCCCGGCTGGTGACGCCCGCCGGTCGGTCCGTCGATGCCGACTCCGACGACGAAGCGGAGCCGGTCGACCGCAAGGCCGCCCGGGCCGAGCATCGGGCCGAGAAGCGTGCCGCGAAGGCCGAGGCCCGCGCCGCCCGCGAGGCCGAGGTCGCGCGCGTCACCGCGTCGCTCACCCCCGCCCAGGTCCGCGCCCGCCGCGCTTCCGCCAGCCGCGCGACGAAGCGGCGCCGCAACGTCCTCGGCCTGCTGCTCCTCGTCAACCTGGTGGTCGTCGGCCTGGCGGCGTTCTCGGTCGTCGCCTGGCCGTACGTCGCCATCCCCGCCGGCCTGCTCGTCGCCTGGCTGGTGCTGTGCCGGGTGATGGTCAAGGGCGAGCAGCGATCGCTGCCGGCCCGCGCCGTCGACCGGATGCCCGCCGAGGCGGCAGAGTCCGAGCCGACCCAGACCGCTCCCGAGGCGGAGGCCGCCGACGCCGACGAGGACGCCGAGTCCGAGGAGTCCGCCGAGGTCGACCCGATGGAGGACACGTCGGCCGGCATCGCCGCGATCGTCGACCCGTCCATGTGGGACCCGGTCCCGGTCACGCTCCCGACGTACGTGACGAAGCCGGCGGCCACGCGCCGTACCGTGCGCACCATCGACCTCGACTCCACCGGGGTCTGGACGTCCGGCCGCACCGACGCCGACGCCCAGCTCGCCCGCGAGGCCGACGAGGCCGAGAAGGCCGCCCGCGCGCGTCGTGACGGCGACGACCACCGCGCCGTCGGCTCGTAGGCCCTACTGTGTGGGGGCATGGACGCCCTCGAGCTCACGCGCTCCCGCACCTATCCCGTCGGTGTGGCTCGCGCCTTCGACACGACCCTGTCCCTCCCGCTGGAGCAGGTCTTCACGCGCCGGTACGCCGCGCTGCCGCCCATCCGCGAGATCCGTGACCAGGACGGCGAGTGGGGGAGCGTCGGCCAGACCCGCACCATCGTGCTCGCCGACCGCAGCACGATGCGCGAGACCCTCACCTCGCTCGATCGGCCGGACTCGTTCGGCTACCGCATCGACGACATGCACGGCCCCCTGCGCCCCCTGGCCTCGTCGATCGAGGGCCGGTGGGGCTTCGAGAAGGCCGGCACCGGCGTCCGCATCACCTGGGCCTGGAGGGTGCACCCGTCGTCGTCCGCCACCGCGCTGCTGATGCCCGCCTTCGGCCGGATGTGGCAGGGCTACGCCCGCCAGGCGCTCGACGATCTCGAGGGCCTGCTGCTCGACTGACGGCAGGCGTTTCGCGCGGTGGCCAGCCGATTCGGTGGTCCCCGATCGCGGGTGCTAACGTTTCCCACCGCGTCCTCGGACGCGACAACCTGGGGCTGTGGCGCAGTTGGTAGCGCGTCTCGTTCGCAATGAGAAGGTCAGGGGTTCGAATCCCCTCAGCTCCACCAAAACCGCAGGTCAGCGGCGGACTCTGGAACCTCGTCTGAGGGGACAGAGTGACAACTCGGCACAAACTCGGCACTTCGCCAGTCGCTGCCACCGCGGCTGGCAGCGACTCGAAGCGCCCGGCTGCTCCCGTGGTCCGCGGATCCTCTGGAGCTGACATTCGCCCTACGACGGTGCACTCCCGGACGGGGGTAGCTCCCCGGTCCGCAGCCAGTGGAAGGTGCTCGCGATCTCGGTCTCGATGTCCTGCGGCAGGTGCCCGCCACTCTCGTCCTCGATGACCAAAGCCGTCCGAAGGTGGCGGGCCAGCCATCGACCGTGCCCTGGCGGGCAGGAGACGTCTTGCAGCCCGTAGGTGAGCAGCACGGGCACGGTGATGGCTCTCAGGTCGAAGCCCCACGGCCGGTGGAAGGCCAGCGTGTCGTCGACGGAGCCTCCGACCCCGTGCGCGGCCTGCTCTGCCACGATGCGGGTGAACGCAGCAATGACCTCGGGCCGGGCGAGCACCTCTCGGTCGCCGACGCTCATCCCGTCTCCGAGCATCGAGGCGGGATCTGAGACGAGCCGTTGCTCCATCTGCGTCTGCGCGGATCGGAGCTCGGCCTCGAGCACGGCTTCGCCGGCGTCGGCCCACGTGAGCTCCAAGGCGATCTCGTCGGACATTCCGGCGAGCCACTCGTCGCGCCGCATGCCCTCTTCACCGATGGGCGCGAGGCCGGACTGACAGGCGACCCGGTCGACCCGATCTCGCAGGAGGGCGGCGCACGCGAGCGCGTGCGGGCCGCCGCCGGAGCCGCCGACGACGGAGAACCGGTCCAGGCCGAGTGCATCGGCCACAGCGCGCACATCCGCGGCCTCGTCGGCCACGGAGCGTCCCCGGCGACGTGAGGACTGCCCATAACCGGCGCGGTCGGTCGTGATGTACCGGACCCCGGTCCGTGCGTACACCGCGTCATCGGGGAAACGGTTCAGGCGGCAACCCGGTGTGCCATGCAGCCCGAGAACCGGGTAACCGGTCGGGTCTCCGCCGTCGAGGTAGGAGATCCGACGGTCATCGGGCAGCCTGACCGCGAGGGGGCTCATGCAGCCCATGGTGCCCCTCCACGCTCACGGCCCGTAGCGAACGGCGTACCCTCCCGCGGACGAGGGAACCGCGCCGACACCATGACGGCACGCGCGTCCGCCGACCTCGGTGACCTTCAGACGAACGCCCGATATTCACGCATCGGCTCTCGCGTCGCGCCGATCTTTCGTGGGCCGCAGGCGTAGCGCGAGGGAGCGCCGGCCAAGGGTTGTGCGCGAAGGCGCCGCGCTCGATCAGGCGGCTCCGTGGAGCCGGTGCTAGTGGACTGCCTTTCGGTGGACGCCGCGGCGGGTCGGACGTTCCTCGGTATTCCCGGTGAGCGCGGGGCGCGGCCGTTGCCGTGGAGACCCAGTGGGGCTATTGCGGGCCGATCTGGCAAGCAGGATGCTGAGTTTTGGGAGTAGCTCTCGGGGCGTCGATGGGCGGAGCCGTGATGGGGTTACCTCTGGTTGGTCCTCGGGTGGTCGGCTGGTGTTCCGCGCTGATCGTGCTCTGTGGCGCGTCGTCGTGCTCGCAGGCTGAACTGGTGTCGCCGGCTGCTGTCGATGAACCGGCCTCGAACCCGCTGCTTGCCTCGGCAGCAGGTAAGGAGAGGTCCGCATCAGCGGCCACATCTTCGGTCGTCCATTCCTCGGTCGGCGGGCCGCTCCTGGTCGGCGAGCCGGAGCTGGTGAGCACCCACTCCCGCGATCTTGAAACCAGAGGCGACCCCTGGTTCCCGTCGCAGATCGTCGTGGGATGGGGTGGGCAGGTCACTGCGGTGTGGTTCAGATGGGCGCCCGGCAACCAGGACGCGAGGGGGCGCCTGATGGCATCGCAACGTCACTCAGACGGCACCTGGTCGCGACCCAAGCCCGTGTCTGGGGAGTTCTCGATGAATCGGTCGACCTTCGATGTCGCCGCGGGAACACCTGGGCACGTCTCGGTGGTCTGGACGAAAGGGCGTCGTGACACTCAGCGGATCTACGAGGCACACCTAGTGCGCGGGACCTGGACGTCGCCGACCAGGATCGGTCGCGGCTACGCACCCAAGGTGGCCGTCGATGGGCAGGGGCAGACGTCGGTGCTGTGGTTCCGGGTAGGTGAGGGGATGTTCCTGGCTGCCCGAGGACCGGAGTCGCCATGGGTGGTCCGGCGCCTGCCCGGCCGCAGCTACGGATACATGGACATCGTTGCCGACCGAGCCGGCAACGAGGTGGCCCTCTGGGCGCAAGGCAGTGACGGTCGGCACCCGGCGTCCTCCTACCGGTCCGCATCCTCAAGGGTCTGGTCTGACGCGCAAACGGTCCCAGGGCAGCCGTTCTTCGACGTCCCGGGACTCGCTCTGTTCGGCGCGGGGCAAGCGCTGGCTGCCTGGACAGTGGGACAAGGCAATCACACGAAGGTCCTCTGGACGCGTCGCGACACCGCGTCGGGGCGCTGGTCGCCGACCCGTCGCGTTCCCGGCGAGGTGGGTTCCATCGACGAGGTGGGCACCCTGCTCTTGGCGGTCGACCCTGTCCGGTCGCAGGGAATCGCCCTGTGGGTCGCCGAAGGCACCGAATGGGGTGAGTACACGAGTCGCTGGGCCGCCGCCACGGGCTTTGCCCACGCCAAGCCCGTCGTGGGTCTTGGCGTCGCCGCGATGTCGATGAACCCGGACGGGACAGTCCTGGCCGTCGGACGGAGATACACCAAGGGTGTCCCCTCCCTCGTCTACAGGTGGCAGAAGCCTGGGGAGCGGTGGAGTCGGGTGCAGGAGCTCGGCGCCCGTGGCGCTGACCTCATGCTGGGTTCGGTGGCGTCTCGCGACGGACGAACGGCCACTCTCTACGGTGACAACAAGGGTGTGCACGTCATCGTCATCGACGGCCGGAGCTGATCAACTGCAGCGAAGCGATCAACCTCGTCCATCGGACGCGCGCCGAGGCACGCGTGGCTCCGCGAGCACTTCGACGAGCTGATCTGGTCCACCCCAGACCGCCCTCCTCGTCTTCTGGGACGGTGACCCACGCTGCCGTCCAGGCGCTGCCATCCGCAATGCTGCGACCCGAGCCTTGCTGCAGAACTCGAAGCGACCCCAGTCGGAAACTCGCGGTCCACTGCATTGCACTCACGTCGCCGGAGAGCCCGTCGGGAGAGGGAGGCGCGTGCCTGTCGATCGAACGGTGGCCGACTACCTCCGTGGGAGACCATCCCCTGCCTCGCGGACACGCAGCATCCGCGAGGCAGGGGATGCCTCATGCGCTGGACCGCCCACCCGGTCACGGGGGTTTCCCGGGCGGACGGCCATCGCGAGGCTACTTGCCCTTTCAAGTACCTGGGGAAACCAACTCACCGCCCAGACGGGCGATTTCCCCAACACAGACGAGCAACCAACTTCGTCGGCGCCAGAGCTCGGGTGCTGAGACTAGGCGCCCAGCTGGCCCGCCGACGTTCGCGCGGCGGCCGGGTCACTCACCACCCTCGGGAGACCGTCACTCGCATGGCGTGGGCGGCCCGGAAGGGCGGACCTACCTGTTGGTAGTCGGTCGAGGGCCCTTCGACGCGTACTAGGTGGAGATGGCGTCACCGGTGACGACGGACACCAGAAGGTCTCGAGGAAGGGCCCGTCACCGTCGCGGCGATGCAGCAGCGCGTACCGCCCGGCCTTCACCAGCCGCCGTTCACGCGGCTCAGGATCCCGAGACATGCGCGCGAGACTATGCCGCCGGCCTCAACGGGTCACCGAGCTCGTCGCCGTCCCCAGGCACGGGCTGTGCCGCGCGGGGTTGGTTCTGCGGGTCGATCGCGGCAAGCAGGAACAGCAGCCCCGCGATCCCGCCAAGCGTTCCGAACAGGATGAGCAAGATCGAGCCCAAGTCATTCGTCATCGCAAATCCCCTTACGCCCCGCCGGTCCCCGCCCGTCGGTCAGGTACCCACGGCACGGCGCCGCACGCCAGCCGGCCATTCAAGAAGAGCCAGTCCGTCCCGAAAGGGACACGCTGCACTCGTCCGGGTCGTACCAGCGCAGTGGCGGGGTGATGCCCACCCGGGCCGGGCCGAAAACCGCTGGGCGTGAACTGGCAGTTGCGCGGTTACCGCGGGAGGCGGCCGGTCTCGACGAGGTAGCGGGCGATCTCTCGGACCGGAAGGTTCGACTGGCTCGAGATCCGTTGCAGTGCCGCGAAGGCGGCGTCGGCATCCACCTCGTACCGCTCCATGAGGATGCCCTGGGCGCGGGCGATCGTCGCGCGGGTCTCGAGGGCTGCCTCGAGCTCGTGAATGCGCTTCTCGAGGGCGGGAACATCCTCTGTCGTCAGCGGTTCGTGGGTCACCCCATGACGGTGGCACCGTCTTCGGACGTGGCGGTACCCCTGTAGGGATGGTGTCGACAGATGTTCGACGCAGGTTCGCGGCGCCGTCGGCGATGGCCCGGTTGGGGCCCGGTGGGGCCGCCCACCCCATGCGAGTTGCTGGTGCACCCGGTGCTGGTGGACGGCCGTCTCCGCCGCGTTCGCGACGGGCGAGCGGCCCGGACTGCGCGAGATCGACGGGCCGTCAGCACTCTACGGTTACCGCGGCGCTCATTGACACACCCTGACCCGTTCAGGTCGGGTCTGTGGCCGGTTGCCTCGGGCGCTGCCGAGCGTGCGAGCGGTCGAAAAACTCGAGGTTTCAGAGCGCCTGATTTCGCGTAACACTCGGAGCATGAGCGCGGCCAGAGCCAGAGTGGCTGTGACGAGTCCCCAACCCGTGGTCATCGAGGGTTTCACGGCCATGCTCGCCCGCCACGAGGACCGCATCGAGGTAGTCGAGTGGCCGAAGGCGCTCGAAGAGGAGGAGCCGGACGTCGTTCTCTACGACGTCCTGTTCCTCGCCGAGGGCGAGGGGACGGACCTCGACGTGCTGGTGAAGAAGACCGCGTGCGTCGTGTTCGCCGTGGGACGGGACCTGCGCCCCGACCTGCTGAGCGTGGCGCTCAGTCGCGGCGCGGACGGGTTCTTCGACCTCGGCGTGAGCGACACCGAGCTGCTCACCGCTGTCGAGTCCGCGATGACCGGCTGGCAGGTCGGCGACCCCGGCCCGGACCCACTCGTCGGGTCCGCGACCTCGTCAGAGCGCGCCGAACACGGTGGCGATTCCGCCGGACTGAGCCCGCGCGAGCGCCGCGTCCTCGCCCTCATCGCCCAAGGCCTGAGCAACGAAGACATCGCCGCCCGCGACTTCTTGAGTGTCAACAGCGTGAAGTCCTACATCCGTGCCGCGTACCGCAAGATCGGAGTGGCCAGCCGGACCCAGGCGCTCGTCTGGGCCGTGCACCACGGCTACACCACCGACGAGGACGCATCGACGTTCCGCCATCCCGACGACGACCAATCTTGAGCCCGACAACGGCCAGCCGTCAGGTCCGGCAGCGGCCAGTCGTGAGCCCTGACGACGCCGCCGGCCGCCGCGAGCATCGGCTCCGTCGGGAACGATCACCGTTGAGCCCAGTTGAGCCCAGAAGGGCCGCCCGCTCGGGCACGGGGATCCCGAACGGACGGCGAGGGAACGCCCTTGCTCAGGCTGCCTTCCCCGACCGGCGTCCCATGGTTCGGCGCCCGTTCGGCGCCCCGTAACGGTTGCTGCGACCATCACCAGGATCGCGGCGAAGACGATGGAGACGACGAACGCGAGCCAGTCGATGCCCTCGGTGCCGCCGAGCCAGCCGTAGCCGATGAGAACCCCCGCGATGCCGCAGACCACGGTGAGCCAGATCGGAATGTTGTCCCGGTCGCCTGGTGCAACGAACTTCCCCAGCAGACCGATGACGATGCCCATCACGATCACGAATACCCAGCCCATGATTTCCCCTCCCGATCTAGCCCTTGAAGGCGTCCTTCGCCTTCTCGCCCGCTTGCTTCAGGTCGGCCTTGGTCTGCTCGCGCTGACCCCGGCCGGTCTTGGTCGGATTGTGTTGGTGGCCTTGCCCGTGGCCTCCTTGGTCTTTCCTTTCGCCTTCTCGGCCGCGTGGCGCGCCTTGTCTGCAGCGCCCATCGCCGAATCCCTCCCTGGTCCTGCGATACGGCGGAAACCGCCGGCAGATCAGTACCCAGAAAGTGAAGAGGACACCCCGTCAGCGCCCCGACTGCCCGCTGGCCGTCCCGACTTCTCCCGGGCCCGCAGCAAGAACTCGCCGAAGAGGCGAGCACACGGCCAGAGGTGTCTACTTTCGGGCGGTGCGGCGAGACCGTACTGGCGCGTAGCGTCCCAGGCAGCCGAGAGTTCCTCGCGTCCCGCCATCCACGGCGTCTCCGTTCCCGGTTGACCGACTACCGCAGTCCCGGGGTCGCTATGAACACCTTCTCGGCCATGTCGTTGCATCCACCCCGCGCGCACCTCGTCGTCACCGGCGAGCTGGACGCCTACGCGTCCATCGACCTGCGCCGCCGCCTCGACGACGCCGTCGCTTCTGGATGTACCCGCTTCACCGTCGACGCGTCCGCGGTGACGTTCGTCGACGCCGGTGGCATCGGCACCCTGATCCGCCTCATCAACGCCGTCCAACCCCGCGGCGGCTCCGTTGAAGTATGCGCGGCCAGCCCAGACTTCCGATGGGTCACCGCGATACTCGGCCTCGAGATGGTGTTCGGGCTCGACCAGCTCCCCGACAAGCACGCAACCAGCCGCACCAACGTGCACCGGCGGAGCTCCCTCGACCCCAGCGCCGCAGCGAACTGAGCCCGCGGTCCGGAGCTCGTTGGCACGGACCTCATCGACAGAGAGCGACGTGTCAGTAGCGGGCGCCAGTCAGGCCGGCGCCCGCCGGAGCTCGAAGACGTGGATCGACTTGAGACCGACCGGCAGTCCGGGCACCGGATGTTCTCGACCCGTTGGAACGAGGCTCCACTCGGCGTGAGCGGCGGACCAGTGGAACACCACGTCGTGGTGGTAGAGCGCGCCGTCCACCAGCCACGACGGGCGCTCGTCCTCGTCCTGGGCGGTGACGACCAGGACGAGGTCCGTGACGGGACGAGGGGCGTCCGTTGCTGTGCTCAGGAGTGGCTCGCCTTCCCGCCCTTGCGGCCAGCCTTCTTCTTCTGCGCGGTGGTGCCGCCCTGGGAGCTGTCGCCGCCCTTGCCGGACTGCTGCCCGCCGTGCTTGGAGGAGTCCTTGGCGTTCGCGATCTTCGCCGCGCGCTCCTTCGACATGCCCTTGTCCTTGAGGGCTTCGTACTGCTTCTCGTTCTTCACGTTCGCTGACTTGCTCGGCATTGCTGCCTCCTTTGAGCGTGTGCTGATGCCTGAGCCGTACCCGTTTCGAGTACGGCATCTCCAGCTGCCTTCAGGCGCGCCGTTGGCCCGTCCTGCCGGTTAGTTGTTCGCCGGCGCGGTGGAGATGGCCTCGACGAGCTTCCCGATCTGGTCATCGGAGAGGTTCTTCGCGACGTCGGCCTGGGTGAGGATGCCGATCAGGTCGTGTCCGTCGATGACCGGCAGGCGGCGCACGCCGTGATCGATCATCGTCTGCAGGGCCTCCTCCACGGAGTCGTCGGCGCCGATGGTGACGGTCTCGCCGCCGCTGAACGCCTGCACGGTGGTGGTCTTCGGGTCGCCGTCGGCGGCGATGCAGTCGACGACGATGTCGCGGTCGGTGATGACACCGTGGAGGCGGTTGTCGTCGCCGCAGATCGGCAGCGCGCCGACGTCGAGATCCTTCATCTTCCTCGCCGCGTCGGAAAGGGTGTCGCTGGTCCGGGCGCACTCGGCGCCGCCGGACATGATGTCGCGTGCGGTGGTCATGGTCCTGCCCTCCCTCGGGTCGGCCGATCCGGCCGCGGAGCCCCCTGGTGCGCCCGGATCCGCCGACAGCTCTTGCTGGTCAGGTACCGGCGTCCACGACGTCGAAACCCCGCCTAAGGGGTGAAGAGCCCCCCAGCTGGCGATCGGCTCGCGTTGGCGGACGGGCTCGAAATCCCTGGTTCGGCCCGGTGTCGCTGCCACCATGAGGTCGTGCTGCAGCATCGGGCCCGGTCGGGGTGGGCGCCGGGCATTGTCGCCGCGACGATGCTGCTCACCGGGTGCGGGGGTGCACAGGACGCGGACGTCGCAGACGTCGCCGGGCGGTGCTACGCGGCCTGGACGCCGAGGACGGCCAGGCGGTGCTGCGCTCGACGGAGTGGCGTCCGCGGCGAAGAAAAAGAAGGGGCGGAAGCAGCGGCCCCCGATCGCGACCAGGACGATCATCGTCAACAACCCGTAGGGCTTCCCATGCCTGCGCGTCGGCCAAGTTGAGCCTGTTGGAGAGTTGAGGACGGAGGGCCGCGACGGCCAGCGCCCCCCAGCGCTGGCCGTCCGGCCGTCCTTCGCCCGAGTCCTACACGGACTGTGCCCCGGCCGGAAGCGGCCCGAACTCACCCATTCGGAGGATGTCGGTGCTCGTCCGAATACCCTCCGCTCGGGTGACGTCAGTACGCAGTACCCCTGGGAGATGATCGGAGCAGCCAGACGGCCAGCAATCCCCCGTAGCGCTGGCCGTCTGGCCTCTCCGCCGCCTGTTGAGGCCGCGAGGCCGTCGATGCACGATGGGGGGTGTCGCAGTCCGCACCCGAGCACGATGGTGGTCGGCCCGGCGCCGGCTTTCGGGCTGAGGGCGGAGAGCCGAGACGGCCAACACCACCCCCAGCACTGGCCGTCCGGGCCTCCCGATGAGTGCAAGGAACCCCGCCAGAGGCGGCCGACCTCACCCAATCGAATACTGTTGGTCGCCGTCGCGAATCCGCTCGGCGTCTACGAGCGGCCGAACAGCGGTGGGAGCTCCCTCACCACCTGGTGTCCGCACGGACCGTGGGTCGTGATCGCGGGGCCTGGGACCTCCAGCAGAGGATCCAACGGAGGGCCATCGCCCGACGGCCCTTTGCTTCCGTCTGCGTACTCCTCCCAGCGCTCGACCTGGGTCTCGATGGAGGTACAGATCTCGCCGCAGGACGGGCAGGTGACCGGAGTTCGCCGAGGATGCCGACTCGTCGAACCCATGCCCGATTCCCCCGCGGCGTCTCTCCGGGTGTGGTTCCCAGCCACCCACCCAATGCTCGCGTCCTTCCTGGTGACCGGTCTGAGGCACACCTGATGCGCCGGACCCGTACGTTTCTGCGGGTGAAACTCGCTGAGCCTGTTCTTCCTCGCCCTGTTCCTCGGCTGCCTGGTCGGGCAGGCGATCGTGGGGTGGAAGCAGTTCAACGCCCAACAGGGGAGTGGAACGGCGAGAGGATCACTGCGCGTCCGATGGGCGCGGAGGTGCCGTGGTCGAGGAGGCGAGCAGCTCGTCGATGAAGGACAGGACGATGGGACTCGCGGGATCGATGAGGTGACCGCCACCCACCAGTTCGCGCCGAGCGTGGGGAAGGCGTGCGGCGAGCTCGTCGTCGGCCGCCCGGAAGGGGCCTGGGGAGTCGTCGCCACTCAGCAGCAGGGTTGGCACGTCGAGCTTGGCCAGCTCCGGCGCGCTGGGCTGGGTCCACGCACCGTGGACCTCGGTCAGGATGGCGTCGCCGTTGTCGACGAACAGCGTGCGCATCTCGTCGGGCAGTTGCTCCCAAGTGCCCTCGCCGAACGCGGCCTCGATCAGCCGGGCGGCTGCCTCCGCCGGGGCGGTCCCCGGAGGTAGTCGACGTCTGAGCCGCTCCAGCCACTCCCTGCTCTCCGGAGAGAGCATCGGCATGCTCGGTTCCAGGAGCACCAGGCACCGCACGAGCGCCGGATACCGCAACGCGAGATCCACGGCCACCTCGCCGCCGTAGCTCCGGCCGATCACGACGGCCGGCGAGGCATCGAGGGCATCGACCAGCGCTGCCGCATCGTCGGCGTGGCTCCGCACCCCGA